>JAFWSH010000037.1 GCA_017519405.1 Clostridia bacterium
GCGCATGGCGTCGACGAACGTCGTCGCTGTCGGCGAGCCGGACGCGCGCGGCATCTGCCCCGACATCGGGATCTGCGAGGTCGAGGGGCTGCTCGAGGTGAACCTCCCCGACCTCGCGGCCGAGGATGTGACGAGCCCCGCGACGCTCGTTCCCGGCACGGAGGCAACGTTCTCCTACGTCGTCACGAACCGCGGCGACGGCGCAGCGGCCGCGCCCTGGACGGAGCAGCTGTGGCTCACGAACGCGACGGGATGCGTGAGGATCCAGAGCTGGCGGGCGACGGACGGGCTTTCCACGAACGACGCGGTGCAGCGTGTGTTCACCATCACCATCCCCGACACAATTGAACTTTCTGGCTCTGTCCGCGCGCTCGTCCGGCTCGACACGGACGGCGACGTCGCCCAGATAGGCCTCAGCGGTCTCCTTCATCTTGGCCAGGATGGCGGCGCTGATGTCCTGGGGGGTGTAGGCCTTGCCGTCGATGGTGACGGTGTGGCTGGTGCCCATCTCCCGCTTAATCGAGATGACGGTGCGGTCAGGGTTGGCCACGGCCTGGCGCTTGGCCACCGGGCCCACCAGGCGCTCGCCGTCCTTGGTGATGGCGAACACAGAGGGGGTGGTGCGGCTTCCTTCCGCGTTGGGGATGACGACCGGCTGGCCGCCTTCCATCACGGCCACGCAGCTGTTGGTGGTACCCAGGTCAATACCGATGATCTTGCTCATGTTCATTTCCTCCTGTTATCTCTGAAATCAGTTTGATTGCTTTTTATGGGCACGGGCCAGAGCCCGGTGCTTTCTACTCCGCGACCACTTTGACCAGGGCGTGGCGCAGGACGCGGTCGCCCATGCGGTAGCCCTTCTGGAACACCTGGCAGACGGTGCCGGGCTCGCCCTCCTCGGCGGTGCCCTGCATCACGGCGTTCTCCAGGTTGGGGTCGAACTTCTCCCCGGTTCGCTCAATGGGGGTGACGCCCAGTTTCTCGTAGGCGGCGCTCATCTGCTTGAAGGTCAGGGACAGGCCCTCGTACAGGGGGGTGCCTTCCTCCGCCAGGGAGAGGGCCCGCTCCAGGTTGTCCAGCACCTCCAGCATGGCTGCTGCCACATCCCGCTGGCCCTCCTGGTAGCCGTCGGCGCGCACGGTGGCGTTGCGCTTGCGGAAGTTGTCGAAGTCCGCCTGCACGCGCTGGGCCAGGGTCAGATACTCGTCCGCCTTGGCCTGGGCTTCCGCCAGGGCCTGCTGCAGCTGTTCCACGGGGTCCGCCTCCGCTGCCGGCGTCTCCGCCGGAACGGTGTCCGGGACCTCAGGCGCCGGCTGGTTTTCCGCCTCGGGGGTTCCGGCTGCCGCCTGCTCAATCTCACTCATGGGTGTTTTCCTCCGTCCGGTTGTCTTTTTCTTTCCTCGCATGTCGGGTCACTTCCGTTCTGTCGGCGAACCGCCGCTGCCGAAGATCTCGGAGAGCTGCTCGCCCATGGTGCCCAGGATGGAGAGCACACGGCTGTACTGCATCCGGGTGGGGCCGATGACGCCGATGGTGCCCTGACGGCCTGTCCGGGTGGAGTAGGTGGCGGTGACGATGGAGCACTCGCTCATCTCCGGCACCCCGGTCTCCGGGCCGATCCGCACGGTGAAGGCCATCTCGCCCTGCTGGGCCACAATCGACGCCAGCCGGTCCCGGGTCTCCAGCAGGGAGAGGAAGTTCCGCGCCTTCTCCGTATCGCTGTACTCGGGGTAGGCCAGCATGTTGCTGGCGCCGCCGACGCTCACATGGCTCTGGGGGCCGGCGTCCCGGGCCTCGCCCATGAGACTGTTCACGGACTGCAGCACCGCCGCGTTCTCGCCCATCCGGGCAATGAGGATCGGCATCCGCTCGCAGGCCTCCTCCAGGGTGCAGCCCGCCACGGCCTCCGTCAGGGAACGGGAGATGTCGTAGAGGGTGTCCGGATCGATGCCCGCCGGCACCCGCACCACGCTGTCCCGCACCACGCCGCCGTCGGTGACGATCACCACCAGCGCCGTCTCCGGGGAGGTGCTCACCAGCTGGATGTTGCGGATGTGGAGCTTCGGTCCGCTGGGGGAGAGGACCACCGCCGTGTAGTGGGTCAGGGAGGACAGCACCTGGGCTGCCCGGTCGATGACCTCCTCCATCTGCCGGACCCGGCCGCCGAAGAACGCCCGGACCGCCTCCTCGCTGTCCGAGCGGATGGTGCCCAGCTGCAGCAGCTGGTCCACATAGAGCCGGTAGGCCTTGGCCGAGGGGATCCGCCCCGCACTCACGTGGGGCTGGTCCAGATAGCCCAGCTCCTCCAGGTCGCTCATCTCGTTGCGGATGGTGGCCGAGGACAGGCCCATGTCATACTTCTTGGAAATGGTGCGGGAACCCACGGGCACGGCGGTCAGAATGTAATCGTCGATGATGGCCTGCAGGATCCTGAATTTCCGTTCATCCATTCCCATGTTTCCCACCTCCTTCCGGTGTTGTTAGCACTCTCGGTCGTTGAGTGCTAACCACGTTGATACAATAGCACCGACGCCCGGGTTTGTCAAGGGCACGGCGAGGAAAATTGCCGGAATTCTGCCGAGGGGTACAGAATACAGCAGCAGGCGCGCCCTGCGGCTTACCCGGCCCGGCCTCCCGGGTTGACGGATCCGGCGGGCAGGCGGTATAATTCCCGTACCCGGTCCCCCGAACGCGTGCAACGGAGGAGAAGCTCCATGAATAAGAACAAAAACTCCACCCCGGTTTTCACCGCCGTGGCGGCGGTCTTTGAGGAGCTGGGGGACATCCAGGAGCTTGTCCTGCGCCGCAGGGAACAGGGGCTGCCCCCGGCGGACACGGCCCTGTGGGACAGGCTGATCCGGCTGAAGAAGGTCCTGACCGCCCTCACCCCGGCCAGCCGGGAGGACCCGGAGGCCGCGGCACTCCTGGCGGACACAAAGAGGACGGCCGCCCTGCTGATGGACACCCTGCCGGAGCCCGGGGAAAGGGAGCCCTGATCCGGGCGGCGTGCACAGCCCGGCTGAGACAAAAAGGAACGGTTTTCACGGATGCGTTTTGCGCCGGTCTCTATTGACATTCCGCCGGCTTTGGCATAGAATGGAATCGCCGTAAAAACGGCAGAAAGGCGGTATTCATTATGTGGACGAATGTTGGTGCGAAACTCAAGACGCTGGCTAAGGTTGTTTGCTGGCTGGGCATCATCCTCAGCGTCATCATGGGCATCATGATGATCGCGACGGGCAACCAGGTGAGCTACAACGGCGCTGCTGTGGGCGGCGTTGTGGGCGGCATTACGACCATCATCGTGGGCAGCCTGGCCTCCTGGCTGGGATCCCTGACCACCTATGCCATCGGCGAGGCTGCCGAGTACGCCGAGAAGCACTGAGAATTGCCAAAAATCCGGTCAAAGCCCTTGTATTTCCTTCCATTCTATGCTATACTTCGCGTGTTTCCCGGTAAATAACGCGTGACGGCCGCACAGACGGCTTGGAGAAAGAAGGGCTTGACGACGAGAGTGGCATGGTCTGGCGGGGCCGGACAGCAGCGTGCTGTTGCCCGTGCACCGCATGAAGGGCCGTGTTTTGCCACTCTTTTCTCTTGCCTCTGAAACAGGAGGAGACGCTGTGGCCAAGGGAAAGACCAGCCTGGTGGCACAGGTGACGCCGCGCTGCGAGCGGGTGGCGGCCCAACTGGGTTTCGAACTGGTGGACGTGGAGACGGAGCGGGACGCCACGGGGCTGACGCTGCGGATCTATGTGGACCGGCCGGAGGGCATGGACCTGGACGGCTGCGAGCGGTTCCACCGGGCCATCCAACCCCTGGTGGAGGACTGCGACTACGACTACCTGGAGGTCTCCTCCCCCGGCATCGACCGGCCCCTGAAGAAGGACGCCGACTTTGCCCGGGCGCTGGGCAGCGAGGTGGAGGTGCGCTTCTTCCGGGCCATGGACGGGGCCAAGGAACTCCGGGGCGTGCTGGCGGACTGGAACGGGGAGACGGTGACCCTGGAGATCGGCGGACAGGAGCGGACGCTGCAGCGGAAGGACTGCGCGCTGATCCGTCCGGCGGTGGACATGACCGGGGTGGAGGAAGTGGACCTGAGCGGGGATGAGATGCCCCGCGGCAACGATACGGAAGGCGGAACAACATGAAGACGAACCGTGCACCCAAGGAACAGAGAAACGAGATCATCGAGGCGATCCACTCCCTGTGCAAGGAGAAGGGCCTCAGCGAGGACATGCTCTTCCAGGCCATTGAGGACGCTGTGAAGATTGCCTACCGCAAGAACCTGCCCAAGGACGCCGTGGAGCCCAGCAATGTGGTGGTGACCATGGACCGGGAGACCGGTGCCATCCGCGTCTATGCGCGGATGATCGTGGCGGAGGAAGTGGTAAGCCCGGCCAGTCAGATTTCTCTGGAGGAAGCCAGGGCCATCCGCCCCGGCGCGGAGCTGGACGACATCGTGGACAAGGACGTGACCCCCAGCGGCTTCCTGCGGGTGGCTGCCCAGTCCGCCAAGACCGTGATCATCCAGCGGATCCGCAATGCCGAGCACGGTAAAGTCTATGACCACTATGTGGAGAAGAGCGAGGAGATCCTCACCGGCGTGGTGAAGCGGGTCAGCGAGCACTCCGTGATCGTGGACCTGGACCACACGGAGGGCATCCTGGAGGAGGACGAGATGGTCCCCGGCGAGGTGCTCACCGAGGGCGAACACATCAAGGTCTACGTGGTGGAGGTGCTGCGGAACACCACCTCCCAGCGGATTCCCCAGGTGCGCGTCAGCCGCCGCCATCCCTCCCTGGTGAAGCGCCTCTTCGAGATGGAGGTGCCGGAGATCGTGACGGGCGTGGTGACCATCAAGGCCATCGCCCGCAAGGCCGGCGTCCGCACCAAGATGGCGGTCTACTCCAACGATCCCA
The DNA here is from genome assembly GCA_017519405.1 of Clostridia bacterium. Taxonomy (GTDB): domain Bacteria; phylum Bacillota; class Clostridia; order Christensenellales; family Aristaeellaceae; genus RUG11272. Next base: position 4,923 of record JAFWSH010000037.1, read on the forward strand.
TGATCGACCCCGTGGGCGCCTGCGTGGGCCAGCGGGGCGGCCGTGTGGAGCGCGTGGTGGCAGAGCTGCGCGGGGAGAAAGTGGACATCATCAAGTGGTCCGAGGACCCGGTGGAGTTTGTGGCCAACGCCCTGAACCCCGCCCATGTCATCACCGTCTACACCAGTGACGACCGGGAACGGGAGTGCCGCGTGGTGGTGCCGGACAACCAGCTGTCCCTGGCCATCGGCAAGGAGGGCCTGAACTCCATGCTGGCCCACCAGCTCACCGGCTGGCGGATCGACATCAAGAGCCAGTCCCAGGCGGCCATGATGGAGGACATGATCGACGAGAGCGATCCCATGGTGCGCACGGGCTCCATGCGCATGGAACGGGACGACACCGTGGGTTACCAGACCGACGACACCAGCCTGTAAGCATACGGAGAGGTGGCCATGCCCCAGAAGCCAAAGAAAATCCCCCTGCGCATGTGCGTGGGGTGCCGGGAGATGAAGCCCAAGGCTTCCCTGATCCGGGTGGTTCGCAGCCCGGAAGGCCAGGTCTCCCTGGACCCGGTGGGCAAGAAGCCCGGCCGCGGCGCCTATGTGTGCCGGGACGTGGCCTGCCTGAACCGGGCCATCCGGCAGAAGCAGCTGGAACGGCAGCTGCAGGCGGCCCTGAGCCCGGAGACAGCCGAGGCGCTGCGGGAGACCCTTACGGCGCTGCAGCAGACGGCGGCGGAGGACGGGCAGCATGGATGAGGCGCGGGTCCGCGGACTTATGGGGCTGTGCGTCCGGGCCAGGATGGCTGTCTTCGGCGAGGACGGCTGCCTGAAGAGCATCCGGAGCGGCACATGTGCCCTCATGCTGCTGGACAGCGGCGCCTCCCGGGCCACCCGGGAGAAGTACCGCACGGCCTGCGCCCACGGGGGCGTGCCGCTGCGGCTGCTGCCGGCGGGGCTCATGGGATCGGCCACAGGGCGGCCGGGGGTGGCCATGGCGGTGCTGCCCGGCGGCATCTGCCAACAGTTATTGACCCTGCTTCCGGAGACGGAAGACATTCAGGAATCTGATTCAATTTGCGGGGGTGCAAGCATCGAATGACGAAGGTGAACCAGACGGACGCCACCAAAGAGCTTGTCAGGGAGACGGGCGAACTGCTCCAGCGGACCAAGGACGCCAGGGGAGCCGCCGACGATCTGCTCAGACAGCTGCGAGGCTTGGAGAGCCGGTATGAACGGGAGAGAAAGGCCGAGGAACGCCAGCGGCAGCAGGAGGAGCAGCACCGGATGCAGGCGGTGCAGTCCCAGGCTTACACGGCGGAGAGCGGTCTTGTTTCCCGTGAGGAAGCTCCCGAGGTGGTGGATGTGACCCCCGCGGTGCCCGCGGCTGCGCCTGTGGCGGCGCCGGCCGAAGAGGTGCCTGCGGCTTCCGCTGCGCCTGAGGCGGCAGAGAAGCCTGCCCCGGAGGCGCCGGCTGCGGCAGCCCCCGCGGCGGAGACTGCCGCCCCGAAGGAGAAACCCGCTGCAGAGACGGCGGCTCCGGCGGATAAGCCCGCGCAGGAGGAGAAAAAGACCGTGGCGGAGGAGCGCCCTGTGCGCAAGCCGGCGCCCCGGCCCGAACAGCCCCGCCGTCCTGCCATCGGGCAGGTGATTGCCCGGCCCGGGGATGCCATGCAGCAGCCCCAGCGCCCGGTGGGCCTTGCGCCCAATGTAATCAAGCCCCCGTCCCGTACGGCGCAGCCTGTGCGGCCGGCCGCTCCCTTTGGCGGTCCGCAGCAGGGACAGCGCCGCCCGGCGCCTCAGGGTCAGCCCTATGGCCGTGCCCCCGGCGCGCCCCAGGGTCCCCGGCCGGTGGGCGGCCAGCCCTATGGCCGTCCGGCAGGTGCCCAGGGCCCCCGGCCCATGGGCGGGCAGCCCTTTAACCGCGCCCCGGGTGCCCCCGGCGGACGTCCGCCCATGGGCGGCGCGCCCCGTCCCGGCGGCAATTTTGCCGGCGGCGCAGGCCGTCCCCAGACCGGCCGTCCTCCCATGGGTGGACGCAGCCGCGGTCCGGAGCTGGCGCCCACGGTGGAGAAGGAGCGGGTCTCCAACTACGACCCCAACAAGCGCGCCTATCAGCGGCAGCATGACCCGGAGCGGGTGGCCCGCAACCGCAAGCAGGAGGCCCGGGCCAACGGGTTCTCCTCCGGCTTGGACGATGAGGTGATCCGCGGCGGCAAGCGCGCCCGGCGTAAGCAGAGCGTGCAGCAGAGCATGGCGCCCATCAAGATCGAGACGGCCTACATGTCCGGCGACGCCATCACGGTGCGTGACCTGACGGAGCGCATCGGCAAGACCGCCGGCGAGATCATCAAGAAGCTGATGATTCTGGGCAACATGGCCACCATCAACAGCGAGATCGACTTCGACACCGCCTTCCTGGTGGCCTCCGAGTTCGGCGTGACGCTGGAGCGCAAAGCCGAGCGCACGGCGGAGGATCAACTGGTGGAGGAGCAGGTGGAGGACAACGAGGAGAACCTGCGTCCCCGGCCCCCGGTGGTCACCATCATGGGCCACGTGGACCACGGCAAGACCAGCCTGCTGGACTATATCCGCTCCACCAGGGTTACCGCGGGCGAGGCCGGCGGCATCACCCAGCACATCGGCGCCTACATGGTGGATGTGAACGGGCGGAAGATCACCTTCCTGGACACCCCCGGCCATGAGGCCTTCACCGCCATGCGGGCCCGGGGCGCCCAGGTCACGGACATCGCGGTGCTGGTGGTGGCGGCGGACGACTCCGTCATGCCCCAGACCGTGGAGGCCATCAACCACGCCAAGGCGGCCGACGTGCCCCTGATCGTGGCCATCAACAAGATGGACAAGCCCGCCGCAAACCCGGACCGGGTCAAGCAGGACCTGACCCAGTACGGTGTGGTGTGTGAGGAGTGGGGCGGCGACGCCATCTGCGTGCCTGTCTCCGCCGTCACGGGCCAGGGCGTGGACGAGCTGCTGGAGATGATCCTGCTCCAGGCGGACACCATGGACCTGCGGGCGAATCCCGACCGCCTGGGCCGGGGTGTCATCGTGGAAGCCAAGCTGGACAAGGCCCGGGGCCCGCTGGCCACCGTGCTGCTCCAGAACGGCACCCTCCACGTGGGCGACAACATCATCGCGGGCATGGCCTCCGGCCGTGTCCGGGCCCTGATCAACGACCGGGGCGAGAAGGTGAAGGAAGCTGGTCCCTCCACCCCTGTGGAGATCATGGGCTTCGACGAAGTGCCGGATGCGGGCGATGAGATGATCGCCGTGGGCGACGACCACCTGAGCCGTCAGGTGGCGGACGAGCGCCGGGAGAAGCTCCGGGCCGCCCGGGAGTCCAGCGCCTCCAAGATCAGCATGGAGAACCTGTTCTCCACCATGGAGGCCGGCAAGGTCACCACCCTCAACCTCATCATCAAGGCGGACGTGCAGGGCTCTGTGCAGGCCGTGAAGCAGGCCATGGAGAAGCTCTCCACCGACGAGGTGAAGGTGCGGGTGCTCCACGCGGCCGCCGGCGCCATCACCAAGGACGATGTGAACCTGGCCGCCGCCTTCAACGCCATCATCATCGGCTTCAATATCCGCCCGGACGCCTCTGCAAGGGCCCAGGCGGAGAAGGAGAAGGTGGATGTGCGGCTCTACACCATCATCTACAAGGCCATCGAGGACATGGAGCTGGCCCTGAAGGGCATGCTGGAACCGGAGTACCGGGAGGTGCTGCTGGGCCACGCGGAGGTCCGCAACGTCTTCAAGATCACTGGCGCGGGCATCATCGCGGGCTGCTATGTCACCGACGGCAAGGTGCAGCGCAACGCCCAGGTGCGCCTGCTGCGGGACAACGTGGTGGTCCACGAGGGCAAGCTCTCCAGTCTGCGCCACCTGAAGGACGACGTCCGGGAGATGGCCGCGGGCTACGAGTGCGGCATGAGCCTGGAGGGCCACAACGACATCAAGGTGGGCGACGTGGTGGAGTGCTTCATTATGGAAGAGATTCCGCGCTGAGTGCAGCAGAAAGGAGACCGGGAGTGCGGCTTTGCCTCCCGGCTTCTTTTCTCAGGGCTGAAGGAAAACCCGCGCCCGCGGGACGGATACAAAAGGAGAACCAACCATGCCATCAAAAGCAAGCTATCAGCGGATTGACCGCATTTCCGAGGAGGTGCGGCGGGAGGTGGACCGGATCATCCGGGACGAGCTGAACGACCCCCGCGTCAGCGGCACCTTCTCCATCACCCGGGCGGAGGTGACCCGGGATCTCCGCTATGCCAAGATTTATGTGAGCGTCCTGGAGGATGAGCGCCGGGCGGACCTGATGAAGGCCCTCAAGAGTGCCGCCGGCTTCATCCGGCGCGCCCTGGGCCGCGAGATGATCATCCGCACGGCGCCGGAGCTGATCTTTGTGGAGGACCGGAACATTGCCTACGGGGCCCACATCGCCCAGGTACTCCGGGAGGTTCACGCGGGGGAAGCCCCGGAGGAGACGGAGGGGGAGACCGATGCCGAGAGCGGGACTTGAGGCCGTGGCCCGGGCGGTGGCTGACGCCGGAAGCCTGGCGGTCTGCTGCCATGTAAACCCGGACGGGGACACCCTGGGCTCGGCCCTGGCGCTGAAGGCTGCCTTCCCCGGGAAACAGGTGACGGTCTTCTGCCCGGACAAGGTGCCGGACAACCTGGCGGGCCTGCCTGGTGCGGCGGAGGTGCGGCTGTGCGCCTCCCTGCAGCCGGAGGAGCGCTTCGACCTGATGCTGCCGGTGGACATCTCAGAGGCCTCCCGGGGCGGCCGGATGGGGGAGAAACCCTTCCTGGAGCTGCTGCGGGCCCGGTGCGGCGGGGAGGCGCTGATCGACCATCACGGCACCAACCCCGGCTTCTGCCGCCCCGCCTGCATCGATGCGGGGGCGCCGGCCACCGGCCTGATCATCCGGGAACTGCTGGGTCTGCTGGGGCAGCCCCTCACGGCGGAGATCGCTGCGTGCCTGTATGCGGCCATTGCCACGGACACGGGGAACTTCAGCTACGGCAATGTCAGCCCGGAATGCTTCCGGGTGGCGGCGGAACTGGTGGCGACCGGGTTCGACATGAACGGCCTGAACCGCAGACTCTTTGTGGTGGAGCCCCTGGCCAAGAAGCTGCTCCTGGGGCGTGCCCTGAACTCCCTGCGCATGAGCCGGGAGGGCAGGATTGCGCTGATGGCGGTGACCCGGGCGGATTTCGCCGCCTGCGGCGCCCTGGAGGAGCACACGGAGAACCTGGTGAACCAGGCCCTGGCCATCGAGGGGGTCTGCATGGCGGCCCTGCTGCGGGAGGTGCCGGACGGCACCGTGAAGGCCAGCCTCCGGGGGGTGGCGCCCTGGACGGTGGACCGGGCGGCGGTGCGCTTCGGCGGCGGCGGTCACGCCCAGGCGGCGGGCTGCAGCATTCCTCATCCCATGGCGGAGAGCCTGCGCTTGGTGGAGGAGGCCCTGGGTGAGGAGCTGGATCGGCAGACATGAACGGATTCCTGAATATCCTGAAACCCCCGGGCATGACCTCCGCTGCCGTGGTGGGCACCGTAAAGCGCCTGACGGGGGAAAAGCGGGTGGGCCACGCGGGGACCCTGGATCCGGAGGCCGCCGGCGTACTGCCCGTCATGGTGGGTCAGGCCACCCGCCTGTTCGACTACCTGGTGGACAAGGAAAAGCAGTATGTGGCGGAGTGCGCCTTCGGGCTGGCCACGGACACCCAGGACGCCCAGGGCAGGGTGACGGCCAGGGGGGACTGCTGTCCCGATCTGGCGACCGTGCGCCGGGCGGCGGACCGGCTCACCGGGGACATCTGGCAGCGGCCCGGCGCCTACAGCGCCCTCAAGCAGGACGGCAAGCCGCTGTATCAGCGGGCCAGGGCCGGCGAGGCGGTGGAGGCCCCGCTGCGGCAGGTGCACATTGAGCACATCGCCCTCCACGGGGAGATGCCCCGGCATGGGGTGCTCATGACCGTGGACTGCGGCCGGGGGACCTATATCCGCTCCCTGTGCGAGGACCTGGGGAAGCTGTGCGGCTGCCCGGCGCACATGCGCTTCCTGCTGCGGACCAGGAGCGGCGCCTTCACCCTGGACAGCGCCATGACCCTGGAGGAGGCTGCCGGATACGCGGCCTCCGGGACCCTGGCGGAGCACCTGATTTCCCCGGACGCGCCCCTGGAGCACCTGCCGGCGCTGCATCTGCCGGAGCGTCTGTGGAAGCAGGCCTGCAACGGGGTGCACCTGCAGGCGGAACAGGTGAGCGGCGCCCCGGATCAGCCGGAGGACACGCCCCTGCGCCTCTATGCGGGGGAGCGCTTCTGCGGCATTGCGGCCCGGGAAAAGGACCGGCTGGTATGGCGGCTGGTGATGAATGGACCGGACGATCATCAATCATGAAGGGAGAAAAAGAAATGAGCGAGATGGACGACATCCAGTATCTGGACTTTACGGACGAGAACGGCAACACCGAGACCTTTGGCCTGGTGGGCGTGGTGGAGTACAAGGAGGACACCTACCTGGTGCTGGAGCTCCCGGAGGAGGAGCAGGACGACAGCGAGGAAGTCCAGCTGGTGTTTATGCTGGTGATCCGGGACGAGGAGGGGGAGGACTGCTACGAGCCCGTGGAGGACGACGCCCTCTGCGACACCCTCTTCGACATCTACATGCAGCAGCTGGAGGAGAAGCTGGAGCGGGAGGAAGCCGCCATGGCAGAGCTCGAGGACGAGGACATGGACGAGGAAGAAGAGGAAGACGGGGAGGACGGGGAGGACTGACGTCCCCGCCTTTTCCGGGCAGACAGAAGCGGCAGCATAAGAAAAAGGTGATCAAATGGCATCAACCGATATCGGGGTGGATCTGGGAACCTCCAATGTGGTGGTCTACAAGCGCGAAGGCGGCATTCACATGCGGGTGCCCGCTGTGGTGGCGGTGGACCGGGACACCAACCGGGTGATTGCCGTAGGCGCCGAGGCCTACCCCCTGCTGGGCAAGACGCCCGGCAACATCCAGGCCATACGCCCCCTGCAGCAAGGCGCGATCCTGGACTATGACCTGGTAAAGACCCTGCTGACGGATGTGGTCACCCGGGCGGTGGGCAAGCACTTCTTTGCCCGGCCCCGGGCGGTCATCTCTGTGCCCTCAGGGGTCAACGAGGTGGAGAAGCGCTCCATCATCAACATGATGTTTGACGCGGGCATGCGGCGGACCCAGATGCTGGACCGGCCCATCGCCGCGGCGCTGGGCGTGGGCATGCGCTTCGACGAGGCCTACGGCAGCATGATCGTGGACCTGGGGGCTGGCGCTTCGGATATTGCCGTGCTCTCCATGAACGAGGTCTCCGTGGGCGCCTCCATCCCCATTGGCGGGGACGCCTTTGACGACGCCATCATCCGCTATCTGCGGAAAAAGCACAACCTGCTCATCGGCCCGCGCACGGCGGAGGAGCTGAAGATCACCATCGGCAGCGCGGTGAAGCCCCTGACGGGGGAGAGCATGGAGGTCAGCGGACGCAACCTGCTCTCCGGCCTGCCCAAGACCCAGCGCATCACCGCCATGGAGGTCTTTGAGGCCCTGCGGGACCCGGTGGACGACCTGGTGGAGGCCATCCAGGCGGTCCTGGAGCGCACACCGCCCCAGCTGGCGGCGGATATCTTTGAGGAGGGCATTGTGCTCACCGGCGGCGCGGCGGCCATGACCGGCCTGGCAGACGCGGTGGTCACCAAGCTGGGGGTACCCTGCGCGGTGGCGGAGGACCCCCAGGCCTGCGTGGCCATGGGCTGCGGCCGGGCGCTGGAGGACACCCCCATCATGCGGGCGCTGCTGGCCAACAGCAAGCACCGCTGGAACCGATAAGACCGGTTTACCACAGAACACAAGGGGTCATGCGGCATTGCCCGTGGCCCTTTTTCCGGAAGGAGGGATTCCCATGGCCGGCGTATTCACCCTCAGTGACACCACGGTTTTCTTCAGCGAGAAGCCGCTGATCTCCCACGCCTCCCTGACCATCTCCGATGGCGACCGCCTGGGGGTGGTGGGCCGCAACGGCCAGGGCAAGTCCACCCTGCTGCGGCTGCTGGCCGGGGAGGTTCCCCCGGACGGCGGCGAGGTGACCAGCCGGCGGGGCCTCTCTGTCACCTGGCTGCCCCAGACCCCGGTCTTCCCGGCGGGGGCCACCCTGACGGAGGCGGCGGTGGCCTGCATGGGCGGACCGGAACACGGGAAGGAGGGCGCTGCCTACGAGGCGCAGAAGCTCCTGACCGAGCTGGGCTTCCGGGACCTCCATGCCCCGGCGGAGACCCTCTCCGGCGGGGAACGGATGAAGGTGGCCCTGGCGGGGGCCCTCTGCCGGCCGTGCGATGTGCTGATGCTGGACGAGCCCACCAACCACCTGGACATGGAGACCTCCCAGTGGCTGGAGGACCGGCTGCTCGCCTGGCGGGGCACGCTGCTGGTGGTGACCCACGACCGCTACCTGCTGGAGCGGGTGTTCACCGGCATCCTGGAGGCGAACGGCGGGCGGGTAACCCGCTACAACTGCCGCTACGCCGGCTATCTGGAGGAGCGGGCACAGCGGGAGGAGATGCGGGAGGCCACCCTGCGGAAGCAGCAGAGCCTGTATCGGCGGGAGCTGAGCTGGATCCGGGCGGGGGCTCCGGCCCGCTCCACCAAGGCCAAGGGCCGGATCCAGCGCTTTGAGGAGCTGGCCCGGGCGGTGGCGCCGGCCCCCCGGGAGCAGACCCTGTCCGTGCGCTCCGCCGCCTCCCGGCTGGGGCGGAAGATTTTGGCCTGGGAGAATCTGGCGGCGGGCTACGACGAGAAGCCGCTGGTGCGGGACTTCACCTACACCCTGCTGCGGGACGACCGGCTGGGGATTGTGGGGCCCAACGGCTCCGGCAAGACCACCCTGCTGCGGGTGCTGGCGGGGGAGCTGCCGCCCCTGGCAGGCACCCTGGAGGCGGGGGAGACGGTGAAGATCGGCTATTTTGCCCAGCACTGTCCGCCGCTGGACCCGGACTGCCGGGTGATCGACGCGGTCACCGATGTGGCGGTGCGCATCCGCCTGCCGGAGGGGGACGTGAGCGCCACCCAGATGGCGGAGCACTTCCTTTTCCCCTCCGCCATGCAGTATCAGCGGGTGAGCTCCCTCTCCGGCGGCGAGCTGCGTCGGCTCCATTTGCTGCGGGTGCTGATGACGGCCCCCAACGTGCTGATCCTGGACGAGCCCACCAACGACCTGGACCTGGACACCCTCACGGTGCTGGAGGACTACCTGGAGGACTTCCCCGGGGCTATCATCGCCGTGAGCCACGACCGCTTCTTCCTGGACCGCATCACCCGGCATCTCTTCGCCATCGGGGAGGGGCGGATGGAGCCCTTCATCGGCGGCTGCCAGAGCTGGCTGGATGCGCTGGCGGAGAAAAATGCCGAAGCCCGGCCGGCGCCTCCGGAGAAAAAGGAGAAAAAGCAGCGGGCCCCCGGCAGCGACGATCTCCGCTTCACCTTCCGGGAGCAGCGGGACCTGGAGACCATCGACGACACCCTGGCGGCCCTGCAGGCCCGGCTGGAGGAAATTGACGCCGCCCTGGCGGCGCAGGCCAGCGACTATGTGGCGGTGTCCGCCCTGATGGCGGAGCAGGAGGAGACCCGGAAGCGGCTGGCCGAGGCGGAGGAGCGCTGGCTCTATCTCCAGGAGAAAAAAGAGCGGATTGAGCAGAGCTGCGGGGGCGGCCGAAGGTGATCCCTTGACGGCGGGGGACTCCCCGGGTATACTGGATCCGGGGGTGAGGGCCATGAAGGCGCTTTCCGTGATACCGTACTACTGCATGCAGATCTACCGCGGCGAGAAGACAATCGAGTGGCGGTCCTGGCGGACACCCCACCGGGGCGACCTGCTCTTCTGCGCCAGCGCCCGGAAGGAACCGGGCTGCGTGGCGGGACATGCGCTGTTTGTGGCGGAGCTGTACGACGTGGTGCCCTTTGGGCGCCGCCACCTGGACGGCGCCTGCATGGACTGGGTTCCGGATAACCCCGGATACGCCTGGCTGCTGCGGGACATCCGGCCGGTGGAGCCCTTCCCGGTGAAGGGCAAGCTGCACCTGTACGATGTGGAGGATCGGCTGATCCGCACCGCCCCGCCCATCTTTGACGAAAAGGGTGAGTTGACCCGGGCGGGCAGGGGCTGGTGGGACCGCTTCATCGCCCCGCTGGTGTACACGCCGGAGGGGCGCCCGGGAACGGCCGGCGGCGGGATGGGCGGCATCAACCGGCGCAGCCGGAGATGGGCAGACAACGACGACGACCTGTCACTTTTGAAGAGAAAACTGTGATCCCGACAGCACGGCAATATAAGAAGGAGGCGGACGAACCCATGACCAATGTCTATTTTACGAAGGAAATCACCCCGGAAAGCCTGGTGCGGATCTATGAAGCCCTGGGGGTGACCCTCCCCGGGAAGGTGGCGGTGAAGATCTCCACCGGTGAGCCCGGCGGACACAATTTCCTGAATCCCCAGCTGATCAAGCCCCTGGTGGACAAGCTGCAGGGCACCATCGTGGAGTGCTGCACGGCCTACGGCGGGCTGCGGCAGGACCCCAAGGACCACTGGAAGGCCATCCGGGACCACGGCTTCCTGGACATCGCCCCGGTGGACCTGATGGACGAGGAGGGGGAGATCAGCATCCCCGTCACCGGAGGCTTCCACCTGACCCATGACATCGTGGGCGCCCACCTGGACCGCTATGACAGCGTGCTGATCCTCTCCCACTTCAAGGGCCACATCATGGGCGGCTTCGGCGGTGCGCTGAAGAACATCGCCATCGGCATCGCCTCCTCCGCCGGCAAGGCCCTGATCCACTCCGCAGGCGTCACCACCGACACCAGCCGCTGCTGGAAGGAGGACCGGCCCAAGCAGGACGACTTCCTGGAGTCCATGGCGGATGCCTGCCAGGCGGTGCTGTCCCATGTGGGCCGGGAGCGCATGCTCTATGTCTCCGTGGCCAACCGCCTCTCGGTGGACTGTGACTGCGACAGCCACCCGGCCGAGCCCAAGATGGGGGACCTGGGCATCTTCGCCTCCACCGACCCGGTGGCCCTGGACCAGGCCTGCTACGACGCGGTGATCAACGCCGACGACCCGGGCAAGGCGGACCTCATTGAGCGCATGACCTCCCGCCACGGCATCCACACAGTGGAGGCCGCTGAGCAGCTGGGCGTGGGCAGCAGAGCCTACACGCTGGTGGAGCTGTAAGCCGGCAGACGACGGAAAACCGAACGGCAAAAGACCGTCCTCCGGAAGGAGAGCGGTCTTTTGTGATGAGCTGCCCCTTCAGTTGGCGGGGCGGGCCATGGGGTTGATCTGCCCCTCCGGCAGCTGGAAGGTGTCCTGACGGTTGAAGTCCGCGAACTCGCTGATGTAGTCCCGGCGGGGTTCCACCTTGTCCCCCATGAGGATGGTCACCAGCCGGTCGGCCTGGGCGGCGTCGTCGATGGAGACCTGGATGAGCTTGCGCTGGCCCGGGTCCATGGTGGTGTCCCAGAGCTGCTCCGGGTTCATCTCGCCCAGGCCCTTGTAGCGCTGGAGGGTGTAGCCCTTGCCGATCTTGCGGGTTACCTTCTCCAGCTCCTTGTCGTCGTAGCAGTAGATCACCTGGCTGCCCTTGGCCACCCGGTACAGGGGCGGCATGCCGATGTAGACATGGCCGCCGGTGATGAGCTCCCGCATGTAGCGGAAGAAGAAGGTGAGCAGAATGGCCCGGATGTGTGCGCCGTCCTGGTCGGCATCGGAGAGGATGATCACCTTGTGGTAGCGCAGGTTCGAAAGGGAGAAGGTTTCCCCGATGGAGGTGCCCAGGGCGGTGATAAGGCTGCGGAACTCCTCGTTGGAGAGCACCTGGTCGATGCTCTTTTTCTCGGCGTTCAGGGGCTTGCCCCGCAGGGGGAGGATGGCCTGGAAGCGGCTGTCCCTGCCCTGCTTGGCGCTGCCGCCGGCGGAATCGCCCTCCACGATGAACAGCTCGTTGTCCACCGGGTTGTGTCCCCGGGCGGCGGAGAGCTTGCCCACCAGGGGCTGGGCCTCCAGGGCCTTGGAGGAGCGGATGGTGTCCCGGGCCTTCCGGGCGGCCTCCCGGGCCTGGGCGGCGCGGGCGGCCTTGCCCACGATGCCCTGGGCCATCTCCTGGTTCCGGAGGTTGTCCAGCCAGTCCGCCAGCTTTTCCGCCACAATGGCCTCCACCACGGGCCGCACCTCGCTGTTGCCCAGGCGGCCCTTGGTCTGGCCCTCAAACTGGGGGTTCTTCACCATGACGGTCAGCACGCAGGTGAGCCCCTCCCGGAAGTCCTCGCCTGTGAGGTTGGGGTCCTTCTCCTTCAGCGTGCCCATCTTCCGGGCAAAGTCGTTGAAGGCCTTGGTGAAGGCGCTCTTGAAGCCGATCTCGTGGGTGCCGCCCTCCGGGGTGGGGATGTTGTTCACATAGGAGAAGACGTTCTCCGCGTAGTCTGTGGTGTACTGGATGGCCACCCGGCAGATCACGCTGTCCCGCTGGCCCTCCAGAAAAATGACGTCCTCGCCCACCGGGGTGCGGCCGGCGTTCAGGTAGCGGACGTAGTCCACGATGCCCCCATCGTAGCAGAAGGTCTGCTCCCGCTTCTCCGGGTTCTTCTCCCGCTCGTCCACGAAGGTGATCATCAGGCCCTTGTTCAGGTAGGCCAGCTCCTGGAGACGGCGGGCCACCTGCTGGCTGTTCCAGCGGGTGTCCTCAAAGATGCGGTCGTCCGGGAGGAAGCGCACCAGGGTGCCGCGCTTGCGGGTGTTGCGGATCTTCTCCAGGGGGCCGTCGGGCTTGCCGGCCTCAATCTTGCCCGTGGCGGGGTTCACCTCAGAGGTGAAGCGGATGTGGTAGTGCCCCCAGTCCCGGTAGGAGTCCACTGTCAGCCAGCGGGAGAGGGCGTTCACCACCGAGGCGCCCACCCCGTGCAGGCCGCCGGAGTAGGCGTAGTTGGCGTTGTTGAACTTGCCGCCGGCGTGGAGGCGGGTATAGATCACCTCCACACCGGAGATGTGCAGGGTGGGGTGCTCGTCCACGGGAACGCCCCGGCCGTTGTCCAGCACGCTGGCGGAGCCGTCGGCGTGCAGCGTGACGGTGATGGCGTCGGCAAAGCCGTTGATGGCCTCGTCGATGGCGTTGTCCACGATCTCCCAGAGGAGGTGGTGGAGTCCCCGGGAGGAGGTGGTGCCGATGTACATGCCGGGGCGCAGCCGGACAGCCTCCAGGCCTTCCAGGACCTGGATATCGCCGGCGTCATAGGTTTGGGTCAAGCGTCAGTCACTCCTTGATGCGGCGAGGTGCCGCTGTATAACAATCCACAATATATTGTAGCACAAAAAGGCGCCGGGGACAAGGGCGGGGAAGAAACGGCACTTCCTCTTTTCTTCCCGCTTTTCTTTCCTGACACAATGGCGTATACTCCTGTCATGAGGAAACGGAGGGAGAGGCCATGAACAGAACGCCGGAGGAGATCCTGGCCGGGATGAGTACGGTGCAGAAGGCGGCCCAGGTGGTCATGCCCGCCTTCACCCGCTGGACGGATCCGGAGGGGGACAGCGGCCCGGATGCCGCCCCGGTGCCGGAGGATGTCCGGAGCATCCTGGGCAGGTACGGCTTCGCGGGGGTGATCCTGTTTGCGCCGGATGTGACGGACACAGCGCGGGCGGTCCGGCTGATCCATGCCATGCAGGCGGCCGGCGCCGACGGCGGCCACCCCCTGCTGCTCACCATGATTGACCAGGAGGGCGGCGAGACCACCCGCCTGGGGCAGGGCACCCGGATGCCGGGGAATATGGCCCTGGGTGCGGCGGACAGCCTGTCCCTGACGGAGGCCGCCGGCCGGGTGACGGGGGAGGAGCTGCGGGTCATGGGCCTGAACTGTGATGCCGCGCCGGTGCTGGACGTCAACAGCAACCCGGCGAACCCCATCATCGGCGTGCGCTCCTTCTCGGACGATCCGTCCCTGACGGCGGCCCACGGGGTCCGCTTCATGCAGGGACTGCAGGCTGCGGGGGTCATCCCTGTGGTGAAGCATTTTCCGGGCCACGGGGACACGGACACCGACAGCCATGTGGGCCTCCCCCTGGTGGACAAGCCCCTGGAGACGCTGCGCGGGTTTGAACTGGTGCCTTTCCGGGCGTGTATTGAGGCGGGGGCGGAGATGCTCATGACGGCCCACATCCAGTATCCGCAGGTGGAGCGGCAGACCCACGTCTCCCGGAGCACGGAGAAGCGTGTCTTCCTGCCTGCCACCCTCTCCCGGAGAATCCTCACGGACCTGCTCCGGGGGGAGCTGGGCTACCGGGGTGTGGTGATCTCCGACGCCATGAACATGCAGGCTGTCGCCCGGCATTTCACCCCCATGGAGATCGCCAGACTGGCGCTTTGCGCGGGGGTGGATATCCTGCTGATGCCGGTGGACACGACCGCGGCGGCGGGGGCAGCGGCGCTGACGCCCTATCTCGAGGGTATCGCCCGCATGGCGGAGCGGGGGGAGATCCCCATGGCGGTGCTGGATGCGGCGGTGCTGCGGGTGCTGCGGCTGAAGGCGCGGCACGGCCTGCTGGCCTCCCGGCCCGGGGCGGTTGACCCGGCGCGGGCGGCGAAAACGGTGGGGTCTCCGTCGCATCGGGCACTGGCATGGTCAGCGGCCTCCCGGTCCCTGACCCTGGTGAAAAACGATGACACCCTGCCCCTGCAGCTCTCCGGAAACGAAAGCATGCTGGTGCTGGTGCCGGACAAGGCCACGCAGCAGAGCGCCGCATGCGGCATCCAGAAGGCGGTGGTGGAGGGATGGCTCCAGGACGGGGCGGGTCTGCGCCTGCTGATTCTGCCGGAGCTCAGTGATCAGGCCCTGGAAGAGGCGGTGCGGGGCGCGAAGTACGTAGTCGCCGTCTCAGCCGTCTTCAGCATGGCCTCCCTGGATCCCCGGCGCCCGGAGGGAGCGATCTCGGCCAGGATGGACCGGGCGATCTCCCTGACCCGTGAGTGCGGGGGCCGATTCATCCTGATCAGCGGACAGTTGCCCTACGACGTGGCCCGCTATCCCCGGGCCGATGCCGCCCTGCTGGCCTGGTGCGCCCGGGAGGCGCCGGGAACGGCCGGCGGGACCGGGGCCTGCGTTCCCAATATTGCGGCGGCAGTCCATGGGCTGCTCTCCGGCGCCGCCTTCACCGGAAAACTGCCCCTGCGCATTCCGGCCATGGATGCGCAGGGGCAGATCATGGAGAAAACGCTGTATCCCCGCGGCTTCAGTCTTCCCCCAAAATGATCAGACGGTAAGCATCGATGAAGCCGAAGGAGGACAGGGAATATCCGGCGTCAGTCAGGAGCTGAAAGAACTCCCGGCCGCCGTCGGCAGTCCACTGGTGGTACAGCGGCTCCGGACAGTAAAGCCGGCAGTCAGAGACGCCCCTGCCGGCGCAGTCCTGCAGGTAGTCCAGCGCCTCCTGGCGGGTGGTGACGATGCGATACTCCGGGTAGTACAGGATGCCGGTCACCTGTACCCGGACACCGCCCAGCAGATACAGGCCATCCGAGCCGGATACACCCCGGCGATACAGCTGATCAAAGAGGTCGGCGCTGCGGAAGACTGCGGCAAAACTGCCGTCCAGCATGAATTCCAGCGTTCCGGGCTGTGAGGCCAGTGCCTGATCCAGATACTGTTCCAGGGATTCATCGGATGAAATGATGGGCAGCACATCGGGGAGCAGGACGGGATCGTGGATGACCAGGCGATAGTCCTCCTCGCTGCAGCCCCACAGGACCGGTGCGGCGAGGCGGGTGGTGTAAATGAGGCGCTCCAGCGCTGTCTTCTCATCAGCGAACAGAGCCGGCCCGCAATCCGGCGAGAAGAGAAGGGTCAGCTCAGCGGGGATGGTTTCGTTGTCCAGCGCGTTGATCCAGCGGACAGCCTCCTCCCCGCTGTCACAATAGTGAAAGGCCGAATGCCAGGCAACGTCCCGAAATTCCACGGCGCCGGGGGCTGTGAGCATGGACCAGGAGGCGGCGCCGGCACGCCGCATGGCCGATTCCAGCGCCTCCCCATCCAAACCGGTGAGCACAAGAAACCGCTGCGGCTTCACCTCAGCCAGATCGGCCAGGACCTGGTCCGCCTGACCAGCGTCCTGCACAGCAGTCATGGGAACCCCGGATGGGGCCAGATCATATTGATCCGCTGCGCAGGGGCTGCAATCCGGCAGCGGCTCATGCCAGGTGTGGTCCAGCCGCAGCCGGTCAGCGCCTGTGCAATAGTAGAGATAGGAGATGCCATCCTCCTGATCATCCCAGGTGACATCGGTCATCACCCACCGGCCGTCGAGCTTCACCGCATTCCACATATGGCCGGCGTCCTGCTCTGTCCTGCCGCCCACAGCCTCGCCTGAGACATAGCGCACATCCAGGCCGCTAAGGCGGCAGAGCAGGAAGAGGGCGTCCGCATACCCGTCGCAGTCTGCCTGCCCATGGAGGAGCGCGCCCTCCGCCCGGTCATTCCAGTTTTCCGGGTCATCGTCAGTGAAATAGTCTGTGTGGCTGCAGAGCCAGTCGTGAATCTGCAGGAAACGCTCCGCCTCCGTGCCCCGGATGCTGCTGACGGCGTCCTTGGCCGCCTGCAGTGTCTGCTGATCCGATGCAGGGAGCGAATCGACGGTTCCATCCCGGACAGCAGCCCAGATCCTGCAGCCGGAATAGTAGCGAACGTTGGTGAAGTGTACAACAGCGGTGCTGCCCTGATCCTCCAGTGTGCCATCATAGCCGGCCGCTCCGCAGCTGCCGTGGAAGAATGCCCATCCGCTGTTGTCTGCCTCCACAAAGCTGCGGTAAACCGTCATCGGCATCGAGATGGAGAAGGCGGGGCATGCCGCGTCGGAAAGCGCAGCGAAAGCGCGGCAAAAGTCTGCCGTGTCCGACACGGTGCAGGATTGCTCCTCTGCCCGGGTGGAGCCGGACAGGGGCGCCAGCGCCAGGATCAGCACCAGCGCCAGCAGCATCCGGTGGTATTTCATGAATCAACCTCCAAGCGCTGCACAGAGTCCGTGGGACATGCAGCAGACACCTGGGGACAGTATAGCACAACTCCCGCAAACGGGAAAGAAAAAGTGCTTGACTCTGACGCTGCGTCATGCTTTATGATGGGCCTGTCACGAGGGAGGGATGGCCATGAGAACCGTGGGTGAGGTCAGCCGGCTCACCGGGGTGAGCATTCGTACGCTCCAGCACTACGACCGGATCGGCCTGCTGCGGCCTGCGACCCGGACGGAGGCGGGCTACCGTCTGTATGACGACGGAGACCTGGAGCGCTTGCAGCAGATCCTGCTGTTCC
Source organism: Clostridia bacterium (assembly GCA_017519405.1). GTDB lineage: Bacteria > Bacillota > Clostridia > Christensenellales > Aristaeellaceae > RUG11272. The sequence goes on from JAFWSH010000037.1 coordinate 22,287, forward strand.
GGGAGCTGGCGTTCCCGCTGAAGGAGATCCGGCGCATCCTGGAGAACCCGGCCTTCGACCGGAGGCAGGCGCTGGAGCAGCAGATCACCTTGCTGGAGATGCGGAGGGATCAGCTGGAGCGGCTGATTGCCCTGGCCCGTGACATTCAGAGAGAAGGAGGAGACAGAACCATGGATTTTTCGGCGTTTGACACCGGCAGGATGGACGAGTATGCCGCCCGGGCCAGGGAACAGTGGGGGGCCACCCCTGCCTGGCAGGAGTATGAGCAGCGGAGCGGGGAGAGGACCCGGGAGCAGGAGGCCGCCCTGGGGGAGGGCCTGATGGCGATTTTCGCCCGGTTTGGCGCTGCCCGGACCGGGGATCCCGGCGGCCCGGAGGCCCAGAAGCTGGTGGAGGAGCTGCAGGGCTACATCACGGAGCACTTCTACACCTGCAGCGATACGGTGCTCCGGGGGCTGGGCGAGATGTACGCCGCCGGCGGGGAGATGACCGAAAACATCGACCGGGCAGGCGGGGAAGGCACAGCTGCCTTTGCCGCCGAGGCCATCCGCCGCCGCCCGCAGTGAGCGGTCCGGACAACAGCGCGCCGCCCGTGGGGCGGCGTTTTCTGTCGGGTGAAAACGGTTTGACACAGGGGGTGCTTCCGCCTATAATGTCCGGGAGAATGCTTGCTGCACGGCAGGCTGGACAAAGGAAGATGAGTGAGTGCATGCAGCTGAACGAACTGAAGCCCGGACAGTCCGCGCGGATCCTCACGGTGGGGGGAGAAGGCGCCCTGCGCCAGCATTTCCTGGACATGGGCGTGATCCCCGGCGCTCTGGTCACCATGATCAAGCTGGCGCCCATGGGGGACCCCATGGAGCTGCGGATCCACGGCTATGAGCTGACCCTGCGGGTGGCGGACGCGGAGAAGATCGGCATCGAACCGGCGGAGGAGACGGCCGCTCCGGCCGCAGAGGCGGCGCAGCGGCGAAAGCCGACGCACCACCCCGGCCTGGGGGAGGAGGGCATCTTCCACCCCAAGGGCAGCGGGGATCCCCTGCCGGACGGGACGCGCCTGACCTTTGCCCTGGTGGGAAACCAGAACAGCGGCAAGACGACGCTGTTCAACCAGCTCACAGGCGCCAGCCAGCACGTGGGAAATTTCCCGGGCGTCACCGTGGACCGGAAGGACGGCGTCATCCGGGGCCATGAGGAGACCCTCATCACAGACCTGCCGGGCATCTACTCCATGTCCCCCTACTCCAGCGAGGAGCAGGTTTCCCGCTCCTTTGTGCTGCAGGAGAAGCCCCGGGCCATCATCAACATCGTGGACGCCACCAACATGGAGCGCAACCTTTACCTCACCATCCAGCTGCTGGAGATGAACGTGCCCATGGTGGTGGCCCTGAACATGATGGACGAATTGCGGGGCAACGGCGGCACGGTGGACGTGAACGCCATGGAGGCCATGCTGGGGGTGCCGGTGGTGCCCATCTCCGCCGCCAGAAACGAGGGCGTGGACGAGCTGGTGCGCCATGCGGTGCACATCGCCAAGTACCAGGAGCGGCCGGTGGACCAGGACTACTGCGGCGCCGACGACCACGGCGGTGCGGTGCACAGGGCCCTGCATGCCGTGGCCCACCTCATAGAGGACCATGCGGAGCGGGCAGGCCTGCCGGTGCGCTTTGCCGCCGCGAAGCTCATCGAGGGGGATGCGCTGGTGGCCGGACAGCTGCAGCTGGATCCGAACGAGCAGGAGATGCTGGAGCACATCGTGCTGCAGATGGAGAAGGAGCGGGGCCTGGACCGGAGCGCCGCCATCGCCGACATGCGCTTCGCCTTCATCCGGAAGGTCTGCGACGCGTGTGTGATCAAGCCCCGGGAGAGCAGGGAGCATATCCGGAGCCGGCAGATGGACCGGGTGCTCACCGGGAAGTACACCGCCATCCCCGTCTTCGTGGGCATCATGGCGCTGGTGTTTTTCCTCACCTTCTTCCTGATCGGCCCCTTCTTCCAGGACCTGCTGGAGCAGGGCATTGACGGCCTGCGGACTCTGGCGGAGCGGGGCATGGAGGCGGTGCACGTCAATGCCACGGTGCAGAGCCTGGTGCTGGAGGGCCTGTTTGAGGGCGTGGGCACGGTGGTGAGCTTCCTGCCCATCATCGTGATTCTCTTCTTCTTCCTCTCCCTGCTGGAGGACAGCGGCTACATCGCCCGGGTGGCCTTCGTGATGGACAAGCTGCTGCGCCGCATCGGCCTGTCCGGACGAAGCATCGTGCCCATGCTCATCGGCTTCGGCTGCACGGTGCCTGCGGTGATGTCCACCCGGACCCTCCCCAGCGCCCGGGACAGGCGAATGACCATCCTGCTGACGCCCTTCATGTCCTGCACGGCCAAGCTGCCCATCTACGGCTTCTTCGTGAATGCGTTCTTTCCGCGCTGGAGCTGGCTCATCATCACGGGACTGTATCTGCTGGGGATCCTCACGGGGATCCTGGTCGCCTTCCTGTTCAAGAAGACCCTCTTCAAGGGGGAGGCGGTGCCCTTTGTGATGGAGCTGCCCAACTACCGTTTCCCCAGCCCCCGGAACGTGGGGCAGCTGCTGTGGGAGAAGGCGAAGGACTTCCTCCAGCGGGCCTTCTCGGTGATCCTCATCGCCACCATCGTGGTCTGGTTCCTCAAGAGCTTTGACTTCCATTTCAACCTGGTGACGGACAACCGGGAGAGCATGCTGGCGGTGATCTCCGGGCTGCTGGTGCCGGTGATGAGGCCGGTGGGCCTGGGCCGGTGGGAGATTGTCACGTCCCTCATCAGCGGCTTCATGGCCAAGGAGAGCGTGGTCTCGGTCATGCAGACCCTCTTCGCGGACGGGGTGGGGACCATCGGGCCCCTGGCGGCGGCGGCCATGCTGGTGTTCTCCCTGCTCTACACCCCCTGTGTGGCGGCCGTGGCTGCCGTCCGCAGGGAGATGGGCCGGGGCTGGGCACTGGGGATGGTGCTCTGGCAATGCGGCATCGCCTGGCTGGCCGCCCTGCTGGTGCGGCTGATCGGGCTGGCCCTGGGCCTGGGCTGAGGAGGCGGACAGCGTGAACATCTGGGACATCCTGATTCTCGCCGGGGTGGCGGCTGCGGCTGTGCTGGCCGTGCTCCGGCTGAGAAAGCGCGGCAGGCGCTGCTGCGACGGCTGCTGTGCCGCCTGCAGAAGCCGCGGCGAGGGCTGCGGCAGCTGTGATAAATAAAAGAAAACTGTCCGGCCAGAGGCGTGGTGCGGACAGTTTTCTTTCGGTCTTTATCGATGGGATCACTGTGCCCGGGAGGGCTTGGGGGCCTTGGGAGGCCGGGGCTTCTTCGGCTCCGCAGCGGGAGTCTGGATTTCCCCCGCCCGGGTCAGGGCCAGCTTGGTGATTACAGGGCCCGTGAGCTCGTAGATCAGGGTGGCGGACAGCACCACCGCGTTGATGGCGGCGCCGTACTCCGGCAGATCCTGCAGGGCCAGCCGGGCCATGCCGATGGCTACGCCGGCCTGGGGCACCAGGGTGAGGCCCAGGTATTTCACGATGTTGGGCTCGCACTTCTCCAGCTTGGCCCCGGCGGTGGCGCCGGCCACCTTGCCCATGACCCGGGTGAGGATGTAGACGACGCCCACCAGTCCCACCCTGGCCAGCACAGAGAAGTCCAGGGCGGCACCGGAGAGGACGAAGAAGAGCATGAACAGCGGCGGGGTGAAGCGGTCGCAGACCTCCAGCATGGTGTCGCTCTGCTTGTAGAAATTCACCATGGCGGCGCCGATCATCATGCACACCAGCAGGCTGGAGAGGTTCAGCAGCTTGGGCGAGGAGAGGCTCACCCCCAGGAAAACCGCCGCCAGGGTGAGGGCCAGCTTGTTGCCCCGGGAGTGGAAGAAGCGCAGCACCACGCTCAGCAGGAAGCCGATGGCCAGGCCCACGGCCAGGGACTCCACAATCTGCAGCAGCGGCAGCAGCACCAGCCCCACGAAGTCCGTGGCCCCGCCCCCATCCAGGGAGATGGCCAGCTTGGAGAGCACCGCGTAGAGGATCAGGCCTGTGGCGTCATCCATGGCCACCACCGGCAGCAGCATCCGGCATACGGGCCCGTCGGCGCGGTACTGGCGGATGACCATCAGGGTGGCGGCCGGGGCGGTGGCGGCTGCGATGGCCGCCAGGGTCAGGCACATGGGCAGGGGCTGCCCCAGTGCCCAAAGCGCCAGGAAGACGCAGAGGGAGGCGCCGGCGCTCTCCAGACAGGTGATGACCAGCGGCTTGGCGCCGATGCTCTTCAGGTAGCTGAGCTTGAACTCCGCGCCGATGGCGTAGGCGATGAAGCCCAGGGCGGCATCGGAGACAACGGAGAGCCCGGCGGTGGTGGCGGGGTCCAGCACACCGAACACCGGGCCCAGGAGCAGGCCGCCCAGCAGGTAGGCGGTGACATTGGGAAGATGGACATACCGGATGCCCCGGCTCATGATGAGCCCGGCGGCCAATGCGATGGCCAGGGCCAGCAGCGGATAATCCTGCATCGGATAACAACCTTCTATTCCGTATATTTGGTGGAAAGGGGACGTCAGGCCTCCTGGCCCAGGCCCTTCACATACTGCAGGGGCAGGGCGAAGGCGATGCCGGAGTCCGGCTGATCCAGGCCGCCGGTGACCTGCTCCACCACCTCGGCCATGACGGGCAGCTGCTCGTCGTGGAGCACCACAAACACGGTCTTGGATGCCCGGCGCTCCGGGGAGTACATGTGGCGCAGCAGGCCCAGCATGGGCAGATCCACATTCTCATCGTCCGCCAGTACCCGCATCATGCCGGTGGAGTCCAGCACGGTGGCGCCGCGGATGCCCCTGTCCAGCATGGCTTTGAAGAGGGGTTCCAGATACTCCGTATGATTCAGAACCAGCACATACAGCTGCATAAGAAGACCTCCTTGTTCCGAAATCCGCTGTTCATTATAGTCCCCCGGTGGGAGAAGTCAATCCCAATTCCGCAAGAAAATCCCGGGGTTTCATCAGAAAAACCGCGCACCGGGCGCGGCTTTGCAGGAGACTGTCCGCCGGGTCAGGACCGGGTATTGTACCAGCGGCGGAAGCACTCGAAGCTCTCGTCGCTGATGGAGTGCTCCATGCCGCAGGCGTCGTTCTCCGCCACCTCCGGATCCACGCCGATGGACACAAAGAAGGCCGTGAGAAAACGGTGCCGCTCCAGAATGTCCCGGGCGATGGCCTCCCCCTTGGGGGTCAGCAGGATGGAACCGTCCCGGCTCCGGGTGATGGACCCGTCCTGCTCCAGGTTGCGCACGGCCACGGAGACGCTGGGCTTGGAAAAGTTCAGGTGGTTGGCGATATCCACGCTGCGGCAGACACCCTTCTCCTCCTGAATCATCAGAATGGCTTCCAGATAGTCTTCCATTGACTTTGTCTTTTTCATGCCGGTATTCCTCCTGCGGCCGGGCCCTTGTCCGGGACAGCGGCCGTACCTGTGATTATAACGCCAGGGCGGACTTTGTCAACATTTCCCATGAAAGATCAGGAACTCGCACTCCAGGCGGCCGTTGTAGAGACGGCGCTTTTTATCGGCCCGCTTTCCGTAGGCCCGCTCGAAGCCCGGATCGGAAGAGATGGCGCATAGGCTCCAGCCCGGGTGCCGCTGCTGCAGCCGGCGGAGATCCCCGTAGAGCTGCTGGCAGTGCTCCCGGTCGCTGAGCCGCTCTCCGTAGGGCGGGTTGCAGAGGAAGATCCCCCGGGGCGCCGTCAGCTGCAGCTCCTGCAGGGGCAGCTGCCGCAGGGCAATCCGCCCGTCGAGCCCCGCCTGCCGGACATGGCGGCCGGCCAGCTCCAGGGCTTCCCCATCGATATCCGAGCCGCCGATCTCCCCGATGCGCGACAGATCCGTCTCCGCCTCCAGCCGGGCCCGCATGCCGGGGATGTCCACGCTGCGGAAGGCAGGGAAGGCCTCGCAGGCGAAGGAGCGGGTGAGCCCGGGCGCCCGGTGGGCAGCCCGCCAGGCCGCCTCGATCAGCAGGGTGCCGGTGCCGCAGCAGGGGTCATAGAGGGGCAGGCCGGGGCGCCAGGGGGAGAGGGCCACCAGGGCGGCGGCCAGGGTCTCCCGCAGCGGCGCCTCCCCGTTCCAGGTGCGGTAGCCCCGCCGGTTCAGGGCGGTGCCGGAGGTGTCCAGGGTGATCCGGGCGATGTCGCTGTGGAGGGAGACGCCGATGGGGAAGGCAGCCCCCGTCTCCGGAAAGCGATCCCGGTGCGTCTTTGCCCGGAGCCGCTCAATCAGGGCCTTCTTCGCGATGGCCTGGCAGTCCCTCACGCTCATCAGCCGGCTCCTGGCGCATTTGCCGGAGATGTTGTACTGTCCGTCCGGCGTCACCAGGCGCTCCCAGGGAATGCCGCCCACCAGCTGGAAAAGGGCCTCAAAGCTCTGGCAGGGGGCCTCCGCCAGCACGATCTGCACCCGGTCGGCGCAGCGCAGGCGCAGGTTGGCCAGCAGCATGCCCTCCGGGTCTGCCCGGAAGCGCGCCCCGCCGGACTCGGCCTTCACATCCCCAAAGCCCAGCTGCTTCAGCTCCGACGCCACCACGCCCTCCAGCCCGAAGGCGGCTGTGGCGATGCAGGGATACAGGTTGGTCTCCATCATGCGCCTCCGTCAGGAAAGCACGATGCGGGGATCGTCCTTGCTGGGCCGGTAGAGCACAAAGCGCCGGCCGATGTACTGCACCGGCTCCGCCCCCATGGCCTCGCACAGGGCCACCAGGGCTTCCTTGGCGGTGAGGGGGCAGTTGGGCTGGACACAGCACTTGATCAGCTCGTGGGCTTCCAGGTCCTCGTCCGCTTGCTTCAGGGTGCCGGGCACAATCCCCTCCTTGCCGATGTAGAGGATGGGGTCCAGGGTGGAGGCCATGCCCCGCAGCATGGCCCGCTGCTTGCTTGTCATCGGTTCTGTCTCCTTGCGTATCAGTCCACAAAGTCGAATTCCATGTCCCCGATGGACACGGTGGCGCCCTCCCGGGCACCCTTGGCCCGCAGGGCGTCGATGATGCCCAGGCGGCGCAGGGTCCGGTGGAACCAGTTCAGACTCTCCACGTCGTCAAAGTTCACACTGCGGATGAGATGCTCCATGGCCGGGCCGCTGACCACATACACGCCGTCCTCCACCTGGATGGTGAAGTCGTTGGTCAGCCCCTCCTCCTCCGGCAGCTCCTCCTCGGTGAAGTGCTGGACGGGCGGTAGGGTGGCCAGCTGGGCCTCCGCCTCGTCCAGCAGGGCGTCAAATCCCTGGTGGGCGGCGGCGCTCACCGGGAAGACCTTCCAGCCCAGGGGCGCCACATGGGCCTTCAGCCGTTCCAGGTTTTCGTTGTCTTCCATGATGTCGGTCTTGTTGCAGACCACGATCTGGGGCCGGTTTTGAAGATCGCCGTAATGGGCCAGCTCCCGGTTGATCTGGTCGAAATCCGCCACCGGATCCCGGCCCTCGCTGCCGGAGACGTCCACCACGTGCAGCAGAAGCCGGGTGCGCTCCACGTGCCGCAGGAAGTCGTGCCCCAGGCCCACGCCCTCCGCCGCGCCCTCCACCAGGCCGGGAATGTCCGCCAGCACGATGTCCTGCCCGTGGCGGCGGATGATGCCCAGGTTGGGCGTCAGGGTGGTGAAGTGGTAGTTGGCGATCTTGGGCCGGGCGGCGGTCACCACCGAGAGGATGGTGCTCTTGCCCACGTTGGGATAGCCCACCAGGCCGATGTCGGCGATGGTTTTCAGCTCCAGCATAAAGGTGCGGACAGCGGTTTTGATGCCGGGCTTGGCGAAGTTGGGGGCCTGCCGGGTGGGGGTGGCAAAGTGCATGTTGCCCCAGCCGCCCCGGCCGCCCCGGAGCAGCAGCCGGGTCTCCCCGGCCTCGTCCATGTCGGCCACGATCCGTCCTGACTCCGCGTCCCGCAGCACCGTGCCCACCGGCACCTTGATGATCAGGTCCGCGCCGGTTTTGCCCTTGCAGCGGCCCGGGGCGCCGTCGCCCCCGTCCTCTGCCGTGTACTTGCTTTTGAAGCGGAAGTCCAGCAGGGTGTGGAGGTTGGGGTCGGCAAAGAGCAGGATGCTGCCGCCATTGCCGCCGTCACCGCCGTCCGGCCCGCCGTTCTGTACGAATTTCTCCCGGTGGAAGGAGACGCTGCCGTTGCCGCCGTCTCCCGCCTTGCAGGTGATTTTTGCCCGATCCACAAAGTTGCCCATGGTGCCTCCGGTCTCAAGTGTTTTCCCATCTGCCGCGCTGCGTACAGACCTTTACATTATACCAGCTTTTCCCGCCTTGCGCAATCTCGGGGGAAAAGATTAAAAGTTGATGAGATACCTTGACAGGCGAGGTATCTCGTGTTAATATAGGGCTGTCAACCGGAGAAACGTCCGGAAGCGGAGGGGAGGAGGAGAGGATCATGAGCCAGAGAACGGATCGCCCGGAGAAGCACACCGGCGGCGCCGTGCTGCGCGGTCTGGCGGAGGGCCGGGATCGCGGGTTCAGGGAAAGCCGGGAGGTCGCGGACGCGAACAGCCTCTTTGAACGGCTGACCCTCATGCTGAGATGAAGCCGCCCGCGGAACCGGGAGAGAGGAGGAAAATACCATGAGCCTGTCATCGGATCTGCTGAGGGGATACACGGACACCATCATCCTGCGGCGGCTGGCGGAGGGGGAGAGCTACGGCTACCGGATCAACCGGGAGATCACGGCCCTGAGCGGCGGCGCCTTCGAGCTGAAGGAGGCCACCCTCTACACCGCTTTCCGCCGGCTGGAGAACGCGGGCTGGATCTGCTCCCGCTGGGGGGACGAGGAGAGCGGCGCCCGGCGCCGCTACTACCGCATGACCCCGGAGGGGGAGGAGAAGCTGAAGAAGGACTGCGGAACCTGGCGGGAGACCAGGGAACTGCTGAACAGACTGCTGATGGAGGAATGAAGCATGAACGCCACCGTGGAGAGAATCGTGAATCTGCTGTTTGAGGACCTGCAGGAGAGCGAGGAGGTCATCGCCCTGCGGGAGGAGGTCATGAACAACTGCCAGGAGCGCTACCGGGATCTCCGGGCCCAGGGCCTGGGGGAGGACGACGCCATCGGCCAGGTGGTGGAGAGCCTCAAGGGCATGGAGGAGATGCTCTCCGCCTACCCGAGAAAGCAGCCGGAAAACAGATCCCCCTTCCGGATGGACAGCTTCGCCAAGGATGGCCCGGGGAGCGTCCGGGGCCTGCGGGCGGAGCTGCTGGACGCGGACCTGACGGTGGAACCCAGCCCCGACGGCACCATCCACTGCAAGATGGACGGGGAGGGCGCCCCCTCCATCCGGGTCACCCAGGAGGGGGACTGCCTGCTGATCACCCAGCGGAAGATGGATGACGGCAACGGCAGCCCCATGGGCTGGCTGGGCCGGCTGGTGCAGATGTGGACCAGCGCCGGCTGCGACATCCGGCTGCAGCTGCCGGAGGCCACTGTGCTCAGCGACGTGAATGTCCGCACCATGAGCGGCGATGTGGCGTGGCGGAAGGTGGGGGCGGGCAGCCTGGAGATCCGCACGGCCTCCGGCGATGTGACGGTGGAGCGCACCGTCTGCAGCGGGGAGCTCCGGGTCCACAGCGCCAGCGGCGAGATCGATGTCAGCGGCGAGAGCAAAGCCGTGTCCCTGGAGACCATGTCCGGGGACATCAGCTGGGAGGGCAGCGCGGAGAAGATCTTCTGCAAGAGCGCCAGCGGCGATGTGGACATTGCCGGCGCCTTCCTGAAGCTGGAGGCCAACAGCGTCAGCGGCGACGTGGACATCGAGGCGCGGGATGCGAATATCCAGGAGATCCGCACCAAGAGCGTCAGCGGCGACGTGGAGGTGGAACTCCCCGACGGCGTGGGGGCCGAGGTGCAGCTCAGCTCCGTCTCCGGCAGCGCCGAGAACCACACGGACAGCAGCGCAGCCAGGACGGTAAAGATCCAGGCCAGCAGCGTAAGCGGTGATGTCACCGTCTCCTGAGCCCTTTGCAGCCCCTGAGTCCGCGGCCGTTGCGCCGCGGGCTTTTTGTCTGACCGGGCAGGGCCGGGGCGTCCAGGATGCGGTATATAAGATGATGAGAAAGAACGCAAGATCTGCGCGCCTCCAAATGGCTGAAAACCGGTGAAAAAGGCTTGAATTAGCGTTGACTAATTTTGTACACCTCCATTATAATGACATTGTTAACCTGTTGTCATTCTGTCCTGAGGACGAAATGAAGAGGAGGAAGAAGTCATCCATGAGTGAAATGGAGAGCAAGTACGCGGAGCTTCGGCAGATCATCGAGGCTCACAAGGACTGGCCCGGCGCCCTGATGCCCGTGCTGCAGGGAGCCCAGGAGCTCTTCGGCTGCGTGCCGGAGGATGTGCAGAAGATCATCGCCGAAGGCCTGGGCGTGACCCTGGCGGAGGTGTATGGCGTGGCCACGTTCTACGCCCAGTTCTCCCTGCAGCCCAAGGGCGAGCACGTGATCAGCGTCTGCCTGGGCACCGCCTGCTACGTGAAGGGCAGCCAGGGTGTGCTGGACAAGCTGAGCGAGCTGCTGGAGATCCCGGTGGGCGCCACCACTCCGGACGGCAAGTTCACCCTGCAGGCCACCCGCTGCCTGGGCGCCTGCGGCCTGGCTCCGGTCATGACCATCGACAGCGAGGTGTACGGCCGCCTGACCCCCGACCAGGTGCCCGCCATCCTGGAGAAATACCGCAAAGAGGCTTGATCGGCCATGAGAGAGATCGCCCTGCATCTGCTGGACATTGTGCAGAACAGCGTCACCGCCGGAGCGGCCCACGTGGAGATCGGCTTCGCGCTGGCGGCGGACGGGATGCTGACCATGACGGTGAAGGACGATGGCAAGGGGATGAGCCCGGAACTGCTGGAGCGGGTCCGCAGCCCCTTCGTCACCACCCGCACCACCCGGAAGGTGGGCCTGGGCATTCCGCTGCTCATGCAGAACGCCATGGCCTCCGGCGGGGGTGTGGCGCTGGAGAGCCAGCTGGGGGTGGGCACCACCCTCACGGCCACCTTCAACACCGCCTCCATCGACTGCCTGCCACTGGGGGACCTGGCCCAGACCATGGCCACCCTCATCATGGGCAGCCCGGACCGGCCGGACTTCACCCTGACCTGCGCCTCCCCGGCGGGGAAGATGGACTTCTCCACCGCCCAGGTCCGCGCTGTGCTGGGTCCGGAGGTCTCCCTGGCGGAGCCTGACGTGGTCCGGTGGATGCAGCAGTCACTGACAGAAGAGATCGAACCAATATTAGGAGGGATAATGCGATGAAATCTTTGGCCGAACTCGAAGCCATCCGCAAGGCAACCCTGAGCAGGATCAACCTGCGCACCGAGGACGACAGCAGCACCACCCGCGTGGTGGTGGGCATGGCCACCTGCGGCATCGCCGCCGGCGCCCGTCCCGTGATGCTGGCGTTCATGGATGAGATCGCCAAGCGGCAACTGAACAACGTCACCGTCTCCCAGACCGGCTGCATCGGCATGTGCCGCCTGGAGCCCATGGTGGACGTGATCGTCCCCGGACAGGAAAAGGTCACCTATGTGCACGTGAAGCCCGAGATGGTGGAGCGCATCGTGGACGATCACATCATCCACGGCCGCCCCGTGCACGAGTACACCATCGGCGCCGCCGAGTAAGTCGGAACGGAGGGAATGAAGTATGGATAATTTCCGCGCGCACGTGCTGGTCTGCGGCGGCACCGGATGCTCCTCGTCCGGGTCTGCCACGCTGATCGAGCGCTTTCATGAGAAGATCGCCGAGAACCACCTGGAGAAGGAAGTCAAGGTGGTCCGGACGGGCTGCTTCGGTCTGTGCGAGGCCGGCCCCGTGGTCATCATCTATCCCGACGGCACCTTCTACAGCCGGGTGAAGCCCGATGATGTGGATGAGATCGTCTCCGAGCACCTGCTCAAGGGCCGCAAGGTGGAGCACCTGGTCTATGTGGATCACGCCACCCGGGAGCAGAACGCCGAGAAGAAGCTGGACGAGATCACCTTCTACAAGCATCAGCACCGCATCGCCCTGCGCAACTGCGGCGTCATCGACCCGGAAAACATCGACGAGTACCTGGCCATGGACGGTTACCGGGCCCTGGAGAAAGCCCTGACCCAGATGACCCGGGAGGAAGTCATCGACGAGATCCTCAAGTCCGGGCTCCGCGGCCGCGGCGGCGGCGGCTTCCCCACCGGCCTGAAGTGGAAGTTCACCTATCAGAGCCAGGCGGACCAGAAGTACGTGGCCTGCAACGCGGACGAGGGCGACCCCGGCGCGTTCATGGACCGCTCCATCCTGGAGGGCGATCCCCACGCCATCATCGAGGCCATGGCCATCGCGGGCTACGCCATCGGCGCGTCCCAGGGCTATATCTATGTCCGGGCCGAGTACCCCATCGCCGTGAAGCGCCTCACCATCGCCATCGGCCAGGCCCGGGAGTACGGCCTGCTGGGCGAGCACATCTTCGGCACGGACTTCAGCTTTGACCTGAACATCCGTCTGGGCGCCGGCGCCTTCGTGTGCGGCGAGGAGACCGCCCTGATGCACTCCATCGAGGGCAAGCGCGGCGAGCCCACGCCCCGGCCTCCCTTCCCGGCGGTGAAGGGCCTCTTCGGCAAGCCCACCATGCTCAACAACGTGGAGACCTACGCCAACGTGGCGCAGATCATCCTCCACGGCGCCGAGTGGTATGCCTCCATGGGCACGGAGAAGTCCAAGGGCACCAAGGTGTTCGCCCTGGGCGGCAAGATCAACAACACCGGCCTGGTGGAGATCCCCATGGGCACCACCCTGCGGACCATCATCTACGACATCGGCGGCGGCTGCCCCAACGGAAAGAAGTTCAAGGCTGTCCAGACCGGCGGCCCCTCCGGCGGCTGTCTGCCCGAGTCCCTGCTGGACACCCCCGTGGACTATGACAACCTGATCGCGGCGGGCTCCATGATGGGCTCCGGCGGCATGATCGTCATGGACGAGGACAACTGCATGGTGGACATCGCCCGGTTCTACCTGGACTTCATCGTGGACGAGAGCTGCGGCAAGTGCGCTCCCTGCCGGATCGGCACCAAGCGCATGAAGGAGATCCTGGACCGCATCGTCGAGGGCAAGGGCGAGGAAGGCGACATCGAGAAGCTGCAGCGCCTGGCGGAGACCATCAAGGCCACCGCCCTGTGCGGCCTGGGCCAGACGGCCCCCAACCCCGTGCTCTCCACCCTCCGCTTCTTCCGGGACGAGTATGAGGCCCACATCCGCGAGAAGCGCTGCCCGGCGCACCACTGCAAGAGCCTGCTGCAGTACCGCATCGATCCCAGCAAGTGCCGCGGCTGCACGGCCTGCGCCCGCGTCTGCCCCGCCGAGGCCATCTCCGGCACGGTGAAGCAGCCTCATGTCATTGATCCCAAGAAGTGCCTGAAGTGCGGCTCCTGCATGGAGAAGTGCCGCTTCGGCGCCATCAGCCGCGAGTGATTAAGGAGGACGTGAACATGGAGAAAATGATCGCCCTGACCATCGACGGCGTGTCCGTGGAAGTGCCCTCCGGCACCACCGTCCTCGAGGCCGCCCGCAAGGCCGGCGTCCATATCCCCACCCTGTGTTATCTCAAGGACATCAACGCCATCGGCGCCTGCCGCATGTGCGTGGTGGACACCGGCGCCCGCGCCCTGCAGGCCGCCTGCGTGCTCCCCGCCACCGACGGCATGGTGGTGAAGACCAACACCCCCGCCATCCGCAAGTACCGCAAGACCCTGCTGGAGCTGGTGCTCTCCGCCCACGACAAGAAGTGCCTGACCTGCGTGCGCTCCCAGAACTGCGAGCTGCAGCGCCTGTGCCGGGAGCTGGGCGTGGAGGACGGCGAGGCCTTCGCGGGCGTGACCAATAAGTACGCCATCGACGACGTGTCCCCCTCCATCGTGCGGGACAACAACAAGTGCATCCTCTGCCGCCGCTGCGTGGCTGCCTGCGCCAGCGTGCAGAAGGTGGGCGTCATCGGCCCGGTGATGCGCGGCTTCAAGACCGCCATCGAGTCCCCCTGGGGCCTGAAGCTCAACGACATGGCCTGCATCAACTGCGGCCAGTGCATCACCGCCTGCCCCGTGGGCGCGCTGCATGAGAAGGACGACACCGCGAAGGTGTGGGCCGCCCTGGCGGATCCCACCAAGCACGTGGTGGTGCAGCCCGCTCCCGCCGTGCGCGCGGCCCTGGGCGAGGAGTTCGGCCTGCCCATGGGCACCTCTGTCACCGGCAAGATGGCCAGCGCCCTGCGGCGCCTGGGCTTCGACAAGGTCTTCGACACCGACTTCGCCGCCGACCTGACCATCGTGGAGGAGGCCAACGAGCTGGTGGAGCGCGTCCAGAACGGCGGCGTGCTGCCCATGATCACCTCCTGCTCCCCCGGCTGGATCAAGTTCTGCGAGACCTACTATCCGGACTTCATCCCCAACCTCTCCAGCTGCAAGAGCCCCCACGAGATGCTGGGCGCCATGGCCAAGAGCTACTACGCCAAGAAGGCCGGCATCGACCCCAAGGACATCGTGGTGGTCTCCGTGATGCCCTGCACCGCCAAGAAGTTTGAGGCCGCCCGTCCCGAGCTGGGCCACGACGGCATGGCGGACGTGGACATCGTCATCACCACCCGGGAGCTGGCCCGGATGATCAAGGAAGCCGGCATCAACTTCAACGCCCTGCCCGACGGGGAGTTCGACAGCCTGATGGGCGAGTCCACCGGCGCGGGCGTCATCTTCGGCGCCACCGGCGGCGTGATGGAGGCGGCCCTGCGGACCGCCTACGAGACCCTCACCGGCAAGCCCCTGGAGCCCGTGGACTTCAAGCCCGTCCGCGGCACCGAGGGCATCAAGGAAGCCACCGTGAAGATCGGCGACCTGGATGTCTCCGTTGCGGTCTGCTCCTCCACCGGCAAGGCGGCTGAGGTGCTGGACGCGGTCCGTGCCGGCGAGAAGAAGTACACCTTCATCGAGGTCATGGCCTGCCCCGGCGGCTGCGTCAACGGCGGCGGCCAGCCCATCGTGGACAGCGACACCCGGGCTGCCGTGGATGTGCGTGCGGTCCGCGCCAGCGCCCTGTACAAGGAGGACGCGGCCAAGGCCCTGCGCCGCAGCCATGTCAACCCCGAGATCCAGGCCCTCTACGCGGACTATCTGGACAAGCCCGGCAGCCATCTGGCCCACGAGCTGCTCCACACCCACTACACCCGCCGGGAGAAGTACACCGACTGATCCCCGGCAGCCAAAGGAAAACGGCGCGCATGCGCCGTTTTTCCTTTGCCCTGAAGACGGGGAGCCGCTGGGTCACGGGGCGTCCGTGTCCTCGCCCTGCGCCGGGGTGCAGCCGTTGAACGCCGCCAGGTGGCGGACGGCCCGGTCGATCCGGGCGGTGAGCTTCTTTGTGGGGCGGATCCCGTCCTCGAACCAGAGGCCGGTGACGGAGAGGACACCGGCCTTCCGGTCCGCCCTGGGCTCGATGCGCCCGATGAAACGGTCCCCGTACAGCATGGGGAGCACATAATAGCCGAACTTCCGCTTGACGGCGGGGGTGTAGATCTCCCAGGAGTAGCGGAAGTCCCAGAGGGCTTCGACCAGCTTCCGGTCCCAGAGCATGGGGTCAAGGGGGGCCAGGAACTCCAGCCGGGGCCGGGTATCCGCCCGGCCGGCGGTGACCTCCTCCAGCAGGGGGAGATCGGCGGCCTGCAGGTACAGGGGAGCGCGGATCCCCTCTACCTGGACAGGCGCGATGGCCCCGCGCTCCTCCAGACGGGTGAAGGCCTCACCGCGCTGCGCCGGGCTCATGCCGATGCCCAGCCAGGCGTCGGAAGGGCGGTTCCAGAGGAGCCCGACGGCCCCGATCCGCCGCATGACACGCCAGTCCAGGAACGCCTCCCCGCTGGGGCAGGGGTTCGGGGCATGCAGCAGCTCCGGCGGGAAATACCGCTCCGCCAGGTCGTAGAACTTCCGGGAGCCGCTCTTGTGGTGGATCAGCAGGGTGCCGTCGGTGTAGAGCTGCTCCAGGACGGATCGGGCTGCCGGGGATTCCTGGTGCCAGCGGCCGCTCCAGTGCATGGAGGAGTGCCAGTAGACGGTGCCCTCGATGGGGAGGGTGTCGCTGCTGACAGGCCCGTTCTGCCGGATCCAGGCGATGGCCCGCTCCTCCAGCTCGGGGATCCCGGCGAAGCCCCGGCCATGTCCCCGGCTCATCTCCCGGTAGCCGGCGAAATACGGCCAGTCCTCCCGGGGCCAGATGGACAGTTCCTTGTCCGGGTAGTCCACCAGCAGGCGGTCCCGGTAGAGCAGGTCTTCCAGCGTGCGCTTGCGGAAGCCCTTCACCCGGGACTGCAGGGTCAGTTCGGCGTTCCTGCCGCAGACGTCCACCGGGTCGAACTGGATGCAGCCCGCCTGGCGGACGTACTGATAAGCCCCCTCCTTGCCGATGAAGCGGTGAGGGCCCAGCAGCCCCTGCCGGAGGAGGATGAACTGTCTGGCCTGTTCCCGGGTGATGCTGTGCATGCGCTTCGGCTCCTTCCGTGTCGCGTGGTCACAGGGAGATGATAGCGGATTCCGGCGTGGGAATCAAGGCGAACAGAGCGGTTTCACGCGGATGAACGGCACGCAAAAGCCGGCCTGGCCGCGAGGTCAGACCGGCTGGGGTGAAATTCGGATGGATCAGCGGATGAAAAGCCCGTTCTCGCCCGCGTCCACGGTGATCTCCTCCCCGGGGCGGATGTCTCCGGCCACGATGCGGCGGGCCACCAGGGTCTCCACATGGGACTGGAGGTAGCGCTTCAGGGGACGGGCGCCGTAGACGGGGTCGTAGCCGGCGTCGATGACGTGCTGCAGGGCGGCATCGGTGAGGGTGACCTTCAGGCGGCGGTCCGCCAGGCGGGCGTTGAGGCCCTTCATCATCAGCCCCACGATCCGGGTGATCTGCTCCTTGTCCAGGGGCTTGTAGCAGACGATCTCGTCGATGCGGTTGAGGAACTCCGGGCGGAACTGCTGCTTCAGCAGGCGGTTCACCTGCTCCATAGCGGCGGGGGAGATCTCCCCGTTCTCGATGCCCTCCAGGATGTAGTTGGAGCCCAGGTTGCTGGTCATGATGAGAATGGTGTTCTTGAAGTCCACGGTGCGGCCCTGGCTGTCGGTGATCCGGCCGTCGTCCAGCACCTGGAGCAGGACGTTGAACACGTCCGGGTGGGCCTTCTCCACCTCGTCGAAGAGCACCACGGCGTAGGGATGGCGGCGCACGGCCTCGGTGAGCTGGCCGCCCTCGTCATAGCCCACATATCCGGGAGGCGCGCCGATGAGCCGGCTGACGCTGAACTTCTCCATGTACTCGGACATGTCGATGCGGATCAGGTTCTTCTCGTCGTCGAAGAGGGCCTGGGCCAGGGCCTTGGCCAGCTCCGTCTTGCCCACGCCGGTGGGGCCCAGGAAGAGGAAGGAGCCCAGGGGCCGGTTGGGGTCCTGGATGCCGGCACGGCTGCGGAGGATGGCCTCGCTCACCCGGCGCACGGCCTCGTCCTGGCCGATCACCCGCTCATGGAGGGTGTCCTCCAGGTGGAGGAGCTTCTCCCGCTCGCTCTCCAGGAGCTTGGTCACGGGGATGCCCGTCCAGCGGGCCACAATCCGGGCGATCTCGTCGTCGGTGACCCGGTCGTGGAGCAGGCTCTCCCCCTTGGCCCGCTGCTCCGCCAGCTGCTCGGTCTCCTGCAGCTCCTTCTCCAGCTTGGGCAGCTCGCCGTACTTGAGCTCGGCGGCGCGGTTCAGGTCGTAGGTGCGCTCCGCCTTCTCCATCTCGGCGCGGGTGGCCTCGATCTGCTCCCGGAGGCGGGACACGCGGCCGATGGCGTCCTTCTCCGCCTCCCAGCGGGCCTTCATGGCCTCAAAGGTCTCCCGCTCCCGGGCCAGCTGCTCCTGGACCTCCGCCAGGCGGCCCTGGGAGAGCTCGTCCTCGTCCCGCTTCAGGGCGGCCTCCTCGATCTCCAGCTGCATGATGCGGCGGCGGACGTCGTCCAGTTCGGTGGGCATGGAGTCGATCTCCGTGCGGATCATGGCGCAGGCCTCGTCCACCAGGTCGATGGCCTTGTCCGGCAGGAAGCGGTCGGTGATGTAGCGGTTGGAGAGGGTGGCGGCGGCGATGAGGGCGCTGTCCTGGATCTTCACGCCGTGGAAGACCTCATAGCGCTCCTTCAGGCCCCGGAGGATGGCGATGGTGTCCTCCACTGTGGGCTCCTCCACCATGACGGGCTGGAAACGCCGCTCCAGGGCCGCGTCCTTCTCGATGTACTTGCGGTATTCGTTCAGGGTGGTGGCGCCGATGCAGTGGAGCTCGCCCCGGGCCAGCATGGGCTTGAGCAGGTTTCCGGCGTCCATGGCGCCCTCCGCCTTGCCCGCCCCCACGATGGTGTGCAGCTCGTCGATGAACAGCAGGATGCGGCCCTCGCTCTTTTTGATCTCCGCCAACACGGCCTTCAGCCGCTCCTCAAACTCGCCCCGGAACTTGGCGCCGGCGATGAGGGAGCCCATGTCCAGGGAGAAGATGGTCTTGTCCTTCAGGCTGTCGGGCACGTCCCCACGGACGATCCGCAGGGCCAGGCCCTCCACCACGGCGGTCTTGCCCACGCC
>JAFWSH010000012.1 GCA_017519405.1 Clostridia bacterium
AGGGGCTGTAAATAAACAGCCATGAAAAAGAACAAGGTCTCGTCAGAGCGGCGAGATCTTGTTCTCTTTTTCCATACTCGGCTCCGAAAAGTACTGCGGTGACCGCAAAACGGACGGTGTGTGAATATCTTACGCACAAGAAACCAAACCGGAAGCGTTTTTGCGGTTGCTGCCGGTCTCTCTGTGGATAACTTTTCTGTTTTACTCAGGCGGATTTTCTCGCCTTTTGTTTTCGCAAGTGATACTTATGGAGATTAAAACCGCAGGAAATCAAGCCAATCTCCAAAAGCAGACCGTCTAATCCCCTTCTGCGAGCCCTGGTGTAGGAACGGTTCCACTTTATTCCGCCAAAGGATCCCTCTGCCTGGATGCTCCGGTTCATTCGCAGCAAGGCTCCGTGGATGCAATTCAGATTGCCAAGGACTTCCTCGTGAAACTTCGTCAGCTCTACGTTTACCCGAACCGTACGGTTCCCCTCGCCCTTGCAGCACTTCTCCCTGTAAGGACAACCTGTGCAGTCCTCACACTGAAAAATTTCTTCTTCGCGGCCGTATTGATTCCCTTTTACTGCTCGCTTCCCGCAGAAGCGGAACTTCTTCCCGTTCGGACAGATCATGTCTCCGTCCTCGTCAATTGCAAAGTTGACGGCTCGGAATGGATTATCCCGGTAGACGGCGTCCTTTGTTTCTTTCTCAAAGGTGGGAAACTTCATGAACTTCTGTATCCTGTGTTCCTCACAGTACAGGTAGTTGTTATAGCTGCCATAGCCTGCATCCGCCACCGGGTACTCCGGATATCTCTCGTACTGTGAGAAAAACCGTTCCATGAGCGGTTGAAAGCACTCCATGTCAGATGCAAACTGTTTTACATCGTACACGGCAATGTATTCGTCACAGATGCCTAACTGTAAGTTGTATGCCGGAAGCAGTTGGTCGTTTCCCATATAGTCCCGCTTAATCCGCATGAAGCTCGCTCCATGATCTGTCTTGGAGAAGCTGTTCCGCTCCTCGCCGCAGATTTGTATGAGCTTTGCGTATTTCTTTAGACGATCCAGGCACTCTTTGAGACGGTCATACAGCCTTTGCTCATTCGACTTATGGTGCCCATGGCCCCGGATCACCTTCTCCGGGTCCAGCGCGACAAGAGAGATATATTTTTCCAGCAGCAGCTCCACATACTCTATGGCATACGCGCTTCTGGTTCCGAGCTTCACGCCCTGCGTTTCCAATCCAGCGTTCATCTCGTTGAGTATCTCTGTGATCTTTAAGAATGTCTTATCCCTGTTTGTGATGCAACTCTTTTTCCATACCCAACTGTAACGATTGGCATTGGCGATGATTTTGCTGCCATCAATGTAGAGGTGGTTCAGATCTACGGTTCCCTTCTCGAATATGTACCGGTTTATATCCATGAAAAGCAACCGAATGATTTCTTTCATGTGCTTTTTGATGAAATTTGCAATCGTCATGTGACTCGGCGCCGGCGTCCCATCCAGCAGCCAAAGAAACCGTATGTCTGTTCTGCAAAGCTTCTGTATTTCTCTGGCCGAGATATACCCGTGCTCCATAAAGGCAAACAGTATAACTTTCATGAGCTTGATGCGGTCATACTTTGGCCGACCTGTCCTGCTCTCCTCGCAAGCAGAATATTTGTTTAGGTCGATATGGCTCATTACCTCATGAAACGTATATACCGGATCATTTGCTTCAATAATTCTTTCAATTTCCAGTGGCATTTTCAACTGGATTGGTGTATAATGATCACCGGTGATATGAAGTTTCATAGCAGTTACATTATACCACCATTTGGCTGCTTCCGAAAGGGGGCAGCCATCTCTTTTCATAACAAAAAATGAGAAGCCGCTTTTCACGACTTCTCATTTTTCGTTATGGGACTTTTTTTACAGCCCCTCTTTCCTTGCGGGGGCCTTGCCTCAGCGTCCCGCCGGAGGGCGGCGATCCTCCCCGCAATCCGCAGCCGGGGCTTCCGTCTGCGCCACGATCTGCCGGTATTCCAGGTCCGTGGTGGGGATCACGTAGTTGGGGATCTCCGGAGTGCCCTCGGTCTGGGGCAGCTCCGGGCTGACAAAGCGTTTCTTTTTCGACATTCTTCATCCCTCCCGGCCCTATCTTGCCCGAAACCGGAAAAAGTATGCGAAAACAAATGATTTTACTTATTACTTATTACTTATTCCTTATTGCCTGCCCCTCGCTTCCCTCAGGGGGCCGCGGTCTCCGTGCCGCCGGTCTCGGGGGCCGTGGTCTCCGTGCCGCCGGCCTCGGGGGCCCAGGGGTGCTGGGCGTCCACGTAGGCGTGCTGCAGCAGGTAGTCGTGCCAGTAGCGGTAGCAGTTGGCCTTCAGGTGGGCGCCGTCGCCGGTGTAGTCGGAGGGCAGGTGGTCGGTGCCGTCGTTGAGGGCGTCGTTGACCTCCAGGTAGAAGATGTCCACATCGTTGGCCAGCTGCTTGATGGCCTCGTTCTTCTCCTTGATGTTGGAGCTGGCGAAGACCGGGTACTTGGCCTCGTGGTTCTGGGTCACGTAGCAGATGCTCTGGATATAGATCAGCGCGTCGGGCTGCAGGCTGCGGATCTCCTCCACAACCTCCCTGTACTTGTCGGCAAAGACGGCGGTGTCGTAGCCGCACTCGTTGATGCCGAACATCAGATAGATCTTGCCGAACTTCTCCCCCTTCAGCAGCTCCCGGGTGCTGGAATAGCCGTAGCGATGCTCCTCGTCCTCGGCGTCCATGCACTTGAAGATGGTCAGAGAGGTGGCGGGGAAGGGATAGTGCTTGCAGTCGCCGGGGGTGCTGTAGAGGAAGAGCCCGTCGGTGCGGGAGTCGCCCAGGAAGAGGGCGTCGTCAAAGTAGCGGTCGTCCACCGTCATCATGGTGGGTCCGGGAGGCTCTGTGGTGGTGGGCACCGGGGTGGTGGTGGGGACGGAGGTGACGGGCTCCGTGGTGACGGGCTCGGAGCTGATCACGGGGGCCTCGGTGCTCTGGGTCTCGCCGGCGGGGAGACTGTCCGTCTGGAGGGTGCTCTGCTGGGTCTGAGCCGGGTCGGGGACCTGGCTGCCCTCGCTGTCGCCCTGGGAGGCGCAGCCCTTCACCGCCATCATCAGCAGGAAGAAGAGTCCGAAAAGGAGCACCAGGGTCAGAATGGGAGCCCTGGAGAGGAGGGCGGCGCCGCCCTGGGGGGCCCTGCGGCTCCGGGCCGCGGGACGCTGGGAATTGGTATTTCTCTCGTTCATAGCGTTCTCCTATGCGTTTATCAGAATGCGGCGTAGCCCATGGGGTCGCTGCCGTTTTGCACCAGCACGTAGACGGCGTACCAGAACAGCCCCGCCAGCAGGGCGGAGACGATCCAGGAGCCGGCCTTGCTGCGCTTGAGCAGGCGGATCAGCCGGTCCACCACGGGGAAGCAGAAAATCACGCCCACGATGACGGCGGGTCCCACCAGGGCCCAGTTCTTGGCGAAGTCCGCGGGATCCGCCCCGGCGGAGGCTCCGGCGGCGGGGAAGAGGCGGCTGAAATAGACGCCCAGCTGATCCAGATCCCGGATGGTGAAGACCACCCAGCTCAGAATCATGGGGATCACCACCCAGATATGGGCCAGCACCGAGACCAGGAGCCTCCAGAGCTTGCCCAGGGCGCCTTCGGTCCCCAGCCGTTCTCCGATCCGGAAGCGCTCGGCCACGAAGGTCCGCCACAGCCGCTCCAGGACGATCATCACGCCGATGCTCATGCCCCAGATCAGATAGTTGGAGGCCAGGCTGCTGCCGTGCCAGAGGGAGGTCAGCAGCCACACAAAGAGGACGTTCACAATGGTCCGGGCCAGGCCCCGGCGGCTGCCCCCCAGGGGGATATAGATGAAATCCTTGAACCAGCGGGTCAGGGTCATGTGCCAGCGCCGGTAGTAGTCCCCCACGGTCCGGGCGATATAGGGGAAGTTGAAGTTCTCCGGCAGCTTGAAGCCCAGCATCCGGGCGATGCCCAGGGCCATATACATATAGGAGATCCACTCGATATAGATGTGCAGGCTGGTGACCACGGCTCCCAGCCAGGCCAGCTTGGTGGAAATGGCCTCATATCCCACGGTTTTCAGGGCGTAGAAGCCGTCTCCGAAGAAGACCCCCAGCTTGTCCGCCACCAGCAGCTTGAGAATGAAGCCCAGGGTGAAGTCCTCCAGGCCCTTCTGGATCCCGGCGGCTGTGAGCCGGGCCTTGTCCAGCTGGCCCCCCAGCTCGCTGTAGCGGGTGATGGGGCCCATGGTGAACTTGGGGAAGAGGAAGCCGAAGGCGGCGAAGCGCAGGGGATCCAGCTCCGCCTCCACGGTGCCCCGGTAGACCTCCACCAGATAGGCGATGAAGGAGAAGAGGTAGTAGCTCATGCCCAGCACGCCCACGTTCAGCAGCTTGAAGGTGACGAGGGCCATGGCGTTGATGGCCACCGCCATGGCCATGAGGGCCTTGGGCTGCCGGGTGCGCTGGATGAAGATGCCCAGAAAATAGTTCACGACCGTGAAGAGCAGGGCCCACAGGGCGGCCTTGACGGAGCCCAGGACCACAAAGAGTATGCTGCCCGCCAGCAGGAGCCAGCTCCGGTACCGCGCCGGACAAAAGGCGTAGAGCACCAGGAAGGCCGCCAGGAAGCAGAGGAAGGGTATACTGGAAAAGCTCATAGACGAATCCCTCGCAATAACTTGTGGTTTTTGCCGATTTTCAAGTTATTATAGCACTATATAACGGAAAAAGCAATACAATTTCTGCTACTTGAAAATATTCCCGATCTATGGTAAAATATTTAGAAATATGGATCCATCCAATAAAACAAAAAGGAAAGCGCTATGAACGACACTGTGAACGAACTGAATTACGAAGAACACAGCTTCCGGGAGATGGACATTCCCGAGAAGATCAAGCTGGCCCTGGAGAAGAAGGGGCTGGACTGCCCCACCCGGGTCCAGGCGGAGGCCATTCCCCCGCTGATGGAATGGAAGGACGTCATCGCCAAGGCCCCCACCGGCACCGGCAAGACCTTTGCCTTCGGCATCCCCATGATTGCCCACATCGACCCCGAGGACCAGGCGGTGCAGGGGCTGATCCTGGCCCCCACCCGGGAGCTGGCCCTGCAGATCGGAGACGAGCTGCGCAGCCTGCTGACGGAGTACGACAATATCCGGGTGGCCGTGCTCTATGGCGGCCAGAAGCTGGAGCCCCAGTTTGAGCAGCTGAAGAAGAAGCCCCAGATCGTGGTGGCCACCCCGGGCCGTCTGATGGACCACTACAAGCGCCACGCCATCCGCCTGGACGGGGTGAAGACCGTGATCCTCGACGAGGCTGACCGGATGCTGGACATGGGCTTCTTCAAGGACGTCACCGGCATCGTGGAGAAGGTGAAGAACCGGAAGAACCTGGGGCTCTTCTCCGCCACCATGTCCCAGGAGGTCATGACGGTCTCCTGGATGTACCAGCGCGACGAGGTGGAGATCACCGTCAAGCCCGTCTCCGAGGAGAAGCCGGACATCGACCAGTATTCCGTCACGGTCCCGGCCCTGGAAAAGCTCAACGCCCTGCGCTGGATCCTCTATCTGGGGGGCTTTGAGCGGGTCATCGTCTTCTGCAATACCAAGGTCATGTGCCAGCGCCTGTCCGACGATCTGCGCCGGGTGGGGGTGGACGCGGACTGCATCCACGGGGACATTCCCCAGGCCCAGCGGGAGCGCACCATGAAGTCCTTCCGCAAGGGCAAGCTGCCGGTGCTGATTGCCACCGACGTGGCCTCCCGGGGCATCGACGTGGACGACGTGGACTGCGTGGTGAACTACGACGTGCCCCAGGAGAACGACTACTACGTCCACCGCATCGGCCGCACGGGCCGGGCCAAGAAGAAGGGCGTCAGCTGGACCATCATCGGCTCCTTCCCGGAGCAGGCCAAGCTGGATGAAATCGCCAAATACTGCCGCTTCAGCGTGCAGCCCATGCAGATCACCGAGACGGGCTTTGTGCCCGTGGAACGGCGGCAGGCCGCCCCGGTCTCCCGCCGCCGCAGATGAACCCCCGGGAGCGGGCCATGCTCCTGCTCTGCGCCGACCTGGGCGACGGCCAAAAGCCCCTGACCCCGGCCCAGTTCCGGCGGCTCCGGGTCCATGTGCTGGCCCGCCCGGAGGGGGAAGCCCCGGCGGAGCGGACCCTGGAGGAGGCGGACCTGCGGGCCCTGGGGCTGGAGGCGAGCTTTGCCCGCCGGGTCGCCGCCCTGCTGGACCGGGAGGCCGCTCTGGACGCCTATTTGCGGGTGGGGCGGGAGCTGGATGTCAGCCCCGTGACCCGCGTTTCCCCGCTCTATCCCGCCCGGCTTCGGGTCCTGGGGCAGGACGCCCCACGGTCCTGTTCTGCCGGGGCGATTCCTCCCTGCTTCAAAGGCCCGCCGTGGCCCTGGTGGGCAGCCGGGAGCTGACGGCCTCGGGCCGGGCCTTCGCCCGACGGGTGGGAGAGCTGGCGGCCCGGGAGGGCTATGTCCTGATCTCCGGCAACGCCCGGGGGGCGGATCAATGCGCCCAGGAGGCCTGCCTGGCGGCGGGCGGGGCGGTGCTGGCGGTGCTGCCCGACAGTCTGGCGGAGCATAAGCCGGAAGGCGAGGGGGTCTTGTACCTCTGCCGGGACGGCTGGAGCCTGCCCTTCGCCCCCTACCGGGCCCTGGACCGGAACCGGATGATCCACGCCCTGGGGGAGAAGACCCTGGCGGCCCAGTCCCGGCTGACGGGGGGAACCTGGTCCGGCTCCGAGGAGAACCTGCGCCGGGGCTGGAGCCCCCTCTTCGTCAACGAGGAGGGAGGCCCCGGCTGCGCCCAACTCATCACCCTGGGCGCGAACCCCGTCCGGCTGTGTGAGCTGGAATCTCTTGCCTCTCTTCAGCCCTTGATGCTTCCTTTGCAGCCGGTTTTCCGGTTCGAGGATGAAGTTGAAAGTTGAAAATTGACAGTTGAAAGTTTCGGAATTTTCCAATTCTGCGAATTGGAAAATACATTCATTTTCAACTTTCAACTTTCAATTTTCAACTATTCATTGTAATTTCAAAAAGTATGTGCTATAATCAATAGCACAAAACCCACAGGAGGTCACAGTATTATGTGTGGAATCGTAGGTTATCTTGGCAGCCGTCAGGCAGCCCCCATTTTGCTGGACGGCCTGTCCAAGCTGGAATATCGCGGCTATGACTCCGCGGGCGTCTGCGTCATGTCCGAGGGCGAGCTGAAGGTGGCCAAGTCCAAGGGCCGCCTGGCCAATCTCAGCGGCCTCATCAACGGCGGCGAGGCCATCAAGGGCACCTTCGGCATCGGCCATACCCGCTGGGCCACCCACGGGGCCCCCTCCGACGTCAACAGCCATCCCCATATCGCGGACGCCGGGAAGATTGCCGTGGTACACAACGGCATCATCGAAAACTACCTCCGGCTCAAGGAGGATCTGGTCCGCAAGGGCAAGCACTTCCAGTCCGAGACTGACACCGAGGTGGTAGCCAACCTCATCGAATACTACTACGACAAGCTCCAGGACTTCCCCCGGGCCGTGCGCCGGGCCGTGGGCCAGCTGGAGGGCAGCTATGCCCTGGGCATCCTCTGCCAGGACCACCCCGGCACCATGATCGCCGTGAAGAAGGACTCTCCTCTGATCTTCGGCTTCGGGGAGGGGGAGAACTTCATCGCCTCCGACGTGCCCGCCATTCTCAAGTACACCCGCAAGGTGGTCTACCTCCAGGACGGCGACACCGTGATTTTCACCAAGGACACGGCCCGCTTCTACGACGCCTTCTACGATCCCGTGGAAAAGACCCCCGAGCTCATCGACTGGGACATCTCCGCCGCTGAGAAGTGCGGCTACGATCACTTCATGATCAAGGAGATCCACGAGCAGCCCAAGGCCGTCAAGGGCACCCTCTCCCCCCGGATCCGGGACGGCCGGGTGGTGCTGGACGACATCACCCTCTCCAAGGAGTACCTGGAGGAGCTCAAGCGCATCTACATCGTGGCCTGCGGCTCCTCCTATTACGTGGGCTGCCTGGGCAAGCACATCCTGGAAAAGACCTGCCGCATCCCCGTGGAGCCCATCCTGGCCTCGGAGTTCCGCTATTCCGAGCCGGTGCTGGGCAAGGACACCCTGGTGCTGATCATCTCCCAGTCCGGCGAGACCGCCGACACCAAGGCCGCCCTGATGGAGGCCAAGCGGCAGGGGGCCCGGACCCTGGCCATCGTCAACGTGGTGGGCTCCGCCATCGCCAAGGAGGCCGACGACGTGATCTACACCTGGGCCGGTCCCGAAATCGCCGTGGCCACCACCAAGGCCTTCTCCACCCAGCTCTCCGTGATCTATCTCATCGCCCTGTACATTGCGGACCTGCTGGGAACCATCGGACGGGAGGAGTACGACGCGTTGGTGTGCGAGCTGATGAAGCTGGACCAGAAAATCGCCCTCTGCCTCACCAACGACAACATCGCCAAGATCCGCTACTACGCCGAGCAGTATTTCAAGGTCCACGACGCCTTCTTCATCGGCCGCAACGTGGACAGCGCCATCTGCCTGGAGGGCAGCCTGAAGCTCAAGGAGATTGCCTACATCCACTCCGAGGCCTACCCCGCCGGCGAGCTGAAGCACGGCCCCATCTCCCTCATCGAGGAGGGAACCTTGGTGGTGGCCGTGGCTACCGTGGACAATCTCTTTGACAAGACCATGTCCAACGTCAAGGAGGTCCGGGCCCGGGGCGCCGACGTCTTCGGCGTCACCACCGAGAAGCACGCCGCCGAGATCCGGAAGACCGTGCCCTCCGTCATCACCGTCCCCGTCACCCACCCCCTGCTGCAGCCCAGTCTGACCATCATCCCCCTGCAAACCTTCGCCTACTACATCGCCCTGCTCCGGGACTGCGACGTAGATAAGCCCCGCAACCTGGCAAAATCCGTCACCGTCGAATAATCGACTGCCTGCCGAATTTGATGTAGGGACAAGCCTTGCTTGTCCGCCGGATAACAGAAAGTGAGGAATCAAGTATGAAGCTGCCCAGCAATACCGTATGGTCCGACCGCAAGCACACCCTGTTCGGCCTGCCCTGGTCCTTCACCAAGTACATCCTGACCGATGAAAAGCTCCTGATCGTCAAGGGCCTGTTCAGGCAGACCGAGGATGAGATCCGCCTCTACCGCATTTTCGATATGTCTCTGACCCGCAGTCTGCGGGACCGGCTCGACCGGGTGGGCACCATCCACTGCTGCTCCGGCGACAAGAGCAGCCCGGAGTTTGACATCAAGCGCATCCGGGACGCCCGCAAGGTGAAGGAAATGCTCTCCGACCTGGTGGAGAAGCAGAAAATCGCCCGGGGCGTCAGCGTCCGGGAGGAGATGGGCCACACCATCGACCACGACCACGACGGCATCAGCGACCTGGTGGAGAAGAAGTAGGATTCAGGGATCAAGGATCAGGGATCAGGGATCAGGGATCAAGGATCAGGGAATAGGCATCAGGGATCAGGCATCAGGCATCAGACCCGCCCGTAGGGGCGGTCATTGACCGCCCGCCGTACCCCGCACCCCGCCGTAGCGGCGGTCATTGACCGCCACATGCACCCCACCCGGAGCAAAGAAATAAGGAACAGGCCTTATTGTCGGCAACTTATTTCTTATTCCTTATTACCGATTCCTTTTCCAGGCGCCTTCCCCCGCACCGACAAGACAACAGGCAGCAGGAGCGTTTGCGCTCCTGCTGCCTGTTGCTTTTTGAACTCTATGTTATTAAATACACGATTATAGAATACTCCTTACTTGAAATGTAGTAATTGTAATGTAGTAATTGTAATGTAGTAATGAAGTTTTGAAAAGTATTGTGGCGTATCTCATAATAGTTTGAAGAAAGTGTTATTACGTTTCATTACATTACACATTACACGGGGCCGGCGTTTTCCTGTGTCCGCCGCAGGAACGCGGCCGGCTGAGAGCCGTCCCTACAGGCGGGTGCGTGCGGGGTACGGCGGGCGGCCAATGACCGCCCCTACAGGCGTGTCATTGCGAGGCCGGTGCGCACACTGGCCGCGGCCCTAGCTTCGCGTCGCCGCATCCCCCGATTTGTCATTTCGAGCGCAGCGAGAAATCCGCATCCCCCGTCCCCTGATCCTTGATCCCTGATCCTTGATCCCTGCCCTGTTGCCTCGGGCGGGCGGCCGATGACCGCCCCTACAGGAGAACGCGGGGCGTCGAGGGCGCCGCCCCCTACAAACCCTGATCCCTGATCCCTGATCCCGATTTTCCTGTTGCTTATTTTTACATTCTCTGGTATAATATACGGTACGATACTATACAAACGCGGAGATAATACGGTGATTGAACATGAATGAAAACATCGTGGTCCGGGGCGCCCGGGCCAACAATCTGAAGAACGTGGATCTGACCATCCCCCGGGACAAATTTGTGGTGTTCACGGGGCTCTCCGGCTCCGGCAAGTCCTCTCTGGCCTTTGACACCATCTACGCCGAGGGTCAGCGGCGCTACGTGGAGTCCCTGTCCTCCTACGCCCGGATGTTCCTGGGCCAGATGGACAAGCCCGACGTGGACGCCATCGACGGCCTGTCTCCCGCCATCTCCATCGACCAGAAGACCACCTCCAAGAACCCCCGCTCCACCGTGGGCACTGTCACGGAGATCTACGACTATCTGCGCCTGCTCTGGGCCCGCACCGGCGTGCCCCACTGCCCCAACTGCGGCAAGGAGATCCGCAGGCAGACCATCGACCAGATCGTGGACAAGGTGCAAAAGCTCCCCGAGGGCACCCGCTTCCAGGTGCTCTCCCCGGTGGTCCGGGGCAAGAAGGGCGAGCACCAGAAGGTCTTCTCCGACGCCCGGAAGGCGGGCTTCGCCCGGGTGCGGGTGGACGGCAATCTCTACGATCTCAGCGAGGAGATCAGCCTGGAGAAGAACAAAAAGCACAACGTCGAGCTGCTGGTGGACCGGCTGATCCTCCGGGGGGACATCACCCGGCGACTGACGGACTCCCTGGAGACCGCCACCGCCCACGGCGGCGGCCTGGCGCTGATCCAGCGGATGGACACCCAGGAGGAGCTGCCCTTCTCCCTGAACTACGCCTGCGAGGACTGCGGCGTCTCCATGCCGGAGCTGAGCCCCCGGATGTTCTCCTTCAACAACCCCTACGGGGCCTGCCCCCACTGCGCGGGCCTGGGCTTCCAGCTGAAGGTGGACCCGGAGCTGATCATCCCCAACCGCTCCCTGTCCATCCTGGACGGGGCCATCCAGGCCAGCGGCTGGGGCAACGTGAAAAACGACTCCATCGCCAAGATGTACTTCGACGCCATGGCCGAGCGCTACCACTTCAAGCTGACGGATCCGGTGGAGAAGCTCCCCAAGACCGCCCTGGACGCCATTCTCTACGGCACTAAGGGAGAGAAGCTGAAGCTCTACTACGAGCGGGCCAACGGCAGGGGCACCCTGGAGCAGGCCTTCGAGGGCATCGTCCCCAGCCTGGAGCGGCGCTACAGGGAGACCCAGTCCGATTCCATGCGCAAGGAGCTGGAGGAGTGCATGTCCAGCTCCCCCTGCCCCGAATGCGGCGGCAAGCGGCTTTCCCCCATCTCCCGGGCCGTCACCGTGGGGGGCATGAAGATCATGGACTACTGCGAGCTCCCCGTCACCAAGGCCCTGGACTTCATGGAGGGCCTGGAGCTGCCCCCCACCGAGACCATGATCGCCGCCCCCATTTTGCGGGAGATCAAGGCCCGGCTGGGCTTCCTGCGCAGCGTGGGATTGCAGTATCTGACCCTCTCCCGGGCCGCCGCCACCCTCTCCGGGGGCGAGAGCCAGCGCATCCGCCTGGCCACCCAGATCGGCTCCTCTCTGATGGGGGTGCTGTACATCCTGGACGAGCCCTCCATCGGCCTGCACCAGCGGGACAACGACAAGCTGCTGGAGACCCTGAAGCGGCTGCGGGACATCGGCAACACCCTGATCGTGGTGGAGCACGACGAGGACACCATGCGGGCCGCGGACTACGTGGTGGACGTGGGCCCCGGCGCGGGGATCCACGGGGGTGAGATCGTGGCCCAGGGCTCCATCGCGGACCTGGAGGCGGAGCCCCGCTCCGTCACGGGCCAGTATCTCTCGGGGCAGAAGACCATCCCCGTCCCCGCAGCCCGCCGCCCCGGCAGCGGCAAAAGCCTCCGGGTATATGGCTGCGCGGAGAACAACCTGCAAAACATCGACGTTCGCGTTCCCCTGGGGACCCTCTGCTGCGTCACCGGCGTCTCCGGCTCCGGCAAGTCCTCCCTGGTGAACGAGATCATCCACAAAAAGCTGGCGGGCAGTCTGAACCACGCCCGGATCCGGGCGGGAAAGCACGAGCGCTTCGAGGGCATCGAGCATCTGGACAAGGTGATCTGCATCGACCAAAGCCCCATCGGCCGGACGCCCCGCTCCAACCCCGCCACCTACACCGGCCTGTTCAACGACATCCGGGATCTCTTCGCCTCCACCCAGGACGCCAAGCTCCGGGGCTACGGCCCGGGCCGCTTTTCCTTCAACACCAAGGGCGGCCGCTGCGAGGCCTGCGGAGGCGACGGCCTGGTGAAGATCGAAATGCACTTCCTGCCGGACATCTACGTGCCCTGCGACGTCTGCCAGGGCAAGCGCTACAACCGGGAGACCCTGGAGGTGAAGTACAAGGGGGCCTCCATTGCCGACGTGCTGGAGATGACCTGCGACGAGGCCCTGGACTTCTTCCAGAACCTGCCCCGGCTGCGGGATCGGGTCCAGACCTTAGTGGACGTGGGCCTGGGCTACATCAAGCTGGGCCAGAGCTCCACCACCCTCTCCGGCGGCGAGGCCCAGCGGGTGAAGCTGGCCACGGAGCTCTCCAGGCGCTCCACGGGCTCCACCTGCTACATCCTGGACGAGCCCACCACGGGCCTGCACATGTACGACGTCAGCAAGCTCATCGACGTGCTGCAGAAGTTCGTGGACGCGGGGAACACCGTGCTGGTGATCGAGCACAACCTGGACGTGATCAAGTGCGCCGACTGGATCATCGACCTGGGCCCCGAGGGCGGCGACGGCGGCGGCCGCGTGGTAGCAGCCGGCACGCCGGAGGAAATCTGTGAAGTTCCCGAGAGCTTTACGGGACAGTATTTGAAGAAAGCGTTGAAAATTGAAAGTTGAAAGTTGAAAATGGAGGTATTTTTCATATCACGATATGAAAAATGAATTTTAAATTGTCGCGAAGCGACTCCGAAACTTTCAATTTTCCATTTTCAACTTTCAACTGTTTGGAGGAACTATGAGACTTGACAAATTCCTGAAGGTATCGAGAATTATCAAGCGCCGCACCGTGGCCAACGAGGCCTGCGACGCGGAGCGGGTCACGGTGAACGGTCGGCCCGCCAAGGCCGGCTACGAGGTGAAGGTGGGGGATCGGATCTCCATCCGCTTCGGCGCCAACACCCTGAACGTGGAGGTCCTCCGGGTGGAGGACAACGTCCGCAAGGACGACGCCGCGGGAATGTACCGGGAAATCTGAACCTGCCGAAGGCAGAACCAAATAAAAAAGGAGGCTTCCCCATGAACGTGTTCAAGAAGATCCTGCTGGCGCTGGCCATTGTGCTGGGCGTCATCCTGCTGGGCGTGGCGGGGCTCTTCACCTGGCTCACCATCACCGAGTACCGGCCCGAGCCGGTGGAGACCCTGGCGGCGGAGCCGCCTCTGAAGGCCGAGGCCGCCCCGAAGGCCCTGGACAAGGACAGCTTCACCGTGCTGAGCTGGAACATCGGCTACTGCGGCCTGGGCCGGGAGAGCGACTTCTTCATGGACGGGGGCAGCCAGGTCCAGCCCCTGAGCCAGGAGCTGGTGGAGAAAAACTTCGACGGCATCCGGCAGCGGATCCAGGCCGAGGAGGCGGACTTCACCCTGCTGCAGGAGGTGGACGCCGACTCCGCCCGCAGCGGCGGTCTCAATCAGTCTATGAAGCTGCGGGAGAATCTGGCGGAGCAGAGCGACGCCTTCGCGCTGAACTTCTGCGCCAAATTCGTCCCCTATCCCTGGCCCCCCATCGGGAAGGTGAACTCGGGGCTCCAGACCTTCTCCCGCTATCAGATCTCCGAGGCAGCCCGGGTCAGCCTGCCCTGCCCCTTCTCCTGGCCCGTGTCCATGGTGAATCTCAAGCGCTGCCTGCTGGTGAGCCGGATCCCCCTGGCGAACTCCGAGAAGGAGCTGGTGCTGGTGAACCTGCACCTGGAGGCCTACGACGACGGCGAGGGCAAGCTGGCCCAGTCCAGGCAGCTCCGGGAGCTCCTGGAGCAGGAGTATCAGAAGGGCAACTACGTGGTGGCCGGGGGCGACTGGAACCAGATCTTTCCCAAGTCGGAGAAGTCCTGGCCCAATACCCATAAGGAGCTCTGGACCCCCGGCTATCTGGACGAGAGCGAGCTGGCCGAGGGCTGGCGCTACGTCTGGGATGCCTCCGTGCCCAGCTGCCGTCTGCTGAACCAGCCCTACGACCCCGCCGATGCCGCCGACACCCAGTATTACGTCATCGACGGCTTCCTGGTCTCCCCCAATCTGGAGGTGGAGGCGGTGCAGACCCTGGATGAGGGCTTCGCCTGCTCCGACCACAACCCCGTCCTGCTGACGCTGTCCATGGGTGAATGAGATGAGACGGATGACAGCTTTGATCCTGGCCCTGCTGCTTCTGGCGGGGCTCAGCGCCTGTGAGCTCCGCAACCGGCAGAGCTCTGAGGACTTCATTCCCAGCGGCACGGCGGCCCCCGCCCCCCGCTGGACCGACGCCGGGAGCGCCCCGGACCCCGCGATCCCCCAGGAGCGCAGCGTCGTCAAGACCGTGCTCTCTTACGAGGGGGAGATTCCCGGCTCCTATCCCGCCCGGGGCTACAGCTACAGCCTGCCCATGATCGACCTGGGGGGCGGGGAGGCCATGGCCTGCAACCAGGAGATCGAGGAGCGCTTCGGCAGTCTGATCCGCCAGTCCATGGAGGCCATGGAGCGGTGGCAGGATCCCATTCTGGAGCGTCTGAGCTATACCAGCTACACCCTGGAGGGCATTCTGAATCTGCGCATCGACCGCCAGGATCTGGACGGCGGGACCCAGCAGGTCTGGTACGCGGTGGACGCCGCCAGCGGCGAGGCAGTGACGGTGGAGCGGCTCTTTGCCGCCGCCGGCATCGAGGGCGAGCCCCAGAAGACCGTGGAGGCGGCGGCCGAGGCCGCCTTCCGGGCCCGCTACGGCGATCCCGCCGCCCCGGACGCCGCCTGGACCACCGCCCTCACCAAAACCCAGGCGGAGCTTCTGCCGCTGACGGCCAACCGGATGCATCTGACGGAGGAGGGGGGCCTGGTCGTGGCGGTGGAGTTCTTCGCCCCGGAGGGCGGCAGCAGCGTGGAAGCCCTGCGCCTGCCCTGAGGAGGCTGCTATGAACACAACAATTCAAATCGCCCTCTGCGTGCTGGGGGTGAACCTTCTGAGCTGCCTGGTCTACGGGCTGGACAAGCTGCTGGCCCTCCGCCGGAAACGGCGGGTGCCGGAGGCGACGCTTCTGACCCTGGCCCTGTTGGGGGGCAGCGTGGGGGCCATGCTGGGCATGGCCCTCTTTCACCATAAGACCGACGCCCGGGCGCACCCGGCCTTCGCCTGGGGGGTGCCGATGTTCTTTCTGGCCCAGCTGGGGGCGGCCCTTTGGCTGACCCGGGGCCTGTAGCGCCGGAGGATAAGAGGATGGAACAAGAAAAACGAAAAAGCCCGGAACGGCAGGGGGATAAGCGCCCCGCCCCCTCCGGGAAGCGGGGCCTGCTGCTCCTGGCGGGCCTGGCCCTGGCGCTGATGCTGCTGGCAGCCCTGCTGCTGGTGCTGCTGTTTTCGGGCCTCACCGGCCGGGAGGAGGGGCAGAAGCCCAGCCTGGAGGACTATCTGGCGGAGCAATGGACGGTGTTCCGGCTCCGGGCCTGGGACCCGGAAACCGGGGCCCTGGAGCTGGACTACCCCCTGCGCTTCAGCTATGCCCAGATGGAGAAATACGGGGCCGCAGTGGAGGAGCTGCGGGAGCTCCCCGCCGGAAACCGGGAGACCGTGGCGGCCCTGCAAAGCGCCGCCCGGGAGAGCACCGGGGCGCGGATCCGCAGCGTCACCGTCTACGGCCTCACGAGCGACGGCCAGGTGGCCTATACCCTCTTCCCGGACGGCAGCGTGGAATGCTGCTGGCAAGCGGATAAAGGGCTAATTGAAAATTGAAAATTGAAAGTTGAAAATTGTGGTGTTTTCAAATTGCCATTCTGGTTATCGGCTTTCATCAGCCGATCCATCGTAGGGGCGGTCACTGGCCGCCCGCCACACGTACCAGCGCTCCCCTCTGCACCACGCCCGTAGGGGCGGTCACTGGCCGCCCGGTCCGCCAGAGGCGGACGATTTGCCGGAGGCAAATCCTGCCCGGCCGCGTGTTACGGAAACACCTCGATGAACGATACCGGGCTGGATCGCCCTGCGGGCGATTGTTTGCTCCGCAAACCGGGTGGCCGATGACC
>JAFWSH010000013.1 GCA_017519405.1 Clostridia bacterium
AGTCTTTGTCCACACTGGCCGTCGCAGGGTGTCGTATGTGTATCTCACTACCTGGCCAGAAGGGTCAGTGACTTTGCTCACGGTGCCCTGGTTTGGATCTGTTTCCGTAAAGGTAGTTTTGCCCCGGGTATCTGTCTGGGAGGCCACATAGGTTCCGGCAGCTGTATAAGCGGTGCTGGTGAGGAAGTATTTCGTCGTGTCCAGGTAATTCTCCTGCACCTTGCTGACGGTACAATTGCCAAAGACGTCATACTGGAAGGTACTCACCGTGCCCATGGGACTGACGCTCCGGCGGAGCAGGTGCATTCGCTTCTCGGCCTCCGTGGTGCCCCATTCGTTAGTGGTGACCACCGTCCGCCCTGTGGTGGCGCTTGTCAGGACGTTGTTGTAGTCGTCAAAGGTGCTGCCTCTTGTGTGACCGGCAGTGCTTGTCCGCTTCTTCCGGTTACCACGTTCATCGTACACGAAATCTGTCCCGTACTGTTCTTTGTACAGGAAGAGATTGGAGAAGTCCGCGTAATTCATCTGGCGGTTATAGTAGATCGCCACGCGAATCCAACTGTAATCGATCGGCGCGGTGATCCCGTTGCAAGCGAACTGCCAGTTGCCCTCTTCGTGGTTGAAGTCCACTGCTCCGCCGAATGTCCAGCCCGTCCATGCGCTGGCGTTGGATGTGGAGAACCAGATCTGCAGCCGGCAATACACAGACCCGCCCACATCGATCCGCTTGGCATAGGATGAAACCCATCCGCCTGTAGTCAGTTTGTCACCTTTTTTGCCATTGACCCGCATCGTCTGAAATACACGAATGGACCGGTTCCAGCGTCCCGCCACATGCATGGCGTGGCCGGGCAGATTCTCCGGCATTGCCACTGAGCAGCCTGACCGTTCCTGCCAGGACAAGAAGCTGGCGCAGTTGCTGTCTGCTGTCCAACTGTTGGGCAGACCGCTGCTGGCAGTCCGGTTCATCTGGCTGTTCTCGATCAGGTTCACATGGTTGGCGCTCTCACCTTCCTCCAACTGAGCGCTGTCCCACCAGACGATCGTCCCCGCACCGGTTCCAGTGGCGCACAGGTCGATGTCCGCGCTGGTGATTCCCGCAGGCACGGTAAAGGTCACCTGCGTCCGTTCCAATTCGGTTTGCGTCTCGCTGCCCACCGGCGCAATCTCAATGCTCTCAATCATTAGTGCACCGGCCAAGACTCGCAGGAAAGCCTTCGGGCCGAGGCTCTGAGCATAACCGGACAGCGTGTAGGTCTTGCCCGCTTCCACGGTCACTGTCTGGCGCAGATAGAGCGTGTTTCCATTCGCAACCGTGAACTTTCTCTTGTAATACCCGAAGCCGCTGAGGCTGCTGTTCGCCGCCTGCTCCACTGTGCCGGTGCCGACCTTCGTCCACGGGCTTCCGGAGGTCCTGTTCAGCAGGCCGTCAAACAGAAGGTTGTTCACCACCCGTTGGATCCGGGAAGTGCTTGTAGCGTGATTGATCGGCGCATCGGCGTTCTCCCCGCTCTGGTCGTACTCCGCGAATACGGCATAGCCGAGGCCGTCGTCCACGCTGGTGCAGTTGCCGTTGTCGTTGAAATGATACCGCAGGCGATTGCCTGTCTGCTCGTCTTTCACCAGGCAGAGATTCGCGCCGTAAGCGTAGCTGGTATTGCCGGCGATGGCCGTCTGCCCGTCCCAGCATTTGGCGGTCACTACCACGTGAGGCAGCCCGCTGATCACATTCGTATTGGTGTAGGTGAAATCGGCGGCGATTCCTTCCGGGCCAACCGCATGGGTCAGCAGGTGATGCGTTGCGCCCTGGGCCACATCCTGGTTGTACTGGTAGCCGCTGCTGTTCCCGTCCACATACTGGATTCCGGTCAGACAGCCATCCGCGTAGGTGAACTGTACCTCCGGCGTGTCCTGCTCAGCCTGCCAGGGCGTACGGATGGCGACAAGCATGCCGCTTGCGTTGTACACAAAGGTTGTGACTCTTCCGGTTGTCTCTTCACTGCCCGGGGTCCTCGCGCCGTCCCGAATTGAGCTGATCTTCAAGGGAGATCCGTCAACAGGGTAAATTGTGATTGTATTTCCACATGCGTCCGCAATGGAGCTGATCAGTACCTTGCCGGTGACCGGATTGGATGCGGTCGGCGTTTCGTTGATCACCGGGAAGGTCAGGATGCCATCGCCCTTGTCCCGAATGGTGACCGAATCATTCCCCGGCACCAGTTCCATCGAAAGGCCGGACTCATCCTTGTATTTCGTTGCGGCGCTGCTGGTGGGCTTGAACCAATGCTCTGTACCGTCGCCGTCGGTATAAACATAGTACACCGTCGAATCAAGGAATTCCTTGTGCAGGGTCTGATGGAAATTCGTCCGCCAGCCGAAGCCGCATCCGAAAGGATCGGTATCCGCATCGCAGGAGTTATACACATGCGTCACAGACACCGGCATCCTCGCCCCGTTCATCGCCGTATCCTGATGCAGGAAGATCAGGTTGCCGTTTGCCAGACTGACCTGGCCGGTTCCTGCCTTGCCGGCGGAAGTGGCGTCATAGGTCAGGTAGTCTTCCAAACCCGCCAGGGACGCATACTCGATCTGCAGGTAGGGTTTTCCGCTGACAGAGGAATCCGTGGAGTAGAACGCCCCGGTGCTGCCGCTGGTTTCACAGCCCGTCAGGGCAACTCCGTAATTGGTTCCCTGATACCACTGACGCACGAGTGCGGTGATATCAAAGCTGACATTCGATGTGTAGGCGCTGGTGGAATAAAGCTTGACATAGTCCAGGATTGTGCTCGTATTGAACGCTGGCATTTGGTTGTATGTCACATCGGCCGGCACCCACGATTGTGTGACTTCCCTCACATAGATTGCCGTCGTGCTGGAGGGCTTGATAATGGATTTAAGTGCCAGCTTCGCGTTGGTAATGAAATGATTCGAACCCAAAGCGGGCAGCGTGTCAAAGCGCAAAAAACCATAGCGGGTCAGGCTTCCGCTGTAGGAAGCATAGATCCGCTCATGGGTGCTGTAGTTTGCCGCAGGATAGGCACTGCTTACAAAGGTGTCGACAACCGATATGGACGTGCCTTTCGTCTTGATGACCGGATCCAGAATGACAGGATATGTCGCGGTCTCCATATACCCCGGGTCAGGCGTGTAGACGATCCGAAGGAATTCCCCTGCTTCCTCCATGGATACTTTGACCCCGCCATCATCTCCGGCGGTATCAAACACCGCCGGCGGGCAGAGACGGAAAATGACCTCGCCAGCGTCATCGGTAAAGAAGATGCTCTGGTCCTTGTTCTCCTGCGCTTTCAGGCCGTCTGCCTTCAGCAGCAGGACGATCTCCCGTGCGGCTTCCGGCGTATGGAACACGAAAACGCTCTCCAGCTGTCCGTCGGTATGGCAGTGATAATCCACGCCGGGATAGACACCGATATATCGGACAGCACCCTGAGCCTTGATTTGGGTGGCAAGGAAAGAGATGGCAGCGGGAGTTGACTCCCCAATCTCATCCTCGCTCAATTTCACTTCTGCCGGGATCTCCGGCTTTACAGGCTGTGCTTTCTCGATCCCCCAGGACAAGCAGTGCTTCTCCGCATCCATGATGGCAAGGAACAGCTCTGTGCCGGCATTCCCGCAGACAGCTGTCAGGGCGGGTCCCTGACTGGCATAAACAGGATCGGGGATCCCGGCTTCCTTTGCACCGGGAATCTCTCCAACCGGCTTAAAGCGGGCGTCAATCTCCTGCCACTCGTGCTTCTCCCTGTCCAGCGCATGAATCTGGATGGAACTCAGGAAGGCTTCATATCGGTTGGGACCAACAGCATACGCTTTGGTGAAGGCTGTACGCTGGGCAACGAGTTCTGTCGGGACGATTCCAGGATTACGATGATGGACGATAACCTCTGACATTTTATCCGCCTCCGTGTGTCTGTGGTTGATTGGAACGTTTTCCATCCCCTTCACTTATATAACTGCGCGAAGCGGTGCCAAAAGCACTATCCGGTGAAACTTTTTTTGATGACTCACCCTAATGGTTTCCGACCGACGCTCTAAGTTCATTTTCTACTACCATCGCTGACATTATAAACCCATCAGAGATATCAATCAAAAAGCGCATTTGTAAATCATTCCCACTTGAACCCGCAGTATAGAACCTGCAATGCGATAGATCGGATCAGATATATCCGTATTTGATTTACTCTGTATCTACTATATCTGTATTTAATTGCGTTGGATTTTCCAACATTGGAAAACCCAACATTGGATCATCCGATATCGGAAAACCCGATGTTGGAAAACCTAATGTCGGCTTTCCAGAATATGGAACACGCATTTCAACCAACAAATGAAAAGGAGATCGATGAGAATGCCCCAGAACAAGCACTACACCCTGAACGAACACGGCCAGATCACCGTCCGCAATCTCTCCGCCTTCTGGCTTCCGGAGATGACTGTCCGGGAGGACATCCACGGCACGACCTACATCGTCACCGGCAGCTATGAGGGCCAGGAGCCCTTTACCCAGAAGCTGGAGCGGATCATGACAAGAGAATTTACAGATGAGAACATCGGATCCGTCAAAAACAACACTGAACCGGAGGAATAAGAACATGACAGAAGTCCAGAACTGTGCTATACTGAATCCGACCAATCCAGTTTCGACAGATGCCCCGACAGAAAAGGAGGACATGACAGAGATGTCAGGGGCAAAGATCACCGCACTCTACTGCAGGCTCTCCCAGGAGGACGAACGCTTGGGAGAATCCCTGTCCATCGAGCACCAGAAGGAAATCCTGCTCCAGTACGCCCGGGAGCACCGCTTCCCCAACCCCACCTTCTTCGTGGACGATGGCTACAGCGGCACCAACTTCGATCGGCCCGGCTTCCAGAAGATGCTGACGGAGATTGAGGCAGGCCATGTGGGCATCCTGCTCACGAAGGACCTCTCCCGGCTGGGCCGCAACTCGGCTATGGTGGGCCTGTACACCACCTACACCTTCCCGCAGAACGGCGTCCGCTACATCGCCATCAACGACGGCTTCGACACCGCCGACCAGCTCGGTGTGGGCAACGACATGGCCGGGATCCGCAATTGGTTCAACGAGTTCTTCGCGAAGGACACCAGCCGGAAGATCCGGGCTGTCAACAGGGCCAAGGGAGAACGGGGCGTCCCTCTGACCGCGAATGTACCCTATGGGTACATGAAGGATCCGGCAGATCCGAAGCACTGGGTCGTGGATCCTGAGGCGGCAGCTGTTGTGAAGCGGATCTTCAGCATGTGCATGGAAGGCCGGGGACCTCACCAAATCGCCACGCAGCTCACAGCCGAAGGCGTCCTGAACCCCACCGCCTACAAGCACCGGAACGGAATCCCCGCTCCCGGAGGAAATCCGGAAAACCCCTGTTTCTGGGGCAGCAGCACGGTAGAGCGGCTCCTGGAGCGCCGAGAGTACATTGGCTGCACGGTCAACTTCCGAACCTACAGGAACTCCATCTGGGACAAGAAGCAACGGGAGAACCCCCCGGAGAAACAGCTCATTTTCCCGGACACCCATGAAGCCATCATCGACAAGGATGTCTTTGAGCGAGTGCAGGAGATCCGCCAGCAGCGGCACCGGAAGACAAAAACAGGGAGGAGCACGATCTTCTCCGGTCTCGTGTACTGCGCAGACTGCGGAGCACGGATGCACTACAACTCAAAGGGAAACGGACGGACTGACCAGGCATTCTTTGAATGCAGCACCTACCACAATAAGCGAAAGGGAAACTGCAGCGGGCACTACATCCGGGAGTCCGTGCTAAACCTGATTGTCCTGAAGCACATCCAAGCCGTGACCGACTGCATTCTCTTTCACGAGGAACATTTCCGAAGGGTCATGTATGAGCAGCGTCAGGCACAGAGTCAGGAGGAGATCCGGAGCCTGAAAAACCAGCTGAAGCGGGATGAGAAGCGAATCGCCGAGCTGAAACGGCTGTTCATGAAGATCTACGAGGACAACGCCACCGGCCGATTGAGCAATGACCGCTACGAGATGCTCAGTGCTGCCTACGAAACCGAACAGAAGCAGCTGGAAGACGAAGTCATCCGGGTCCGGGAAGCCATTGATGTCCAGGAGAGGCAGGCCGAATCCCTGGAGCAGTTCATTCAGCGGATCAAGGGCCATGCCATTGAGATCGACCACCTGGACGGCACCATCCTGCATGAGCTGATCGGGGCGATCTACATAGGTGCACCGGACAAGAGCAGTGGGAAGCGGGTGCAGCATGTGCACATCAAATACAACTGTATCGGTTTCATCCCGATCCGCAAGCTGATGGAACAGCAAACGGCGTGACCGCGATCACGCTGTAAGCATTGGAATTACTATGTTTTCACCGAAAGAGCGATAATACTGCTTTATGGAGCCCCCTCATCGCTGGGGAGCTGTCGCCCGCCCTTGGGCGGGTGACTGAGGGGCACCCCCGGGGCAGCCCCCCTCCCCCGGCGCTGCCCGAGGCTCTCCCCACCGGAACCACCACTAACAAAACTAAGGACGGATCTCCCATGCAGTATATTGTGATTGACCTGGAGTGGAACCAGCCCATCAACCACCAGAACCGGACCTACCGGGAGGTGGGGGACCGGCTGATCTTCGAGATGATCCAGATCGGCGCGGCGAAGCTGAACAGCGCCATGGAGATCGTGGACACCATCTCCATTCCCATCCACCCCACCTGCTACCTGAAAATCCATCCCCGCATCGCCCGGATGACCCACCTGGGGGAGGCGGAGCTGGAGGACGCGCCCCTTTTCGCCGACGCCATGGCGGAGTTCGTCGCCTGGTGCGAGCGGGAGGGGGAGGAATACACCCTCCTCACCTGGGGCTGCGACGACGTGAGCGTGCTGCAGCAGAACCTGGACTTCTTCGACTGCCACCCTGCCCTGCCGCCCCTGTGCGACATCCAGCACCTGTTCTCCGACGTGCGCAAGCTGCCCAACCGCATGGGGCTCCAGAGCGCCATGGCCCTGGAGCAGATCCCCGAGGAGGAGGGCCGGGACTTCCACAACGCCATGAACGACGCCTACTACACCGCCCGGGTCTTCCAGCACATGCCCAACCCCGAGGACGCCCTGAAGTATCCCCGGGAGCCCAAGCAGCTGATCCACCCGGACAGCAGCCGGCACAAGCCCAAGGGCGAGCTCTTCGACTCCCTGGCCTCCGCCATGGCCAGCACCGCGGCCCGGGAGCCCAAGTGCCCCGTCTGCGGCCGGGCCTGCGCCCTGGAGGAGGCGGGCTACGTCCCCCAGGCGGCGGACAAGTACATCGGCCTGGCCAAGTGCCGCCAGCACGGCACCGTGCTGTGCCGCCTCCACCTGCGGGCCTCCCAGAGCGGCCGCGTGGCCCTCATGGCCTCCACCGCCAAGGCCACCCGCCCCAACATCGCCTACGTCCACACCAAGCAGTACCAGATGCAGCAGCGCCTGGCCGCGGGCTGGCACTTCAACGCCGAGGCCGCCCTGCTCAACGCCGACCGCTCCAGCGTGCCCTTTGAGGGATGAGGAGGCGCCCATGGAGAAAG
The DNA here is from genome assembly GCA_017519405.1 of Clostridia bacterium. Taxonomy (GTDB): domain Bacteria; phylum Bacillota; class Clostridia; order Christensenellales; family Aristaeellaceae; genus RUG11272. Next base: position 7,558 of record JAFWSH010000013.1, read on the forward strand.
AGACCATCCTGCTGATCGCCATCGCTGTCCTGGCGGTGCTCAACACCGTCTCCTTCGGCCTCATGGCCTACGACAAGCAGTGCGCCCGGCTGAAGAAGTGGCGGGTGCCGGAGAAGACCCTCTTCCTGGCCACCGCCTGCTTCGGCGGCCTGGGGGGCGTCCTGGGCATGACCGTCATGCGGCACAAGACGAAGCACTGGTACTTCCGGCTCTTCTTCCCCCTGCTGCTGGTGCTGCAGCTGGCCCTGCTGGTCTGGGGCTACCTGGCCCTGTTCCGCTGAGCCCCCCGATCCAAGGAGGAAAACCCATGCGCGACGCCCTGTTCTGACGTTTCTCTCCCCCCACGCCCACAGCACAAGAGAAAAGAGGAGAGAAAAATGCTTCCTGCACAGCATACCCCCGAGTACGCCCGCCTGATCCACGAGCAGGTGGAGAAGCGGCGCACTTTTGCCATTATTTCCCACCCCGACGCCGGCAAGACCACCCTCACCGAGAAGCTGCTGCTCTACGGCGGCGCCATCCGCTCCGCCGGCAGCGTAAAGGCCCGCAAGACCGACAAGCACGCCACCTCCGACTGGATGGAGATCGAGAAGCAGCGCGGCATCTCCGTCACCTCCTCCGCCATGCAGTTTGAGTATGACGGCTACCACATCAACATCCTGGACACTCCCGGCCACCAGGACTTCTCCGAGGACACCTACCGGGTGCTGGTGGCAGCGGACGCGGCGGTGATGCTCATCGACGCGGCCAAGGGCGTGGAGGCCCAGACCATCAAGCTCTTCAAGGTCTGCCGGATGCGGAACATCCCCATCTTCACCTTCATTAACAAAATGGACCGGGCCGCCAAGGACCCCTTCGCCCTGATGCAGGAGCTGGAGGAGGTGCTGGGGATCCGCTCCTGCCCCATCAACTGGCCCATCGGCGTGGACGGGGACTTCCAGGGGGTGTGCCACCTGGACACCCGGATGGTGGAGCTCTACACCGGCGGCGACCACGGCAGGCGCATGGTGGAGAAGACCCTGATCCCCCTGGACGACCCGGCCCTGGCGGAGGTGCTGGCGGAGGGCTACCGCACCCGGCTGTCGGAGGAGATGGAGCTGCTGGAGGCGGGAGAGGCCTTCGACCTGGAAGCGGTGAACGCCGGGCAGCTCACCCCCCTGTTCTTCGGCTCCGCGGTGACCAACTTTGGCGTGGAGCCCTTCCTGGAGCGCTTCCTGCAGTACACGCCGCCGCCCCTGCCCCGCAAGAGCACGGAGGGCGTCATCACCCCGGAGAGCCCCTTCTTCTCCGGCTTCATCTTCAAGATCCAGGCCAACATGAACCCGGCCCACCGGGACCGCATCGCCTTCATGCGCATCGTGTCCGGGGCCTTTGAGAAGGGCATGGAGGTGTGGCACTCCGGCACGGGGAAGCCCGTGGCCCTCAAGCAGCCCCAGCAGTTCATGGCGGACGAGCGGGAGGCGGTGGAGGAGGCCTTCGCCGGGGACATCATCGGCCTGTTCGACCCGGGCATCTACCAGCTGGGGGACACCCTGTCCTCCGGCCCCAAGCTCCGCTATGAGAACATCCCCGTCTTCGCCCCGGAGTTCTTCAGCCGGGTGCGCCCCCGGGACTCCATGAAGCGCAAGCAGTTCCAGAAGGGCATCACCCAGCTGGCGGAGGAGGGCGCCATCCAGACCTTTCTGCGCACGGAGACCGGCCGGGAGGAGTTCATGGTGGGCGTGGTGGGCGTGCTGCAGTTCGAGGTGCTGGAGCACCGGCTGCGCACGGAGTACCAGGCGGAGCTGGTGATGGAGTCCATGCCCTTCCGCCATGTGCGCTGGGTGGTGCAGACCCCCAAGCCCGTGGAGGACCTGAAGCTCACCTCCACCTCCGGCCGGGCCAAGGACAGCCGGGGCCGGGACGTGCTGCTCTTCGAGAACGAGTGGTCCATCCGCCTGGCCTGTGAGAACAACGAGGGACTGGTGCTGGCCGAGACCGCCAGCCGTATGCTGGAGGAAGCATGAGACGCAAGCTCTCCCTGGTGCTCAATGCGGCCATCGCCCTGGCGGTGGCCGCCAACTGGTACCGGATGTTCTTCGCCTTTGAGGGAGGCGCCCTGGCCTCGGTGCGCTGGGGCTCCCTCAAGTATTTCACCGTCCAGTCCAACCTGCTGGCGGGGGTCACGGCGCTGATCACCCTGGGCTTCCTGCTCCGGAAGGCCGGGGAGCTCCCCCGGTGGCTGCGCAGCCTGCGCTGGGCCGCCACGGTGAGCGTGCTGCTCACCCTCTTTACGGTGATGCTCTTCCTGGGCTTCCTCTACGGCCACGGCGCCCTTCTGGTGGGCTACCAGCTGTGGTTCCACCTGCTGGTGCCCCTGATGGCCCTGGGGGATTTCCTCCTCCTGCCCGCCCCCGTGCCCGCGGTGAAGGAGAGCTGGCTCCCCGTGCTGCCCATGTTCCTCTACGGCGTGGGCTACATGGTGAACGCGGGGCTGAACGGCCCGGAGGCGGACTGGTACTTCCTGGTGCGGGGCAGCGCCCTCACCGGGGTGATCTCCACCCTGATCATGGTGGGGGGCACCTGGGGCATCGCCCTGGGGGTGCGCCTGGGGAAGAAAAAGGCCGGCTGAGGGGGGGACAAGGGAGAAAGTCCCTGCCGCCCCGGGGAGATTTTCGGCGAAAAAGGTATTGACAACGCCCGGTTTTGATGCTACAATACCGCTTGCAATCTGACGATTGCCGTTGGGGAATGGTGTAACGGCAGCACCTACGACTCTGACTCGTATTGTCTAGGTTCGAATCCTAGTTCCCCAGCCATGTGGCTCCGTTGTCTAGAGGCCTAGGACGTCGCCCTCTCAAGGCGAAAACACCGGTTCGAATCCGGTCGGAGCTGCTTTTTTTGTACCCGGAGGGGGCCGGCAGGCGAAAAACGCTTGACAAGGGCCCCGCCCTGTGGTATGATCCCCTTTGCAACAAAGCAGAGGCTTGCCCGTCTCTCACCTTGCGCGGCTCACGCTGCCGGGTTCATGGCACAGGATTTCGGGGGTCCGCTTTCCGTGGGAGAGCGGGTCCGTGGGAAGAATGATGCACAGCGACGGGTTTCGACCCGCCGCCTTTTCTTTGCAGGGGGCGGCGGACAGCATTGGAGGTGCGTGGACATCGCTAACGATCTGATGATCAACGACGAAATTCGCGAACGGGAAGTGCGCCTGATCGATGAGAAAGGCGCGCAGCTCGGCGTCATGCCGACGCAGCAGGCCCTGGCCCTGGCTGAGGAGCGGGGCATGGACCTGGTGGCCCTGCAGGTGAATGTCCGGCCGGTGGTCTGCAAGCTGATGGACTATGACAAGTACCGCTATGAGCAGTCCCGGCGGGAACGTGAGAGCAGGAAGAATCAGCGGATCGTGGAAGTCAAGGAAGTGCAGCTGTCGGCCACCATCGCGGAGAACGATGTGCTGACCAAGGCCAAGGCGGCCATCCGCTTCCTGGAGAATGGCGACAAGGTCCGGGTATCCATCCGTTTCCGCGGCCGGCAGATCACCCACAGCGAGATCGGCCTGAAGGTCATGCAGGACTTCGCCGAGCGCTGCGCCGAGGTCAGCGTCATCGAGCGCAGGCCCATCCTGGACGGCCGCAACATGATCATGATTCTGGCTCCCAAGGCAGCCAAGGCTTCCTTCGCAGAGAAGAAGGCTGCCCGGGAGAAAGCCGCCACTGCCCAGCAGGAGGCGCAGGAATAACCTCTCCCAGGGAGGGAGCAACACAAGGAAGGAGGACTTCATCATGCCCAAACAGAAATCGCACCGCGGTGCTGCCAAGCGTTTTTCCTTCACCAAGACCGGCATTGTGCAGCACAAGCAGATGAACGCCAATCACCAGGTTCGTCTGAAGACCACCAAGCGCACCCGTCACCTGCGCAACGATGGCGTTGTGGACAACAATGCGGAGGCCCGCACGATCCACAAGCTGCTGCCCTACAAATAATGCCATTGGCCGAATAGGAGGAAAGAATCATGGCTCGTATCAAGAGAGCTGTCAACGCGCAGAAGAAAAAGCGCAAGGTCATGAAACTGGCCAAGGGCTACTGGGGCGCTAAGTCCAAGCAGTACCGGGCCGCCACGGAGCAGGTCCGCCGCTCCCTGCGCTATGCCTACATCGGACGGAAGCTCCGCAAGCGCGACTTCCGCCGTCTCTGGATCACCCGTATCAACGCCGCGGCCCGCCTGAGCGGCATGAGCTACTCCGCCTTCATGGGCGGCCTGAAGAAGGCCAACATCACCGTGAACCGCAAGATGCTCGCCGACCTGGCCGTGAACGACACCGCCGCCTTCGCCCGTCTGGTGGAGCTGGCCAAGAACGCCTGATCCGGCCCATCCTGCCTCCCGGGGCAGCAAGCCACCGGCACGACTTCCGTCGCGCCGGTGTTCTTTTTCTTCTCTTTTCCCGGCGGGAATGCAGGACGACCGCATCTGGACCTGCGGGCACGGACGCCTGCTCTGGGAGGGGAGGTGGACCGCCTGCGGCGGATGAGGTTCCCCCCATTTCGCATTTTCTCCCCCTCCCCCCTGTCCTTTTTCCAAATCTGTGGTATACTGTCTCCGCCGGACCGCCGGCAAACCCAACAGAAGGAGAGAAACATGTTCCACTATCAGAATCACGGCACCTGCTCCAGCGGCATCGATCTGGAGATCAACGAGGAGGGCGTCATCACCTACTGCAAGATCATCGGCGGCTGTAAGGGCAACACCGAGGGCCTGAACCGCATGGTGGTGGGCCGCAAGGCGGAGGAAGTGGCCCAGAGCCTGGCGGGGATCCCCTGCCGGGGCGGCACCTCCTGCCCGGACCAGCTCTCCCGGGCCATCCGCGCATACCAGGCGCAGCATTGAAAGGAGTTTTCCCTTGTCCAGGACAGAAGACGATAACCAGGAAATTCCCCAGTCCTTTGAGGAGATGGACCTCTCCGCGGAGATCCTCCGGGCGGTGAAGGACATGGGCTTCACCGAGCCCTCCACCGTCCAGAAGAAGACCATTCCCCTGATGATGAACGGCGTGGACATCAACGCCCAGGCCCCCACCGGCACCGGCAAGACCTGCGCCTTCGGCATCCCCATGCTGGAGTATGTGCAGCTCAAGGACGAGCGGGTGCAGGAGATCGTGCTGGCCCCCACCCGGGAGCTGGCGGTGCAGATCGGCGAGGAGCTCACCCGCCTGGCCAAGTACATCAAGGGCGTGCGGATCACCGTGGTCTACGGCGGCCAGCCCTTCGCCCGGCAGATCTCGGCCCTGAAGAAGAAGCCCCAGATTGTGGTGGCCACCCCCGGCCGCCTGCTGGACCACATGCAGCGGGGGAACATCCGCCTGGACGCCGTGCACACCATGGTGCTGGACGAGGCGGACGAGATGCTCAGCATGGGCTTTGTGAAGGAGGTCACCCGGATCATCGAGGCCACCCCCATCGACCGCCAGCTGGTCCTCTTCTCCGCCACCACCAACCAGGACGTGCTCACCATCGCCTGGAAGTATCAGCACGACCCGGTGGAGATCACCGTGGAGGCCACCAAGAAGGACCGCCCCCAGATCACCCAGTACGTCATCCACACCGAGCAGAGCGCCAAGATCGGCAACCTCATCGACATCCTGGACGCGGACGTGTACCAGCGGGTGATGGTGTTCTGCAACACCAAGTTCATGACGGACCGCCTCACCAGCCGCCTGCAGAAGGACGGCTACGATGTGCGCTGCCTCCACGGGGACATCCCCCAGGGCAAGCGCAACGAGGTGATGGGGGACTTCAAGAAGGGCCGCTTCCCCATCCTCATCGCCACCGACGTGGCCGCCCGGGGCATCGACGTGGACGATGTGGAGGCCGTGATCAACTTCGACCTGCCCAACGAGAACGAGTACTACCTCCACCGCATCGGCCGCACCGGCCGCGCCCACAAGCACGGGGTCAGCTTCTCCCTGGTGACCTTCCAGGAGAGCGTGCGGATGGACGAGATCCTCAAGTACATGATCGCCAAGCCTGTGCCCCTGCACTTCGAGGACGGGGTGCTGCGCACGGAGGACGGCGACGCTTTCTTCGACGAAGTGTGAGGGCTGTCGGCTTGCCCTGTCCCTGCGGACGGAGGCGGGCCGGCTTTTTTCGACGCCAGGACGGTGCCGTAATCTCCCCGGGTTTCCCCGGAAAACCCATATTTTGTCCCTCCCGTTCCCCTCCGCCCACCACAAATAGTGCTTGCGTTTTTCCCTGTTCTGTGGTATATTTACTCGCGATGTTTTCGACATCGACCCAGCGAAGGAGGTGAAACCAGTTGCCCAATATCAAGTCTGCCAAGAAGCGCGTGAAGGTCAGCGAGAAGAAGAATCTCCGCAACCGCATGGTGAAGACGGGTGTGCGCACGGCCATCAAGAAGTTTGAAGCGGCGGTGGCGCAGGATCCTGCCAATGCCGGTGCCGTTCTGAGCGCGACCTCCTCCGCGGTGGATCGTGCGGCCGCCAAGGGCGTGATGCACAAGAACGCCGCGAACCGCAGGAAGGCCCGTATGGCGAAGCGTCTGAACAGTGCTGCTGTGTAAAAAGCCATAGATAAACTCCTCGCCCGTGCCGCGGACAGGGGTTTTTCTTATGCGGGCGGACAGGGGTTTTTCATATGCGGCAGGGTTTTTCCGTTGCAGAGGAGGAGAGGCAATGAGACCGGATGTGGCGGTGATCACCGGGGGATCCCGGGGCATCGGCCGGGCCTGCGTGGCGCGCTTTGCCGCCGCGGGCTGGCAGGTGGGCTTTCTGTGGAGGGAGAACCGGCGGGCGGCGGAGGAGACCGCGGCGGCCACCGGGGCTTTTCCCCTGCAGGCGGACGTGGCGGACCCGGCGGACTGCGCCCGGGCGGTGGAGACCCTGCTGGGGCGCTTCGGCCGGGTGGACGCCCTGGTGAACAACGCGGGGGTGGCCCGGGTGGGGCTGTTCCAGGACGAGACGGAGGACAGCTGGCGGCGGGTCATGGCCGCCGACCTGGACGGGGCCGCCCGCCTGACCCGGCTCTTTCTCCCGGGCATGCTGAGCCGCGGGCAGGGGAGCATTGTGAACATCGCCAGCATGTGGGGGGAGGTGGGGGCCTCCTGCGAGGCGGTGTACTCCGCCGCCAAGGCCGGCCTCATCGGCCTCACCCGCGCCCTGGCCAAGGAGCTGGGCCCCAGCGGCATCCGGGTGAACGCCGTCTCCCCGGGCCTCATTGAGACAGACATGAACGCCGCCCTCACCCCGGAGGACTGGCGGCAGATGGCGGAGGAGACTCCCCTGGGCCGCGCCGGCACCCCGGCGGAGGTGGCGGAGGCCGTCTTCTTCCTGGCCTCCGCCGGCGCCTCCTTCATCACCGGCCAGGTGCTGGGGGTCAACGGCGGACTGGTGGTGTGATCCGGGGAATTTGACTCCCTGCGGAAGAAAAGCCGCCCCCGAACCGTCTCATGGTTGTCAGCGGCCGCGGTTTTTCTGCGACAGAGCGGGAAAAGGCAGGAAAAAGGCAGGCGCTGTCGAATCTTCGGAGAATAAAGGTTGATTATGCGGACGGGAGGAAACACCATGAAACGCCTGGGTACCGCCGTCACGGCGCTGCTGCTGCTGCTGGCCCTGCTGCTGGCGGGCTCCGCGCAGGCGGACACTGTCGTCTACGTCAAGGGGGGCTGGCTGCGGATGCGGGAGGCCCCGTCCTTTGACGCAAAAACCATCGCCAGCTATTACACCAACTCCGCCATGACCTATCTGGGGGCCACGGGAGCCTGGTACTATGTCCGGGCCACGGACGGCATGACGGGCTACATGTACAGCGCCTACCTCACCACCACCGCCCCCTCGGTGCAGCCCCAGCCCCAGCCCCAGCCCGGCGGCACCACCGCCTATGTCTGGGCCGCCAACGGCCGGGGCGTCCGCCTCCGCCAGGGCCCCGGCACCAACTACGGCGTCATCGGCCTGTACAATGTGGGCACCTCCGTGAAGATCCTCTCCCGGGGGACCTACTGGCACTATATCCAGGTGGGGAAGCAGACGGGCTACATGATGGCCCAGTACCTGGCGGACACCCAGCCGGTGAACCCCCAGCCTCAGCCTCAGCCTCAGCCCCAGCCCACCGTCAACTACACCGCCTATGTGTACGCCGCCAACGGGAAGCCCGTGAACCTGCGGGAGGGGGCCGGGAAGAACTACCGGGCCACCGCCCGCTTCCCCGTGGGCACCCAGGTGACGGTGCTGAGCCACGGCGCCACCTGGGACTACATCCAGGTGGGGGCCCAGACGGGCTACATGATGAACCGCTACCTCAAGACCAGCTACACCCCCGCCGCGCCCACGGTGAACACGGTGATCACCGGCGTCACCCTCAGCAACGCGGCCCCGGGCCCCGGCCAGACCGTCTCCGCCGTGGTGACCCCCGCCGGCGCCTCCTGCACCTGCAAGTGGTACAACGACCAGGGCACCCTCCTCTCCAGCAGCGCCGCCTACACCGTGCAGTACACTGACGTGGGCCGGCGGATCCTGGTGGCGGTCACCGGCACGGGCGGCTCCACCGGCTATGCCACCTCCCCCTACTCCAATGTCATCACCCAGACGGCCACCTCCGGGGGCGCCCTCACCGGCGTGAGCATCGACAGCCTCAGCCCCGGCCCCGGCGTGGCCATCCACGCCTCGGTGCAGCCCGCCCTGGCCACGGCCAACTACGCCTGGTACCGGGATGACGGCGCCCTGGTGGGCAACGGCGCGGTCTATGTGCCCCAGGCCGCCGACGCGGGCCACCGGCTCTACTGCATCGCCACCGGCGCCGGCTCCTACAGCGGCACCGTGGTCAGCTCCTTCACCAACCCGGTCTCCGGCGGCGCGTCCACCGCCGCCCTCAGCGGCACCGTGGCCCTGCCCGCCACCATCAGCCCCGGCACATTGCTGAACCCCACGGTCCTCCTCAACACCGGCCACCTCAACTACACCTGGTACGCCAACAACGTGGTGGTGGGCACCGGCGCCACCCTCTATGTGGACAGCAGCCTGGGGGGCACCAGCCTGCGCCTGGTGGTCACCGCGGCCCCCGGCAGCGGCTATGAGGGCACTGTGTCCTCCGGCTATTGCCTGGTGCTGAACAACGCCGGCGGCATCGGCTCCTACCCCATCGCCACCACCACGGGGCTCTACCCGTGAGGGCGGTCCCGGACAGGGCAAAAATCGGATACGCAAAAACCCGGCAGGGTCCTCCCCCGCCGGGTATTTTCATGGCTGAATCCGCTGACGCCCCGTGGGGGGCCGCGGCGGATCACATCCGGTTCACCAGGTTGTAGAGCTCCCGGCGGAAGTGGCGCTTCTCCTTCAGGGCCTCGTCGATGGACATGTAGAAGACCTTGCCCTCCCGCATGCCTACCACCTGGTTGGAGATGCCGTCCCGCAGCAGGCGCACCGCCAAGTTGCCGGCCTCGAAGGCGAAGGCGGAGTCCCGGGCGGTGGGCTGCTCGCCCCGCTGGGTGTAGCCGATGACGGTGGCCCGGGCCTCCACATTGCCGCACATCCGCTTCAGGATGGAGGCAAAGCGGTAGGCGCTGATGGGCTCGCCCTCGTAGCAGCGCTTGCCGTGGGCGTTCAGGAAGGTGTACATGTCGAAGGGCTCCATGGACTCCCAGCAGCCCTCCGCCACAATGATGGTGGTGCGGTAATTGCCCTTGGCGATCTGCTCCCGCAGACGGGCGGCCACCTTCTCCACACTCCAGCGCACCTCGGGCACCAGCACGATCTCCGCGCCGGTGGAGACCGCCGTGGTGAGGGCGATGTCGCCGCAGTGGCGGCCCATGACCTCCACCACATGGGGCCGGTCGTGGGAGCGGGAGGTGGCCCGGATGGCCCGCACCGCGTCCACGCACACGTTCACCGCCGTGTCATAGCCCAGGGTCATCTCGGTGTAGGCCAGGTCGTTGTCGATGGTGCCGGGGATGCCGATGCAGGGGATGCCCAGGTGGCACAGGTGCCGCGCGCCCTGGAAGGAGCCGTCGCCGCCGATGACCACCAGGCCGCCGATGTCCATGGCCCGCAGGGTGTCCGCCGCAAACTTCCGCCACTGGGGATCCATAAACTCCGCGCACCGGGCCGTGCGCAGGTAGGTGCCCGGCCGGTCCGCAATGTCCAGCACCGTGTCCAGGCGCAGCTCTTCCATATCGTCGCTCAGGCTCTCGGACTTGCGCAGCAGCCCGTTGTAGCCCCGCTTGATGCCCACCAGGGGGATGCCGTACATGGCCGCGTTCAGCGCCACCGCCACCACGGCCGCATTCATGCCCGGCGCGTCCCCGCCGCTGGTCAGCACACCGATCTTCTTCATGGTTCAGATCCTCCTTTGCTGGAGCCCATCATTTATCCGGATACAGTATAGCACAGTTGCCCGTCAAATCAAGCGGGGACGGAAAATTTCGGTGCCGGGGCCTCCCCCGGGGCCGCTGTGCAGATTTCGCCCTGCCCGCCGCACTTCCCGTGCTGCACAAAGGCTGTGCAGTCTGCACACGCCGCCGCAACGGATGCACAGCCCCGCTTCCGGCGGAGCCCGGGGAATGCCGCTGCGGCGCGGATTCAGGTAGGGCTGCGGCCGGATGCTGCGCAGCCCTGTCCCGCACCGGATGCGCAGCCTGCCCGGCGGCGCGCCGGCACCGGGAGAGGCAGCCAGGCCGAACTCCGCAAACGTTGAGGTCCGCAGAGACAAAATTCGAGAAAATAATTCTCCCGGAAGGCTGGTGCATCCGGGGAGAATTTGTTATAATGTCTGTAACTGCAGCGGTGCGCAAGGCCCGCAGGCCACGACAGACAGGAATAGAGGAAGGGAAAGAACGGAACGACCGTCGGCAGAACGCCGGATTGTATACAAAGAGGGGGGATTGGATGGACACCCGTCAACCGGATGAGGACAGCAAGCGGCAGCGCTTTCCCAGCGGCTTCCGCATCCTGCACGGCCAGCAGGAGTACATCAGCTACGCAGAGCATGCGTCCATCCGGATCTGGCCGTCCTTTGGCGCGGGCTACTACAACAACCACAACCACTCCGCCATCGAGATCACCCTGGTGCACAAGGGGGAGGCCCACTACACCCTGCCGGAGGACGTGTACCACGTGAAGGCCGGGGAGATCCTGCTGATTCCCTCGGGCTGCCCCCACGAGCTGCGGGAGGCGGACACCTGCGACCGGCACCTGCTGTTGTTCGAGCCCGGCCCCATCGGCAGCCTGCGGGACGTCCAGAGCATCAACACCATGACCCAGCAGGTGATCTACCTGCGGGAGGACTCGGAGCTGCGCCGGGGCATGACAGAGCTGCTGATGAAGGCGGTGGACTGCTACTTCCGCAAGCAGCCCATGTACAACGCGGAGTGCTACGGCTACCTGATGCAGGTCTACGCCCTGCTGGGCCGGCACTATCTGGAGACGGCGGCCCCCCAGGCGGCGGTGCGCCACTCCACCATCGACCCGGAGATCATGAACAGCGCCATCACCTACATCGGCGAGCACTACATGGAGCCCATCACCCTGGACAGCGTGGCGGACTTCGTGGGCTTCTCCAAGTACTACTTCTCCCGGACCTTCAAGGAGTACTCGGGGGTGACCTTCACGGACTTCCTGCTGGTGAAGCGGCTCAACGCGGCAGTGAACTACCTGATCCGCAGCGACCGCCCCATCCGGGATGTGGCCCGGATGTCCGGCTTCGGCAGCGTGGCCACCTTCAACCGGGTGTTCCGGGAGCAGAAGAACTGCACCCCCACCCAGTTCCGGGCCATCTACGGCTCCACGGTGAACCCGGATCCCAACCGCAGGATCTTCTGACACACGCCCCGGTCTGCATGAGGCCGGGGTTTTGTTACCCCTTTTTTCCCTGAAAGGGGGGATGTCCCCGCAGGGACAGGGGGGCTTCCCCGCGGCGCTCCAGGAACCAAAGCCTTCCCCTCCCAGGGAAAGGTGTCCGTGCTGGCACGGACGGATGAGGTCGTGCTCCCCCGCGGGGAAAACCTCATCCACCGCAAGCGGTCCCCCTTCCCCTTCCAGGGGAAGGCAAAAGTAAGCTCCACTGACCAAATGCCTTCCCCTTCCAGGGGAAGGTGTCCGTGCTGGCACGGACGGATGAGGTCGTGCTCCCACGCCAGCGCTCCCCATCCCATGAAAGGGGGAGCCTTTTGGTTAGTGAGCGGGGGCGGGAAAGAGAAAAGCACCCGCCGTGTCGGGCGGGCGCGGGGGTGTCCGGGGTCAGTTGTTGAGCCAGTCCAGGGCGTCGGGGTAGGTGTAGGTCAGGCCGTTTTTTTTGCAGTATTGGGCGGCATAGCTGTCTCGGGGGACGGTGAGGGTCAGGTTGGGGCAGCCGGTGAACGCGCCGTACCCGATGGATGTGAGGCTGGCCGGGAGGGTGAGAGCGGTGAGGCCGCAGCAGCCGGAGAAGGCGTTCTCCCCGATGGTGGTGACCTTGTCGGGAATGTTCACGGAGGCGAGGCTGCTGCAGCCCTTGAACGCCTCTTTTCCGATGGCGGTGACGCCGTCGGGGAGGGTGAGGGCGGTGAGGCTGGAGCAGCCGGAGAAGGCAGACCACCCAATGGCGGTGACGCCGTCGGGGAGACTGATGGCAGCCAGGGCGGCGCAATCGTCAAACATGCCCTGGGGGACAGTTGTGATGCCGCTGGGGAGGGTGATGGCTGTCAGTTTTGTGCAGTCGTTGAACATATAGCTTCCGATGGAAGTTACACGATCGGGAATGGTAAGGTCGGTCAGGCTGCTGCACCAGGAGAACGCCCAGCCGCAGATGGCGGTGACACTGTCGGGGATAGTGACAGCGGTCAGGGTTTTGCAGCCCTGGAACGCTGATTTTCCGATGACCGTGGTGCCTTCCGGAATCTGATAGTACGTTGCGGGAAGTGCGCAGGGATAGCACACCAGCCGATTGTCTTCCCGGGTGAACAGGACGCCGCCGATGACGGTGAGAATCGGCTGGTCAGGGGAGACAGTGATGCTTGTCAGGCTCCTGCAGGAAGCAAAGGGATTTGAGCCGATGGCGGTGACACTGTCGGGGATGGTGACGCCGGTCAGGCTGGAGCACCAGGAGAACGCGTCGTCCCCGATGGCGGTGACGCTGTCGGGGATGGTGACGGAGGTCAGACCACTGCAATTGTAGAACGCTCTGTTCCCGATGGTGGTGACGCTGTCGGGGATGGTGACGGAGGTCAGACCACTGCACTTTTCGAACGCGCTGTCCCCGATGGTGGTGACGCTGTCGGGAATGGTGACGGAGGTCAGACCACTGCACTTGTAGAACGCGCTGTCCCCGATGATGGTGACGCCGTCGGGAATGGTGACGGAGGTCAGACCACTGCACTCGTAGAACGCGCTGTCCCCGATGGAGGTGACGCTGTCGGGGATGGTGACGGTGGTCAGACCACTGCACTTGTAGAACGCGCTGTCCCCGATGGCGGTGACCCTCCTCCCGATCAGGGTCGCCGGAATGACCAGCTCCTGGGCCTGCCCTGTATACTTCTGTATTTCAGCCGTCCCGTCCTCCAGCAGGAGGCACTGGTAATCCGCCGTGGTGAATTTGCCGCCGGGGCCGATGGCTGTCAGGTTGTTCTCCTGACAGTATTTTTCTGCATAGCTGTCGTGGTGAACAAAGAGCATCAGATCGGAGCAGCCGCCGAAGGCGTTGTTCCCGATGGTCGTGACGCTGTCGGGAATGTTGATGCTGGTCAGGCCGGTGCAGCAGAAGAAGGCCCCGCAGTCAATGGTCGTGACGGTGTCGGGGATGGTGATGCTGTTCACGTGGGTACAGCCGGCGAAGGCTGCATCCCCGATGGCGGTGATTCCCCGCGGGATCTGGTAGTGCTCCGCTTTGTACGCCCCGGGGCAGCACACCAGCCTTTTGTCTGTCTTTCTGAACAGCACACCGTCTATGGTGGCCAAAATCGGCTGATCCGGGGAAACGCTGATGACCGACAGGCTCTCACAATCAGCGAAGGGATTCGGACCGATGGAGGTGACGCTGTCGGGCAGGGTGATGCCGGTCAGGCCGGTGCAGCCGGAGAACGCGTGCTTCCCGATGTAGGTCAGGCTGCCCGGGATGGTCACGGTGATCAGCGCCGTGCAGCCGGCAAACGCCCTTTTGCCGATGGCGGTGATGCCCTCGGGGAGGACAATGCCGGTCAGGGCCGTGCAGCCGGAGAACGCTTCGTCCCGGACGTAGGTGATGCTGTCCGGGAGGGTCACCGCAGCCAGGGCCGTGCAGCCGGAGAACACGCTATTTCCGATGGACATGACGCTGCGGGGGAGGCTGACGCTGGTCAGGCCGGTGCAGCCGGAAAAAGCCCTGTCCCCAAGACGCGAGACCTTTCTCCCGTTCAGGCTGTCCGGGATGAAGAGCGCATCGGCGTGCCCGATGTAGCCCAGAATCCCCACCGTTCCGTCCTCCAGCAGGGCGCAGTGATAGTCCCCGGTGGTGAACTCCGTCGCCTCCGGGGCCGGGGAGGAGGCCTGCGCCTCCTGGGGCGGATCAGCCGGAGCGGGCGCGGGCGGGGTGATGGGCGGGTCCTGGAGCGTCTCCGGGGCCGGGAAGGAAACCGGCGCCTCCTGGGGCGGATCAGCCGGAGCGGGCGGGGTGATGGGCGGGTCCTGGAGCGTCTCCTTGGCCGCGGGTGCGGTCTTTGCGTCCGGCCGGCCCTGCCTGTCTGCGTCATCCGCCGGCTTGGGCTGAAAGAGTGCGCGCAGCCGTTCAAGCATAAAAAAGTCCCCCTTGTCCAGTGCTTTGCTCCATTGTAGCACAGGGGGGCGGGGGTGTAAAGGGCGGGGGGCGGGAAAGAGAAAAGCACCCGCCGTGTCGGGCGGGCGCGGGGGAATGCGGGAAAGGCCGGGGTCAGTCGTTCAGCCAGTCATTGGCGTCGGGGCAGGTGTATTTCAGGTGGTTGCGCCGGAAGTAGTCCTCGGCGCAGCTGCCCGGGGTGACGGTGAGGGTGAGGGCGGGGCAGTCGTGGAAGGCGTCCACCTCGATGACCGTGACGCCCGCAGGGATGGTGAGGGCGGCGAGGCTGTGGCAGGACCGGAAGGCCCAGCCCCCGATGGCGGTGAGGCTGTGGGGGAGGGTGACGCCGGTGAGGGAGCTGCAGCCGTGGAAGGCCAGGTCGCCGATGGCGGTGACGCCCTCCGGTATGGTGACGGCGGCGAGGCGCTCGCATTCGAAGAACATGTTGTCGGGGATGCGGGCGAGGCCCCTGGGGAGGGTGACGCCGGCGAGGCTTGCGCAGCCGCTGAAGGCCCCCCTGCCGATGGCGGTGACGCTGTCCGGGAGGGTGATGTGGGTGAGCCTGCTGCAGCCCTGGAAGGCCCAGTCGCCCAGGGCGGTGACGCTGTCGGGGATGATGACGGCAGTGAGGCTGCGGCAGCCGGAGAAGGCGTTCGCCCCGATGGCCCGGATGCCCGGGGGGATCACGCAGCGCCCCGCCGGGAGGGCGCAGGGGCAGCACACCAGCCGTCCGTCCGCCCGGCTGTACAGCACGCCGTCCGCCACGGCCAGGGCCGGGTGGTCCGGGGAGACGCAGATCCGGGCCAGCTGATAGCAGTCGGAGAAGGGGTTGGTCCCCACGGTGGTGACGCTGTCGGGGATGGTGACGCCGGTCAGGCGGATGCTGCCGGCGAAGGCATCGTCCCCGATGGCGGTGAGGCCGTCGGGGAGGCTGAGGCTGGCCAGGCCTCCGTGCCCGCACATGGCGAAGGCGTGGTCCCCGATGGTCTTGACGTCGTCGGGGAGGGTGACAGAGACCAGGCCGCTCATGTAGAACAGGTAGTCCCCGATGGCGGTGAGATGGCGGGGGAGGATGACGGCGGCCAGGCTGCTGCAGGCGGCGAAGGCCGCGTCCCCGATGGCGGTGACGCTGTCGGGGAGGAGGACGTGGGTGAGGTCGTCGCAGTCGAAGAAGGCGCTGTCGCCGATGACGGTGACCCCCTCGGGGATGGTGATGCCGGCGAGGCGCTTACAGCCCTCGAAGGCCCCGGCGCCGATGGCGGTGAGGCTGTCCGGGAGGGTGACGGCGGTGAGGCTGCGGCCCTCAAAGGCGTGGACGCCGATGCGGGTCACCCGCCTCCCGTCCAGGGTGTCCGGGACCACCGGCGCCGGGGCGTTCCCCGTGTAGTCCGTGATCTCCGCCGTGCCATCGGGCAGGACAATGTATTGAAAGTCACCGCTGGTGAAGACCTGGGGTTCCTCCGCGGCAGGGCGATCGGTCAGCATAAAAACATCCCCCTTTGTCCAGTGCTTTGCTCCATTGTAGCACAGGGGGCGGAGGGTGTAAAGGGCGGTGCGGTGCAAGAGAAAAGCACCCGCCGGGGTGGGCGGGCGCGGGGGGATGGGACACGATGGGGTCAGCCGCCTAGTCAGTCCGGGGCGCTGGTGGAGGTGTATTTCAGGCCCCGGTCCTTGCAGTACTGCTCGGCGAAACTGCCCCGGGGGACGGTGAGGGTGAGGTTGGCGGCGCAGTCGGCGAAGGCCCAGTCCCCGATGGCCGTGACGCTGTCGGGGATGGTGATAGCGGTCAGGTTGTTGCAATCAAAGAACGCGTAGTCCCCGATGGATGTGACGCTGCTGGGGATGGTGATGGAGGTCAGGCTGGTGCAGCCGACGAACGCGCCGTACCCGATAGACGTGACGCTGCTGGGGATGGTGATGGAGGTCAGGCTGGTGCAGCCGACGAACGCGTAGATCCCGATGGATGTGACGCTGTCGGGGATGGCGATGGCGGTCAGGCTGGAGCAGATGGAGAATGCGCCGTCCCCGATGGATGTGACACTTTCGGGGATGGTGACGGCGGTCAGGCTGGAGCAGCTGGAGAACGCGCGGTACCCGATAGACGTGACGCTGTCGGGGAGGGTGATAGAGGTCAGGCTGGAGCAGCCGTAGAACGCCAAGTCCCCGATGGTGGTGATGCTGTCGGGGATGGTGACGGCGGTCAGGCTGGAGCAGCTGGAGAACGCGAAGTCCCCGATGGCTTTGATGCCCTGTGGAATTGCACAGCTTTCCGCCGTGAGTGCACAGGGATAGCACACCAGCCGCTGGTCTGCCTTGGTGAACAGCACACCATCGATCACGGACAGGGTGGGGTGATCGGCGGAGACCAGGATATCTGTCAGTTTGCTGCAGGCAACGAAGGGGTTCGCGCCAATGGTGGTGACGCTGTCGGGAATGGTGAGGCCGGCCAGGCTGTCGCAGCCGGAGAAAGCCAAGTTCCCGAGGACTGTGACGCTGTCGGGGATGGTCACAGAGGCCAGGGCGTCGCAGGTGGAGAACGCGTAGTTCCCGATGGACGTGACACTGTCGGGGATGGTGACGAAGGTCAGGCTGCTGCAGTTGGAGAACGCCACGTCCCCGATCCGTGACACCCTTTTCCCGTCCAGGGTGCCCGGGATGACCAGGCTCCCGTCCTGCCCGGTGTACTGGGTGATCTCCGCCATGCTGTTCTCCAGGACGATGTACCGATAGTCGCCGCTGGTATGACGCTCCGGCGCATCCGCGGCAGCAGGGAAGGCGGTCAGGGCGAGGAGTGTCACCAGCGCCAGCAGCAGGGTGCAAAGGCGTTTCGACATGTAAACGTCCCCCCCTTTTCTCGTGGTTTGTTTCATTGTAGCACAGGGGGGCGGGGGTGTAAAGGGGCGGGGGTGGACCCCTCAGTCGCCCGCAAGCGGTCGACAGCTCCCCTTTCAGGGGAGCCTTTTGGTTGGTGGAGCTGTGGGAGTGGAGGGAAGAGAAAACACCCGCCGGGGTGGCGGGCGCCGGGGAGTGGGATGCGATGGGGTTATTCGTTGAGCCAGTCCAGGGCGTCGGGGTAGGTGTATTTCAGGCTGTTGTCCTTGCAGTACTGTTCGGCGTAGCTGTTTCGGGGGACGGTGAGGGTGAGGGTGGGGCAGTTAGAGAAGGCGCTGTCCCCGATGGCTGTGACGCTGTCGGGGAGGGTGAGGTCGGTCAAGCTCTTGCAGCTGTAGAACGCGTTGTACCCGATGGCTGTGACGCTGTCGGGGATGGTGACGGAGGTCAGGCTGGTGCAGCTGTAGAACGCCCGGTTCCCGATGGATGTGACACTGTTGGGGATGGTGATGGAGGTCAGGCTGGAGCACCAGGAGAATGCGTCGTCCCCGATGGATGTGACGCTGTCGGGGATGGTGATGGAGGTCAGGCTGGAGCAGCTGAAGAACGCGCTGTCCCCGATGAATGTGACGCTGTCGGGGATGGTGACGGAGGTCAGGCTGGTGCAGTTGGAGAACGCCCAGTCCCCGATGGATGTGACGCTGTCGGGGATGGTGATGGAGGTCAGGCTGGTGCAGCTGTAGAACGCCCGGTTCCCGATGGATGTGACGCTGTCGGGGATGGTGATGGAGGTCAGGTTGGAGCAGCTGGAGAACGCGCTGTCCCCGATGGAGGTGACGCTGTCGGGGATGGTAATGGAGGCCAGGCTGGTGCAGTTGGAGAACGCCCAGTCCCCGATGGATGTGACGCTGTCGGAGAGGGTGATGGAGGTTAGGCTGGAGCAGCTTTCGAACGCGCGGTTCCCGATGGATGTGACGCTGTCGGGGATGGTGACGGAGGTCAGGCTGGAGCAGCTTTCGAACGCGCGGTCCCCGATGGATGTGACGCTGTCGGGGATGGTGATGGAGGTCAGGCTGGAGCAGCTTTCGAACGCGCCGTCTCCGATGGCAGTGACGCTGTCGGGGATGGTGACGGAGGTCAGGCTGGTGCACCAGGAGAACGCGCTGCCCCCGATGGCTTTGATGCCCTGTGGAATGACATAGCTTTCTGCCGTGAAGGCATATGGATAGCACACCAGCTGCTTGTCCGCCTTGGAGAACAGTACGCCGTCGATGACGGCCAAGGCGGGGTGATCGGGAGAGACCTGGATATCCGTCAGTTTTTTGCAGGAACAGAAGGGGTTCGATCCGATGGATGTGACGCTATTGGGGATGGTGACGGCGGTCAGGCTGGTGCGGAAGGCGAACGCCTGGTCCCCGATCCGGGACACGGTTTTCCCGTCCAGGGTGTCCGGGATGACCAGGGTCTGGTCCCTCCCGGTGTACCAGACGATCTCCACCGTTCCGTCTTCCAGGACGATGTACCCGATGTACCGATAGTCGCCGCTTGTGTGGGGCTCCGGCGTGCTTGTGGGGGCCGGAGTGGCGGTAGGCACTGCGGTAGGCGTGGCCGTGGGCACTGCGGTGGTGGTCTCGGCAGCCGGGGCGTTCTGCCGGGCAGGGGTGGCCGGGGCGCTCCCGCAGGCGGTCAGGGCCAGAAGCGCCATCAGCATCAGCAGCAGCGCGAGAAGCCGTTTCAGCATGAAAAAATCCCCCTTGTGCTGTGGTTGGGTTTATTGTAGCACAGGGGGGCGGGGGTGTAAAGGCGGGGGTGAACCCCTCAGTCGCCCGCAAGCGGTCGACAGCTCCCCAGCCATGAAGGGTATCCATAAACCAGTAATAGCACAAATTCCAACCAAAACAGCATCTGCGTTCAGGATTGGTCAATATGATGAATACGGAGGATGCCACAATGAAACAATCAGTCAATGGAAGCGAGCTCACTTACGAACCACAAAAGCAAACGCTGTCCCACTGCAGAACATCTCCTGAGGCTTCTGCCCAACACCATATTGGCAAATGGGGCAGAATGCACAAAGCCTACCTGGAAGAAGTCCATCCGGATCTCTACCGGCAGCTTCTTCAGGACGACACCCTTGACAGACATCTGACCGAAGTGGACGAGAGGGCTGTCAGCATGCTGGAGCAACTGACATTACAGATGGCACGGCAAGAGGGTGTCACTGAGCAGATGAAAGCTGACGAGCCCATGGCCTGGGTTTCCCGGATGAACGGCATACGGGGCCGGGCTGAAGAAATCATCAGGGAAAACGTGATCAACGGCCTGTAAACGGTACCAGCCGCCGACATTGAAACGATAATGCCGGCGGCTGGTTTTTTCAATAGCTTTCAGTTCGTTTATGCATACCAGTACACCTGGTACACCATGTTTGCAGCAGATGCTTTGATTCCCACACTTTTGTCAGATCGAACACGCATCAGTTGTACCAGGTGACATAAACAGGATACCCCTTCTCCCGCAGCCAGTTCAGTACCGTGCCGCCGTAGGGGCAGACGAAGAAGATGTCGCTGCCGTCGAAGGCATCGCCGGCGATCTCGGCGTCCTTCCCCAGGAAGACGATCACCGTGCCGCTCTTCAGGCCCGCGAAAGCCCGGCTGCCGATGGCGGTGCAG
>JAFWSH010000014.1 GCA_017519405.1 Clostridia bacterium
CCAGACCTTCTACCAGTATGAGGAAGGCATCTACGTGGGCTACCGCTACTACGAGACCGCGGACGCCGTGGGCTACTTCGACTCCGACGCCTTCGCCGCCATCCCCTTCAAGAACGGCGCCGTGAAGGGCTACGACCAGGTGGTGCAGTTCCCCTTCGGCTACGGTCTCTCCTACACCACCTTCACCGAGGAGATCACCGCCTCCGACATCACCCTTGCCCCCCACGGCACCAACAGCGTGACCGTGAAGGTCACCAACACCGGCAGCGTGGCCGGCAAGAACGTGGTGGAGCTCTACATGGACGCGCCATACCAGACCGACACCGACCGCTTCGGCATCAAAGGCGTGGGCCTGGAGAAGGCCAAGGTCGTGCTCATCGGCTTTGACAAGACCGGGGTGCTCCAGCCCGGCGAGTCCCAGGAAGTGACCATCACCTTCGCCACCGACGACCTGGCCTCCTTCGACAACTTCGGCCAGGGCTGCTGGGTGCTGGAGAACGGCACCTACACCTTCAACGTGCAGAAGGACGCCCACCAGTGGGGCGAGCGGGCATCTGCCTCGGTGACGGCGGAGCTCAGTGACGCCGTCATCTACAACGAGAGCGGCGCGGGAGCGCGTTCCTCCGACAAGGCCGTGGCCGTGAACGCCATGGACGACGTGACGGCCGGCGACGGCTGCATGCTGGAGGGCTACCTGTCCCGCTCTGACATCGCGGGCGGCATGGCGGCGATCATGCAGCACACCTCCAACGAGGCCCCCAATGAGAACGCCTCCGAGGGCGTGAAGGAGGTCCTGCTGGCCAGCGACGACGAGACCGTGGAATACACTTTCACCACCTTCCGCAACGGCGAGAAAACCGAGATCACCGAGACCCTGTACGCCCACGGCAACAACGCCATGCCTTTCATGGAGGTCACCCCGGACGGCGTGGAGATCGCCGGCCTGGCCGAGCCGCTGTGGGAGCAGACCTGCTACGTGGTGGAAGGCAAAACCACCGAGGCCGGCAACCCCGTGGTGGTGGACGAGAAGCCCGCGGAGCCGAGCCATGTGCTGACTGTCGCCGACCTGGCGGGCGTGGACATCTATACCGGGGAGGGGGCCGCGCTCTTTGAGAAGCTGGCCAATATGACCACCATGGACGAGGCCATCGAGATCCAGGGCAACTCCGGCTGGAACGTCTCCGCCATCCCCTCCGTGGGCAAGCCGGCCCAGAAGGCCCAGGACGGCCCCGGCGAGCCCGCCAACGGCACCTTTGCCGGCGCGACCTGGTTCCCCTGCGCGGTAAGCATTGCCGCCACCTGGAACCGTGACCTGGCCTATGCGGAAGGTCTGGCATACGGCCATCAGGCGATCCTGGCGGGGGTGGGCTGCGCCTATGCCCCAGCCATGAACACCCACCGCAGCCCCTTCGGCGGCCGCAACTTCGAGTACTATTCCGAGGACGGCTTCATCGCCGGCCAGATCGGCGGCAATGCCGTCAAGGGCATCCAGGCCACCGGCACCAACGTCTTCATCAAGCATCTGGCCCTGAACGACGGCGACACCAACCGCGGCGGCAACACCACCTGGGCCAATGAGCAGGCCATCCGCGAGATCTACATGGTGCCCTATGAGATCAGCATTAAGCAGTACGGCGCCAACGGCGTCATGGGCTCCCTCAACCGCATCGGCATGAGCTGGTTCCACTACGGCATGTATCAGGTGATGATACGCAATGAGTGGGGCTGGAAGGGCTTGCTGATCACCGACGGCGACGGCGGTGCCGGCGACTGCTACAACACGCCCGTGGCCATGCTGTCCGTGGAGGGCTCCATGCTCTCCCGCAGCCTGTACGCCAACGCCCGCTCCACCGTGCAGGCCTACGGCGATCCCACCGAGACCCTCTGGGGCCGCATCTCCCTGCACAACATCATCCGCGACTGCCTGTATCAGTACGCCTCCACGCTGAACAACGCTGACTGACCCAGAGAGAGGAAAGAATCACGATGAAGAAAGCGCTTGCGCTCCTGCTGACCATGCTGATGCTGCTGAGCTGCCTCTCCCTTGCCTCCGGCGAGGCGGAGACGCTGAGCGCGCCCGAGAACTTTGTCTTCAACACCGAGACCGGTGAATTCACCTTCACCTCCACCGATCCCAACGCGGGCTACTACTTCGTCCGGATCTACGGCGTGGCGGGCGGTCAGGAAGCCGTTGCCTACACCGCCTCCTCCAAGCGGATCAACGCCGGCAAGGGCGGCGAGAAGTCCGGCAAGGTGGACGTGTCCGGCCTGGGCTGGGGACAGTACAACATCAAGCTGATCACCTTCGCGGCCAGCGGCACCGGCTACCAGACGCCGGCTCCCGTGGTGCTCAGCGCCTTCTACGGGGTAGGCGGCAGGCTCACCCGGCCCGAGCTGCTGGTGGTGGCGGACAACAACACGGTGGAGGTCACCATCGACCGCTTCAACCTCTCCGATTACAAGGGCCTGCAGTATCTGCCCATCGTGCGCGTGACCCTCTGGGCGGACGAGGCCCTGACACAGGAGGCTGCCCACACGGACGTTGTGACCGGCGCCATCGTCTCTGATACCCATCCCACCGGCGCCTACATCTGGCCCTACAGCCTGACTTCCGGCCACATGAATTACGCCGCCCAGGCCGGCATGCCCGGGCAGGAGCCCACGACCCAGTGGTACTGCCTTGTCCCCGAGGCCAGCTTCACCGTGGAGGAGGCCGGCACCTACTACGTGACCGCCCAGGCCCTGACGGACTATGAGGGTATCATCGAGTCCTCCCAGGTCAGCGAGGCCGTCGCCGTGGAGCTGAACACCGAGGCGCCCGATTTCGAGGACTTCTCCATCCAGACGACTTCCCTGTGGAAGGATCAGCCCGTGATGGGCATGCCCACCGCGCCCGTCGGTGCCGCCGAAGGCCGGGTCGACGCGGCCCAGGGCCAGACCACTTCCTCCATGATCAAGTGATCATCCATTGACTGACTCCGGTGCAGCCGCGGCCTGACACGGCGGCGGCTGCCCTCCGCGGGTCCCATGGCCGCAGGAGGCCAAAGGACTCAGCCAACCATCAGACGAAGAGGAGGCTATCCCCATGTCAGAAACAGTCCGCACCATTGATCTGCAGGGCGAACCTGCGAAAAAGCGCAGGCATATCCGTCAGCCGAAGGAGCACAAGCCCACCGCCATCGGCCGGGGCCTGAACAAATTCTTCCACCACATCGACCGCGGCAGCACCACAGGCCGGGAGATCGCCGCCGGCATCCTGCTCTGCTTCCTGGGCGTGTGCGGCATGTTCATGAACATGCAGGCCCTGGCCCGGTTCTTCATGACGGAGGGCCTCGGCACCGCGGAGATGGGCGAGGCCTATGCGTCCTTCTACTTCCTCTCCATGATCGCAGCCTTTGCCGGCAGCATGCTGATGGGGCTTGCCGCCCGCCTCCCGCTGATCCAGATCGGCAGCCTGGGGCTGTCCACCGTGCTGATCTCGTCCCTGGGGATCGGCAGTGGCCTGAGCTATGCCAACCTGCTGGCCGTCTGCTTCGTCTCCTCCCTGGTCTTCACCCTCATCTCTGCCGTTCCGCCGGTGCGCCGGGCGGTGCTGAACGCGATTCCCCGGAGCGTCCGCCGTGCGATGCCCGTGGCCATCGGTCTGCTGATCGCCTTCATCGCGCTGCAGCTGACCGGCCTTGTGCAGATCGGTTCCTCCAATCTCCGGGTCTACGGCGCCGGCACGGTGCTCAACACCGCGAAGATCCAGAAGGCCGTGCCCACCGCCAGCTTCCAGAGCGCGGCGCAGACCGGCAGCCTCTTCAACTTCCGGGCCTACAACGCCGTGGGCTACAAGGGCGACAGCTACTTCCCGCTGCTGCAGGTCTGCCTGATCGCCGCCGTGGCCGTCTTCGCGGCCTATGCGCTCCTGCACAAAAAAAAGCACGCGATGGGCTGGTCCTTCCTCATCGGCACCCTGGTGTACTTCGGCGGCTACCTGGGCTCGGTGGTGTTCTACTTCACCAAGAACGGCGCGCTCCAGTTCGAGCTGGATTCCCTCTGGGCCCGCCTGTGGATGGTGGGCAGCGAGGACGCCATGCACCTCCATCTCCCGGCCGTGCTGAGCAATCTCAACATCGGCGGCCTGCTGAAGGAAGGCTTTGACTTCACCGCCTACACCGAGGCCGGCGGCAGCGTGGCCTTGCTGATGGCCACCGGTATCCTGACCAATCTGGGCCTGATGCTGGCCAGCGCCGACGCGGCCATCACCGCAGCGGCCGACACGGAGGAAGCGCAGAAGGGCGCCGGCCTCGCGATGATCTGCAGCGGTGCCGTCAACGTCCTCGCGCCCCTCTTCGGGATGCCCGCGCAGTCGGTCTCCCCGCTCTCCGTTGCCGGCAAGAAGGACGGCGCGCGCTCCGGCCTGGCCAGCGCGGTGGCTGCCCTGGGCTTCCTGGTGTCCGCCTTTGTCTGGCTGGTTCCCTTCTTCTGCGCCACCACCACCAGCTATGACGTACAGTTCAACCTGTACGGCCACTATGGCGTCGTCCTGACCATGCTGACGGACAACAGCTTCATCGTGGCCGACGCCGTGATGATCCTCGCGGGGCTGTACATGGCTGTCACCGCGGAGAAGCCGGACTTCAGCCTCGGCCGGGAAGTCATCCCCTATGCCGCCGCGGTCATCGTCAGCCTTGCGCTGACCAATCCCGCCATGGGCCTGGCCGCTGGCATCGCGGCGCACCTGCTGGCAAACCTCTTCGACCGCGATCGGGAACTCAGCCTGGGCAATATCCTGGCTGCTGTTCCTGCGGTGGCGCTCATTGTGCTGTACGTCATGAAGTAAAACGATTCCGCCACAGATATCCTGCGTGATTCCTTCGGGGTGGATACAGAGGTTTATCCGGTAAACGCACAGAACAGCTGAACAGGATCTGCCGGAGCGCTCACAAGGCCTCCGGCTTTTTCATTTCAATGGTCAACCGCCATCGCAAGCCTTTCTGCGAAAACCGTTGCAGTGCACAACAAACAGTCATACACAAAACATTGCAAGCAGGGTCAACCGATATCAAATTCATGTTGCGGCCTGCCGAGGCAGCCTCTCCCCAATCCCCTCCGAACGCAAGATCCCCTGCGAGCCATCTTTTAGTTCCCGACGATGAAAGGACAGCTGCAACGCATCTCAGATCATATCTGTTCCTGTTCAGTGCGTATTCAGATCATAAAGAAAGCATATCTTTGCGCAAAAGAAGTGGTTCTTTTCACGTTGACAGGTACTATTTTTCGCTTGTTATCTGTGATATAGTGTATGCGGTGAGACTGGGTCATGACCCGGCTCACTTATTCTTTTTCCGGCATTGTGGAGTGCCGACCTGGCCATTTCCAGACTGTTCCCGGACGAATGGAGGGAGAGAAACGAAAGATTCCGCTGATCAGCTCGCATGGCTTGCCATGCGTTCGAAGGGGCTTGGGGACGTTTCCCCAACAAGCGCATCCGGACTTTGGGCCCAGGATGCATTGCTTGCGAAGTTGCAATCTGCCCTAATGGGCCCAGATTGCCCTGCTTGCGAAAGAATGATTCCACCCGAATGATGCGTGGACGGTCTGTCGGTTCCGTAGCTTGCCATTCCTGCTTCATGAATCGGCGCAGATGATCCGGGATCATTTTGCGCCGACATGACACCGGTATGACATCGGTATGACACCGCTGTGACACCGGTATGACACCTTGTTGACATCAGGGATCGGTGATATGATGTATCATGCAGCGGATGGACGGGAAGCCTGCTGCTTTGTGGCTTGTCGCATCTTCGCCTGTCTCCAAAGCGGGATTGTCACAATCTCGCCTGCCCACTTTCCGGGGAGCAGTTCCAAAAAAGATGTCGCCGGATGTCGCCAAATGTCGCGAGACGCCCACGCATTTATGTGCTATCATGTAAGCTGTCAAAGAAGGTTGAGGACGCATCAGCACGCTGCTGGTGCTTTTCTTTTGCCTTCCAAACATCCCATTTCCCTGGTTCACCCGCACAGGCCGATCCCCTGCGCGTTCATATACAGCCGCCCTGCGTCATGCTCTCATGAAGCATGATCCGAACGCAGGGCGGCATTCTTTTTCCCGGCCTGTGTGATCGGACACGCAGCGGGTTTTCTCTTTCTCACACCACGACCGCACACGAACAGGAGGGATCCGCATGAGCCTTTTCACTCAGGTCAAGTCCCAGATTACGACCCGGCAGGCCGCCGAGGCCTACGGGCTGATGGTCAGCCGCAGCGGTATGGCCTGCTGCATTTTCCACGACGACCGGCACCCGTCCATGAAAATCGACGAGCGCTATTACTGCTTCTCCTGCCACGCCACTGGCGATGTGATCGATTTCACTGCGAAGCTGTTCGGCCTCTCGCCCCTGGATGCGGCAAAAAAGTTGGCGGCTGACTTCGGCATCTGTCCCCTGCCGCCGACACAGAGCGCTCCGATTCCGAAGGTTTCCCCGGCACTTTCTGACCGGAAGGAGACGCTGGCGGCGCTGCGCCTGCTGACAGATTATGAGCAGCTGCTGAAGCGGTGGAAGGAAGAATTCGCCCCGGCCACGCCGGATGTCGAGGTGTGGGATGAGCGATTCTGTCAGGCGCTCCGCCACCTGATGCCGGTCAGCCATGCCATCGATTGCCTGCTTTCCTCTGATCCAGAGGAGCGGAAGGAGATGCTGGCGTACATCAAACGTACCGACACCCTTTCGAAAATCGAAGCAATCCTGAATGAAAACCGCACGGAGGTGAACTGCGATGCCGAAGAAAATGATCGTGCGGCCTGAGAGCTGGCCGGACTGGTTCGATGGCAAGACCATCAACGAGGCACTCTTCTGCCGCCTGTTTCTTCTGGGAAACCGGATCGCCCACACGGAGCATTCCTTCTTCACGCCGGAGGGGAAGCTGACGGATGAGAATGACCTGCGCACGCAGATCCTCACGCTGCTGGAGCCCTTCGTCCGCGCCGGCGTCACCAAAAAGATCGACAACATCGTCAGCCTGCTGCGGATCAAGGCACATGTGGATGACCTTCTCCCGAAGGCAGACCGGATCCATCTGGCCAACGGCACGCTGTTTCCGGACGGGCGATTCACCGAAACGAAGGAGGAGATTGTCCGGTGCCGGCTGCCGGTCCGGTACAATCCGCAGGCAGAGAAGCCGACGCTGTGGCTGAGGTTTCTGGACGATCTGCTGTACCCGGAGGACATCCCGACCCTGCAGGAGTTCATCGGCTACTGCCTGATCCCCACCAACGCCGGACAGCGGATGATGGTCATCAAGGGAAACGGCGGCGAGGGCAAGAGCCAGATCGGCGCGGTGCTCTCGCGAATGTTCGGGGCGTACGCCAAGGACGGCAGCGTGGGAAAGATTTCCGAGAACCAGTTCGCCCGGGCGGACCTGGAGCACTGCCTGCTGATGATCGACGATGACATGCGGCTGGAGGCCCTGCGGCAGACCAACTACGTGAAATCCATCGTCACGGCAAAAGGCAAAATGGACTTAGAACGGAAGGGCAAGCAGAGCTACCAGGGCTGGATGTACGCCCGGATCCTGGCCTTCTCCAACGGCGACCTGGTCTCCCTGTTCGACCGGAGCGAGGGCTTCTTCCGCCGGCAGCTGATTCTGACCACGAAGGGCAAGCCGCCGGAGCGCAGGGAGGATCCGGACATCGCGGAGAAAATGTGCGGCGAGATGGAGGGTATCCTGCTCTGGGCCTTCGAGGGACTGCAGCGGCTGATCCGTAATCAGTTCCGATTCACGGAGAGC
Source organism: Clostridia bacterium (assembly GCA_017519405.1). GTDB lineage: Bacteria > Bacillota > Clostridia > Christensenellales > Aristaeellaceae > RUG11272. The sequence continues at coordinate 7,777 of JAFWSH010000014.1, forward strand.
GAACGGGTGCTCCACAACCGCGAGCTGGTCCGCCGGGACACCAACAACATCCTGCTGTTCATGGATTCGGAGGGGTACATCTGCCGGGGCGAAGACCTCTGCATCAGCTCGGAGGAGCTGCGGCTCATCTACAGGACCTGGTGCGAGGAGAACGCCTATGTCCCGGTCAAGAGCAAGATCATAATCGAATATCTGGTGGCGAATCAGGAGAAATTCGGAGTGATCTACACCCATCATCTGAGGAACGCCGCCGGCCGACAGGTGCGGGGCTTCCGGGGGATCGGCGCGATGTTCCATCCGTCCCCCGGCTGGTCACGCACGGACTTCAGCGGCGAACGATAAAAAACGTGTGTGTGCGTTTTCGGACAAAATAATGCGTCCATGCGTCCCGCCGGCACGAGACCATGGGGACGCATGGACGCATCAAAACGATGAAAATCTCTATACGCATAACATGCCCATAGCTGCGTGCAGACTTCGTCGGTGAACGATAAAAACGTGTGTATGCGTTTTCGGACAAAACAATGCGTCCATGCGTCCCCGCAGCGTGAGACCAGGGGACGCATGGACGCATCAAAACGATGAAAAATCGCTATACGCAAAAAATGAAGCCAGGGAGAAAACTGCTCTGATGTGTCGTGATGCGAGACGCATTCAGAAATCTGAAAGCCTTACAGCACAAGGGTTTCCGAAGGTCAAAACGGCCTTTTTCTGTTGAGGATGACCTGTAAGTCATCCGTATCAGAAAACGCATTCTGAATCGTGACATTTTCTCCTGAAGGTAGTCATTTAGACGCCTCAAAGTCCTTGCGGCACAAGGGTTTGCGAGGGTAGTTTCGTGCAGGGATGGGTTGCAGATCGTCCTGCGAAGGGAACGGGTTTCTAATGGCCCAACAGGGCGGAAGAGTTGTTTTCAGGGTGCCCGGAAGCCTTTATTCGCGCGGCTTCCAGGTATTGCTATTGGGAAAAACGGCCTTCAGGTCATCCCCTTGCAGAATGCTGTGGCGCAAACAACAATCACAAATATCCGCGGTTCAGTCCGCAGAAAGGAATTGACACCATGAGCCTGGAATCGTGTGCGAAGGAAGAGACGTGCCAGACCCCTATGAGCACTGAACTCATCGCTGGAGACGAATACAGCGGGCTGGCCACACTGCTTGCGAATCTCATTGCCAAGTATGCCGACCAGCTGGTGTTTGATGACGACAAGCTTCCGGAATCGGCAGACACATCCCCAACTGCAGCGCAGGGAGACCCTTCACGGGTTTCCCTGCTTTTTTCTGTTGCATTGATGTTTGCAGCATGATATAATGAGTCAGAAATCCATGTCCAAACATTAGTGAGGTGAAGCGGAATGGCAGGCAAGAAGACTGGTTCAGCTGAGGCTAAGGCTGTCAGGGTGTATACGTACACGCGCGTTTCCACAGCCATGCAGATCGACGGTTATTCCCTGGAGGCTCAGCGCGCCCGCCTGAAGGCCTTTGCGGAGTTCAACGGGTATGAGATCGTCGGCGAATATGAAGACGCGGGCAAATCGGGGAAATCCATCGAAGGCCGGGCCGAGTTCAACCAGATGATGGAGGACATCAAGTCGGGAAAAGATGGCGTTTCCTTCGTGCTGGTCTTCAAGCTGTCCCGGTTTGGACGGAACGCGGCGGATGTTCTCTCGACTTTGCAGGTAATGCAGGACTTCGGCGTCAACCTGATCTGCGTGGAGGACGGCATCGACAGCAGCAAGGATGCCGGCAAGCTGATGATCTCCGTGCTCTCGGCTGTGGCGGAGATCGAGCGGGAAAACATCCGGATCCAGACCATGGAGGGGCGGATTCAGAAAGCCCGGGAAGGAAAATGGAACGGCGGGTTTGCCCCCTATGGCTATTCGCTGGTGGACGGGCAGCTTGTCATCAATGAGGAAGAGGCGAAAGCCGTCCGCATCATCTTCGACCGGTATGTCAATTCGGATATGGGCTCCAACGGCATCGCGAGGTATCTGGAAACCCATGGGGTCCGGAAGGTTCAGCGGCAGAACGGGTACACGCCGCTGTTCAACGCCGCCCTGATCCGCCAGATTCTGAAAAACCCGGTCTACTGCGGAAAGATCGCGTACGGCCGGAGAAAAACGGAGAAGGTTCACGGCACCCGGAACGAGTATCAGGTTGTGTGGAGCGATGACTACCTGCTGGTGGATGGACTCCATGAAGGGATCGTGTCGGAGGAAGTCTGGCAGGCTGCTCAGGTCAAGCTCGCCAACTGGGCAAAGAAATATGAAAAGGTGAACCCTGTGCCCACTGACCACGTACATATGCTGACCACGCTGATCAAATGCCCGCTGTGCGGTGCCGGGATGTATGGAAACAAGTCCACCAAGCGCAAGAAGGACGGAACGCTGAACAAGCCCTTCTACTACTACTCCTGCAAGCACCGGCGGATGGACCGCGGCCACAAGTGCGAATACAAGCGGCAGGTGCCGGAGCCTTTAGTTGACGCTGCCGTCCGGGAGATCATCATCCGCCTGGTCAGCAATCCCAACTTCGCGCGGCTGATGCAGGACAAGATCAACATGAAGGTGGATACGGCTGCGCTTGAGCAGGAGATTGCCGCCTGTGAGAAGCAGCTCCGTCAGTTCCACCTGACCAAATCCAAGCTGATTGATGAAATCGACAGTCTCGACCCGGATGACCGCCACTACATCCAGATCAAGGCCGATCTGGACGACCGGCTCTACCGGATGTATGACAGGATTGAGGAGGCCGAATCAAGGCTGATCGAAGCCCGGGCCAAGAAAGCCGCGATTGAGGCCGACAAAGTGCGTGGAGACAACATCTACCGAATCCTGACGCATTTTGAAAAGCTGTATGATGTCATGAACGAGCAGGAGCGCCAGGAACTGATGCAGGCGCTGATCGCCGAGATTCAGATCTATGAAGCGCCGCTGCCCAGCGGACAGTGGATCAAATCCATCCGATTCCGGCTTCCGATCATTGACGGAGATACAGAATTGTGTTTGGACAATTCCGATGGAGTGGAGACGGTCTGCTCATTGTCCAAAAGTAGCCTGCCCCACATATCGACATTGATCTGGATATGACAGAGCTGGATGTGACCGCTGCAGAGACCAAGGCAACGTATGAGGAAATAAAGGCATACGTGCTGGAGCATACGGGTCTGAAGGTCTCCTGCCTGTACATCGCCCAGGTAAAGGCGAAGCACGGGATCATTGAACGGGAGTGCTACAACAAAGCCAAGGCCGAAGGGAATCGGGTGCCGAAATGCCCGCCGGAGAAGGAAAGAGCCATTGAGGAGGCGCTGAGGCATTTTCAGATGATCCCCAGATGACGTATCCTCACAGGGATTGACGGCAGCGAGGACAAACGGGCTGCACCTGTATGCATGGGATGAAAAAAACAGCGCATGGATCCATGACACCGGTCCGCTGGGGGGAAGGAGGCAAAGCCATGCAGCGCCATGGTCTGCGAAAGTTTCTGTGTGCGGCGCTTCTTTTGGCTTTGCCGCTGATCCTGGCGGTCTTTGCCTTTGCGCTTCCGCCGCAGTATGACGAGACTTATCTTGGCGGGCTTGCGGACAAAATGGAGGCGCTGCGGGCCGCGGAAGGGCCGCGGATTGTGCTGGCCGGGGGCAGCGGGGCCGCGTTTGCCGTGCGCAGCGATCTCCTGGAGCAGGAGTTCCCGGGCCGCCGCGTGGTGAATCTGGGGATGTATGCGGGACTGGGCAGCACCGTGCCCCTGGAGATCGCAGAGCGGGAGCTTCGGGAAGGCGATATTGTCCTGTTCCTGCCGGAGATGAGCGCGCAGACCCTCTCCCTGTTCTTTGGGGGAGAGGCCATGTGGCAGGCGGCGGACGGGCACTGGGAGCTGCTTCTCCCGCTGAATGGATCCCGCCGGAAGGTCCTGCTGGGGTGCTTTCCGTACTTTGCGGCAAAGAAGGCAGCCTGCTTCTTCCGCGGGGACAAGCCCATGGGCGACGGAATTTACACCCGGGCATCCTTCAATGCCCATGGGGACATCGACAGCGATCTGCGGCAGCACAATACCATGCCCGGCGGTTACGACCCGGATCAGCCGGTGGATTTTACCGTGCTGAATCCTGCGGAGGACTTTGTTAATTTCGTGAATGCCTGCGCCCGGCGCTGCGAGGAGAAGGGCGTGCGGTTCTTCTTTGCCTTCGCGCCGGTGAACAGTGCGGCGGCGGATGCCTCCGGCGGCGCGGCCTTCACGGAACGGCTGGGGCAGCGCCTGAACTGCCCGGTACTGGGCAGCGCCGATGGATGCCTGATGGAGCCCGGCTGGTTTTTCGATACCAACTTTCACCTGAACAGCGCCGGGGCCGCAGTCTATACCGCGAAGCTGACGGTGTGGCTCAAGGCCGCGTTGGGCCTGCCGCCGGAGACCGCCATCGTCCTGCCGGAGATGCCCTCCAAAGGGGCAGAAGCCGTCTTCTTCCGGGGAGATGACACGGACAGCGCGCTCTTCCTGTACGAGGAAAGGGAGGGCGGGCTGTGGGTGACAGGCCTTCGTCCGGAGGGAATGGAACGGAAAAGCCTGATTCTCCCCACCACGGCGGAGGGCAAGCCAGTGCTGGGCTTCGACGCGGCTGTCTTTGCCGGGAACACGAGTCTGGAAACCCTGTCCCTCCAGGCGAATCTCCGCCATATCCCGGACGGCGCCTTTGCGGGCTGTACAGGGCTGCGGGAGGTTCGGCTGCTGGACGTCCCGCCCTCTGCCTGCACCGTGGGACAGGAGCTGCTCCGGGGAACGGACGCTTGGATCGTGGTGAGCCCGGAGCGGCTCGCGGCCTATATGACCGACTATTTCTGGGCAATGCATGCCCCCCGCATCCGGGCCGGGGCGGCAGAGAAAACGCCTGTCCCTGCACTGACAGAGGCTCCCGCTGCCGCCGGCGTGCGATATGACGGCAACGGCGGTCTCCTGACCGATGGCACGGGCGCCGCTTTCACGGAACTGCCCATCGCGGAAACCCATCTGCGCCAGAATGCTCCGGACGCCCTGCTCTTCACCCGGCCGGGCTTTGTGCTGGCGGGCTGGAACACCCGCCCGGACGGCAGCGGTGAGGAGACCGGACCCGGCTGGCGGTTTGAGGCACAGCCCGGGATGACGCTTTATGCGCACTGGCTGGCGGAAACCCCGGAGGACCGCTTCACCTGGGAGGAGCGGGACGGGGAGGCCTGGGTCACCGGCTGGACGGGCGAGGAGCCGGTCTGCGTCCTACCCGCAAGCCTCGGGGGCCTGCCCCTGCGGGGAATCCACAGCGGCGCCTTCCGGGATGCCCTGCTTGACACGGTGGCGGTGTCCCCCGGGGTGAGAGAAATCGAGCCAGAAGCCTTCGCCGGCTGCTCGATGCGCACACTGTATCTTTTCGACAGCCTGGAGACCGTGTCCGACGCCGCCTTCACCGGCTGCGGCGAGCTGCGGGAACTGCGGATCGGGGCCGCCTCTCCCCCGGTATACAGCATCAGCTACTACGCCACCTTCGCCGACAAATATGACCGGCTGCTGAGCCTGCGGGGACAGAAGAAGTTGGTGCTCTTCTCCGGCTCCTCCACCCGTTATGGTTATGACAGCGCCGCCCTGGAGCGGAATTTCCCGGAATACCGGGTGGTGAACATGGGCGTCTACGCCTACACCAACGCCCTGCCCCAGATGGAGCTCATCCTCCGGGAGATGGAAGCGGGGGACGTGCTGCTCCATGCCCCGGAATTCGACTGCCTGAACTTCCAGGCCTGCGAGAACAATCTGCTGGACTTCCACTTCTGGGCCATGATGGAGGCCGATTACGGCTGCGCTTCCCTGCTGGATCTGCGGGATTACAGCCGGGTGTTCGACAGCCTGCAGCAGTATCTCACGATCCGCCGGAGCCTCCCGGCCCGGTCTTACACTGAGACCCCCAACGGCTACGATGACGACGGGAACTTCATGAACATGCCCACCTACAATGAGTACGGGGACATCATCACCCTCCGGGCCAACAACAAGGTGGACATCATGCTGAAATACGTCCGGGCGGACTACACCCCGGCGTCCTTCCCCGCAGCGCGGCTGGAGAGCCTCAACCGGGAGTACCGGCGCTTCCTGGACAGGGGCATCCGGGTGCTCTTCACCTATACCCCCCGGAACCGCTCCTCCATCACAGAGGAGAGCACCCCGGAAAACCGTGCGGCCCTCCACCGCCTGCTGAAGGAGAGCCTCTGCGTGCCGATGATCTCGAATATTGAGGATTCGCTGATGTCCGGCGAGTTCTTCTTCGTGATCGACAGCCACCTGAGCAATGAGGGCGTACGGCTCCACACCCTGCAGATCATCGAGGACCTGAAGCCGTGGCTGAATGGCGGCGCACAGGGAACTTGATTTTTCCTGAAATCATCCTATAATATCCTCAGCGAGGTGAAATACGCATGTACAGGATCGCGATCGTGGAGGATCAGGCCGGCGATGAGCGGCGGCTGGTATCCCTTCTGGAGCAGTATGCACGGGAGGAAAACCAGCAGTTTTCGCTGACCGTTTTTCACAGCGCGATGGCCTTCCTGGAAGACTACACCCACCGCTTTGAGCTGGTCTTCATGGACATCCGGCTTCCCGGTCTGGATGGCATGGAGGCCGCCCATGAGCTCCGCCGCCTGGACCACGCCGTGGCGCTGGTTTTCCTCACCAGCCTGGCTCAGTATGCGGTGGAGAGCTATGAGGTGGACGCGGCGGACTACATCCTCAAGCCGGTCACGGCCGCGGCCCTGCGGCTGAAGCTTCCCCGCATCCTGGCGCGCTGCAGCCAGGCCCAGGCGGAGGTGGTGATCCGCAGCGAGGAGGGCACCCTGCGGCTGAAGGCCAATGAACTTAGGTTTGTGGAAATCTACGACCATCATATCCATTTTGATACCGCGGGCGGCGTTCGCCGGGCCTACGGAACGCTGAAAGAGATCGAGCGGGCGCTGCCGGACGGCTTCTTCCGCGTCAACAACCAGACCATCGTCAACCTGGGCTGTGTGACCCGGGTGGAGGGCGAGAGCGTGACAGTGGCCGGACGGACCTTTCCCATCAGCCGCGGACGGCGCAAGGAGTTCCTCTCGGCCCTGAATCTGTCCGGACTGAAAAACTGAGGAGGCGATAAGCGTGCTGTGGAGAGCTGTGCTGGAATCCCTGCGGGATGATCTGCTCATCACGCTCTCGGTGGGGGTGGGCTGCCTGATCGCCGCGCTGTGCATTGAGCCGAGGCGGCATTTCGCGCTGCGGGCGGCCGGCAGTTTTGCGGTGGTCTTTGCCTGGATGACCGCAACCCAGCTGTGGATGCTGACTCGCTCCGTCGACTTCCTGACCATGGGGCTGATCCGCTACAGCGTGCTGTTTGTTCTGTATGGCCTCTCGGTGGCGTTCATGTGCAAGGCCGGGTTCCGGCAGTGCCTCTTTGCGGTCACAGTGGCCTACTCCATCCAGAACGGGTGTGAGCGGCTATTTGAGATTTTGCGGGATGCCGGCGTCGGCATGTCTGTCTGGCTGGACCGTGTTTGCCTGGGCCTGCTGATGGCAGGCGTCCTGTGGATCTACTACCGGGTGCTGGTCAGGAATCCCAGAGGCCGGGCCAGGCTGGACTTCTCGGATCTGAACACATCCGTCATGCTCTTCATGGGCGTGGGCGTGCTGGCGGTCTCGGTGGCGCTGGACCTGGTGGTTCGCAACTATTCCGAGAACGGCGGGATGGGACTGAGCATCTGCCACGACATCATGAGTGCCCTCTTCTCCTTCCTGGCCGTCGTGGTGTGCATGAGCCACCTGCGGGAGAGCGAGAGCGAGCGCAGGGCGGCGATCGCCTCCCAGCTGCTCTACAGCGAACGGCAGCGCTACGAGCGGGAGAAGCAGATCCACGACGCCATCAACATCAAGTGCCATGACATCCGCCATCAGATCGCCGCCCTGGGCGAGGAGGGGCACCGGGCCGAGCTGAAGAAGATCGATCCGCTCATCAACATCTACGACACCTCGATCCGCACCCGGAACGCTGCCCTGGATGTGGTGCTCAGCGGCAAGGCCCTGGCCAGCAGCAGCCAGGGGATCACCCTGACCTGCCTGGCGGACGGGCGGCGCATGGGCTTCATGGAGGACAGCGACATTTACGCCCTCTTCGGCAACATCCTGGACAACGCCATCGAGGCGGCGCAGGCCATGGACGACCCGGAGAAGCGGATCATCTCCCTGAACGTCTCCACCCGGGACGACCTGCTGCTCATCGAATGCCAGAATTTCTGCACCGATCACCTGACCATGAAGGACGGCCTGCCCGAGACCACCAAGGAGAATAAGGATTATCACGGCTACGGCACCCGCTCCATCCGCATGCTGACGGAGAAGTACGGCGGCGACCTGAACATCAGCGCGGAGGACGGCGTCTTCCACCTCTCCATCCTGCTGCCGATCCCGGCCTGAGCGCCGTATGCTCCCTGCGGGGAGCTTTTTTTCGTCTGATGCAAAAAAAGTGGTGAAAACAGCAAAAGAAGTTATCCGGGGGGAACTTGCCTGAAATGCCTGTATAGTGGTCATGTCATCAATGGGCGGAATCTTTTCAGATCAGACAAATCCCCTTTCCTCAGTGCCTTGCCGTCTGAACGCGGACGGTTGCGATTTTCTCATCAGACCCAAAGAAAGGAAGAGAGAACATGTCAAAGACCTTCAGGAAACTTGCTTCCCTGATCCTTGCGCTGTGCATGCTGCTGAGCTGCATGCCGGCGGTGGCCGGCACCATGTCCGGCGACATGGAGGCCAAGGGACACTTCTACGCAGACTACGTCACCCTGGACGAGGCGATGGAGGCCGGCAACCGGCTGCACATCACCATGACCCAGGAGGGCCAGGTGCTGCTGAAGAATGAGAACGGCGCCCTGCCGCTGGCCGCGGACGAGCGCGACATCACCTTCCTCGGCATCGCGTCCGTGGACTACAACCGCGCGGGCGGCGGCTCCGGCGCGACCCGGGGCACCAAGTATGCCCTGGACTGGTTCACCGGGTTTGAACAGGAAGGCTTCCACATCAACCCCAAGACCAAGTCCCTCTACGAAAACCTGTTCGTGGTGCTGGGCGGCGCGCATGAGACCAACGACTCCGGCAAGCTGCTGGAGCCCGGCATGAGCTACTACAGCAAGTCCGTCACCGCGACCTTCAAGGCGTACAACGACGTGGCCGTGGTGTGCATCAGCCGCTTCGGCCGGGAGAACATGGACACGAAGACCAACAGCGTCGATGGCCATGCCGATCCCAATGACCACTACCTCCAGCTGGACGACAACGAGCATGAGCTGATCAAGCTGGCCAAGGCCAACTTCAAGAAGGTCGTGGTCATGATCAACTCCTCCATGATCATGCAGATCCCCGAGCTGAACGCTCCGGTGGACACCGAGTACGGCGTGGACGCCATCCTGTGGGTGGGCGGCATCGGCGACCAGGGCACCAAGGTCGCGGCCCAGATCCTGAAGGGTGACGTGAATCCCTCCGGCCATACCCCCGACATCTGGCCGGCGGACTTCCACAAGGATCCCTCCTTCACCAATTTCTCCGACATGAGCCAGAACATCGACGAGAACGGTGACCGGATGACCTCCTGGCTCACCGCTCCCGACGGCTCCTCCACCGTCTTCTCCGACGTGGAGTTCCGCGAGGGCATCTACATGGGCTACCGCTACTACGAGACCAAGGCCGATGACATGAACGCGGCCGAGGCCGGCAGCGGCGACGCCTGGTATGCCGAGAACGTGCTCTATCCCTTCGGCTACGGCCTGTCCTACACCAGCTTCGAGTGGGAGCTGGTCGGCACCTCCGACAAGGCCATCACCGATCCCGCCCAGAAGATCTCCATGCAGGTGAAGGTCACCAACACCGGTGCCGTCGCCGGCAAGGACGTCGTCGAGCTGTACGCGACCACGCCCTACATCACCGGCGAGATTGAGAAGGCCTCCGCTGTGCTGGTGGGCTATGCCAAGACCAAGATGCTCAAGCCCGGCGAGTCCGACACGGTGACCATCGAGTTCACCGCGCAGGATATGGCTTCCTTCGACTGGAACGACGCCAACAAGAACGGCTTCGAAGGCTATGAGCTGGACGCCGGCGATTATGTCATCTCCGCCCGCCGCAACAGCCATGACTGCGTGCTGGCCGAGACCTTCACCGCCGCGGAAAACATCCAGTGCAAATACGACCTGGTGACCGGCGCTGAGATCAAGCCGGTGTTCGTGGATGACTTCGACACTACCCGCGAGGACCTGCTGGAGAACATGATCTCCCGTGCCACCGGCCTCGAGCAGCCCAAGGCCCAGACCGCCGAAGAGCGCGTGCTGGAAGACTGGGAGTATGAGGTCCTGATGTCCGAGGAGACCTACAAGCCCTACCGCGACGAGGAAGGCCAGCCCTGGTACGTGGCGGAAGTGCCTGCCGAGTGGACCCAGGGCGCCGAGACCGACGTGACCCTGGCCGAGCTGGCCGGCCTGCCCTACACCGAGCCCACCGTGGTGGACGGCATTGCCACCATCGCCACCGACGAGGCCTCCCTCAAGTGGGAGTCCTACATGAACAGCCTCTCCTGGGATGACCTGGTGAACCTGTTCCTGGGCTCTGACGGCGGCCAGGACGGCCCCGTGCAGTTCGGCGGCACCTGCTGGGCTTCCACCCCCATCGCGGCGGCCACCTGGAACATCGAGCTGCTCGCCGAGCAGGGCATCATGTATGGCAACCAGGCGCTGCTGCAGGGCCGCTTCGCATGGCGCGGCCCGGGCACCAACATCCACCGCTCCCCCTTCAACGGCCGTGTGTTCGAGTACTACTCCGAGGATCCCTTCCTGACGGCCTCCATGGCGGCTGTCATCTGCGCCGGTGCCCAGAGCAAGGGCGTCTCCTGCTTCGCCAAGCACATGTTCGCCAACGTGCAGGAGCACAACCGCGCTGACTACGGCGGCGTCTGCACCTTCGCCACCGAGCAGACCTTCCGTGAGATCTACATGCGCTCCTTCGAATGGATGGTCAAGTATGGCCACACCAACGGCATGATGACCTCCTTCAACCGCATCGGCTATGTGGTCAACTCCAATAACTGGGTCGTGCACGAGGACGTGCTCCGCAAGGAGTGGGGCTTCCAGGGCGCCACGGTCAATGACGCCTGGGCCAAGGACTTCTCCTCCGCCGACCTGATGATCCGCGCCGGCGACGACACCTTCATGAACGGCGACGCTTCCTTCACCAAGACCTACCTGACCAAGGGCGAGTGGGACGCCTCCCTGCGCGACGGCAAGGGCGACGTGCTGGTGCCCAATGAGGACGGCGACGGCACCTTCGAGTCCACCACCCACTACTTCGCGATGCGCAAGTCCGCGCAGCGCACCCAGATGGCAAAGGTCAACAGCAACCAGTACAAGAACTTCGCCACCGACTACGCCCTGACCGCCACTGTGTACTACGGCGTGGGCAACGCGGCGCAGATCGAGTGCGAGGACACCTCCGACTTCACCGTCACCCTGTGCGAGGGCCAGGAGCTGCCCCTGGGCCTGAGCGCCAGCGGCTTCGTGGTGAGCTATGAGCAGCCCATCCTGGGCCAGTATCAGCCCGGCGATCCCGAGTACAAGCAGGGCTGGGGCGTGGACAACAACATCTATGGCGAGTATGCGCCGCAGGGCACCTACACCGTGCTGGTGGACATGGACTGCGACGGCTACATCAAGGTGAGCAATGTCACCCTGACCATCAACGTGGTCTCCCCCTATCAGGTCAACGGACAGATCATCGCCGGCAAGGATGGCGCTGATCCCGAGGTGCACGTGAAGGCCGGCGAGGATGTCATCATCGACACCAGGCCCTTCGCCTACCAGGCCTTCCTCTCCACTGCCGGCATGGGCAAGGAGATCACCAACTGGTACATCAAGAACGGCGCCCGCTATCTGCGCAACGAGGAGAAGACCCACGCCGACGGCCCCACCATCGACATCTCCGAGGCCGAGGAAAAGCATGAGGTCACCTTCGCTGTGGAGGGTGCCGACGGCATCGAGGTCGAGTACCTCACCGGCACCGCCTACGGCCTGCGCACCAACAAGCCCTTCACCGTGAACACCGGCATCAAGCTGGTCGCGCCCGCTCCCGGCACCTATAACCTCGTGATCACCCAGAATGTGCCCTGGGCGCCCGCGCTGTCCGGCATCTGGCTGATGCCCGCCATGGGCGGTGAGGAAACCTTCACCCAGGCCATCACCCTGGTGGTTGAGTAAGCGTTCTTCCCCCTGTAACCCCCTGGGCTCCGGCTGGCTGTCCGGCCGGAGCCCCTTCCCATCCCTGTCTCTTCTGGACATAAGGAGGAACCATTGATGAAGAAACTGATCGCCCTGCTGCTGGCTCTGATCCTGGCCCTGGCCTGTACGGCCGCCTTCGCCGGTGATGACATCGACAGCAGCAAAACCGTGACGAAGCTGGAGATCGGCCAGCTGCCGGCCAAGACTGCCTATGTGGTGGGCGAGACCTTCTCCCTGGAGGGCGGCACCGTGATCGTCACCTACGACGACGGCTCCACCGACGAGGTCCCCATGACCGCCAAGGGCCTCTCCATCAAGGAACCCGGCATGAAGGCCTCCGGCACCAAGACCGTGACCATCAAGGCCGGCAAGAAGCAGGCCCGCTTCACCATCGACGTGGCCAACAACAGCTTCTTCGTGACCTATGACCTGAACTACGAAGGCGCGCCCGCCGCCGAGCAGGTGGAGACCGTCAAGGGCCAGAAGGCCGAGGAAAAGACGCCTGCCCGGGACGGCTACACCTTCGCCGGGTGGTTCGTGAACCCCGACTTCACCGAGCCCTACAACTTCAAGACTGAGATCACCGGCGACGTGAGCCTCTACGCCCTGTGGACCCGGGACGGCGCCGAGAACGCGGACGTCACCTTCGACTACGGCTACTATGGCAAGCGGATCGCCTCCTACAGCTATCCCGTGGAGGTGGGCACCGCCGTATCGCGCCCCGCGGCCGATCCCGAGCGGGTGGGCTATGCTTTCGACCAGTGGGTCAACGCCGACGGCAGCGCCTATGACTTCAGCGCACCCGTCACCGGCCCCGTGACCATCACCGCCTCCTGGACCAAGACCCAGAGCGGCGTGGAGACCTACGTCTTCGAGGCGGAGGACACCAACCTGACCGGCAAGACCGGCCCCGCCGTCTCCGGCACCGCCAATGAGATCGGCATGATCATGATCAAGGAAGACCGGGACTGCTCCAACGACCGCTGCGTGGGCTATCTGTATTCCTTCGGCAACAGCCTGGAGTTCTACTTCGCCTCTGACACCGACACCGAGAACGCCACCCTCATCCTGAGCCTCTCCGCGGAGATGGGCAACGTCAGCCTGAACGAGACCAATTACGGCATCTACCTGAATGACCAGAAGCTGAGCTATGACCCCATCGTCATCGACGATGTGCCGGAGTTCGACGCGGTGCTGTACGTCGCGGACTGCCCGCCCTTCCGCAGCTATGTGGTGGCACAGGGCGTGCCCCTGAAGCAGGGCGCCAACCTGGTCAAGCTGGTCACCGAGAACAACGAGAGCTATCCCGGCTCCACCATGACCGCCCACGCGCCGCTGGTGGACTGCCTGAAGGTGGAGACCGATGCAGTGCTGATCTGGGACGAAAACCATGGCGTTCCCGCTCTGGACAACTACAAGAAGTAAGCGGTGAAGCCCGGGAAACCGGCTCTGCAGCTGAAGGCAAAGGAGATGGAACACTGTGGCGAATGAAAAAGCGAGAACCAAACCCAAGAAGAGCAAAGCGGTCGTTATCTGGGCAATTTTCGCGGTGATCATCCTGCTGGCGGGGAGCGTCGCGAACTACGTGACCCTGGGTCTGCCGGGAAGCCTGAACAAGGTGCTGGACAAGCCCATGGCCTGGATCGGCGAAAAGGTGGGCTTTGACCTGAGCGCCGGCGGAATGAACGGCCTGCTGGACACGGTGTTCGGCGGTCGGCGTCCGATCTACAACACCGAGGTTGTCTCCATGTATCCCGCCCGGAAGGCGCAGAACAAGGCTGAGGCCTTTGCCAACGCCCAGGCGGTCAACCGCCGTCTGGCGGAGGAAGGCTTCGTGCTGCTGAAGAACCAGAACGCGGCCCTGCCCCTGCCCGCCGGCGCGAAGATCTCCGTCTTCGGTAAGAACAGTGTCAACCTGTCCTACGGCGGCTCCGGCTCCGGCGGTTTCGACACCAGCAACAACCAGGACCTCTTTGCAAGCCTGGCCGCTGCCGGCTTCACCGTGAACCCGACCCTCAAGAGCTTCTATGAGAACAACGGCCAGTCCGGCAATGCCCGCTCCGCCAACTCCAGCGACCTGGACAGCGGCAGCAATCAGCGCATCGCCACGGCCGAAACCCCGCAGGTCAAGTACACCGACAGCGTGAAGAAGAGCTATGCCTCCTACAAGGACGCGGCGGTGGTGGTCATCACCCGCATCGGCGGCGAGGGCTTCGACCTGCCCCGCTACCAGGGCACCACGGAGGGGGCCACGGCTCCCGACAGCCACTACCTGGAGCTGGACCAGAACGAGATGGATCTGCTGGCGGCGGTGACCGACGGCAGCTTCGATCGCGTGGTGGTGCTGTTCAACACCCCCTCCAGCTTTGAGGCGACCTTTCTCACCGACCCGGCCTACGCGGCCTTCGCCGACAAGATCGACGCGGCGATGTGGATCGGCTTCACCGGCTCCAACGGCATCGCTGCCCTGGGCGACGTGCTGAAGGGCACCGTGAACCCCTCCGGCCGGCTGGTGGACACCTGGGCGGCGGACTTCACAAAGAACCCCGCCTTCGCCAACTTCGGCACCGGCGCAAACCCGGACTCCACCGACAAGTATGACGGTGGCCTGTACTACTCCGTCGACTACGAGGAGGGCATCTACGTCGGCTACCGCTACTATGAGACCCGCGGCTTCACCGACGGCGAGGACTGGTATAAGGCCAATGTGGTGTTCCCCTTCGGCTACGGCCTGAGCTACACCGAGTTCGAGTGGACGGCGGGCGAGCCCTCCGCCGCGCAGATCGAAGCGGGGACAGCCGTCACCGTACCTGTTACCGTGAAGAACACCGGCAAGACGGCAGGCAAGGACGTGGTGCAGCTGTATGCCTCCGCGCCTTACACCGAGGGCGGCATCGAGAAGGCCCACAAGGTGCTGGTGGGCTTCGCCAAGACCGGCCTGCTGGCGCCCGGCGCCTCCGAGACTGTGACTGTGTCCTTCGACCCCTACACCGCGGCCAGCTACGACTACCGCGATGCCAACGGCAATGGCTTCAACGGCTATGAGCTGGAGGCAGGCGAATACACCCTGTACGTCTCCCGCAACGCCCACGAAGCGGTGAAGGAAATCGCCCTGACGCTGGAGGAGGACATTCAGCTGGGCGAGGATCCGGTGACCGGCAATGAAGTCGCCAACCGCTACACCGACATGGACGAGTACCTGGACAGCGACTGGCAGCTGGACACCCAGCTGAGCCGCTCCGACTGGGAGGGCACCTGGCCCACGCCGCAGACCGCGGCGACCCACGCGGGCACCGACGAGCTCTATGAACAGATCAAGGACACCGAGCACAACAACCCCACGGACTTCGACGAAGAAGAGTATCCCTGGTTCGGCGATGAACCCACCATGACACTGCGGGATCTGCTGCCAGAGACGGCCGCGGACGGGTATCATGAGCTGGTGTCCTATGACGATGAGCGTTGGGAAGAGCTCCTGATGGGCTGCGATGATGTGGAAGCGCTGAACCTTATCAACAACGGTGCCTACCACACGCTGGCCATGGAGACGGTGGGCCTGCCCTCGACCCTCCACGGCGACGGCCCCGCAGGCTTCACCTGCTTCATGAACAAGGAGCAGATCAACGGCACCTGCCAGTATGTCTCCGAACCGCTGATGGCTTCCACCTGGAATATGACCCTCATGGTTGAGATGGGCGAAGCCCTGGGCGAGGAGGGCGTGATGGGCGACAAGGCCACCGGCCAGCCCTACTCCAGCATCTACGCCCCGGGCGTGAACATCCACCGCAGTCCCTTCGGCGGCCGCTGCTCCGAATACTTCTCCGAGGATCCCTACATCTCGGGCATGATGGGCGCCGCGGAGATCCAGGGTATGCAGAGTCTGGGCGTCATCCCCACGGTGAAGCATTTCGTGGCCAATGAGCAGGAGACCCACCGTTCCATCGGCGGCGACCTGAGCTGGCTGAGCGAGCAGACCCTGCGGGAGATCTACCTGAAGCCCTTTGAGTACACGGTGAAGGTGGGCGAAGCCCGCGGCCTGATGAGCTCCTTCAACCGCATCGGTGCCCGCTGGACCGGCGGCGACTACCGCCTGCTGACGGAGATCCTCCGGGAGGAGTGGGGCTTCAACGGCTACGTCATCTGCGACTTCAACACCATTCCCCAGTACATGATCCCCCGGCAGATGTTCTACGCCGGCGGCAGCCTGGACCTTGCCACCCTGGCCAGCTCCATGTGGACGGAGTGCGACTCCTCCGACAACGGCGATGCCATCGTGCTGTTCCGTGCCGCAAAGGATCTGATGTACGCCTTTGTGAACTCCAACGCCATGAACGCGGAAGTCATCGGTTACGATCCGCCCGCCTGGCATGGCATGGTCAAGTGGATCAACATCGGACTGATCGCCCTGGTGGTGATCTGGGGCGTGCTGGCCTTCGTCCGCCGCTTCACCTACAACAAGAAGCAGAAAGCGAAGTTCGCTGCTGCGAATCCCTCCTGAGACAACTGAACAGAAATGACAGCCGGGCCGCCCTCAGCGATGGGGGCGGCCCTCGCCCATCATACATAATCCCGCCATGAGGAGGTCAGCACCATGAGACGGCTGCTTTGTCTGACGCTTATCATCATCCTGCTGTGCAGCTGCGCCGGAGCGGAACGCTATCAATCCGCGTTCTCCAGCGTAGCGGAGCTGAAGGCCGCCGGGCTCGAGAAGGCCCGGGAGGTGGAGGAGGAGGGCATGGTGCTGCTGAAGAACGACGGCGGCGTCCTGCCTCTGTCTCCCGGCAGCCGGGTTTCCCTCTTCGGCATCACCTGTGTGGATCCGGTCTATGGCGGGACGGGCTCCGGCGCGGTGGAGACAGACAGCGCCGCAGATTTTGTGCAGTCCTTTGAGGCGGCGGGCCTTGCCGTGGCAGACAGGGAACTGACCGCCTGGTATCGGGCGGAGGTGACGGAGGAGAACCTTGGCCGTACCCCTTATGCCATCGGCGAGGGCAAGTGGAGCAGGGTGAAGCGCCATTTGGGCGAGGATTTCGCGGAGATCGCCGGCACGGCCGCCTTCCTCGTAATCGGCCGGGTGGGCGGCGAGGGCTCGGACATGACCGGCGGCGCCCAGAAGGAGGACGCAGGCGCGGACGGCACCGACTACCTGCGCTTGAACGAGGACGAGGAGAGCGTGCTGCTGGGCCTGAAGGAGCTCAAGGATGCCGGCGTGATTTCCTCCGTCACGGTCATCATCAACAGCGCGAACCCCCTGTCCGGTGCGTTTCTCTTCGACAAACAGTTCGGCGTGGACGCAGCCCTGTGGGTGGGCAGTCTGGGCCAGAGCGGCGTGGAGGCGGTGGGTCGGGCGGCGGCCGGGCAGATAAATCCCTCCGGCTGCCTGCCGGACACCTGGTGGATGGACAACCGCATGAACCCGGTGACGGCAGACTTCGGCGCGCAGGTCTACGCCGGAGCGGAGGACTTCTTCCCCGACCGCAGCTATTATGAGCGCACCCGCTATGTGGTGTACCGGGAGGGCATCTACCTGGGCTACCGCTGCACGGAGACACGCTTTACAGACACGGCACTGGGGCGGGAAGACGCCGGAGAATTCAACTATGCGGATGCCGTGGCCTTTCCCTTCGGCTATGGCCTGGGCTATACTTCATTCGCCATGGAGGACATGCGGGTGGAGAAGGCCGGCGAAGGCCGGCGGGCCGTTTATGAGGTAACTGTAACCATTGCCAACACCGGCAGCCGGGCGGGAAAAAAGACTGTGCAGGTCTATGCGCAGAAGCCTTATACCGCCTATGACCGGGAGAACCGCATTGAAAAAGCTGCCGTGGAGCTGGCAGGCTACGGGAAGACTGCCCTGCTGCGGCCGGGAGAGAGCCAGACCCTGACGATCTCCGTGCCGGAGTACTTCCTGACCTCCTATGACGCGGAGAACACAGAGGTCTTCCTGCTGGAGGAGGGGGAGTACGCCCTGGTCTGTGCGGACAACGCCCATGACGCAGCGATGAAGCTGCTGGCGGCGGAAGATCCGCTGGTGCGGCGCTTCTCCCTGGCCTTCGACGGTGACACCTACGAGGCCTCCTGGGGCACGGGGGAAGCCGTCTGCTCCCTCTTCTCCTTCGCGGACATTAACCGCTATGACGGGGCCGGGGATAACGAGGTCGCCTGGTTTTCCCGGAGCGACTGGGCGGGCACGGTGACTGAGGGCCCCGCATCTCTGATCCTGACGGACATCATGGCCGTGGATCTGGTGCTGACCGACGACACCCTGCCGGAGGACGGCGACTTCCCGGCCCTGGGCGCAGACCACGGGCTGATGCTGTCCGACCTGACGGATGCGGCCTTTGACGATCCCCTCTGGGACGACTACCTGGATCAGTTCACCTTTGCGGAGCTGGAGACCCTCTGCCTCAACGGCCTGCGCGAAACCGCCGCCGTGGAGCGTCTGGGGAAGCCCCGTACCGTGGACCACAACGGCCCCACCGGCGTCACCCAGAAATACGCCATTGGCCTGAACGGCTATGCCACCGTCACGGAGGACCCCGATCGGGAGCTCAGCGGCACCTGCTACCCCTGTGGCGGCATACTGGCTGCCACCTTCAACGATGCCCTGATTGAGGAAGTCGGGCAGCTGGTCGGCGAGGACGCGATGTGGGCAGGCTACGCCGGCATCTATGGCCCGGGACTGAATCTGCACCGCTCCCCCTATGCCGGGCGGGTGTTCGAGTACTTCTCCGAGGATCCGCTGCTCACCGGCCTCATGGGCGCCGCCTGGACCCGCGGTGTGCAGTCCCGGGGCGTGTATGTTTACATGAAACACCTGGTTCTCAACGAACAGGAGGAGAACCGGGCAGGCCTGGGTACCTGGTGCGGGGAACAGGCCCTGCGGGAGCTGTACCTGCGGCCCTTCGAGCTGGCTGTCGTCCTGGGCGGGGCGAAATGCGCCATGTCCGCCTTCAACCGGCTGGGCCCGATTTGGTGCGGCGCCTGCCCTGAGCTGCTCACGGACTGGCTGCGCACGGAGGTTGGCATGGACGGCTTTGTGGTCACCGACATGTTTGACCGGACCTACATGGTCATGGCCAACGCCCTCGCCGCAGGCAACGACATCCCTGACGGCGAACTGCAGGCCTATTACACGCTGGCCCCCTACGCGGAGGACGGCGAAACACCCAATCCCGCCGTTGTGCAGGCCATGCGCCTGAGTGCGAAGCGGGTGCTGTACACAGTGCTCCACTCCCGCGGGATGGACGGCTTCACGGCTGCAGAATAAGACGCGGTTTTTCACCATGGTGGTGAGACGGTTATTTTTCTGTCCCGACAGCGACCGGACCACTACGTCCGCGTCGGTATCGACAGGGACGATATGGACGTGACGCCCGCCGAGAGCAAGGCATCCTATCAGGAAATCAAGGAATGGGTACTGGCGCATACGGGACTAAAAGTCTCCTGCCTGTACATCGCCCAGGTGAAAGCCAAGCATGGAATCATTGAACGCGAGTGCTATAACAAGGCGAAGACGGAGGGCAATCGGGTGCCGAAGTGTCCTCCGGAGAAGGAGAGGGCCATCGAAGAGGCGCTGAGGCATTTTCAGATGATTCCCGTGGAATAAAGCGGGTTTTCGATACAGCAATTCACTGTCCCGGCATTCTGCCTCCTGATGCAGAGCAGATCATCAGAGTGTCATCGCACAGCATTCAAGCAACGGGGGTAACGACAGATGGATATTGATGAATACACAAGGCAGCTGCTTGAAAGAAATGAAGAGTATCGAAAGCAACTGCTCGAAAACCGGAAGATGATACGGAAACGAATCGTCTCGCTCATTACGGACTGCGGCTTCAGACGCAGAGGAAGGTCTGTGTTTTACCGTTTCATAGGAGAGAACGTTGTTTTCTTCCATATCGATCATCCGACAATCACCTTCTTTATTGAGTATGGCGTTTATCCTCTCTACATGCCGCCAATGCATCAAAATTTCTTCTATGAGGCAGAGCGGCTGTCCTTTTCCATGGATGATCGTGCCATGGATCTGGCTGACGGTACCACACAGGAGGAACTGGATGTCTGGTGTGCGAAAGCAGACCTGTTTATCAGGGACAGACTGATGCCATTCTTCCAGCGGATCAGCACGGCCGAAGGAATCGCCTGCTATCTGAAAGAAACAGAACAGGATCTGGAGAAAAGGGGATATGCTCCGCCCGGCAGCCTGTCCATTCTCAGGTTTCGGTTGCCCATAGAACCGCTGATGTATGCGGAACTGGCTGCGCATGAGCTTGACCGGGCTGTCAGAGCCGCACACGCCTATCTCGCGAAGATCAAAGAGTATGCAGCCAGAAGACCTCTTGGTGAGGAGGTTCGTCAGTCCATGGAGGCGCAAGCCCATCAGGTCCTTGACTTGGCTGCTGCGATGGACCCGCAGGTTGTGGATGCTGTCCTGAATGGATGGAGAAAGCACAACGCTGCCTTTGTTGCCGGCACAACGGCGGTTGAAGGATGATACCGGTCCTGAAAAAGCTCGAGCGGATGGTTCCAATGCAAACCAAGGTGACCGCCGGGTGCCGAAATGCCCGCCGGAGAAGGAGAAGGCCATTGAGGACGCGCTGAGGCATTTTCGGATGATATGAATGCCGGAATCCTGTTCCTTGTCCGCGTCTGCGCTTCTGAAAAAGATCCTGCAAACAGCCTGATCTCCTTGAGAGATCGGGCCGTTTGTGATACAATCATACCAGAAGGAAAAGCGGCGGAGAGGAGTGTGCTCGGCTTGCTGGAAATCGCGGTTGTGGAAGACAACGACCAGGAAGCAAAGGTGCTGAACGACTGCCTGAACCGGTATGCCCAGGAACATCAGCGCAGTTTTGCCATCCATCGTTACCCGGACGGGGATGCCTTTCTGGCGGATGAAAGGTCTGTTTTCGATCTGGTGTTCATGGATGTGGAGATGCCGCTGGTGAATGGACTGAGGACGGCGGAAAAGCTGCGGGAAAGGGACAGCCAGGTGACGCTGGTGTTTGTCACGAAGCTGTTCCAGTACGCGGTCAACGGTTATGAATATGACGCGGCAGACTACATCATCAAGCCCATCCGCTATGCCTCCTTCTCGCTGAAGATGGAGCGGATCCTGAAGCGGTGCAAACGCCCGGAGGAAACCTTCATTCAGCTGAAATACAGCGGCGGGATCAAGCGTCTGCCTTTGATCGCTCTCGGTTACGCGGAGCTGCAGGGCCACCGGATCATCTACCACACGGACGACGGGGATCTGGTCTATTACGGCAGTGGAAAGCAGGTGGAGGAAACCCTGCCGCAGGAAGAATTCTTCCGCTGCAACAGCGGGTATTTCGTCAATCTCCGGCGGGTAACCGGCCTCAACGGCTACACCGTTTCACTGGGAGAAACCGAGCTGCAGGTAAGCCATTCCAGGAGAAAGGCTTTTGTCGAAGCACTCCACACCTATCTGGCCCGGAACAGAAGCTGAGAGGAGGAACAGCGATGACAGAGATTCTCGGCTTCCTGAGATCCCGCATGTTTGAAATCGTGACCATCCTCGGCGCCCTCACCCTGTGCTTCAAGCAGCCGAAGCGAAAGGACGGCTGGATCTGGTTTGCGCTGGCCGTGGCGGCTGATCTTGCCTTCAACGTGCTGTGGGCTGACTGGATGCGGAGCCATCCGGGCAGCATGGCGTATAACCTGGTGCGCTATTTCGGCCAGTTCTTCTTTGTGCTGGGCATTGTGTACCTGTGGCTGGACTGCAGGCTGCTGACGGCCGTTTTCGTCGCTACGACCGCCTACAGCATGCAGCAGCTGGCCGGGAGGCTCAG
Source organism: Clostridia bacterium (assembly GCA_017519405.1). Taxonomy (GTDB): domain Bacteria; phylum Bacillota; class Clostridia; order Christensenellales; family Aristaeellaceae; genus RUG11272. Next base: position 29,878 of record JAFWSH010000014.1, read on the forward strand.
CGGTGCGCTCGGCATTCTGCTCGCGCCGGAGGCGCGCAGCAAGCTTGTTGATTTCCTGCTCCTGCTGCTCTGTGTCCTGGCGGTTTTCATCGTCACGCTGCTGCTCTTCCGCAGGCGGAACCGGGGTTACAGCCGGGTGATCCAGATCGCCAATCCCACCCAGCTGATCATCACGACGCTGGCCCTGGCGGTGATGATCGTTATCGAGGAGATCGACCTGCCCATGATCCGCTCCGTCACAGACCGGACCATCAATTTCGCCAACTATCTGTCGTCGGCCATTTTCGCCCTGATGATCATCATTCTGGAATTCAACGTGCTGCAGCAGCATGACCTGGAGGAGGAACTGGCCGTCACCCGGCGGATCCTGGAGGAGGAGCGGAAGCAGTACGAGCGGGAAAAGGAAGTTGTGGAGGTCATCAACATCAAGTGCCACGACCTGAGGCATCAGCTGCAGGCTGTCGGGCAGTCCATCCCCGAGCATGAGAAGGAGCAGATCCAGGAGGCGGTCCGGCAGTATGACAGCAGGGTGAAGACCGGCAACCGGGCCCTGGACGTGGTGCTGACCATGAAGCGCATGATCTGCGAGGGCAGCGACATCGAGTTCTCCTGCCTTGTCAACGGCGCGCTGCTGAACTTCATGGAGGAATCGGACATCTACTCCCTCTTCGGCAATCTGCTGGACAACGCCATCGAGGAGGCCCGGCACTTCGACAGCGAGCACCGGGTGATCAGCCTGTCCGTGGCGCAGGAGCAGCAGTTTGTGCTGATCCACGAGGAAAACTTCATCCAGGCCGTGCCGCAGATGGTGGACGGTCTCCCGCAGACCACCAAGGCAGACAAGGAGAACCACGGCTTCGGTGTCCGCAGCATGCGGCTGATCGCGGAGAAATACAACGGACACTTCATGATCCATGTGGACAAGAGCCTGTTCCGGCTGGACATCATGCTGCCGATTCCGCCGGCAGAAGGCTGACGGATCTCCCGGAATCCCGGAGGCTGCGCCCTGCTGCGGCGCAGCTTTTTGCTGCGGAAAACGATTTTGCTGAAAATCGGCATGATTTTGTCAAATCTGTTGCCGCCCATTCCAAAACCTACATAATGAAATCAACGGCACAAGCCGACGACGGTAAGGAGGAAGCAACCATGAAGAGAAACACCATGTGCAGACTGGCAGCCCTCGTGCTGGCCATCGCTCTGCTCCTGAGCACTGCGGCCGTCTCCGCGGACACGGTGACAGGCAACCTGGAAGCGAAAGGCAGATTCTACACCGACTACACCACCATCGATGAGGCCCGCGTCGTGGGCGAGCAGCTGAACATCCAGGTGGCGAGCGAAGGCTTCGTCCTCCTGAAGAACCGGGACGGCGCGCTGCCCCTCTCCGCCGGTGAGCGCAATGTGACCCCCTTCGGCATGCGCAGCGCGCATCTGCAGCTGGTGGGCGGCGGCTCCGGCGCCGGCGACGGCTTCGGCCACGAATGGACGCTCAAGGAGAGCCTGGAGGACGCCGGGTTCAACGTCAACCCCAAGACCTTCGGTTATTATGCCTCCTTCAACATGGGCGCGGCCAAGAGCGGCGCCGCCTATGAGCTGGATCCCGCTTCCTACGAGCCCTTCGTGATCGGCAGCTACCGCAGCTACGGCGACGCGGTGATCTGGGTCATCTCCCGCACCGGCGCCGAGGGTGCCGACCTGCTGACCGCCAATGTGCCCGGCCACGCGGATCCTGCCGAGCACTACCTGGAGCTGGACGACAACGAGAAGCTGACCTACGCCTACCTGAAGGAAAAGCGCCAGCAGGGCGTCTTCGGAAAGCTGATCGTGATCGTCAACAGCGCCAACGCCATGGAACTGGGCGACATGCAGGATGACGACGACGTGGACGCCATCATCTGGGTCGGCCACCCCGGCAACGCGGGCATCGCGGCCCTGGGCATGATCCTGACCGGCGAGGTCAACCCCTCCGGCCGTCTGGCGGACATCTATGCCCGTGACCTGACGAAAGACCCCACCTGGACCAACTTCGGCAGCAACGTGCACATGGGTCTGGACAACTACGTGTACTGCGACGGTGAGGACACCGGCTACCGCAGCACCGAGTACCGCGAGGGCATCTACATCGGCTACCGCTGGTATGAGACCGTGGCCGCCGACATGGGCGAGGCCGGTGAGAGCTGGTACGCCGAGAACGTGGTGTATCCCTTCGGCTTCGGCCTGAGCTACACCAGCTTCGAGTGGAAGCTGGCGGACACCGCTGAGGAAGCGGCCATCACCTCCGGGAACGACGTCATCACCGTGAACGTGGAAGTGACCAACACCGGCGCCGCCGCCGGCAAGGACGTCGTGCAGGTGTACGTGGAGCAGCCCTACACCGCGGGCGGCATCGAGAAGGCCGCGAAGGTGCTGGCCGGCTACGCCAAGACGAAGCTCCTGCAGCCCGGCGAGAGCGAGATCGTGACCGTCTCCTTCAGCGCTCAGTCCATCGCCTCCTACGACTACAGCGACGCCAACGGCAACGGCTTCAAGGGCTATGAGCTGGAAGCCGGCGATTACACCATCGACGTCAGCCGCAACTCCCATGAGGCAGTCGCCTCCGTGAAGCGCACTGTGGCCGATGGCATCCTCTGCAAGACCGACGAGGTCACCGGCCGCGAGATCGGCAACGTGTTCAGCGGCGGCGAGACCGTGAACGGCAAGAACGTGGAGCGCTTCAAGACCACCAACGCCGCGCTGGAAGCCAACCAGGCGACCCGCGAGGGCGGCCTGAAGCAGCCTGCCGCCTCCACCGAGGAGGACCGCACCATCTCCGAGGAGAAGCTGGAATTCTACAACGCCGAGGAAACCTTCCGTGCCTGGCAGGACCAGGAGACCGATCCCTGGTACGTGACCAGCGTCCCTGCGACCTGGACCCAGTCCACCGTGCCCACCGAGACCATCGAGGTGACCATCGAGGGCACCCCCGTCCGGACCACCAAGATGGTGCAGCACGCCGACGGCTCCCTGAATGAGACCCTGCTGCGCGACATGTCCGGCATCGCCTATCAGGAGCCTGTGCGCCACGCCGACGGCAGCGTGACCGAGGCCGACGACGAGGGCACCCAGGCCTGGACCGCCTTCATGAACCAGCTGACCTATGAGGAAATGGCCTCCATCTGCACCCAGGGCTACTATGTGACCATCGGCCTGCCCTCCATCGCCAAGAGCGAGGGCGTGGACAGCGACGGCCCCTCCCAGGTGAAGGCCGGCTTCTACAACAGGACCACCCCCGGCGGCACCCTCTGGGCCTGCGGCGTGGTGATCGCCTCCACCTTCAACGACGACCTGGCCTATGAGATCGGCCTCATGTGCGGCAACGAAGCCCTGTTCCTGAACCTGTCCGGCTGGTATGGCCCGGGCCTGGAGATCCACCGTTCCCCCTTCGGCGGCCGCAACTTCGAGTACTACTCCGAGGACGGCGTGCTGGCCGGCCGCGTCGCTTCCAGCCTGATCCGCGGCGCCGTGGAGAAGGGCACCCATGTGTACATGAAGCACATGACCCTGAACAATCAGGAAGCCAACCGGAACACCCAGGGCGGCATCTTCATGTGGTGCAACGAGCAGGCCATCCGCGAGATCTACATCCGGCCCTATGAGTATTCCGTCAAGTACGGCCATGCCAACGGCGCCATGTCCGGCATGAACCGCGTGGGCGACTCCTGCTGCTACACCAACTTCGCCATGCTGAACGCGCTGCTCCGCGACGAGTGGGGCTTCCAGGGCGCCTACGTGACCGACACCCTGTTCAACAGCTCCTACCACACCTTCGACATGACCGTCCGCGCCGGCCAGGACATCCCCCTGGGCGTGCGTCCCGGCGGCTATGCCGAGCCCCTCTCCGGCGAATGGAACGCCGAGCAGAACACCGTGCTGATCCCCGCCGATGAGGAGAGCGAGGAGAACACTGTGCCCTCCTATACCCAGTGGTTTGCGGTCCGCATGGCGGCCCAGCACATTCTCTACACCATCGCCAACAACGGCGACATCCACAACGGCATGACCGAGGCCGCCTTCACTGACATGACCGTCACCCTGAACGAGGACGGCAGCCTGAAGACCTCCGTGGCCAACCCGGATGCCACCGCCGGCGCCTACACGGTGAAATACTCCACCCGCGACGAGCTGCCCAAGGGCCTGAAGCTGGATGCCGACGGCAGCCTGAGCGGCACCCCCGCCGAGGGCGAGACCTTCGAGGGCTTCAGCTTCGTGGTGCGCGTCCTGGCTGATGACTACGTGAACTTCCACTACACGGTGACCATCGCGAAGTAAGGCAGATTCTTCCCGGAGGCTCCGGCAGGACATCAACTGCCGGAGCCTCCTTCATAGAAAGGAAGCATCAAGATCATGAACAGAATCGTGAAAAGCAGCCTGCTGTCTCTCCTGCTGGCGCTGTGCGTGCTTGCCCTGGCCGCCTGCCAGAGCGCGCCGACGGTGACCTCCATCGAGGTGACCACCCAGCCGGCAAAAACGGAATACAGGCTCGGTGAGGAGCTCACCCTGGAGGGCGGCCAGCTGACCGTCAGCTACAGCGACAAGACCACCCAGACGGTTGCGCTCACGGATGAGGGCGTCACCGTCAGCACGCCCAATATGCAGAAGGCCGGCAAAAAGAGTCTGACCGTCAACTATGGCGGCATGCGCTGCAGGCTGTATGTGACCGTGCAGCCCATCGTGGTCTCCTTTGAGATGAACGGGGTGGGCACCGCGCCGGAGGCCCTGAGCCTGGCGGAGGCCGGCCCCATCGACGCCATGGACCTGCCCGCCGATCCTGCGGCGGAGGGCTATGCCTTCGACGGCTGGTTCACCAACGAGGCCCTTTCCGAGGCCTTCAGCAAGGAGACCGTCATCTCCGCCGACACGACCCTCTACGCGGCCTGGCACAGCCTGGAGGCAGTCTCCTGCGAGATCGTGTTTGACCAGAACTATACGGGCTCCGCCAAGGCTCAGACCCTGACGGTGGAATCCGGCAGCCCGGTGGCCGCACCGGCCGAGCCCGCCCGCACCGGCTACCGCTTCGACGGCTGGTTCAACGCCAAGGATGGCGGCGAGGCCTGGGATTTCAACGCGAAGATTGCCGGCGATATGACCCTGTTCGCCCATTGGACCCGCACCGCCGAGGGCGTGAACCAGTATCTGTTCGAGGCGGAGGACGTCAGCCTCAGCGGCAAGGCCGGCAAGGGCTACTCCGGCGAGGCGGAGGGCAAGGGCCTGGTGCAGCGCGAGGGCAAAGGCAGCACCCTGGGGGTCAGCAATGACCGCTTTGTGGGTTACACCTACGTCAACGGCTTCACCCTGGACTTCTACATTGTGTCGGACATGGCGGTCAGCGACGCCGTCATCACGGCCCGCCTCTCCGGCGAGTTCGAGGACTTCACCCTGACCCCTGACATGTTCGAGATCTCCCTGAACGGCACCCCCATCAACTACGGCAGGATTGAGATGACCGGCGTGCCCAACATGGCCATCCGGGAATTCCAGGATTATGTGATCATCCGGGACGCAGAGCTGGCGGAGGGCGTCAACTGCATCGAGTTCCGGGTCAACAACGACGTGAACTGGATCGGCGGCGGCACGGTGGCCGCGACAGCTCCCCTGTTCGACTGCGTGAAGATCGACACCACGGCCGTGCTGTGGTGGGACGGCGGCCACAAGCTGCCCGCCAACAACTATTCGAGGAAGTGATGCGGCATGAAGAACAAGAACGGGAAACGCAAGCCCATCGGGATCATCGTCGCCGCGGTGCTGGCGGTTGTCCTGATCGTGGTCAATGTGCTGGCCTCCACCACCTTTTACAGCCTGCTGAATACGGTGATGCCGGGCGGCGGCGAGCGGGCTGTGTTCGCGGACGCCTCCGAGGCGCGGTTCGTCTCCGACTACGGCAGCAAGAAGGAAGCCCTGCAGGGTGCCAATGACCTGAACCTCCGTCTGTGCGAGGAGGGCATGGTCCTGCTCAAGAACGAGAACCGGGCCCTGCCCCTCCTGACCCCGGTCAGCAGCGGGGATGTGAAGGACAAGCCGAAGATCTCGGTGTTCGGCAAGAACAGCGTCAACCTGGCCTACGGCGGCTCCGGCTCCGGCGGCGTGGATTCCTCCGCCGCGGTGGACCTGTACACCGGCCTGGAGAGGGCGGGCTACAGCGTCAACCCGGTGCTGAAGGCTTTCTACCAGGACAACGGCAAGTCTGGCCCGGCCCGCAAGGCCAACTCCTCCGACCTGGACTCCGGCAAAAGCCTGACCATCGCCACCGGCGAGGCCCCCATGAGCCTCTATACCGACGACGTGAAGGCCAGCTGGGCGGACTACAGCGACGCGGCCGTGGTGGTGTTCACCCGGGTGGGCGGCGAGGGTTTCGACCTGCCCCGCACCATGGAGGGCGTGGAAGGCGCCGCTGACCCGGCGGACACCTATCTGGAGCTGGACCAGAACGAGCGGGATCTGCTTTCCACCGTCTGCGGAGCGGGCTTCGGGCGGGTGATCGTGCTGATCAACAGCGGCGCCGCCATGGAGCTGACCTTCCTCACCAGTACGGAGTACTTCCCCCAGGCGGACAAGATCGACGCCTGCCTGTGGATCGGCTTCCCCGGCGCGTCCGGCGCTGCCGCGGTGGGCGAGATCCTCAGCGGCCAGGTGAACCCCTCCGGCAAAACCGTGGACACCTGGGCGGCGGACCTGAAGGCCATGCCCTCCTTCCAGAACTTCGGCGACAATAATCAGAAGGACGGCGACCGCTACTTTGTGGACGGCGAGGCCCAGAGCTACTACTTCGTGAATTACGAGGAAGACATTTATGTGGGCTACCGCTACTACGAGACCCGCGGTGCGGACGAGGGCGAAGAATGGTACCGCCGGAACGTGGTCTTCCCCTTCGGCTGGGGCCTGAGCTACACGACCTTCGACTGGGAGCTGGCGGACGCCGGCGCCATCCAGGGAGCCTCGGCGGACGGGAATACAGAGTACACCGTGCAGGTCAGGGTGACCAACACAGGCACCGCGGCCGGCAAGGAAGTGGTGCAGCTCTATGCCCACGCCCCCTATACCCCCGGCGGCATCGAGAAGCCGGAGGAGGTGCTGACGGCCTTCGCCAAGACGAAGCTGCTGGCCCCCGGCGAGAGCGAGACCGTCTCCCTCACCTTCACCCCCTACCTCTTCGCCTCCTACGACGCGAAGGACGCGAACCAGGACGGCTTTGCCGGCTATGAGCTGGAAGCCGGGGACTATAGCCTGTATGTGGCGCACAATGCCCACGACAAGACCTTCACCATCCCCTTCCATGTGACGGAGACCATCCAGTACCGCAAGGATCCCGTGACCGGCGCCGTGGTGGCCAACCAGTACACCGGAAACCGCAATCCCCTGATGGACTCGGCTTACATGCTGGACAGCACCCTCTCCCGGAGCGCCTGGAACGATACCTTCCCCGCCGCGCCCACCGATGAGGACCGGAGCGTGACAGCCGAGCTGATCGCCGCGCTGGCGGACGTGCGCCACAACAATCCCACCGACCTGGACAGCGAGGAAATGCCCTGGTTCGGGGAGCCCGTGCGCGTGAAGCTGCCCGACCTGCTGAACGGCAAGGAGCCGGTCTCCTATGACGATCCCCGCTGGCAGACCCTGCTGGACGCCTGCAAGGAAGACGAGCTGATCACCATGATCAGCTACGGCGCCTTCCGCAGCGCGGCCCTGGAGAACATCGCCAAGCCTGCCACCAACGATTCCGACGGCCCCGCGGGCTTCGTGAACTTCATGGATGCCTCCACCTACTACGACAACTGCGCCTATTGCTGCGAGGTCATCGTGGCCTCCACCTGGAATGTGGAGCTGGCAGAGGAGCAGGGCATCGCGGTGGGCAACGAGGGCCTGTGGGGCGACGCCGAGGGCCGGAGCAACGGCCTGCCCTACTCCGGCTGGTATGCCCCCGGCGCGAACATCCACCGCAGCCCCTTCGGCGGACGCAACTTCGAGTACTACTCCGAGGACAGCCTGCTCACGGGCCGGATGGCCGCCGCCGTCATCCGCGGCTGCCAGAGCAAGGGCGTGTACTGCTTCATGAAGCACTTTGCCCTGAACGAGCAGGAGACCCACCGCTCCATCAACGGCGACTGCTCCTGGGCCACCGAGCAGGCCATGCGCGAAATCTACCTGCGGCCCTTTGAGATCGCGGTCAAGGAAGGCGGAACCCGCGCGGTGATGTCCTCCTTCAACCGCATCGGCACCCGCTGGGCCGGCGGCGACTGGCGCCTGCTGACGGGTATTCTCCGCAATGAGTGGGGCTTCCGAGGCATGGTGATTTGCGACTTCAACACCAGCGGCCAGTACATGAATCCTCAGCAGATGGCCTATGCCGGCGGCGACCTGAACCTCTCCGCCACGCCCACCGCCTGGTGCGACCCCTCGGACACCGCGGACGCCGTCATCCTGGCCCAGTGCGCAAAGAACATCATGTACACAGTGGTCAACTCCAACGCCATGAACCGGATTGTCGTGGGCTACAGCATGCCGCGCTGGCAGCTGGTCATGTTCATCGTGGACGGCGTGGCAGCCGCGGGCCTGATCGCCTGGCTCGTGACGGCCATTGTCCGCAGGAAGAAGCGGAAGGCCGCGTAAACCGATCCCCCTGATATGCGCCCCCTGAAGTAGACGCTGGAAAAAGAGAAACCAGTGGACTTCAGGGGGTATTCATGCAGAGACGGTTTGCTTATTGTCCAAAATCAGATCTGCCCCACATATCGACATTGATCTGGATATGACGGAGCTGGATGTAACCGCTGCAGAGACCAAGGCAACGTATGAGGAAATCAAGGCTTATGTCCTCAAGCATACCAGCTTGAAGATCTCCTGCCTGTACATCGCCCAGGTGAAGGCGAAGCATGGCATCATTGAACGGGAGTGCTACAACAAAGCCAAGGCCGAAGGGAATCGGGTGCCGAAATGCCCGCCGGAGAAGGAGAAAGCCATTGAGGAGGCGCTGAGGCATTTTCAAATGATCCCATGATGAATGTAAACTACTCAGGTGGAAATCTGCTGCAACGCCTTTCCTCTTCGCTTTCGGGAAGGCGTTTTTGCTTGCTTTACAACACCGTTACAACTTTTTTCTTCATTCAGTGATATACTTGAAAAGGTGATGAATATGGCTGCGATTTTGTTTGTGGATGATGAAACGGCGATCCGGGAGATGCTGGGCACGGTGCTGAAACTGGCAGGACACCTGCCGCTGGATGCCGCGGACGCTGAGGAAGCGCGGAGCGTCCTGCGGAGCCACGGCGCAGACCTGGCCCTGGTGGATATCATGATGCCCGGGGAGGACGGCTTCTCTCTGGCACGGGATCTGCTGGACGCGGGGATCCCGGTGCTGTTCCTCACGGCCCGGACAGCGGTGGCGGACCGGGTGAAGGGGCTTCGCATGGGCGCGGAGGACTACATCCTCAAGCCCTTCGAGCCGGAGGAGCTGCTGGCGCGCATCGACGTGATCCTGCGCAGAACCCAGTCCCGAATCTTTACGGACGGCGGTCTGACCATTGACTACAGCGCCCGGTTCGTGGCGCTGGACGGGGAGACCGTGCCGCTGACGGCGACGGAGTTCGACCTGTTGGCACTGCTGACCCGCAGCGCCGGGGCGGCCCTGAGCCGGGACAAGATTCTCTCCGCTGTCTGGGGTTGGGACTTTGTCGGGGAAACCCGCACCGTGGATGTCCATGTGCAGCGGCTTCGGGCAAAGCTGGGCCCGGAACGCATTGAGACTGTCTATAAATACGGCTACCGCTGGCAGGGAGGTGCGGCATGCGGAAAAGACTGATCGCACTGATCCTGCTGGTCACCGTTCCCCTGCTCTTCGGCATCGCCTGGTTCATGAGCGAGCGCAGCTTCACCCTCTCCCTGGAGCGTGAGAAGACGCGCATCCAGGCCACCCAGGGCGTTGTCTTCCGGGATGTGCAGCAGACCATGCAGAGCCTGACCTATCTGGAGACAGTGGCATACGCAAGGCAGTACACGCAGTACTACCATGCGCAGGGCATCGACCTGATCTTCTGCTGGCGGGGCAATCCCATTGCAGATGCGCTGCTGCCCAACAGGTATTACGACAGCCTGATCTGCGGCCGGCGGGCGGCCATGCTGGACACCGGCAGCCGGCCTCAGCGTTATGCGGTGGCAGAGCCGGTGAACAGCAATCTGACCGTGATTCTCCTGGGGGATGTGGGGGACATTTACGACCTGAAGGACAGCTTCCGCCGGATGGCCTTTGCCGTGGCGGGTGGAGCATCTGCCCTGCTGATTCTGCTTGCGCTGATTCTGGCCGGTGTCCTGACCCGCCCGCTCCGGAAACTCACGGAAGCCGCCCGGGCCATGACGACGCAAAGCAATACCACGGTTCCGCTCCCCACCGGCCGGAAGGACGAGATCGGCACCCTGGCCCGGGCGTTCTCCGAGATGCAGGGAGCCGTAGAAGCCCGGGAGACACGGCTGCGGGAGGAGAGCGAGGCCCGGCAGGCCCTGCTGGAAGCCCTGGCCCACGAGATGCGCACCCCGCTGACCTCCCTGCTGGGGAATGCGAGACTGCTGGAACGGGAGCTGCCGCAGGAGGAAAGGAAAAGGATTGCGGACAGCATGGCGAAGGAAATCCATCGCCTCACGGATATGGATCAGCAGCTGATGAAGCTGACAGCCATGGAACATGAACCGCCGGAAGCTGAGCGTGTTTCCGTGACGGAACTGCTCCGGGAAACGGCGGAGCGGCTGCAGCCCCAGGCCGATGGAATGACGATCGCCGTGGAAGGCGCGGACAGCTCCATCACGGGAGACCGGGAACTGCTCTCCCTGCTGGCGGACAATCTTGCCGCCAACGCCATCCACGCCTCCTCCACCGGGATGACGGTGATCCTGCGGGCGGAGCCGAATGGATTCACGGTGCAGGACCAGGGCATCGGCATGAGCGAAGAGGCCCTCCGCCACGCCTGCGAGCCCTTCTGGAAGGCAGACAAGGCGCGCACCCGCCGCCAGGGCGGAGCCGGTCTGGGGCTGGCGCTGTGCCATCGGATCGCGGAACTGCACGGCGGCAGTCTGACCTTCTCATCCTTGCCCGGCAAAGGCACCGCCGTTACCTTTACAACTCCGTTACATCCCGATGATGACTCCGTTACATACCCTGTGGCATGATACAGTTGCCAGCCGGAAAGCGCCGTCCGGAAGACGCGGAAGCAGCTGACAGACAGGAGGAGATTGAATGATCAGAAAGATTTGTACCCTGGCACTGTGCGCGGTCATGGTCCTGCCGGTGCTGGCGGCGGCGGAGAACACAGTGGAAATCCTGCCCACCACACCGCCCATGCCGCGGCCCGTGGTGGAGGCAACCCCCTACGGAGCGGATGACCTGACCGCTTACTATGAGGACTACGGCGACGAATACGCCCTGCCCGCCCTGACGGCATCCGAGCGGGAACGCCTGCCGGAGATCCAGCGGCGCTGGGAGAGCGGAGAGCGCCCGGAGAGCAGCATTCTGAACCTGACAGAGCGGGTTCACGTCAGTGTCATCCAGCTGCCGCCGGAGCAGTACGAGGGCGAGCCCTGCTTCCTTCTGCTGCCCAACCGGGATCTGACAGATGCGGAGCTGCTGCAAGTGGTGGATGCCTACGGGCAGCTGGGGCTCATCCTGGATCCGGACGCGCTGTCCTGGCACAACTGCATGCGGGGCGGCGGCATTGAGGTGGGCATCCGCTCCTTCCGGGACGATGAGCGGGAGCGCCGCAGCGAGCTCATCGGCCTGTATAACCGCGTCGGCCTGCGTCCGGAAGTGCCCTTCACGGATCTGGTGGCCGATGACGGCCTGGGCCGGGTCACCCTGGATGAGGAGGATTTCAACGGCCTGGACGAGTTCCGATTCCGCCCGGCCCGTCGGCTCACGGACGAGGAGCTGCTGCAGCTGATCGCCCTGGATCAGGGGGACATGACAGCTACGCCGGAGGAACTGTCCGGCTATGAGACCCAGCTGCGCCAGGAACTGCATCTGCTGCTGGGCATGCCCCTCTCCGCCCGGCGCGGCGCCTATGAGGCAGTGGAACCCTTCGACAGCAGCAACGTATATGGCGACAGCCGCATGGCCTATTCCAGCAGCTTCACGGAGATAGGCGGCACGGGCCGCAGATGGCGCGGCAGCATTGACATTTCTACCGGCAGGCTGATCGAGGGCAGCGTGGACCTGGACGACCGCTACTACACGGACGGCCTCATGGTCTCAGACATCCGGATGGACCCGTGGGATGAGAAATGGGCGTCCATCGCCGTGGAAACGGTGACAGATTACAGTCATTCTGAAGAAAGCGGCATTACGGAAATCATGAATTGGAGCGAAACCCAACTGAACGAGCTGCGGGGCGTGGAGATCCGGATCGCAATGGCGGACGGCGGCGTATACCGTGCGGAGATCTCCTACGCGCTGGAAAAGGTGATGACCCTTCGCTATAACGACGCCATTTCCATGGCGGCAGAGGATGACTACTATATTCATTCCATGGAGGAGGTGCCTGTCAATGAGTAAGCGGAGTGTTCTGCTGATCCTGTGCGCCGTGCTGCTATCGCTTTGTCTGAGCGGCGCCGCAGCGGAGGAATCACGTATTGTTGTCTGGCGGGTGACCGCCCCTGTGATCAACGCCGAGGCGCTTCAAACAGAGACCTTCGGCACAGACCTTTCGGCGGTTCAGGAAGAAAAGCGCGAGTATGATTCGTTATTCTGGTCCCTGACCGGAGAAGGCATCCCCTTTTGCGGCATCGACCACAACCGCGGCGCGGAAAACATGCAGGCACGGTTCGATATCTATCGCCACGCGGACGCAGGGGAAGAACGCACCTACTATTACAATCTGGACACATGGAACGCCATCCCGTCCGAGAGCGGCTTCGACGCGCCCAGGGCGGCGGAAACCCTGTCGGAAGCGCAGGGCTTGCTGGAGCGGCTGGGCCTCGTGACGGACACCGTCGCGCCTGCGCCTGTCTCCTTCTCCAGCCTGGGTCGCATGGAGGGCACCACGCCCTGCCGTAAGGTCGTGTACGCGCTGACGCTGGAGGGCCTGCCGGTCCGCTGGTCTGCTGAGCTTCTGCGGGATGACGGCCCGACCCGCCCGGTGATTCTCATCGACCCATGCTATGTGACAGTCACATATTCCGATGAGGACGGCTTGCTGATGCTGGAGGGAAACTGGTGCAGTTTTGAGCCGTTGACCCGCAGCGCGGATGTTCTGTCCCCGGAGGACGCGCTGACCCGTTTCCGGCAGGCCGGGCTGATCAGCACAGCTGACGGCCTGTCTGCGCCGGAGGCCTGCTGGCTTCTCTCCGTGAGCGGTCAGGAAGCCACCGCCACCCTGGCCTGGCGCGTAGGCAACAGTTACCTGAGCGCTGTGGACGGAACCTGGCTGCAGACGGAAAACTGATCCCGGCCACATCAGACAGACCGGAATAATAACCCAGCGAAAAACCATACCGCAGCTGCACCCGGACGATGGCCGGAGGGCAGCCTGCCGTATGGTTTTCGTTTATGGCGTTTATGGAAGGAAAGGCTGCCTGTCACAGAGCCGTCCGTCCGGCCGGATCGCTTATTCTGCCCTTCCCATGCAGGGCACGGTCAGTGTTTCCTCCCCGAAGGGCGACCGGGCCGTCAGCGTCACATCCCCCTCCGGGCGGATGATGGCCAGGGCCTCGCCGTAGTAGGTGTCCGTGGCGTCGGTCAAGTAGCCGCGTTCGTTCCAGGAGCAGGCGTTGCCCAGGGCGAGCAGGGTGCCGCCTTCCACCGTGACATGGATCTCGCCGCGGGCGCCGGGTTTCACGGTGCCCTGCTCATCCGTATAGCGCAGGTGGACGTAGAGCAGCTCGTCGGGGCGGGCGAATTCCGTCTCGGGCAGGAGGGTGAGCTTCGTTTCCTTGCCGGCGCTGCGCAGGCTGGTGCGGGCGGTTTCCTTGCCGGCCTCGTCGCGGATCACGGCGGTGAGCTCACCCGGCTCCCAGGGCACGCGGAACTTCGTGACGGCATGGCGCGGGATGCGCTTGCGGCCGACGCTCCTGCCGTTCAGGAGCAGCTCCGCCTCACGGCCCCGGGCGTAGACCTCCACGGCGGCCATCCGGCCTTCGCAACCGTCCCAGCTCCAGCTCTCCATGGCGTTGGAGACGCGCCAGGCGGCGGGGCTGTGCTTCTCGCCGGAGAAGCAGACCGGCTCCACGGCGATGCGGACAGGGCTCAGCTCAAAGGCCATCTGGGTGTAGGCCATCTGGCCCGTCTCCGTGCCCGCCAGGTCGATGGTGCCGCAGCCCGCGGTGATCCAGCCGGGGCCATGCTCGAAGGCCGGGGCGTACGCGCCGTACTCCCACGCGCCCAGCCCCACCTCTCCCAGGTAGTCCAGACCGGTCCAGACGAAGTCGCCGATGAGGGCTGGGTGCGCCTTCGCCAGGTCGTAGAAGGCCACGGCGTCCCCGGCAAAGGTCTCGCTGCCCAGGATCACCCGGTCGGGGTACTTCTTCAGGTCATGGCGGTAGCGGTTGACGCCATAGTTGTAGCCTGCCACGTCCAGCACCGCGAACACGCCGCGGGTCTTCACGTCGCTGCCGTGGAGGGTGGCGCCGAACTTCATGAAGCCCGCGCCCAGCAGCCCGGCGATGTTGTTGATGAACTCGCTGCCCACGGCCTTTTTCTTCTTTTTGCCCTTCGCTTTTTCGGCCCTGGCGGCCTCCTGCTCCGCCTTTTTGTCGGAGTAGACGCCGAAGCCCAGGGAGCTCAGGAAGTTGAAGAAGATATTCACCCCGCAGGTGACGGGGCGGTCCGGGTCCAGCTCGTGGAGGCGGCGCACCATCTGCTCCGCCAGGGCGATGCCCCGGGGCTGGGCGGTCTCGCTGACCTCGTTGCCGATGGAGAACATGACCACGGAGGGGTGATTCCGGTCCTTCTCCACCAGGAGCCGCAGGTCGTCACGCCAGCGCTGCTCGAAGAGGGAGGCGTAGTCGAACTGGGTCTTGTGGATGTACCACATGTCCACATACTCGTCCAGCACCATCACGCCCAGCTCGTCGCAGGCGTCCAGAATGGCTTTGCTGACGGGGTTGTGGGCCGAGCGGATGGCGTTGTAGCCGGCCTTTTTCAGCAGCGCAATCTTGCGGCGCTCGGCGAAGGGGTGGCCCGCGGCGCCCAGCATGCCGTTGTCGTGGTGGATGCAGGCGCCCAGCAGGATCACCCGCTCGCCGTTGATGCGGAAGCCCCGCTTCGCGTCCACCTCCACCGTGCGGATGCCGAAGCGCACCTCCTGCACGTCCTCTCCGCAGGTCAAGCGGCAGACGCACAGTTCGGGCGACTTGGGGCTCCACAGGGGCGCGCCGGGGATCTCCAGCTCCATGGCCCCCGTGGACTCCCGGCTCAGCAGCACCTTGCCGCCGTGCAGGATCTCCACGCGCACCACGGCGGATTCGCTGGTGCGGAACTCCACCCGGATCCTCCGGGCCGCGTAATCCAGCGTCCGGATGGCAATGCTCTCCGGGATGATGTGCTTCTTTGGCAGGCACACCAGTGTTACCGGGCGGTAGATGCCCGCGCCGGAGTACCAGCGGGAGGAGGGCTGCTCCGCGTTGCGGGCAATGACCCGGATGGTGTGCTCGCCGGCAGTCACCGGTACCCTGAAGCCAAAGTAGCCGTTGGGGTGAGCGGGCACGGATACCCCGTCCAGCGTCACCTCCGCCCGGTGGTACACGCCCTCGAATTCCAGATAGGCCGCGTCCTCCGGGGCGGTGAAGGTCTTCTCGTACACGTAGTCGTGCGCCTCAAAGAAGCCGGTGTTGGTGCCGCCGGCGCTGTCCTCCGTCCGGGGCTCGGGGAGCATGGCGTCGTGGGGGAGGGTGACGGCCTGCCAGTCCTCCTGCCCCAGGTGGGCATACCGCCAGCCGGTGTTCATGCTGATGATTCTCATGGCGTCCTCCAATCAACAGAAGGGCCGCCGCAGGGTGTCCCACGGCGGCCGGTGATTCACTGGGCTTTCTCAGCCTTTTTCTTCATGAAGCAGGCGATGATGCTCAGCACACAGGCGATGAAGGCCATGGCCAGGTAGGCCGCCACCAGCGGGAAATTGCCGCCCTGGAAGCTGATGTCGTTCATCTTGTCCACCACCACGGCCAGGCCCTCGTTGACAATCATGCCGAAGCCCGCGGAGAAGCAGACGGAGGCCAGCAGGGGGAGGAAGTCCCAGTCGACGAACAGGTGCACCGCCACCAGCACCGCGCCAACGAGCAGGGAGGCGGTCAGCAGCGGGCTGAAGCTGGTGTTCAGGGTCATCGCATTCTGCGTTGCACCGAGGATGGCGGTCACGACGGCCAGTACCGCAGCCACCGCCAGGAGGACGAGGTACAAGCCTCTTTTCTTGATCAGATTCATCTTGTTACCTCCTCAGGCTTGCTTCTTCTTTGGGAAGTAAGCGTTCTTGACATACAGCAGCAGGGCGATGAGGGTCAGCAGGCCGAAGAAGCCCTGCAGGCCCATGATCGCGTACTGCCACCAGGCGATGAAGTCGGAAACCGCGGCAGCGGGAGCAGCCGTCTCCGCCTCGTCCTCCGGCGCGATCAGGTTCATCATGGAGGAGCGGGTGTAGGTCCAGAGAATGCGGTGGGCACTCTCCTGGGCCGCCTTCAGCAGGGCGCTGTCCTTCTTGCGGGAGATCAGCTGCTGGAGGCTCTTGGAGCGGTCGTTGCCGCCGTAGATGTTGGTGCCGCGCATCATCATGTCGGCGGTCACCGCGTAATCGCCCTCGGCAATGTAGTCGGTCATGGTGTAGCCCTGATAGCCCCACTCCTCCCGGAGCAGCTTGAACTGCACAACCGGGTCCGCCGCGCAGTAGACCGGGCCGATGCGGTTGTAGGAGGTCATCATGCCGATGCCGCCCTTGCCGGTGACGCCGCCCTCATAGGCGCGGAGGTAGATCTCGCGGATGGCCTGCTCGTTGGAGAAGGTCGCCACGCCCTGGCGGTCGTACTCCTGATCGTTCATAAAGAAGTGCTTGAAGTTGTTCACCAGGCCCTTGCCGGCCATGGCGGTGTTCATCACGTCGCCCACATTCCAGCTGATGACGCTGTCCTCGGAGAAGTACTCTGCGGTGCGGCCGGAGAAGGGCGTGCGGTGGGTGTCCGCGCCGGGGCCGTGGATGGTGTGCACGCCCGCGAACAGGGCGTCCTCTCCCACGAACTCACCGTAGCGGCGCTGTACGCTCTCGCTCCAGGAGGCGGCCATCAGGGTGTTGGAGGCGTAGCCGGTGGCGATATTGCCGCCCCCGAACTTGTAGCGCTGGGATACGCCTTCGGAGCCCTCGGAGGTGACCGTCGGCGGCTTGCCGATGCTCTCTACGGAGCCCTGGCCGTAGTTCTCGCTGGTCAGCGAGCCCAGCTCCGCCAGGGTGAGCTGCTTGATGAAGGGCTCCCACCGGGGATCGTCATAGTCGGCGCCGATCATGTCCGCCAACTTCAGCGTGCCCTCCACGGCGTAGTCCTCGCCCTTGACAGGCGCCGGGGTGGCGTCGTCCTTGACATAGGTGCCGGTTTTCAGGGCTTCCCGCAGCTTGTCGTTCATGGCCAGGGTTTCCCCGGAGGACCAGGTGCCCTGCCAGTCGGCGCGGCTCAGGTAGGTGACCGGCGCGTCATCGTAGTAGTAGTTGGCGTCAGCATAGCCGAAGAGGTTGTGCACCTCCGCGTCGGTGTGGATGCTCTTGAGGTAGGCCGTGTCGTCCAGGGTGTCCAGGTGATACACCTTGGCGTTGGCAGCCTTGCCGGTGACAGGATTGCCGTCCTGGTCCACCATGCCGGCAGCGCCCTTGGCGGCCAGCACGTTGTTCAGGGCGTCGTGGGCGTTGTCGCCCACGGTGATGTAGTAGTCGCCGGCGTCCAGAATGTAGCCGCCTTGGCCGTCGTGAGCCGTGACGTCATAGCTGGCCATCAGATAGCGGGGCAGCTCCAGTTTCACGGTCTCGCTCTTTCCGGGCTCGATCACGTTGGTCTTTCCGTAGCCCAGCAGCTGGATGGCGGCCTTCTCCACATGGTGCTCCCGGTCATAGTCGGTGTAGGGGGTCTGGACATAGACCTGCACGGGCACCTTGCCGGCCTTGCTGCCGGTGTTCTTCACGGTGACGCTGATCTTGAAGGCGTCGCCGGCCGCGTCATACTGGACGCTGTCCAGGTTCTGCTCGAAGGTGGTGTAGGAGAGGCCGTAGCCGAAGGGGTAGACGATCTCGTCGGCGTAGTTCCACTTGCCGTCCTTTGAGGCGAACACGCCCGCGTCTCCGTCCGCATTGCCCCGGCCCAGCACGGCATCCTCATAGCGGGTCTCATAGTACTTGTAGCCCACATAGATGCCTTCCTGGTAGACCACGAAGCGGTTCTGGTAGGTTTCGACGCCGTCGGCTTCCGTGAAGCGGAATTCGCCGAAGTTCTGCACGGCCGCGGAGGACAGGGAGTCCGCCGCGTAGGTGGCCACCAGGCGGCCGGAGGGGTTCGCCTTGCCGGTCAGGATGTTGACCACGCCGGGCAGGCCGTAGTAGCCCGGGTTGCCCATCCACAGGCAGGCGTCCACCTTGTACTCATCCAGCCAGCCCAGCTCCAGGGGATAGACGCTGTTGACCAGGACGATGATCTTGCTGAAGGCGCCGGAATCCCGGATCAGGGCCAGCATGTCCCGCTCGTTGGGCTGCAGGGCCAGGGAGGAGATCCCCGTCGCGTTCTTCCTGGACATGTCGGTGCTCTCGCCGCCGGCGCGGTACAGCACCACCACCGCGGCGTCCCCGTACTGGCTGAAGCTGGCTTTGATCTCGTCGGTGTAGAAGCTGACGGGATCCTCGCCGGTCTCCTCCTTCTCATCGCCGGACTTGACATAGGCTGTCTGGCTCGCCGCGTAGGCGTTGAAGAGGGTGTCGTTGACCTCGAAACCGGCGTCCGTGAAAGCCTTCTTCAGGTTGATCTCCCGAGCGGGATCGGCCTGACCGCCGCCGTTGGCGTTGCGGTAGCGGATGTTGGCGCTGGCATGCCCGAAGAGGCTGATCTTCTTCACGGAGCCGTCCAGGGGCAGCACGCCGTCGTTCTTCAGCAGGACGGCGCCCTCCTCCAGCTGCTCGACGCAGAAGGCCATCTCGTCCGCGATCAGCCGCGCAAGGCTCTCGTCTGAGAGCTCGCCATAGCTGCTGGCGAAGGTCCCGTTGGAGGCCACCGCCGTGTTGGCGGAGATGCCCAGGAAGTTGTTGATGCCGCCGGCGTTGCTGTTTGCGATCTGCCCGCCGAAGATGGAGAGCAGCAGGAGAAACGCCATGACAGCGGACAGGCCGCGCCAGAGGGATGTTTTCATGGTTTCCACCTCATTCTTTCGTATGAAGAATGCCGGCCTGCGACCGCATCGCGATCAGACAGACCGGCATCGTTTCAGCACCGATCAATCATCGCTGCCGTCGCGGGATCAATAGGGGCTGGTATAGTGGCTGAGCTCGAGGAAAGCCATCACGTCGATCGCTTCGGCAGGCTTGTGGTCGCCGCCCAGGATGATTTCGCTGCCGACGAAGGGGCACGCGGCCATGGCCGCGGCGTCCTCTTCGGTGCCGGACACGGCGGAGTCATAGTCGCCGCACACAACACGGTCGACGCTGGTGATGTTGATGATGACGTCGCCCAGGTCCTCATCCACCTCGGTCACCTCGTAGGTGCCATAGACGAAGATGGCGATGTAGGAGACGGGGTTGTAGGTCTCGCCGCCGTCGGAGGAGTAGTGGGTGTCATACACCAGGGACATGGCATAGGTGCCGTCGGGGAGCAGGGTGATGGTGTTGTTGACCGCGTTGATCAGCTTGCCCTGCTCGATGTCGGAGCGGGTGATGTCGGTCAGTTCCCAGACACCGGCTTCAGCGACGGCCTCGGCGGAGGCGGTGAGGCAGCTGAACAGGCAGGACAGGGCCAGGCACAGGGCGAGAACGATGCTCAGGGTCTTCTTCATGGGGATTCCTCCTTTTCAGTTCCATTTAGGGTGGTGCAGTGGGTTTCTGTGCCCATCATAGCGATAAAAAACGGGATTTCAAGGGGTTTTGCACCAGTGGCCGGGCCCGCTGCGCAACCTGCGGCTCCGGGGAAAAAACGCCTCCCGAACGGGCGGTTTCAGGGGGCGGCTCGACATCTCAGGCAAGAATCCCGGCATTTCAGGAAGCGCTTTTGCTTTTCAGGATGGAATATGGTATACTCAGGCCAGAAAAAACGGGAGGATAGCGAATATGACACTGCCCGTTGCCCTGGTGGAGGATTCGCAGGAGCAGCAAGCTCTGCTGATCTCTTATCTGGAAGGCATCCGGAGGGACGGCCTGACGCTGCAGACAGACGCCTTTGCCTCCGCGGAGGAATTCCTGGAGGCCTTTTCGGCCGGGAAGTACCGCCTGGTTTTCCTGGACATCCAGCTGCCCCGGATGGACGGGCTCTCCCTGGCCCGGCGCATCCGGGAGACGGACCGGGACGCGGTCATCGTGTTCATCACCAGCATGGCGCAGTTCGCCGTCAACGGCTATGAGGTGGCCGCGGTGGACTTCATTGTGAAGCCTGTGCTGTACGACACCTTCATGCGGAAGATGGACCGGATTCTCTCCTCGCTGACAGCGCAGCGGGAAGGCATGCTGCTGTCGGTGCAGTCCGTGGGCGGCGGCACGGAGTACATCCACACGGACGACCTGATGAGCGTGGAGGTCTTCGGCCACAAGCTGGTCTACCACACGAAGGGCGGCGACCGGGAGGGCTACGGCACCATCGCGGCCCAGGAGGAGACCCTCCGGAAGCTCGGCTTCCTCCAGCCCAGCCGCAGCGCCATCGTGAACCCCCGCTTCATCGAGGCCGTCAAGGGGGACACGGTGCGGGTGGGCGGCGCGGAGATTCCCATCAGCCGCCTGCGCAAAAAGGAATTCCTGTCCGAGCTCAACCGCTGGATCTGCAAATAGGCTGGAGGCGCGGTGCATGACAGTCGGTCAGCTGAACCTGTTCGGGATGTCCTGCGTGGATTTCTATTTCAAGGTGCTCTCCATTTTCATGCTGTTCTCCCGGGGCAGCAAAAAGCGGAGCCATTTTGCGCTGCGCGTGGCGGCAGCCATCCCGGCGCTGCTGCTCTACAGCCTTTTGCTGGTGCAGCTTCCTGTGTTCGAGCCCTTTGACCTGTATATGTTCCTGCTCTATGGCCTGCTTTTTGCGGGGCTCTTTCTGACAGGGCGCTTCCTCTATGACGCTTCCGCATACACCATCCTGTTCAACATGCTGGGCGGCTACGCCCTGAATCAGGTTCTTCTTCTGCTGCTGAATCTGCTGCGGTCGGCCATCCCGGCCTTCCGGGCCATGGAGCAGGCGACCGTAGCCTATTATGCCGTCGAGCTGGTCTGGTTCACGGCGGGATACATCCTCTGCGACTTCTTCTTCCTGCGGAAAATGCACGTGGAACCCGACGGACAGACCGGGCGGCCGGCACTGTACGTCTCCCTGGGCGTCTCCATGTTCCTGATCGAGTTCAATCTGGTGCGGAGCATGGAGATTGAGCGGGGCGGGAAGATCGACATCCTGTGCATCCTCTGCATCATCCTGTTTTATGTGCTGATCCTCATCCTCCGCAGCGGCATTCTGCTGCGCATGGAGAAGGAGCGCGAGCTGGCGCTGCGGGAGCAGGTGTGGGCGGAGAAGGAGAAATCCCTGCGGCTCACCCGGGAGGCCGTGGAGACCATCAACATCAAGTACCACGACCTGCGGCACATCGCCAGCCGGATCCGGCGGGGCAAGGACGTGCTGGACCTGGCGGACAGCCTGACGGAGTCCCTGGAGCGCTATGAGCAAAGCTATGCCACCGGCAGCGACACCCTGGACATGATCCTGACGGACATGCATCTGCGCTTTTATCAGGAGGGGATCTCCTTCGTGTGCATGGCGGACGGCAGTGCGCTGGGCTTCATGACATCCCTGGACATCATCTCCCTGTTCTCCAATGCCCTGGACAACGCCTTTGAGGCGGTGACCGCCCTGCCCCGGGAGGAGCGGGAGATCCGCATGACGGTGAAGAAAGCCCTGGGCGCTCTGTCCATCTGCGTGGAGAACCCCTGCGCGGCCCGGCCGCAGATGGTGGACGGCATACCCGCCACCACCAAGAGCGACCGCCGCTTCCACGGCTTCGGCATGCGCAGCATCCGGAGCACCGTGGAGAAATACGACGGCACCATGGACATCGACACGGAGAACGGCCGCTTCAAGCTGATGATCATGATCCCGGTGCCCGCGTAACGGTACCGGAAGGGGGGAGAAATCATGCTGTCCATCGCCGTGGTGGATGACGAACAGGCCTTCAGCGACGCCCTGTGCCGGATGATCCGCCAGTTCGCCGCGAAGGAAAACGTGGAGGTGGAGATCACCTGCTTCCGGGACGGCCTCGACATCGCCGATGAATTCCGCTCCAGGTGGGATATCATTTTCCTGGACATCCAGATGGAGCACCTGGACGGGCTGGCCGTGGCCCGGCGGATCCGGGCCTGCGACACGGATGTGGTGTTGATCTTTGTCACCACCATGGCCCAGTACGCCATCAACGGCTATGAGGTGGACGCCTTCGACTACATCCTGAAGCCGCTGTCGTACCCGCAGTTCGAGCTGCGGATGCTCAAGGCGGTGAAGGAGGTGGAGAAGAAGGCCCACAGCTATGTCTATCTGAAGAAGTACAGCGACGTGGTGAAGGTCTCCACCGACGACATTCTCTACATCGAAGTCGCGGGGCACACCCTGCGCTATGTCACCGACGGGGAGACCTACGAGCGGCGGGCCACCATCGGGGACGCGGAGAAGGAGCTGGCCGGCCTGCCCTTCGCCCGGTGCAGCCTGTCCTTCCTGGTGAATCTCAAGCGCATCGACCGGGTGAGCGGCGACACCGTACTGATCGGGCCCCATCAGCTACCCCTCAGCCGGAACCGGAAGAAGGAGTTTCTGCAGGCATTCTCGGACTTTCTGGAGGCGGGGTTCTGATGGAAGCATCTCAGCTGTTCTATTATCTCTCCGGCTTTCCACGGCAGATGCTGCCGGCTGTGCTCGTCTTTTTCCTGCCCATGCGGAAGAAACACCGCTGGTATCTGTTCATTCCCGCCCTGGCAGGGATGCTGGGAGCGAGCATCGGCCTGGGGGCGCTGCTCTGGCCGCGGGTGATCGGCCCGGCGGCACAGGAGGGAACGAGCCCTTTGGTGATCAGCCTCTCCGCCCTCTTCTTCGCGCTCCACTATCTGCTGGTATGCAGCAGCTATGCGGCTTCCCTCCGGTGGATGTGCGGCGCGGACTGGCATGAGGCATGGTACTGTGTGATTTTCGCCTATATCAGCGAGCATGTCGTCTACTGTGTGAAGACGCTGGGGAGCGCCGCGCTGTCCGGGGCCGCCTGGTGGTCCTCCTGGCCCATGTCCGCAGCCCTGGGGCTGCTGGTATACGGTGGTATCTGGTGTTTCTTCGCCCGGAAGATCTGCCGGAACGGCCGTTATCCCAGTAGCGTCGGCCGGTCCCTGGGTCTGATCGCCGTCACCTTTCTGCTGGTCTATATCGTGAGCATTGTGACCATGAGCATGGAGCTGGAGTGGCTGCACAGCATCTATGCGCTGATCTGCTGCTCCTTCATTATGGCCAGTGAATACCGGAAGGACCAGCAGCTGTGGCTGCAGGGGGAGATCCAGGAGCGTGAGCGAATAGAGTCCCTGCGCCGCGCCCAGTATGAAATGAGCAAGGAAAACATCGCCATCATCAACCGCAAAAGCCATGACCTGCGCCGGCAGGTGGAAGCTCTGCGGACCGTAGGCACGCCGGAGGAGCAGGCGGAGGCGATCCGGGGGATCGAGCAGGCGGTGGAGATCTACGACCGCTCCTTCCAGACCGGCAGCCGGGCACTGGACACGGTGCTGATGCAGAAGGCGCTGCTCTGCTCCCAGCAGCACATTGAGCTCTCCGTGATGGCAGACGGCAGCCTGCTTCGCTTCATCAAATCCGTGGACCTGTTCACCATGGTCTCCAACATCCTGGACAACGCCATCGAGGCCAGCCTGCGCATCCCCGAGGAGGAGAAGCGGTCCATTCATCTCTCGGTGCACCAGAAGCGGGGCCTGGTGATCCTCCAGTGTGAGAACCCCTATGTGGGCACGGTGGAGATGAAGGACGGCCTGCCCGTGACGATCAAGGCGGACAAGGCAAACCACGGCATCGGCACCCGTTCCATCGCGGCAACGGCGGCGGAATACGGCGGTGTGATGCGGATCGACCCCAGCGGCGGCATGTATGTGCTGCGGATCATTTTCCAGCCTCCGGATGCAAACCAGGACGAAAAAACGACCAGTCAGGACAAAGCCGTGTAACGCGGCTTTTTTCATGCTATCCTCCGGGCGTCGGGTGCGGGAAACGCACCAAAGAGAGAAGGAGGAACACCCCATGAAGAAGATCGCTGCTCTGGTTCTGGCCCTGGTTCTGACCTTGGCATGTGTCTCTGTCCTGGCAGAGGACGCCGTGTATTCCTGTTTCTACACCACCGAAGAACTGGCCGGTGAGACCGACTTTAACGGCTTTGTCACCGGCTGCGGCCTGAGCGAGTACAACGCCATCGTACTCAAGGACGATGGCACCTATGAGTACACCAAGCTGATCGGTACTGTGGATGCTGAAGGCACCATTCTCGAGCCCGAAGGCGGTTCCTATGTGATCCGCTATGTCTTCACCGGCACCTACACCAAGGACGGCGACCAGGTCACCCTGAATGTCCCGGAAGAGTGCGTCTTCTCTGAGGACTGGGGTCCGCTGGTGCCTCTGGGCTATATGCACAACTGCGAGGGAAGCGCTTCCAATGGTGATCGGGTCAGCAACTATGATGAGACCCAGAGCTTTGATCCCCTGGACTGCTTCTCCCATCCCCTGTACAAGTTCGACGGCCATGACACGCCGGTCTCCATCACGGTGAACGCTGACGGCTCCTACACCTACAACGCAGCGGCCTCCTCTGACGACGACTGATCCCGGACATTGCACACCCTGAGCGGGAGGGCGCGGACCTGACCTCCGTCCCTTCCGCTTTCGTGTTCTGAACAAACCGCGGCCTATGCGCCGCGCAGGAGGAAGCATGCAGAAAGAAAAGCAATACAGCAAGAAGGCGTATTTCATCACTCACGGAGCGGTGCTGGCCGTTCTCCTTGTGATCTGTATCCTGGCCAATGTGCTCACCGCCAAATGGGACAGTGTGCTGACGGACTTCTTCGGCACGGTGGGCGGTACGCAGACCAGCGCGCAGCAGGGAGACTATATCAGTGAATTCGACAGTGACGAGGCGCTCCGCGAGGCCCAGCTGGAGCACACCCGCCGGGTGGTGGCCGAGGGCGTCGTATTGCTCCGCAATGAGGACAGCTTCCTGCCCCTGAAGGCCGGCGCGCAGCTGAGCGTCTTTGGTCTGGCCTCTGCATCGGGCGTGACAAGCGGTTCCGGCTCCGGCGACATTGAGATCAAATCCGACACCCTGGCCGGCGCCCTGCAGAAGGCGGGCTTCGGCGTCAACGCGAAACTCAACGGCTTCACGGCGTCCAGCGGTCATAAACACGGCACCGGCGCAGGCCCCGGCGGCGGCGACGCCATGGGCGAGTGGAAGATCGATGAGATCCCGTGGAGCGAGTATACCGACGAGGTGAAAGCCACCTTTGCGCAGTACGGCGACGCGGCCATCGTGGTGCTGAACCGCCAGAACGGCGAGGGCAGCGACCTGCCCCGGGAGATGGGCCGCTTCGGCAACAATCCGGAGAAGCACTATCTGGAGCTCTCCGATGAGGAGGAAGACCTGCTGCGGGGCATCAAGGACAGCGGCGCCTTCGCGGGCACCATCCTGGTGATCAACGCCGCCAACCCCATGGAGCTGGGCGAGATCGAACAGCCGGAATACGGCGTGAAGGCCTGCCTCTGGTATGCCAGCACCGGCACCGACGGCATCTCCTCCGTGGCAGACATCTTCGCGGGCAAGGTCAGCCCCTCCGGCCGCCTGGTGGACACCTGGGCTTATGATAACCTCTCCGCCCCGGCCATGCAGAACTTCGGTGACTTCCGCTTTCTGAACGCCGACGGCACCGAAACCGGCTATTCCTATATGAATTACGGTGAGGGCATCTATGTGGGCTACCGTTACTATGAGACACGCTATGAGGACGTGGTGATGGGTACCGCCAACGCGGGGGACTTCGACTATGCCGCCACGGTGCAGTTCCCCTTCGGCTACGGCCTCTCCTACACCAGCTTCGAGTGGAGCGGTTTCAAAGTTGAGCGCAAGGACAGCACTGTCACCGCCACCGTCACCGTGAAGAACACCGGCAGCATGGCGGGCAAGGACGTCGTCGAGATCTACGCCCAGGCGCCCTACACCGCGGGCGGCGTGGAGAAGGCAGCCGTGGTGCTGGCGAACTACGCCAAGACCCGTGAGCTCAAGCCCGGCGAGAGCGAGAAAATCACCGTCTCCTTCAACCTGAAGGACATCGCCTCCTACGATTTCGCGGTGAACAAAACCTGGATCCTGGATGCGGGCACCTACTGGGTTACCACCGGCCGGGACGCCCACGACGCTGTCAACAACGTGCTGGCCGCCAAGGGCTATCAGGCCCCGGGCAGTGCAGCCATGACCGGCAAATTCGATCTGGCGGAGCTCCGGCTGTTGGATACCGCCGTCACCGGTGCCAAGGTCACAAATCAGTTTGATGGCGACGCCCTGGAGGACGCGGCTTATCTCTCCCGCAGCAACTGGGCGGCCATGGAAAACAACGGGATCCGGTATTCCACAAACGATATGCCCGGCCTGAGCAAGAATACGGACGCTGTGGGCACTGCCGGTACGGTGGTCATCACCGATGCTCTCGCCGCTGCCTTTGCACAATGCGGTCTGCACAGTGTGGATCTTCAGGCGCTCGCCGCGCAGAACTTCCCCTCCAAGGACGATTACGTCTACGGCGCGACGCCGGAAACCCCACTCACCCTGGTATCCATGAAGGGCAAAGCCTTCGACGATCCCCAGTGGGACGAGCTGATCAACCAGACCAAACTTTCCGAGCAGCACCTGCTGTTCAACAACTCCGGCTACGGCACCAAGGCCATCGAAGCCATCCAGAAGCCCAAGACCTTCGAATACGACGGCCCGGCGGGCATCTCCAACTTCATCACCGGCAAGTCCGGTTTCGGCTACAATCGGACCATCACCCTGGCGGCGACCTGGAACCAGGAGCTGGCGAAGGAATTCGGCAAGCTCATCGGCGAGGATGCCATCCTGACCAAAACCTCGGGCTGGTATGCGCCGGCCACCAACATCCACCGCACCCCCTTCTCCGGCCGCAACTTCGAGTACTTCTCCGAGGATCCCATCCAGTCCGGCCTGATCACGGCTGAGATTATCCGCCAGGTCCAGAGCAAGGGCTGCTATGTGTACATGAAGCACTTTGCCCTGAACGACCAGGAGACCAACCGCGGCGTCTATGGTCAGGTGGCCGTCTTCGCCCAGGAGCAGGCCATCCGCGAGATCTGCCTGAAGCCCTTCCAGATGGGCGTGGAGAACGGCGGCGCCCATGGTATCATGATGTCCATGAACCGCATCGGCACCACATGGTCCGGAGATCACTATAACCTGATTACCAACGTGACCCGCGGCGAATGGGGCTTCGACGGCATCTTCATCACCGACTACATCGGGTCCATGGACGTGAAGATGATCGACAAGTACCTGGCGGCCGGCGGCGACCTGATCCTCTCCACCAGCGAGATGAAGCTCTCCGACGTGAAGCAGAACTGGTGCCGCGCCTACCTGCGGGACGCCATGCACCGGGTGCTCTATCAGCAGGCCAATTCCCTCGCGGTGAACGGCCTGGGCGGCGAGGATGTGAAGTTTGAGGTGGGCACGCCCATCTACAAAATCGCCCTGTGGATCCTCATGGGTCTGCTGGCGGTCTACCTGATCTACTCCATCCTCAAGATGGTGCAGTACGGCCGGATGACGGAGGCGGAGTTCGCCGACAGCCGCGAGCGCACGAAAAAGGCCCGCATGATCAAGAACATCATCCTGCTGGTGATCCTGCTGGCCCTGGTGATCGTCTTCTTCGTGGTCTACTTCCCCCTGCTGCAGAAAGCCTTCCTGATGTGATGATGTGACGTTCCCCTTCCCCCTGCCCGCTGCCGCGAACAACTGCGGCGGCGGGCTTTTTGCGGACTGGCCATCGGCGGGATCGTCCGGATGCACAGAAGACTGGTGCACAGCCCTGATGTGCGTTCTGAGCAGGCTTCGTCATTCTGGAAGCCGGTACACCGAAAAACACAGCAAAACCCCGTTGAACCCGGCGGGGGAATATGCTACAATGGGGCAGCGGCCTGTACGCAAAAAAGAGATGGAGGACACCGTCATGCAATTCGGTCACTTTGATGAAGCACGGCGCGAGTACGTCATCACCGACCCGCGCACCCCCATGCCCTGGGCCAACTATCTGGGATCCCCCGCCTATGGCGCCATCGTGACGCAGAACGCCGGCGGGTACTCTTTTGTGCGCTCTGGCGCGGCGGGCCGGATCCTGCGCTACACCTTCAACCAGTTCGACGAGCCCGGTCGGTATATCTACCTGCGGGATGAGGCGGACGGGGACTTCTGGTCCGCCTCCTGGCGTCCGGTGGAGAAGGACCTGGACAGCTTCCACACCGTGACCCGCCACGGCACCGCCTACACCTGGATCGAGTCCGCCTACCGGGACATCGAGAGCCGGGTGCTCTATTATGTGCCCAAGGACGCCACCTATGAGGTGTGGCGGGCCACGGTGCGCAACACCGGCGCCACCCCCCGGAAGATCGGCGTCTTCGGCTACTGCGAGCTGACCACCGAGAGCTTCTACACCCAGGACCTGGTGAACCTGCAGTATACCCAGTTCATCACGGTGACGGAGTTCCATCAGGACCACATCCTCCAGCGGATCAACCAGTTCTGTGACCTGAACGAGGAGGGGGAGAACGGCCGGGAGCGGTTCTTTGGCCTGGCGGGCAGCCCTGTGGCCAGCTACACCGGCCGCCGGGAGCGCTTCCTGGGCATCCACCGCTTCAACAGCCCCCAGGGCGTGATGAACGGCCGCCTGGACGACACGCTGAACTTCAACGGCAACCCCTGCGGCGCCCTCCACACGGTGCTGGAGCTGGCCCCCGGCGAGGAGAAGA
Organism: Clostridia bacterium; assembly: GCA_017519405.1. Classification (GTDB taxonomy): domain Bacteria; phylum Bacillota; class Clostridia; order Christensenellales; family Aristaeellaceae; genus RUG11272. The sequence continues at coordinate 59,134 of JAFWSH010000014.1, forward strand.
CCGTGGTCTTCCTCCTGGGCCAGAAGGGGGAGCGGGAGGCCCGGGCCCTGCTGGACCGCTACGCGGATCCCGCCCCCGTGGTGGACGCGGAGCTGGAGGCGCTGATCGACTACTGGCACGGGGAGCTGAACAATTTCACCGTGAAGACCCCGGATGAGGACTTCAACTGCATGGTGAACACCTGGAACGCCTTCCAGTGCTTCACCACCTTCGTGTGGAGCCGTGCGGCCTCCCTGATCTACTGCGGCGAGCGCAACGGCTACGGCTACCGGGATACCGTGCAGGACATCCAGGGCATCATCCACCTGGACCCCCAGATGGCCAAGGAGCGGCTGGTGTTCATGCTCTCCGCCCAGGTCCACCACGGCGCCGGCCTGCCCCTGGTGAAGTTCACCCACAACGCAGGCCACGAGGACACCCCGGAGCAGGAGAGCTATGTGAAGGCCACCGGCCACCCCAAGTACCGGGCCGATGACGCCCTGTGGCTCTTCCCCACGGTCTACAAGTATGTGGCGGAGACCGGTGACCGGGCCTTCATGGACGAGGTGATCCCCTTCGCGGACTATGACGAGGGCACCGTCACCGAGCACCTGAAGCGGGCCATCGACTTCACCCTGAACCACCTGGGCAGCCACGGCCTGCCCGCCGGCCTCCACGCGGACTGGAACGACTGCCTGCAGCTGGGCGCCCAGGGCGAGAGCTCCTTCGTGGCCTTCCAGTTCTACCTGGCCCTGCGCCAGCTGGACGAGCTCATGCCCCGGCGCGCCGAGTATGAGGAGTATCGGGCCTTCCTGCGCAAGACCGCGGAGGAGACCCTGGAGAAGATCAACCGCTGGTTCTGGGAGGACGACCGCTTCACCCGGGGCTACACCCAGGACGGCGCGGTGATCGGCTCCAAGCATGATCCGGAGGCCTCCATGTGGATGAACCCCCAGTGCTGGGCGGTGATCTCCCGGGGCGGCACGGCGGAGCAGAACGAGCTGGCCATGGAGAGCGTCCACCGGGAGCTGAACACCCCCAACGGCATCGAGCTCATGGCCCCCTGCTACAAGAAGCATTTCTTCCCCACCGCCTTCATGAAGCTCTTCAACCCCACCACCAAGGAGAACGGCGGCATCTTCTGCCAGCCCCAGGGCTGGGCGATCCTGGCAGAGGCGCTGCTGGGCCACGGCGACCGGGCTTTCGAGTACTTCAAGGAGTCCTGCCCCGCCGCCTACAACGACCGGGCGGAGATCCGGGAGGTGGAGCCCTACGTCCACAGCCAGTTCATCGAGGGCCATGAGACGCCCCAGCCTGGCCGCGCCCATGTCCACTGGCTCACCGGCACCGCCTCCACCGTGATGGTGGGCATGGTGGAGGGCATCCTGGGCCTGCGTCCCACCCCCGAGGGCCTGCGAATCTGCCCCGCCATCCCCGCCGCCTGGGACGGCTTCACCATGGAGAAGACCTTCCGGGGCAAGCGCCTCCACATCACCGTGGACAACAGCGCCCACCACCAGGGGGGCGTGCAGCAGCTGCTGGTGAACGGCCGCGGGGTGGAGGGCAGCCTCCTCACCGACGACATGATCGCCGACGGCGACCGCATCACCGTGGTGATGTAACCCCTGTTATCCCTGAGGGAGCCTGCTGCGGCGGGCTCCCTTTGCATTGATGATTTGTATTGCAAAAGGACCGCTCCGCCGGGAACGGTCCCTTTGCTGTGGGGGAGGATTACGCCTTGGCGGCGGCGGGCTCTCCTCCCAGGGCGGCAGAGCGGCCGCAGAGCTTCAGCACCAGGGGGAAGAGGGCGATGTAGTAGAAGGCATAGAGGATGGAGAACACCAGGTTGCCCCAGTGGGTGCCCAGCATACCGGTGATGGGGCGCCGCACAAACTGCTTCAGCAGCACCATGGGCACCAGGCCCGCCAGGCAGATCAGCACGCTCTTCCAGCTCAGCTTCAGGGGGCGGAAGCGGATCCAGTGCTTCTCCACAAAGCGGCCGATAAGGAAGCCCATCAGCTTGCCGATGTCCCCGTAGCCGTCCTCCATCATCTTCCGGGGGTCCACCAGGAGTTTGCCCTGGGGGTCCAGGTCCATGGGGTAGGGCTTCAGGGTGATGTAGGCGATGCCGGCCCAGCAGATGAGGAAGCCCCCCAGCAGGAACCAGTCCTCCTGCTCCGGGTGCTCCGCCAGCCAGGCCATGACCCGGGCCGCGGCGTAGAGGCAGACCACGGAGACCAGCAGCGCCACCGCCACGTCCTGGGGGGTGTGGACCCCCAGATAGTTCCGGGAAAAGCCCGTGAGCAGGATGAACAGCACCATGAGGACGGAGACCCACCGGGTGCGCTTGTCCTCCCAGGCGTTGATGGCGGTGCCGCCGGCCAGGGGCGCCGCGGTGGTGGTGTGGCCGCTGGGGAAGGAGTAGCTGGTGGCGGTGGTGATGGAGTCCCCGGCGGGGAGGATCCGGGTGTCCCGGATCCAGGGCCGGTAGACGCAGGCCGTGAGCTTGATCAGGGGCGTCACCAGCATGGCAAAGCAGTAGGAGAGCAGGGTGAAGAGCCCCCGGCGCTTCTCCAGGCACCAGTAGATGAACACCGGGATCAGGATCAGGTAGGTGGTGGCAAACATGGAGGCCCACTCCATCAGGGGGGTGAGGCTGTCCTGGATGCCGGCGCGGAAATCCTGCAACTGCAGCAGGTAGGCGATGTCCATGGGATGACCTCCTCGGATTGGGTTTCAGGTGCCGCTATGATAGCACAAAGGCGGCGGGAGGGCAAGACGGCGCCTCACTCCAGGGGCTGGAGATAAGTGGCCAGAATGTAGCCCTCCTGGTCCTGCCAGCTGCAGCGGAAGAAGCCGTTCGTCGCCCCGGCGGGCAGGTCCGCCAGCACCAGGGCCCCCAGGGGCACCTCCGCCAGCCGGGGGGAGCCGGTGTCGGGCCGGGCCCGGAGGGAGACGAAGGTCTTGCAGTTCACCACCTGCATGTTGGGGCCCTGCTCCCGGTGAAGGGCCAGGGACCAGGCGGCCTCCTCCCCGTAGATCTCCTCAAAGGGCGGCAGGCCGGTTTTCTCCGCCAGCTCCATCAGCAGGTAGAGGTGGTACACGTCCTGCTCCACCCAGCTCTCGGTGTAGATGTCGTAGACGCAGGTCACCCCGTATTCCTCCCCGGCGTGGGCGGGGGAATCCGTGGCGGTGAAGGTCAGGGTCAGCCTGTCCATGCCGTCCTGCACCAGGGCGGAGCTCCAGCTGCCCCGGAAGGTGCCCAGGAGGGCGCCGTCCCGGCCGCAGCACTGGAGGGACAGGCTCCCGTCCGCCGCCAGGGTCAGGAGGGCCAGGTCCGCGGTGTCGCCCTCATCCCCCTCCTCCTCCTCCAGGCTGCCGGTGAAGGCCCAGTCCCCGGGCAGCAGCTTCAGGGTCTCCGGGTCATCGGCGGTGGCGGCGGTCCAGGGCAGCGCCGCCAGCAGCGCCGCCAGGGTCAGCAGGACAAAACGGGTCAACAGGCGCTTGTTCTCACGCACGGATGGCTCCCTCCTTCAGCGGTCACGGTCTGAGAGAAAGACCGCGCCTGCAGGGACAGACGCGGTCTGCAGCCCCGGGGGACTGCCGGGTTACTTGGCTTCCAGCTGGAAGATGCCGTCCCGGTAGAGGTTCATGAGGCACTCCTCCACCGTGGCGTTATTCTCCGGGAAGAGCAGCGCCAGGAAGGGGCTCTCCGCGCTGCGCAGGGTGTCCAGGCCGATGCGCCAGGCCGCGATGCGCGTGCGGGCTTCCTTGTCCGCCGCCAGGTAGGCGGGGTTCACGGTGTCGTCCAGGGCCGTCTGCCAGAAGACCTGGCCCCGGCGGAAGACGTCGTCGGCGTTGTAGGACCTGGCCTCCCGCATCAGGGCCATCACGTTGGCGGTGGCGCGGGCGGGGCCGGGGGCGTAGGTCTCGGTGACCTCCGCGTCGGTGCCGTTCAGGGCGCCGAAGACGCGGCTGTTCTGCTCGGCAGCCGGGGCGGCCTGCTTCGTCAGGCCGACGGCGCTGTCCAGCAGGCTGTCCGGCAGGGCCTCGCCGGGGTTGTGGACCACGAAGCACAGCTGGGCGCACTTCAGGCGCAGGGCCTCCGCGGCGGCCTGATCGCCGGACATGGCGGCCAGGGCGTCCACCCAGGCGTAGTACCGGGTCCGCTCCGTGAGCAGCACGGCCTTGGCCTCGTCGGAGGCGGCGGCGTAGAGCACCTCATAGAGGGCGTCCACCTGGCCGCGCCAGATCTGGGCTGCGGTCTTCCAGTCGCCGGCCAGGCCGGCCTCCTCGGCGCTGCGGGCGGCCTCGGTGTGGTCGGCGCAGGCGTGGAGGGTGTAGTGGGCCTCGCTGCCCGCGTGGATGTTCAGCGTCAGGGAACAGGCGTCCTCGCCGCTGCCGAAGCCCTGGAGGATCTCCGGGTCGAAGGGCGGGATGGGATCGGTGATCAACGTGTCGCCCAGCTCGCCGCAGAGGATCTTGCACTCGTTGCTGCTCATGGGGGTGCCCGGGACGCCGGCGAAGCTGTAGGTCAGCGTGGCGCTGTTGATGACATAGCCGTGGTCCACGTTGGGCTGGGTCACCGTGTGCTTGTAGGCGAAGGAGTGGGAGGCGCCGGGGGCCAGGGAGGCCAGGCTGCCGATGGGGCTGAAGCCCGCCAGGCTGTCGTAGAGCTGGAGGCCCTCCAGCGCACAGTCGCCGGTGTTGGTGACGGTGATGGTGAAGATGGCCTCCTCACCCAGCTTGTAGGACTCGCCGTCCGGCGGGCCGAAGGTGTCGGTCTTGGTGATGGACACCGCCGGGTGCACGCCGTAGGTGGGGCCCAGGGGGTCCTCGCCGCCGCCGTCCTCCGGGGGCGTGATGGGCTGTCCGGTGAGGACCGTCACCGGGTTGGAGGTCCAGGTGTGCTCCACCCCGGCCAGGTTCTTGCCGGTGGCCATGGCGTAGTTGGTCACATGGCCCACCACCTGCGCCTCATAGGCCGTGACGGTGTGGGGCGGCACGGTCACCGGCTGGGTCTCCATGGCGGCCAGGGACGGGAAGGTGCCCACGGTCGCGCCGTTGTCGGTCACGGTGACGTCGGTCAGCTCTTCCTTGCTGTTGTTGGTGGCCTCCAGCGTCCAGTTGATCGCCTCGCCCTCAACGAAGTACGCCCCGTTGGCCGGGGCCTTCGCGCCCTTCTTCAGCAGCAGGCCGGTCTTGGAGATCACGGGCTGGTGCCAGACGTTGGAGTCCGCTGTCCGGTTCTTCCCGCTGTCCGGGTCGGTCCACTTTGCCTGGGCCGTGACCTCAATGTAGCCGCGGGCCACGTCGGCCTCGGTGATCATTCCGTAAGGAGACCATACATTCTCGACAAACTCAGTGCCGGCTTCTATGGTGCCATAAGTCTGGTCAGCAATGTTCCAGCCGATATCCGCAGTTACATCTTCATGCACGGTGCAGGCATCCACATCCACCGGGCCGGTATTGGCCACGCGGATACTGGTTGACCAGACCTCACCATACTGATATCCGGCAGGATCCGATGAAGAAGAACCATAGAGAAATTCCTCGGCATGGGCTTCAAAAGCCGAATCCGTGAATACCTCCACCTCCAGCTGGCTCTGCTCCGGGATCTCCCACTCGGCGGGGCCGGGCTTGGCGATGTTGTGCTTGAAGGTCACGGAGTTGCTCTCGCAGATGGGGGTGGTGTATTTTGTGTCGTCCACGGCATAGCCAAACACCTTAAAACGGAAAGGAAAGATTCCGGCGTACTCCTCTGAATCGGGCGGAAGATAACCATGAACGTCGCAAATGTAATAACCGCTATAAGGCTTCTGCGGTATGCTCCAGGATTCACCGGGATTCAGGATCTTTTCTCTCTCATACCAGGTCGGGTATGCTCGCTCCTTAGCGCCCTGATATGTATAAAGCTCAAACCGCAGCGGAACATTGCCGATGTTGGTGTAAGTCACGCTAACACGAATAAAGTTCTCGGGAGTCCAGTCTTTCACATCGACATACGCTTCCTTCTCCGGCGTAATCTGGACAACCGTCAGCTTGATCGCGGGTTTGTCCTCCTCGGGGGTGGTGCCGTCGGAGTAGGTGAGGTAGGTGAGGGGAATGTCGACGATGGCTCCGTTGGAATAAACCTTTTTCTCGGTACCATCCGTATCTATCCAGCTTGCGCGTGTTCCATACGAGAGATGAATTCTGGCGATAGACTCTTGGTACAGACTGACAACATGGTTACAGGTCATTGTCCAGCTTTCCCCGGGATTGATCACAGCTGCCTCATATCCGAGCCCCGGGACATAGGTGATGCCGTTGGGCCAGATAAAATCCGTGCAATCAACATACTTGGAAGGATGTTGATAAACCGGACAATCACCTGTGTTCGTGATCTTCCAGTAGAGCGGGACGACCGCGCCTTCATAACGCTTTCCCTCGCCCGCGTTCTCATCCCAGGTGATTTCCAGGTGCAGGGCGGGGTGGGGGGCGTCGTCATCCCCGCCCACGTATGTGGCCTTGAAGAACAAATCCGCACGGTCTTGTCCGCCACTGATATAGACAGGTTCTGAACGCAGGAATTCCACCGTGAAGCCTTCCATGGTCACGATCACCTGCGCGGGGTCAACCTGCGAGAAGTCGATGGAATGATCTCCGTAAATTTCGTTGTTAATCATTGCCCTGAAGTAATACACTTCACCGGGCACCGGATCGCTATCCAAAGCATAGTAATGTTCAGGTGTTCTGTACAACACGGATACGCCGACGTAGTAAAATTCCGGCTCAGATCCTTCCCAAATCACCTTCCTGCTTCCACTAAAATCCGGGAAGTAACCTGAATCCAGTCCGGGATAGTGCTCCTCAAAGCCCTTGAGCACGTACTTGGCCTCGTCGGCAGGTTCGCCCGTGGCCGGGATGGCCTCCTGCTCCTTGTGGCTTGCGTCCAGCTTGCAGACGCGCTCCCGCAGGCCGTCCTCGGTGGCGGTGGGCTCCTTCACCACGGTCCACTCACCCCAGTCATGGTCGCCGTAGTCCTTCGTCCACCAGTCCACCTCGCCGCAGCGGGTGCACTTGCGCTGCAGCACCTGCTTCTTCACGCAGGTGCCGGGGGTGAACTCCACCCAGGCGCCCCAGTTATGCCCCAGGGCGGGGATGTCGCTCTGGGCGGTGAGCTCCTTGCCGCAGACCGAGCACTTGCTGCCGTCGGTCTTGCCGGGGGCGGTACAGGTGGCTGCCTTGCCGGGCACGGTGACGGGCTTGTGCCCCGCGGCCTTGATGCTGCGGGTCTCCTTCGCCCCGCCGCAGCGGGTGCAGACCCGCTCCTGGGTGCCCTTGGCGGTGCAGGTGGCTTCCTTCACGGTCTTCCACTCGCCCATGCTGTGCCCCAGGGCGGGGATGGGCTCGGTCTTCGTGCCGCTGCACAGGCCGCCGTCAGCCTGCACCCTCGTGCAGTGGAAGGTTCTCACGCCCTCCGCAGTGCAGGTGGGCTCCTTCGTCACGGTCCCGCTGTCCCACTGGTGCCCCAGGGCGGCCACGTCCCGGGTCTGGGAGGCGTTCAGGCACACCGTGCAGAAGTGGATGTCCTTGCCCGGGGCGGTGCAGGTGGGATCCGTCTGCCGCTGCCACTCGCCCCACTTGTGGTCGGTCTTGTCGGTGCCGTACTTGGTGGTGGTGTTGCCGCAGTTTTTGCACTTGTAGTGGCTGATGGTGCCGTGCAGGCAGTTGGGGAGCTCGTCGGACTGCCAGCGCCAGTCGTGGGGGCGAGCCCCGCTCTGGAACGCCAGACAATCCGAATCCCAGGCGACCTCCGCCGCCTGAGACGCCAAAGGCAGCGCCAGCAGCAGCGCCGCCAGCACCACGACGATCCACAGCTTCCGTGTCATGGGTCGATTCCTCCTCCTGTGATGGTCCTGTTCAATTATCCTTCCGCTTGAATCTGCGTTCCGTTCACCGGCAAACAATGATGATTTCAAATCCATCCCTGATTCTATTATATGGAACAGGAAAGAAATGTCAAGCGGGGGAGGGCCGGAGGGCAAGAAATGGGTTTTCTCCGGCGAAATCCGCTCCCTCCCTTCCCCAAAGGGCGCCGTGTGTCGTATAATGGGGCCGCCCCCGGGGCCAGTCCACACAGAAAGAAGTTTTCGTCTTGAACAGGGATCTCACCACCGGCCAGCCCGCCTCCGTCCTCTGGCGCTTCTGCCTGCCCCTCTTCGGCAGCGTGATCTTTCAGCAGCTCTACAACCTGGCCGACAGCCTGACGGCGGGGCGGTTCATCGGGGAGAACGCCCTGGCGGCGGTGGGGAACAGCTATGAGGTGACGCTGATCTTCATCGCCTTCGCCTTCGGCTGCAACATGGGCTGCTCGGTGGTGGTGAGCCAGCTCTTCGGCGCCCGGGACTGGCAGAGGGTGCGGACGGCGGTGTCCACCGCCATGCTGCTCACCGGCGGCGTCTGCCTGGCGCTGATGGCGGCGGGGCTGCTGGGGGGCGGCGCCCTGCTGACGCTGCTGCAGACTCCGGCGGCGGTCTATGACGACTCCCTGCTGTACCTGCGGATCTATGTGCTGGGCCTGCCCTTCATGTTCTTTTACAACGTGGCCACCGGCACCTTCTCGGCCCTGGGGGACTCCCGGACGCCCTTTGTCTTCCTGGCCCTGTCCTCCACGGCCAACATCGCCATGGACATCCTGTTTGTGGCGGGCTTCGGCATGGGGGTGGAGGGCGTGGCCTGGGCCACCTTCCTCTGCCAGGGGGTCAGCTGCGTCCTGGCGGTGACGGCGGTGCTGCGGCGGATGCGCACCCTGCCGGGGACGGATGTCCCGGCGCCTCTGTTCTCCGGCAAGCTCCTGCGGCGGATCCTCACCATCGCCATTCCCAGCACCCTGCAGCAGAGCTTCATCTCCGTGGGCAACCTGGTGATCCAGGGGGTGATCAACGGCTTCGGCCCGGGGGTGATGGCGGGGTACTCCGCGGCGGTGAAGATGAACAACCTGGTGATCACCTCCTTCACCACCCTGGCCAACGGCATCTCCACCTTCACGGCCCAGAACATCGGCGCGGGGAAGCCCCGGCGGGTCCGGGCGGGGCTGCGGGCGGGCCTGGGGATGGTGTGGATGCTGTGCGTGCCCTTCTTCCTGCTGTATTTCTTTGCCGGGTCGTATTTCGTCCGGTTCTTCATGGACAGCCCCACCGCTGATGCCCTGGACACCGGCGTCCTCTTCCTGCGGATCCTGTCCCCCTTCTACTTTGTGGTGTCCGCCAAGCTGGCGGCGGACGGGGTGCTGCGGGGGGCCGGCCGCATGGGACCCTTCATGATCGCCACCTTCACCGACCTGATCCTGCGGGTGGTGCTGGCCATCCTGCTGTCCCGCACCGCCCTGGGCGCCACCGGCATCTGGTGCGCCTGGCCCATCGGCTGGGGCGTGGCCACCGTCCTGTCCCTGGTGTTCTATCACAGGGCCTTTCCGGAAAATGGGGTTGGGGATGACGGGGAGGAGGCGGCCGGGTGAGGAAGCCGGAAAAACGCCCGCCTCCCCTTGACAGAAACGGAAGAATCCTGTATAATTCACCACGTTACCACTTTACCATGCTAAATCAACAGAGCGAAGGGAGCCGATGAGGCATGTCAGCCACCTTGCAGATCCCGGGGGGCATGCAGGACACCCTGCCGGGGGAGTGCCACGCCCGGCGTGCCCTGGAGCGGAAGTTCCGGGAGCGTTTCCGCCGCAGCGGCTACCGGGAGATCGAGACCCCCATCCTGGAGTACTACGATGCCCTGTCCGACGCCACCTACGGCTACCGGCCGGAGCACGTGTGGAAGACCTTTGACCGCTTCGGGCGGGTGCTGGCCCTGCGGCCGGACTCCACCATCCCGGCGGCGCGGCTGGCGGCGGGGAGCCTGAAGGAGGAGCCGCTGCCCCTGCGGCTGTGCTACCTGCAGTCCGCCAGCAACTACCACTCCGACACCCTGTCCCTGCTGTGCGAGCAGCCTCAGGCGGGGGTGGAGCTGATGGGGGACTCCAGCGCCCTGTCCGACGGGGAGGTCATCGCCCTGGCGGTGTCCTGCCTGGAGGACGCGGCCCTGGCGGATTTCCAGATCGAGCTGGGCCACGCGGCCTTCTTCACGGGCTTCATGCAGGAGGCGGGCCTCACCCCGGAGCAGACCCGGGAGATCCGTGCCCTGGTGGAGCGCAAGGACGCCCTGGGGATGCAGCTCTTCCTGCGGGCCTGCGCCGTCAGCGACTCCGCGGCGGAGCGGCTGATGAAGCTCCCCCGGCTCTACGGCGGGGAGGAGATCCTGGGGGAGGCGGAGGGCCTCACCCGGAATCCCCTGTGCCTGGAGGCGGTGGCCCGGCTGCGGGAGGTGATCCGCCTGCTGCGGGCCGTGGGCTGCGGGGCGGACGTGACCATCGACCTGGGCATGGCCCAGGAGGCCAACTACTACTCCGGCGTGATCTTCCGGGGCCACGCCCGGGGTGCCGGGCAGCCCATCCTCTCCGGGGGCCGCTACGACGGCCTCACCGCCCGCTATGGCCGGCCCCTGCCCGCGGTGGGCTTTGCCCTGAGCACCAAGCTGCTGATGATCGCCCTGGAGCGCCAGGGGGCGTCCTTCTCCCTGCCCCGGCTGGACTGGCTCATCGCCTGCGGCGAGGAGACGGTGGAGGCCGCGGCGGAGAAAGCCCGGGCGCTGCGCAGCGCCGGACAGAGCGCCGCCTTCCTCTACGGGGAGGACGAGGAGAGCCTCCGCCGCCGCCTGGCCCGGGGGGAGGCGGAGCGGGCCCTGCTGTACACACCAGACGGTGTCCGGGAAGTGAAGGGGGAGGCGTGAGAAATGGAGGAAATGCTGACCTTCGCCCTGGCCAAGGGCCGGCTGGCGGAACAGACCTTTGACCTGCTGGAGAACCTGGGCATCGACTGCTCCCAGCCCCGGAACCCGGGGCGCCAGCTGGTGCTCCGGGACGAGAAGACGAACATCCGCTTTATCCTGGTGAAGCCCAGCGACGTGCCCACCTATGTGGAGCACGGGGTGGCGGACCTGGGGGTGGTGGGGAAGGACACCCTGCTGGAGGCGGAGCGGCCGCTGTATGAGCTGCTGGACCTGGGCTTCGGCCGGTGCCGGCTGTGCGTGGCGGGCTATCCGGACGCCCCCGGGGCCACGGTCTCCCACGCCACCTTCCGGGTGGCCACGAAATACCCGGCCATCGCCCGCCGCTGGTGGGCCGCCCAGGGCAAGCCCATCGAGATCATCGAGCTCCACGGCTCGGTGGAGCTGGGCCCCGTCATCGGCCTGAGCGACGTGATCCTGGACATCGTGGAGAGCGGCTCCACCCTGCGGGCCAACGGCCTCACCGTCCTGGAGGAGGTGGCGGGGGACATCTCCGCCCGCCTGGTCTGCAACCGGGTGAGCCTGAAGACCAAGCGGGAGCGCATCCGCTGGATCATCGAGGGGCTGGAGCGGCAGGTATTGGCGGGGGCGGGGGAGAAATAAGGGGGCGGGAAGCCCCCCGCCCACAAGCCCAATCCATCCGACACCACCCCCATCCCACCAACAAGGAGGTCAACCATATGGTACCCATCATCCAGTCCGGCAGTGCCGCGGAGCTGAAGGCCCGGGTCATGTCCCGGAGCCAGCTCACCAACGAGGAAGTCACCGCGAAGGTGAAGGTCATCGTCCAGCGGGTCCGGGAGGAGGGCGACGCCGCCCTCTTCGACTACACCCGGCAGTTCGACCGGGTCAGCCTCACCCCGGAGACGGTGAAGGTCACCCGGGAGGAGATCGACGCCGCCTATGCCAAGGCGGACCCGGCGTGGCTGGAGGCCATGCGGGAGGCCGCGGGGCGCATCACCGCCTTCCATGAGATGCAGAAGCAGAAGACCTGGATCGACTTTACGCCCGGCATGGCCCTGGGGCAGAAAATCACCCCCCTGGAGAAGGTGGGCGTGTACGTCCCCGGGGGCACCGCGGCCTACCCCTCCTCCGTGCTGATGAACGTGATCCCCGCCAAGGTGGCCGGGGTGGAGCGGGTGGTGATGGTCACCCCGCCCGGCCCGGACGGCAGCGTTAGCTACCCCCTGTCCCTGGTGGCGGCGGACCTGGCCGGGGCGGACGAGATCTACAAGGTGGGCGGCGCCCAGGCCATCGCGGCCCTGGCCTTCGGGACGCAGAGCATCCCCCGGGTGGACAAGATCACCGGGCCGGGGAACATCTACGTGGCCATGGCGAAGCGGGAGGTTTTCGGCCATGTGGGGATCGACATGGTGGCGGGCCCCAGCGAGGTGCTGGTGGTGGCGGACGGGGCGGCCAACCCGGCCTGGGTGGCGGCGGATCTGCTGTCCCAGGCGGAGCACGACCCCCTGGCCGCGGCCATCCTGGTGACGGATTCCGCCCTGCTGGCGGAGCAGGTGGACGCCGAGCTGGCGCGGCAGACAGCCCTCCTCCCCCGGAAGGCCGTGGTGGAGAAGAGCCTCTCCGCCTATGGCACCATCGTGGTCTGCCCCGATCTGGCGGCCTGCGCGGAGATGGTGAACGCCATCGCCCCGGAGCACTGCGAGCTGTATGTGCAGGAGCCCTATGCCCTGCTGCCCCTGATCCGCAACGCCGGCGCCCTCTTCCTGGGGGCCTGGTCCCCGGAGCCCCTGGGGGACTATCTGGCCGGCCCCAACCACGTGCTGCCCACCAGCGGCACCGCCCGCTTCTTCTCCCCCCTGTCGGTGGACGACTTCGTGAAGAAGAGCAGCATCATCTGCGCCACCCGGGGTGAGCTGGAGAAGGTCTGCGACCAGGTGGTGCTCCTGGCCCGGCAGGAGGGCCTGGACGCCCACGCCAACGCCGTGGCCATCCGCTTCGGCAAAGAGATCCGCTGAAAACAGACAGGAGGAGGAGAAAGATGCGCAGCGCCCAGACCGAGAGAAAAACCCGGGAGACCGACATCGCCCTCAGCCTGAACCTGGACGGCTCCGGCAAGACGCAGATCGACACCGGCGTGGGCTTCTTCGACCACATGCTGGACGCCTTCTCCCGCTTCGCCCTGGTGGACCTCACCCTGCGCTGCCGGGGGGACCTGGCGGTGGACGCCCACCACACGGTGGAGGATGTGGGGATCTGCCTGGGGAAGGCCCTGCGGGAGGCCCTGGGGGACCGGGCGGGGATCCGCCGCACCGGCAGCGCCTGGATGCCCATGGACGAGGCCCTGGCCTTCTGTGCCCTGGACATCTCCGGCCGGCCGTACCTGGCCTTTTCCGCCAGCTTCCTGGGCCCCATGTGCGGGACCATGGACACCCAGCTGGCGGAGGAGTTCTTCCGGGCGGTGGCGGTGAACGCGGGCCTCACCCTGCACCTGCGGGTGGCGGAGGGCCGCAACGACCACCACAAGATGGAGGCCCTGTTCAAGGCCTTCGGCCTGGCCCTGCGGGACGCCGCCGCCGTGGACCCCCGGGTGACGGGGGTGCTGTCCACCAAGGGCAGCCTGGACTGACCCTCGCCTGGCCGGGGAAAGCCGACACAAAAAAAGCATCCACGCAGGGCTTGCTGCGCAGATGCCTGACTTTCTGAAAAAGGAAAGAGGCGCCTCAGGAAGGGGTGCCCGGCCGGGACCGCCCCCTGCGGAAGGGCTCGGCGGCGGTGCGGCGGAAGAGGGAGATCAGCGGCCCCATGAACAGGGCGGTGATCAGGGTGCCCGGGCCAATCTTGTCGGCGCCGCCCAGCAGCCAGCCCGTGCCCACGCACAGGAGGTCCGTGGCGATGCGGATGTACTTGAAATACCGGGTGTCCGTGCGCTCCGAGAGGGTCAGGGCCACCGCGTCGTAGGTGGAGACCCCCAGGTCCCCCGTGAAGTAGAAGGCGGACCCGAAGCACATCACCACCACGGCCACCGCCAGCAGGGCGATGCGCACCGGCAGGCCGGGATCCGGAAAAAGCCGGGCCATGAGATCCTGGCTGAAGGCGGCGATGTAGCCCACCAGGAAGACGTTCATCACTGTGCCCAGGCCGATCTTGTGCCGGTCCCAGAAGAAGACGCCCACCAGCATCAGCAGGTTCAGGAGGGCGTAGAAGGTGCCGTAGTCGAGCCCCAGCGCCGTCTTCGCGTGGCGGCCCAGGCTCTGGGCCAGGACCTGGAAGGGGTCCACCCCCATTCCCGAGTGGCTGAACAGCCCCACCGAGAAGGCGCACACCAGCACCCCGAAGAGGGTCATCAGCACCCGGCGCCCCATCTCACCCCGAAACCATTTCTCCATCGCCCCGTCCGCCTTTCCCCGGGCTGCCCCGGAACCCCGTCTATCCTACCCCCGGGCGGCGGATTTGTCAAAGCGATTTTACAGCCCCGGCTGCCAGCCCGCTGCCGGCCCGGGTTTCGAATCACAGGAGGGATTGCCCCATGATCCTCTACCCCGCCATTGACCTGATGGGCGGAAAGGCCGTGCGGCTCCGCAAGGGCGTCCGCGGGGACGTCACCGTCTACGGCGACCCGGTGGCCATCGCCGGGCGGCTCCGGGCGGAGGGCGCCCAATGGCTCCACCTGGTGGACCTGGAGGCGGCCTTCGACGGCGTCAGCACCCACCTGCCCCTCATCGGGGAGATCGTCCGGGCCTTCGACGGCCCCGTGGAGCTGGGGGGCGGCCTGCGGACCCCGGCGGACGTGGACGCCCGCTTCGCCCTGGGGGTCAGCCGCTGCATCATCGGCACCGCGGCCTTCGAGCACCCGGAGGTGGTGGCGGATACCTGCCGCCGCTACCCGGGGCAGATCGCCGCGGGTGTTGATGCGAAGGACGGCAGGGTGGCCCTCCGGGGCTGGGTGGAGACCGCGGACATCACCGCGGTGGAGCTGGCCCTGCGGATGAAGGCCCTGGGGGTCTCGGTGGTGATCTACACCGACGTGAGCCGGGACGGCATGATGCAGGGGCCCAACGTGGCCGCCACCCGGGCTCTGGTGGAGGCCACCGGCATGGAAATCACCGGCTCCGGCGGGGTGTCCTCCCTGGCGGACCTGCAGGCGCTGAAGGCCGCGGGCTGCGCCGGCGCCATCCTGGGCAAAGCCCTCTACGAGCAGGCCTTCACCCTGGCGGAAGCCCTGGCCTGTGTGGATGCACAATGAAAAGGAGAGAAGCAACATGGATCTGAGCGGAGTGAAATTCAATGACCAGGGCCTGGTGCCCGCCATCGCCCAGGACGCCGCCACCGGGGAGGTGCTGATGCTGGCCTGGATGAACAGGGAGTCCCTGCAGCTGACCCTGGAGACGGGCTTTGCCACCTACTACAGCCGCAGCCGGCAGCAGTTGTGGAAGAAGGGGGAGACCTCCGGCCACACCCAGCGGGTGCTGGGGGTGAAGTATGACTGCGACGGGGACGCCCTCCTGCTGACGGTGGAGCAGACCGGCCCCGCCTGCCACACCGGCGCCCGGAGCTGCTTCTTCAACGACCTCATGCCGGCGGACGAGGAGGACCTCCCCGCCACTGCCGCCATCCTGGAGCAGGTTTACGGGGTGATTGCGGACCGGAAGGAGCACCCCCAGGAGGGCTCCTACACCAACTACCTCCTGGGCAAGGGCGTGGAGAAGATCTGCAAGAAGCTGGGGGAGGAGGCCAGCGAGACCATCATCGCGGCCATGAAGGACAGCCGGGAGGAGGTCACCTACGAGGCGGCGGATCTGCTCTACCACCTGCTGGTGCTGCTGTATGACCGGGGCGTGACGCCGGCGGAGGTCTGGGCGGAGCTGGCCCGGCGGCGCTGATCCATCCGTCTTTCTTTCCCGTCTTTCTTTCAGAGCAGCAAGGCCCGGACCGTGACCGCCGGGCTTTTTTCTTGACCACCGGGCTTTTTTCTGTGATTGACAGGAAAGCGTCAGCTGTGATATACTGTCTTGTCACGTCTGTGTGACGCATCCATTCGAGTACTTATCTGTCGGAGGAGACCATGGCAGCAGAAGAGCGGACAACCCAGCGCGTCCGGGAGCAGGACGAGATGGAGATCGACCTGGTGGAACTCCTGTACCGCCTCCTGGAGAAGGTGCGGTATCTGATCATCGCGGCCCTGCTGGGGGCGCTGATCGCGGGGCTGTACACCTTCTATTTCGTGACCCCCACCTACCAGGCCACCAGCAAGCTGTACATCCTCAGCTCCAAGGACTCGGTGGTGAACCTGTCCGACCTGCAGATGGGTTCCAACCTGGCCAAGGACTACATTGAGGTTTTCTCCACCTGGAAGGTCAACCGGGACGTGCTGGAGGCCCTGGGCCTGGAGAACACCTACTCCGTCAACAAGGCCAAGAGCATGGTGCGGGTCACCAACCAGTCCGGCACCCGCATCCTGTACATCACCGTCACCTCCACCGACCCGGGGGAGGCCCAGCGGATGGCCAACATGTACGCCGTCAAGGCCAAGGAGTTCATCGCCGCCACCATGAGCACCGATGAGCCCAACATCTTTGAGGAGGCGCTGAAGCCCACGTCCCCCTCCGCCCCCAACAAGGTCCGCAACATCGCCATCGGCTTTGTGGCGGGACTGCTGCTGGCGGCGGTGATTGTGGTGGTGCAGTTCATCGTGGACGACCGGGTGCGCAGCGCCGAGACCATCGAGCGCAAACTGGGCATTCCCGTGCTGGGCATGATGCCGGCGGCCGGCCAGGAGGATACGGAGCACACGGCGGAGAGCGGGAGCGACGGCAAACGCGGCAGACGCAGCGGGAAAGGCGGTCAGAAATGAGACAGGCGGTTGTCAACAAACTGGATCCCCTGGACTACGCCTCCACCGAGGCGCTGAACACGGTCTGCACCAACCTGACCTTCACCGGCCGGGACATGAAGAAAATCGTCTTCACCTCCAACACCATGTCCGAGGGCAAGAGCTACATGGTGATGCAGATTGTCCGGAACCTGGCCCGGCGCGGCAAGCGGGTGGTGCTGGTGGACGCGGACATGCGGCGGAGCATGCTGGTGAAGCGGCACCACATCGAGGCGGACGGCGAGCTGCTGGGCCTGGCGCACTACCTGGTGGGCCAGTGCGCCCTGGCGGACTGCATCTATGAGACCAACCTCCACGGGGCCTGCATCATCCCCGCCGGCCGGGACGTGTCCAACCCCATGTCCCTCATCGACTCGGTGTACTTCCCCCAGATGCTGGACGAGCTGGCGGCCAACTTCGACATGGTGCTGGTGGACGCCCCGCCGGTGGGCATGGTCATCGACGCGGCGGAGATCGCCGCCCACTGCGACGGCATCGTGATGGTGGTGGAGTACAACTCCACCCACCTGCGGGACCTGCAGGACTGCAAGGCCCAGATGGAGCAGAGCGGCAAGCCCATCCTGGGCTGCATCCTCAACAAGGTGCGCTTCGACACCATCTCCTCCAAGAAGTATTACAACAAGGGCTATTACTACCACCACTATGCCAGCGGCTATTACAAGCACGACGAGGGCAGCACCCGCAGCCGCCGCGGCAAGGGCCGCGGAAACGGGGATGACGGGAACAAATGATCGTTGACATGCACTGCCACGTGGTCTACGGCGTGGACGACGGGGCCCAGAAGCCCGGGGACATGCAGGACATGCTGCGCCTGGCCCACGAGAACCGGGTGAAGCACATCATCTGCACCTCCCATATCGCCCCCGGGGAGGCGCCCTTCCCGGCGGAGAAGTATGAGGCCCATCTGGCGGAGGGCCAGGCCTACTGCGACAGCCAGAGCTGGGACCTGCATCTCCACCCGGGCTCGGAGATCCTCTATACCCGGGATGCCGTCCGGATGCTGGACGAGGGCCGGGTTCCCCGGCTGGACGGGAAGTGGGCCGTGCTGGTGGAGTTCTGGCACGAGTGCCCCTACAGCACCATGGAGGAGGCCGCCCGGAAGCTCACCGACGAGGGCATGACCGTGGTTTTCGCCCACATCGAGCGCTACAAGGCCCTGGGCAGCATCCGCCGCATCCGGGACCTGAAGGAGCGCTGGGGGATCCTGATGCAGATGAACAGCCACACCGTCACCCGCAAGCTCCCCTTCTTCACCGAGCGGTGGAAACAGCGGGTGCTGCGGGATGGCCTGGTGGACATCATCTCCTCCGACGCCCACAACATCACCTCCCGGTCCTGCACCATGCTGCCGGCCTGGGAGAAGCTCCGGGACACCCTGGGGGAGGAGCGGGCCGACGACCTGTGCGGCGGCTGCATCGCCCGGGTGCTGGAGCTGACATAAACACAGACAGAATGCACCTTCCCGGCGGGAGGGTGTTTTTTTGCGTCGGGAGGACACGAACAATTCCGTCTGAGCAATGAAAAAGGTTCGGAATCGGGCGGTGGAAAACCCTGTGGAAAAGCGGCGGCGGGGATGAACGAAACGGGCGGTATTCCTCCCGCGGTGTGGATAAGCCTGTGGATTGTTTTTCCCTTCCCGCGGGCATCTCCGGCAGTTTGCACGCGGAAACCCGCATAAGCACTTGCTTTCACGGCATGAAACGCGGGGGTGACTTTATCCACAGGTTTTCCACAGGGCCTGTTTTCCGCCGGCGGCAGGGTGTGGATGAATCCGCCGCCGGAACCACGAACGTTAGGGGCGGGGTTTTCTTCCGGCGGCATGCCGGCACGGAAAAAGCGGCCGGGTTCCCGACCGCTTCTCTCCCGGGCTGCGTGCTCAGCTGCCCGGATGCCAGTCCACGGGGCGGTCCGGCGCGGAGGTTGCCGCGGCACCCTCTGTGGGCTCCTGCTTTGCTTTGTCTTCGTCTGCCTTCGGGGCGCTCTCCGCCGCCGGGGCTTTCTGCTCTCCGGCCTCGGGCTTTGCCTCCGCCCTCTTCTTCTCCAGATGGCGCATCATCAGGCGGCACCAGAGGTCGCACAGCGCCTCCGCCAGGAGCAGGGCCCCCAGGATGGTGAGGCTCACCTGCTTCTCCAGGGGGAAGATCAGCACCACAAGGCCGCCCGCCAGGTGCAGGCAGGCCAGCACCAGGGGCATCACCCACAGCCGGGCGCCCAGCCGCTTCAGGTCGATGGCCGCCTGGGCCCGGATGGCCGCCAGCACCAGCAGCACCAGGCCGATGATCACCGGCAGCAGGTCCGCCAGCCGGGCCCGGTAGACCAGCAGCAGGATGCCGCCCGCCACCAGAATCAGGCCGCTGGCGAACTCCTGGTGCTCCATGCCCTCCGCCGCGTCGTCCACCACGAAGTATTTCCACAGGCGCCACAGGCCCAGCAGCATGATGCCCGCCGCCGCCAGGGTGTAGCTCACCCCCACGGACTCCAGGGGCCAGAAGGCCAGGGCCACGCCCATGGCCAGGGCTGCCAGGGTGTAGAGGAAGCCGCGCTGCACCAGCTCCAGGGGCAGGTTCAGCCGGGATTTCCTCGCGCTGGCCTGCTTCTTTCCAGCCATGCTCACTCCTCCTCGTCCTGCTCATCCAGGCGGGTGGAGGCGATGGCGATGAGCTTCTCCTCCAGGGCCGCGTCCTCGATGGGCTCCAGCTCCTCCATCTCCTCGCCGGTCTCCTCATCCTTGTAGGCCCGGACGTGCACCACGAAGCAGTCGATGGCCTCCGGCGCCTCGGCGGTGTTCTCCTCGCCGCTCACCTGGGAGAGGATGGCGTACTCCTCGCCGTTGTAGAAGAAATTGTCGATCTCCCGCACCAGGATGGTATTGCCCTCCTCGTCGCTCATCTCGAAGACGCCGGGCATCTCGTTCTCAAACTCGGACATGGTTCTCTTCCTCCTTATCTGTTTTCCGTGAGGGAGCGGGCGAAGGCGGCGGCGGCCTCCAGGTCCGCCTGGTTGGGCCGTCCCTTGTGGGCGCCCTTGAACTCGCCCCGGCAGTGGAACTCCCGCTCCTCCATGGGGATGCCCACCCGGTCCGCCTCGGCCTTCACCTTTTTCCAGGTGGAGTTCAGCAGGGCGGCGGTGCCGAAGTTGGCGATGCGCCCCACCAGACTCTTGTCCAGGGAGCGGATAAAGGCCCGGACCTCCGGGTCAATGCTGAAGGCGTAGTAGGAGTTCCCCAGCAGCAGCAGGTCCACCGGCTCGGTGATGGGCTCGCTGATGGGCAGGGCTTCCACCCCCAGGGCTGCGGCCACCGCCTCCGCCAGGCGTTTGGTGTTGCCGGTCTTGGTGTAATAGCGCACGGCAATCTTCATGGGCGATCCTCCTTCCGGCCTGTCAGTTCAGGTGCTGTTTCTTTTTCAGGGGCTCCCGGCTGCCGTCGGGCCGCTGGATCACCACGTTCTCCAGCATGGCCTGCATGCCGCGACGCCACTCCTGCAGATACTCCTGGCGCAGGGCGGCCTGTTCCTGGACCTCCGCCGCGGTGAGCCCCACGGTCTTCTGCTTCCGGGCCAGGGTGTTGATCCGGTCGATTTTCGCCTTGTCCATGCTGTCTCCCCTTTCTTTACTCCCGGTTGGCCGTGATATGGAAATCAGCCCCCACCACGCCCACGACGACGAGGCACAGCACCATGATGCCGTAGGCCAGGAGGCGGTTCCCCCAGCGGTCCACCCCGAACTCCGCAGCGATCATCACCCCGATGCAGGCCGCGGTGATCACCCAGCCCACGATGACCCCCGCCCCGTGTCCCGGGTGCTGCAGGGTCTGGACCGTCCAGCGGAGCATCACCACCACCGCCAGGATGATGGCGATGACCTGGGAGATGTGGACAAAGTGCTTCACCATGTGGCCGTCCTGGCGCAGGGACTCCAGGAACACCTGGACCAGGCCGTACATGAAGAGGAACACCCGCAGCACGTCGCCGCCCTTGCGCTCCTTCTTCCGCGCGGCCAGGAGGATCGTGACGATGAGCAGCAGGCCCACGGCCAGCGCCTCGTAGAGGTAGACGGGGTGCACCTTCTCCCCGGAGGGCAGGCTGGCGCACCAGGGAGCCTCCGCCAGCCACTTCCACTCCACCGTGCGGCCCAGGCCCAGCCCCGTGCCCTTCTCAAACGCCCGCTCCAGCAGGATGGCCACGGGCATGCCCATGGCCAGGGCATCCCGGAGGGCACCCTTCTCCGTGCGGGTCCACTTTTCCGCCAGCTTGGCCCCCAGCACGGCGCCCACGATGCCGCCCATCAGGCTGTAACCCCCGTCCCAGAAATACAGGGCCGGCATCAGGTTCCCGATGGTGTTGGCGTAAAAGCTGGACTCGATGGGGGCCACGATGAGGTCCGCCGCCACATAGAAGACCCGGGCGAACACCCAGGACAGGGGCACCACGCACACCGCAAAGCGGATGAAGGCGCCATAGCTCTTGCCCTGGGACCAGATGATCCAGGCGCCGCAGACCACGAGCCCGAAGAGCATGGCGAGCATGCAGCCCAGGCCGAACCGGGTCAGGGGCAGCCCGAAGAAGGTGGTGATGACCTGCTCCATGCACTCTCCCCCTGTCTCAGTCCAGCTCCAGGCCGAAGTCGATGCCCGTGGAGAAATAGATGATGTCCGACACGGAGCGCTCCTCGTTGAAGGTTTTGTCGGAGTAGTTCTCCCCGTGGTACACCATCAGGCTGCTGTTGCCGCCGTCCAAATTGTAGGCCTGGACGCAGCCCTCTTCCAGCAGGAACTGGGCCACCTCCGCGGAGGTGGCGCCCTCCTTGCCGCTGCGGTCGTGGTGGGTGATGGTGTCCACCACCACCACCACATACTCCAGGGGGCCCACCTGGCCGATGGCGCACCGGGGCTCCCGGGCCTCCAGGTTGAAGGAGTAGCTGTCCGGGGTGGGCAGCAGCTCCCCGTCGATGATCAGGGCCGGGCCAAAGTCAAAGACGTTGATGAGGGTGTGGGCCTCCGTCAGCGCCTTCAGCTGGGCGGTGAAGTCCGGGTTGATGGACTTGGTCTTCCCGTTGATCTTGGCGTCCCGCTTCCGCAGCAGGATGTGGAAATCGCCGTTCTCGTCGATGCACAGCAGGTCCCGGGTCTCGTAGGGCTTCTTCCGGCCCTGCTGCACCTGACCCATGCGGACGATGTAGCCGCCCTCGTCGCTGGCGAAGTACTCGCCGCCGATGGCCAGCACGGCGTTGTTCTCCCGGGCCAGGGTGGAGATCTTGTTGGTGCGGCCCTTGGCGGTGACGGCGGTGCGCAGCTGGGAGGGGTGGGCGATCTTCACCCGGGCCACGCAGTAGACCGCCTTCTCCCGGGTGATCTTCTCGATCTTCACCGACAGGGTGCTGTCCTCATAGCCGGACTCGGTATAGTAGTTCTCCGAGGCCTTGTAGCCCGGGGTGAAATCCATGGGCAGGGGCGACAGCAGGCTGGTGTCCGTATCAGTCTCCGTCACGTCCTCCATCAGCAGCGCGTCCTCGGCGGCGCCCAGGGAGAACAGGGACACCAGGCAGACCAGCAGCACAGCCCATACAGCGATTCTCTTCATCGGTTGATTCCATTCCTTTCCCGAATTTCATGCGTTCCTGCTCACAGGAAGTCGAACTCGTCGTCCGTCTCCTCTTCGCTGTAGCGTTCCACCACGTCCTCGGAGAGGTCGCCGGCGGGAACGGCCAGCGCCATGCCGAAGAGCATCACCACCAGCAGCAGGGTCAGGATCAGGTTCTTCATGCCGCTTCCTCCTTGTCAGCAAACACCCAGTTCTGCTGGACGCGGTAGTTGACGAAATACAGCAGGGTGTCCATGATGACCTTGGCCAGCCACGGGGCCATGCCGGCCTTGCCCAGCAGCCACACCCCGGCGTTGGAGGCGGTGATCACCGCCACGCTCAGCAGGATGTAGCGCCACAGGGCCGGCCCGGCCTTCCCCTTTTTCCCGAAGACCAGGTTCTTGTTGATCAGGAAGTTCACCGTGGCGCTGATGACCCGGGCCACCCAGCCGCTCACCTGCAGGTTCCACATGCCGCCGTCGTTGGGCAGCCCCAGGGGCGGCAGCACCCAGTTCCGCAGGGCGCCCGCCGCCAGCTGGTCGATGAGCACGCAGAACAGGGACGAGCCCATGAACTTGAAGAAGTTCCCCAGGATCACCTTGTAGATCCGCCAGGAGTCCCGCAGGGGGTGGAAGTGGGAGCCCTCGTTGTTGTTCTCATACACCGTCTCGATGGTGAGGGTCTTCATGGGCAGCTTCCGCCGGGCGCAGGCGATGAGCACGTTCATCTCGTACTCGTAGCGGTCCCCCTCCACCTCCGCCATGAAGGGGATCTCCGCGGCGGAGAAGCCCCGCAGGCCGGTCTGGGTGTCCGGCAGCCACACCCCGTAGAGGGCCTTGAACACCAGGGAGGTGGTCTTGTTGCCGAAGCGGGATTTCGGCGGGATATCCGGGAGGTTGAAGTCCCGGCTGCCCAGCCACAGGGCGTCCTCCCCGCCGGCCATGGCCTCCGCCAGGCGCAGGCAGTCCGCCACCTTGTGCTGGCCGTCCGCGTCCGCTGTCACCACGCCGCCGCAGTCCGGCATGTGTTCCTGAATCCACTTCAGGCCGGTCTTGAGGGCGCCGCCCTTGCCCTTGTTCACCGGGTAGCTCAGGACCTGGGCCCCCAGATCCGACAGCCGGCCGAACACCGGCTGATAGTCCGGGCCGGAGCCGTCGTCCACCACCACCACCCGGTCAAAGCCGCTGGCCATCAGCTCCTCCACATAGGCCGGCAGCCGGTCGTCCGGCTCCAGGGAGGGAATCAGCACCACCGGCATCTGTTTTCCGTCCATCTCTGCTCCTCTTTCGCGGATTTCCGCGCAAAAATCGCGTGGACACAAATCCACAAATACATGATAGCACCCCAGCGGCGAAATTGCAATGAAAAACGGCTGAAAAGCCGCTTTTCCATATCGTTTTTACGTTGATGACGGGGCCTTGGGCGGGGACGCGGGGGAGCGAAGGTCTCCCCGGCGCCGGTCCATCCGGGCGAAGAGCCGCCGCAGCAGCGCCGCGCCGGGCTTCTCGATGAGGTAAGTGACCAGCACCGCCGCCGCCAGGGACAGCCCGAAGGCCAGGGCGGTGTACTGCAGCTGCCAGACCGTCTCCCCCGCCTGGTTGGGGTAGGTGAGATCGGAGAAGGGGATGTTGTGCTCCCGCAGCCACACCGCGATGTTCTGGTGCAGCAGATAGTAGTTCATGGAGATCCCCGCCAGGAAGCGCATCACCGGGTTGCCGAAGAGCAGCCGCACCGGCCGCAGTGCCAGGGGCAGGGAGAGCATGATCCCCGCGCAGGCCAGGGCCAGCAGGGGCCGCCGGACCATCTGCCCGGCCTGGATGCCGCTGTAGCTGCCGGTGCCGGCCTGGTCCCGGAGCACCAGCACAAAGCCGGCGATGCCCAGGGCCAGGACCAGCGTGGCCCCCAGGTGGAAGGCGGTCCTCCCTCCGCCGGACAGGCGGTCCCGCAGGGCGGTGAGCCGGGGCCAGCAGAGGGCGCAGGCCATCCCCAGGGCGTAGACGTCCAGGAAGTTCACCATCTGGTTGACCACCATACTGTAGTCCTCCAGCGCCCAGAGGCAGTACACCCGGAAGAAGGCGGCGCAGGCCGCCATGCCCGCCATCACGGCGCCGGGCTTGCGGTCCGCGCCCCGCAGCAGCAGCGGCAGCAGCAGATAGAAGTGCACCTCCATGGCCAGGGTCCAGCTGGCGCCCCCCAGGGGAGTGTGCTGGTAGGTGGCCCTGGTGAAGGGGAAGGTGAAGGTGAGATGGGTGAGGATGTCCAGCGCCATGGCGCCGCCGGAGGCATATTTCCGCTGGGGGATGGCCACGGCGAAGAGCATCAGCGCCATCACAAACAGGTAACTGGGGAGCACCCGGGCCAGGCGCTTGCGGTAGAAGGCCCGGGCGGGTTCCAGCCGGCGGTCTGCCGGCTCCCCCCGGTACCGCGCCTCCGCCCAGGGCAGGCACAGCAGAAAGGCGGAGAGGAGCAGCGTGGCGTCCACCGCCATGTAGCCCGCCCGCACCAGAAAGTCCAGGGACACCCGCCCCACGTGGGGGGTGAGCCAGGACTGCTGCCAGATGTGGAACCAGCTGACGATGAACACCATCACCACCCGGAAGCCGTCCAGCTCCGGGATGCGCCGGCGGGTCATGCCTTTTTGCTGCAGACCGCCTGGAGCACGTCTGCTGCCCCGGCCAGCAGGCCGGCACCGGCGGTCTCCGCCTCGCCCCGGTCACAGGCCGCCGCCAGCTCCGGATCGATGGGCAGCATGGCCAGCAGGGGCAGGCTGTGGGTCTCCGCCACCTGCACCGTGGCGCCGGTGCCGAAGGGGAAGATCCGCTCGCCGCAGTGGGGGCAGGCCATCCAGCTCATGTTCTCCACCAGGCCCAGCACAGGCACGTTCATGAGCTTGGCCATATTCACGGCCTTCTCCACGATCATGCCCACCAGCTCCTGGGGGCTGAGGACGATGAGCACGCCGTCCAGGGGCAGGGATTGGAACACCGTCAGGGGGACGTCCCCGGTTCCCGGAGGCATGTCCACAAACATCCAGTCGATGTCGCCCCAGACCACGTCGGTCCAGAACTGCTTCACCGTGCCGGAGATGAGGCTGCCGCGCCACACCACCGGGTCGGTCTCGTTGTCCAGGAGCATGTTCACGCTGATGAGCCGGATGCCGCCGGCGGTCACCCCGGGGAGGATCCCCCGCTCATCGCCGTAGGCCTTGTCGGTGTAGCCGAACATTTTCGGGATGCTGGGACCGGTGATGTCCGCGTCCAGGATGGCCACCTCCTGGCCCCGGCGGCGCATCTCCGCCGCCATCAGCCCGGTGACCAGGCTCTTGCCGACGCCGCCCTTGCCGGACACCACGCCGATGACGTGCTTCACATGGCTGTATTGGTTGGTCTCCGCCCGGAGGGACTGGGGAGCGCTGCCGCCCCGGGAAGGGCAGTCTGCCCCGCAGGTGGAGCAGTCGTGGGTGCACTCTGACATGTCTTTCACCTCATAGAAGAAGAATGGGTTTTGCGGCTTGCGCCACGGCCATTGTACGGCAGGGGCGGGGGGATGTCAAGGCGGAAAGGGGGAGGGAAGGGGTCAGAAAGGGGGAAGGGGTGCATTCCCGCTTTTTCCCGCTTGAAACCCGCCCCTGTTTCATGATATAATAACCCCACGGACTATCGACAACCGAAAGGAGAAATGCCCCATGGCTGCCTTCATGGACAAGGATTTCCTGCTGAACACCCCCACCGCCCGCCGCCTCTTCCACGAGTTCGCGGAGGGCTGCCCCATCATCGACTACCACTGCCACCTGAGCCCCCAGGAGATCTGGGAGGACCGGCGGTATGAGAACATCACCCAGGTCTGGCTGGGGGGCGACCACTACAAGTGGCGCCTGATGCGCTGCGCCGGCGTGGAGGAGAAGTACATCACCGGCGACGCGGACGAGCACGAGAAGTTCCTCAAGTGGGCGGAGGTGCTGGGGAAGGCCATCGGCAACCCCCTGTACCACTGGAGCCACCTGGAGCTGCAGCGCTTCTTCGGCTGGTACGGCGCCCTGAGCGCCAGGACCGCCGAGGAGGTCTGGCAGCTGACGAAGGAGAAGCTGGCCGGGGAGGGCTTCTCCGCCCGGGGCCTCATTGCCCGGAGTAATGTGGCCGTGATCTGCACCACCGACGACCCGGTGGACAGCCTGGAGTACCACGAGAAGCTGGCGGCGGACGCCTCCTTCGCCACGGTGGTGCTCCCCGCCTGGCGCCCCGACAAGGCCATGAACATCGAGAAGGACACCTGGAAGGCCTACATTGCCCGGCTGGCGGAGGTCTCCGGCGTGGCCATCGACTCCTTTGAGGCCCTGAAGAAGGCCCTGTCCCTGCGGATGGACTTCTTCGCCGCCCACGGCTGCACCCTCTCCGACCACGCCCTGAACTACGTCATGGACGCTCCCGCCTCCCCCGAGGCCGTGGAGGCCATCTTCGCCCGGCGCATGGCGGGGGAGGCCGTCACCGCCGCCGAGGAGGCCGCCTTCAAGTATGCCTTCATGTTCTTCTGCGCCGGGGAGTATGTCCGCCGGGGCTGGGCCATGCAGCTGCACTACGGCTGCCGCCGGGACAACAACCTCACCATGTTTGACCGCCTGGGGCCGGACACGGGCTATGACTGCATCAACAACTACGCCCCCTCCGCCGAGACCGCGGCCTTCCTGGGCGCCCTGGAGAAGGCCGGCGCCCTGCCCCGCACCATCCTCTACAGCCTCAACCCCAACGACAACCAGGCCATCGACACCATCTGCGGCTGCTTCCAGTCCTCCGAGGCGGTGAGCAAGATCCAGCACGGCTCCGCCTGGTGGTTCAACGACCACTTCCAGGGCATGACGGACCAGCTCACCAGCCTGGCCAACCTGGGCTACCTGGCGGGCTTCGTGGGCATGCTCACCGACAGCCGCTCCTTCCTGAGCTATCCCCGGCACGAGTACTTCCGCCGGATCCTCTGCCGCCTGCTGGGCGAGTGGGTGGAGGACGGCCGCTATCCCGACGACATGGAGCTGCTGGGGGAGATCGTCCGGGGCATCAGCTTCGAGAACGCCCGGAATTACTTCGGCTTCCCCACGAGAAAGTGAACGGAGGAATGATCGCGTGAGCACCTTCTACAAGGGCACGGGCTGGGGCCGCACCGCCATCGGCGAGACCCAGAACGGCACCATCTACCGGGGGACGGGCTGGGGCCGCACCGCCGTGGGCGAGTTTGAGCGGGACACGGTCTAAAAGGGCACGGGCTGGGGCCGCACCGCGGTGGGGGAGTTCGAGAACGACACCATCTACCGGGGCACAGGCTGGGGCCGCACCCCGGTGGGGGAGTTCGAGAACGGCACCATCTACCGGGGCACGGGCTGGGGCCGCACCGCCATCGGTGAGGCCGATGACCGGGCCGGCGCCTGCGCCATGCTGCTGCTCTCGCTGGAACTGATCTGAGGGATCCGGGCGCGTGCCCGGGCCGTAAAGGAGACCCATGGAGAAACTTCGCTTTCCCTGTCTTGTGATGGACCACGACGACACGGTGGTGAACTCCACCGCCGTGGTCCATTTTCCGGCTTTCCTGGACGCCATGCGCCAGCTGCGGCCGGAGATGAACCTCTCGGGCTACACCCTGGAGGACTATTTCCGCGTAAACTTTCAGCCCGGCATTCTGCCCTACTACCGGAAGGTACTGGGGTTCAGCGATGAGGAGATGCAGCGGGAGTACGAGATCTGGCAGGAGCATGTGGCCAGGACGATCCCCCGGGTCTACCCCGGCGTGGCGGACCTGATCCGCCGCTATACGGCCCTGGGGGGAACGGTGTGCGTCATCTCCCACTCGGTGGACGTGAACATCCGGCGGGACTGGCAGGCCGGCGGCCTTCCGGAGCCGCGCCTCATCTACGGCTGGGAGCAGCCCCCGGAGCGCCGCAAGCCCGCCCCCTTCCCCCTGCTGGACATCATGGAGCGGCTGGGCTTCGCCCCGAAGGAGATGCTGGTGGTGGACGACCTGAAGCCCGGCTACGACATGGCCCGTGCCGCCGGCGTTGCCTTTGCCGCGGCCCTGTGGAGCCATGAGATCCCGGAGATCCGCGACTTCATGCAGGCCAAATGCGACCATGCCTTTACCGCTCCGGAGGCGCTGGCGGACTGGCTCTTCCTCCGGGAGGAGGGGGAGGCATGATCCGGGACGGGGCGAGAACGCTGGTGGAGGCCTACATCGCCCGGGCCACGGCGCTGGAGGAGCAGGGGAAACCCTGGGACGGCTTCCTGGGCTTCGGCAGCCGACCTGCGGATGACCCCTGCCACACCCGGATGGTGGACGACCTGGTGATCCTCCTGCGGGAGGGGGCGGACAGCCTGGCCCCCGGGGAGGCCCGGGACATCCTGGCGGACCTGCTGGAAGCCCCTGCCGCCCACAGCCGCTGCCCCGCCATCTACTGGACCCTCATCGCCGCCCAGGGCGCCGGCCTCACCCTGGTGCCGCGCCTGACCCGGGAGGAGGCTGAGGGCCTCCTCCGGGAACTGGAGACCCTGTACCCCAAACGCACCCGGCTCCCGGTGCAGGCGCTGCTGGTCAGTGCACTGAAAAAAGCCGCCAAGTGACCAGGGCCATTCGAATAAGAGATTGTGCGCTGCGGGCTGCGGATCACAAATCACCTTTCAGCGTCTCTGCAGAGGCGCTTTTCTTTGGCTAACAGCAGATAGGTAGCCGCCCTATAACCCACACCTGCCAGTCCTCAGGTCTGTCTGCCATACTATTCCACACATCGTGTCAAGCCGACGAAAAAATGCTGCAATAATATGGGTTAGTGTATAGGCCCGAGGAACCTAACAAAAGGGGTTGACAAGGATACGGCTCCACCGCTGCATCGATGCGGGGGGAAGTGCTCCGGCCGCGCAGGCCGAAGGTCACGGTCAGGAAGGGGTCCGGACGCGCTGCCGCCTTCCGGACAGGCGTGAAGGACACCGCCGCAAACAAATGCTTCGTGAAGAAGGAAATCTGTGTCTTCCTGACCTCAATCCTGGTATCCGGAACCTCCGCCAGGATACTGCCCTTCAGCTTTTCATACAGGGGCAGCGCGGCGGAATGGCCGTCGAAAAACATGATTTCATCCAGGGTCATGGTTTTTCACTCCCCACTGTCCTGTTCTTTGACAAACACCAGATGATGAAAGAAGGCAATGCGCCGGTATTCCTCCAGCCGGGACACCCGCATCTCCGGCTGTACACAAATCATTTTCCTTTCTTCGCCGGCTTCGTGATTTCCCCATGATAGGATTCCGCGTGGTCATATTCACCATATTCGCAGCCGATGTGGGTGGCTTCGATTTCATCCGCCAGGACCAATTGTCCGTCCCGCCGGTCATACAGTTTCACGGTGCCCCAGCCGTTGCCGCCGTTCCACAGACGGTTGTGATGCCTGCTGCCGTCCGGCGCTTCATAGTTGATCAGCAGCATGTCCTTCTTCAGGCAGTGCACCTCTGTCTCCATGGCAGCGTGGATGTTTTCCTGCCGCACATGCCACACGACCTCCTCATCGCGCTCCTCAAAGGTGAAGACGGTTTTCACCATCAGATGGAGCTTGGAGAAGTTGAAGTCATATTCCTTGCCTTCATAGAAGAAAACGCCCAGCAGCCGCCGGTCCAGCGGCACGAAATAGATTTTCGGCCTGCCGCCGCCAATGTCAAAAGCGCTGTTATGCAGCTGCTTCCCCGTCTTCTTGCTGAACAGGCAGCTGGAGGACAGCCAGACCCAGGGGGTGGTGAAATCCTGGCCCCAGTTCTTATCCGCGTAACCGTAGGACTTTTCCGGCGTCACGGCATATTTTCTGCCATTGAAGGTGACGGAGCCTTTGTAGGCGCTCTTCATGCCCTCCGCGTGCCAGTACATGGCAAAGGCCTCCACGTCCCGGAGCGGCTTGCTGGCCCCGTAGCCCACATTGAAGGCGATCTGCTTGTCGATCGTCAGGTCCCAGGCCATCTCCCCCGCGTCACACATCCATTCGGGATGTGCGGCGGCCTCCTCGGGCGTGATGGTCACGCTGCCCTTCAGGGCCGTTTCACAGGCCAGGCAATCTGATGCCTCGATCTGATAAGGCGCATCTCCGTGAAAGGTGACGTCTTTCAACGAAAAGAACCGGTGCAGCTGGCAGGCGTTTTCGCCCCAGGTGCCAGCCTTGACCATCAGGTAGGATGGCTTTTTGCCGGCAGCCTGGTTCTCCGGCAGCTGCCCCAAGACAGGCTGATCCTCCGCCAGCGCCGGATTGCAGACAAAGAACTCGATGAAGAACGGCTTATCTTCACCCGTTTCCGTGTCTTGCGCGGTGAAAGAATGCCACCACCAATCGTAACCGTGGTGGGCCAGCGGGCCGTGGAGCATGAATGCGTCCCGGGTGATATCGTGATGATTGAACATGGGTCAGGTTCGCTTCCTCTCTGTGTTTGCGGATATTCTGCTTTGCAGGCAGGGGTCAGCCTCTTTGATAAATACCAAATGATGAAAGAAGGCAATGCGCCGGTATTCCTCCAGCCGGGACACCCGCATCTCCAGCTGAGCCATCTTTTTCTGCCATTCTTCCTGACTGTGCTTCTCCTGGTGCTGCTGCAGGTCCCAGAAGGTGCGGATCCCATAGGAATCCACCGGCTTCAGGCAGCTGCTCCATGCGGCAATGTCGCCGTCCCCGTAATACCGGATTGCCCCGAATCTGGCGGCGGTGCTGTTCCCGCCGTCAAGCAGGGCGTTTGCCTCCTCCGGATCATCCAACAGCACCGCCATCTGCATCACCCGCCCGGCGCGATTGTGTTTTACCACGGAGAGCCTTCCGCCGGGCTTCAATACCCGGGCCAGCTCGCAGACAACAGCCCGCTTGTCATCAATGTATTCCAGCACATTGTGGCAGATGACGAAATCAAAGGCGTTGTCGGTAAACCCAGCGAGCGCGGAAACATCGCCCACAATCTGCGTGTACTCGTGATCCCTCCATGCGCCGGCCAGCATCTCCTCAGACGGCTCGACCGCCGTCACGGCATTGTCGGCCGCATAATGGCTGGCCGTGATGCCTTCCCCGCTGCCAAAGTCGAGGATGGAGAGCCCTCTCAGCTCCCCGATCTGCGCCCATACGATCCGCTTGAACAATCTCTCCCATGCGGGGAGTTCGGTGATCTGGTGCATGGCTTCGCCTCCGCTGTCTGAAGCCGGGTATCCAAACACAGCGCTTGCAAGGGTTTGTGGCGGCCGCAGCAGGACTCGGGCCTGTGACCCCGCCGGTGTGAACCTTTCCGTTCATCCCATCCCCCGCAGCCGCCTCAACTCATCAGGTCTTGCCATTCCCCGGCTTTTGATTGATTCTTTGGGGCAGCGCGAGCCCCTGTGGGAAAACAGTTTCATGGTCATCTGTCAGGATTTCCCGCTTTATTCTTTTCGCTGTCTTGACACGGGACCATGATGTCAACTCCACCAATGCACATCTGTTGCTGGGATGAGTCGGTCAAGCTTTTTGATCATTTGCCGGTGTTTCTCCCACCGTGCGCATATGCCATTCAAATACACGATATTTCGGCAAAGGACCATGATGTCGACTCCGCCAATCCTTATCTGGTAATGCACATTCATAATCAGAAAGTCATGCGAAACGATCAATGCAATTATTCTTGACCAGCCAATGCAATGTTGCGAAGCCGTAACCCGATGACCTCTTCTGCGTCCCATTTGTGCAAAAGCACCAGCGCATCCGCATCGCGATCGTACCAGTAGAGACAGCAAGGAGTCCACAAATTCACATTCAATTCAAGGTAGACAAATGTCTGGCCTCCCGTTTCGATCAAGCGGATATCAAGCACTGCACGTTCCAACTCGGCTATTCGTTGGAAGATTCTTGCATGCATTTCGCTCACAGGCACCTGATTCCGTGCCTCATCCACCAGAGCCATATGGTCAAGTCGATTCAGGATCCTGTTTCTGCCGCTGTCAATGTATGATACAAAACAATCGTTTGGAACTGTGTAAACTGCAGCTGCATCAGGCTCAAATGCCTCTGACAAGCAGATGCGTCCACCGCTGGCAAGCGAATAATACCTCGTTTCAGATACTTTTCGGTTACTCATGTTTGACGTGCGAGCAATGACAATGACATCGACAATCCCTTCCTTTTCCACGTCAAAGATATCGAAGCTATCGTAGCGATATTCTCTTGCGCAGCCTGTCATGAAAAGCATCATCAGTACTATATGCATTAACAGCGCGATTCGTTTCATGCTGATTTATGAACCTTTCTTTTGATTCGCCCTCGTCCTTATCCAAACCGGGCATCCCGTCACTCTGGTATACCATGATTCATTCACAGCCAAACGAATTCTACCATGGACAGATGAAAAGAACAACCCTCAACCATTCGGAAGAGGGATTGTGGTGGTCGCAACAGGACTCGAACCTGTGACCCCATCGATGTGAACGATGTGCTCTATCACACTGTGGGATGTACATTCACTACCACCAAATTCCCAACTGATAATTGAGCCAATTTTCGCGGAATATGTCATTCATCCTGCTGAATTGCGGGTCTCTTTTTCTTTTCAAGGAAACCAAGGGTTGAGCTTATAAATCCGCCATCAGCATCATACTCTACAATCTCAAAGCGGGTAGCTTCTTTTTTGTCTGCCGGGTTGCCATCATCATCCCGATAGTAGATTTCAGAATAACTGCCACCATTCGGGGTTGGCCCATCTGCACGTTCTTTGAAAAGCATACCTATCACCGCTTTAGAATTCCATGATCCACTTTGCCAATCCACGAAACTCGATTTCTATAGAATATCCTTCACCGACCGTGATCTGATGAAGCATTTTTGCCAGTGCAAGCTTTTGCTCCTCATGGGATAGCAAGTCAAAATTGACTGCCCATGTTCGCAACTCCTGAAGCTCCTGGGTTCGTCTTGTTAGCAACGAACTCTCATCGTCGCTTTTCTTAATCGCTTGGGAATAGAATCTCTCCTTTTCTTCTGCGTCACTCCTCAGAATAGGCAATTGTGCATTGAGGGCACCAATTTCTTCCTGGTTACCGGTTGCCACACATACAAGTAGACGATTTTCAGCGTCGGATAAACGGCTCCTTGCTTCGGCAAGTTCTTTCGCTGCTTGTTTTATAGATTCAGTCGATGTCTGGCTAATTCGGGATTTAATGAGTGTCAGAAGTGCATTTGCATCTGATGCCAAGACCTTTCTAAACAGTATCTGGACGGCTTCGAGCACCTTGCCTTCAATCTTAGTCGCTGAATAGCACCATTGTCCATAACAACCATCACTCTTACGCAACCTGGTCTCACACCGATATTGATTCCAATAATGTCGATGCCCATCCTTCTTCTTTTTGAAGGCTGCGCTTCCATACATGCGTCCCCCACATTTTTGACACCGAACCAAGCCGGTGAGAAGGATTGCGGAATCCACCCTGCGGGAAACATCAGAATCCGGCATATGGTTTGGCCCGCGCTGATCCATCATTTCCTGCGCACGAAGGAAGTCTTCATCTGAAATAATCCGGTATTGCTCAAAAGCAGAATTTGAAACAGCATTACCGAGATGGAGATGCCCAGTGTAAATCGGATTTCGCATAATTGTTCGGATTGACGAACTTCTCCAGCAATCCGCTCTTTTTGATGTTGGAACACTGTGGTCATTGAGCCATAAGGCTATCCGTTCAGTCCCATATCCATGTGTTACCATCAGCTCGAACACTTTTCGAACAACCTTAGCCTGATCCTCATCGATAACCAAGTCACGCACTGGCTGGTTCTTTTTGTTTACGCGGCCAATGTGTTCCAACCTATACCCATACGGAGGAAATCCTCCACGATAAATCCCATCCTGGATCATCTGAATCTGCCGGGTTCTAACTCGCACAGAGGTTTTTTCACTCTCGCCAGAGGCTTGCCAGTACCGGATATAATTCATCAATTTGTCAACATGGCTATCAAAACGTTGTTCTCCTTCTTTGACGCTCCAGACTTCGATGCCATGTTTTGCGAACCATTCGACTACGAACGGTGTTTCATCATCACGCCTGCCCAGTCGATCAAACATAAAGACCAGAAGTATATCGAATTCTTTGTTTTCTGCGGCTTCCTTCAGATCTTGAATTGCATCACGGTCATCTGAACTGATCTTATACCCTGAAACACCTCGCTCATAGAACTCTTTAAGTATGGTCCAGCCTTTATCTTTGGCATATTCAGTACAGGCTATTCTTTGAAGCGGAATATCGTTGTGATCAACCTGGCCCACGCTTGATACCCTGTAAAGGCAATAAACACGCTTCATGTTCACCGCACCCCGTCATGTGGCATTGGAAAGACACAAACCAGTGTCAGTCTGCCATATCACGTGGTGCTGTTCAAGAATGATGGCGATTTTGTGAGCTCACAAAATCATACAGGTGCAACTATCCTACTTTCTAAACAAATGCTCCCGGTGGTACTCCAGATATCTATGGTGCTGTGCCTGAAGTCCGGAAATATGTGCGCTCTCAGAAATGCCAAGTATTCTTGCATCCTCCGGCGATAGGTGTGGAGACACCATGATTGTTCCATCGTCCTGAAAGCTGATATATCCGGCATCAAACAGACTGTCGAGATTCGGAATCAATAGAAGTCCATTATAAGCATCAATACATTCTGAGTTCTTTTTGCAGACACGCCACGGCTTTATATGTGATGCAACAAGAATATCCACTTGTGAACACCCGGTTACGCAACACATGTCGCCCCAAAATTGCCGAACATTTTTCCGGAACGTTGTCTGATTCAATCTTATCTTCGCATGAGCCAGTCCTTCTTGCTTGTCTTTATCATCTGGCTGCTCCCCATTCACATGCTTTTCGTCAAATATATATGCTCGAACCTCATCATAGCGAGCAATGATCCAGGCAAATGAGTGTGCGTCAAGAATATCGATATACTCATCAAGAGTTGCATACAGATAAGCCAGTTCCTGTAAGGAAGCATTGTATGCAAGGTAGTTGTCATAAGTGCAGGATGAGAAACAATCTATCTTTATTCCAAGATCACCAAATGCGTTTTCGAAGATTCTTGATTTGCAAGGAAGATATCTCCGAGGATTCTTGAGGAAAAACAAGTATGAGATGATGTCATATCTCCTGCCGAAGAAAGAAGCAAACTCTTCAAGGCTGGCCCTATCATCTTTGTCGTCGATGTAAAAGCGATATAGTATCTCTCCGCCTTCACCTGGTTGTGATCTGAGCTTGTTGCGAAATATAGTTTTCTGATGTGGATCAACAAGATTATTATCACGGATATCCATTGCTCGGATAGCCATCTCAGCAACTTCTCCAGATTCAATCGCATCTCTGCTCCAGGGTCTTGCAAGTAACCTCTCTCTACCCTGTTGAGGTATTTTCTGTTTATATCTTTCTTCTCTTCTTATGTATTCGATGCATAGGGATGGCTCTTCTGCATGCCGGTTATCCTGTTGTATGACAAATTCGCGGAAAAGCTCAATAATCTGCTCGACACGAGACACATCTGTAATATATTTATACTCCATCGCTCTCATTCCTTGCTTGCTTTTTCATGAAAGGCTTGAATGCTCGAACAAGGTCTTTGTACCATAATGACATATGCGGAGCATACCATAATAAGCTTTTTTATCAGTCTGTACGAAGTGATAAAACTCTGGACTTTCTTGGTGCATCAAATCCGGCTCGTCGTCTGCATCCCATGTTATTCTTATCGTAAACTGTGGGAATTGCCTGTGATAATAAATACCTTCTTCTTCAGTCCAAAGCTCCGGCTCATCCAAAAGTATGGATAATTGCTCAAGTGGAGTTTGCAATAGACCAAAGCGCTTTTTCCAGAGAGCTTCTATCTCTATAAGATCAGCATTGCCATCGATTGGTGTATTGTTGTCCATTACCCTACAGTAAATATGCGATGCCAGAACCTTTTTTCCTTCTCTTCCACATCTCGACTTGTACTGCTTATCGAAATAATCTTCGGTTAAGAAGTATGGCGTGTCATGGGTGTTCTTGATGACGAAAACGTCAATTTCATGTCCCTGCAATTGAACTGTTCGAACTTCTACACGAGGGCGAATCTGTCCGGCGAATTTTACCGAATGAAGAAAGTCGACAATGATTTGCTGATTCCGTCTATGTGAATCGTTCTCACAACCAATGACTTCCATTGTTTTGTCACGAATGCCAAAGATGATAAAGCCATCACGCGTGCTTCGGCTATTTGCCATGCAAATAATGTCATGCAGAAGCGCTGCTTTATCTTCATGGTGGCACTCCTTAAAATCCCACCAGTCGTCTTCACGCCCTGTAGCAATAAGCTGCAGTACACAATCCACCAATTCAAGTTCATCCATAACTGCCTTTATCATGGGTTCTTCCTCATTCAATACGGAATCCGCTGTGCCTTAAGCTATGAGGTGCTTGACTTTCCGGATTATGATAGCACATTTTCATAGATAGTGGAATATTCTGAGGCTCCATTCATAACTACAGGGTAGCATTTGTCGCCTTACCCAAATTGTGGGGGATAGAGAAAACCCTTGCAAACATAGTGTTTACAAGGGTTTGTGGTGGTCGCAACAGGACTCGAACCTGTGACCCCATCGATGTGAACGATGTGCTCTACCAACTGAGCCATGCGACCATGGGTAATTTCTGACCCGGAATTACCAATTCCGGAAGCGGGAGGAGCCGGGGAGGTGATCTTGATCACCGTACCGGCGATGACCGCGAGCGAAGCGAGTGGGCAGCGCCGGAAATTTTGCTGGCGGAGGCGAGGGACTTGTGAATGTAGAACCCACAGTGTATCCTACCAACTGAGCCATGCGACCATGCTGCCGTTGACAGCGAAGCTATGTTATCACGCTTCGCAGGATCTGTCAAGCTTTTTTTGAAATACAAGACCATTTTCAGCGCTTTCTTCGTGGAGCCGGGCCGGCGTCCGTCCGCAGCCGTGCCGTGTTGACTGCAATACTCCCATATAGTAAGATCGGGAGGGGATATCTGCAGCGGATCCAGCATCATCTGGAGGAGGAAAGCACATGGAACAGCCGGAAATCAAGGTAGGATTTGTCCAGACCAGGAGCATCATGACCCGATCCAGCGGGCCGCTGGGCGGGTACTCGGTCAACCCGTATGTGGGCTGCCCCCACGGCTGCAAGTATTGCTACGCCAGCTTTATGAAGCGGTTCACCGGGCACACCGAGGACTGGGGCACCTTCATGGACGTGAAGGAGTGGCCTGCCATCACCGACCCCAGGAAATATGCCGGCCAACAGGTGATCATCGGCACCGTGACCGACGGCTATCATCCGCTGGAGGAGAAGTATGGCAAGACCCGGCTGCTGCTGGAGCAGCTGAAGGACAGCGGCGCGGACATCCTGATCTGCACCAAGTCCGACCTCGTGCTGCGGGACCTGGACCTGCTGCGGGAGATCAACCGCAACGGCCGGCTGACGGTCTCCTGGTCGGTGAACACGCTGGATGAGGACTTCAAGAACGACATGGACGCCGCCGTCAGCATCCGGCGGCGGCTGGCGGCCATGAAGCAGGTCTACGACGCCGGCATCCGCACGGTTTGCTTCATCTCCCCCGTCTTCCCGGGGATCACGGACATCAGGGCCATTTTTGAGCGGGTGAAGGACCAGTGCGACCTGGTCTGGCTGGAGAACCTGAACCTGCGGGGCGGCTTCCGCAAGACGATCATGGACTACATTGCGGCGAAGTATCCCCAGCTGGTGCCCCTGTATGAGGAGATCTACACCCGGCGGAACCGCAGCTGGTTTGAAGCCCTGGAGCGGCAGGCGGAGGAGATGGCCCGGCAATACGGCTGCCGCTTCGTGGACAACGAAACGCCCTATGAGCGGGTGCCCCAGGGGCATCCCACCATTGTGGACTACTTCTATCACGAGGAAGTGCGGGGCTCCCGGAACACGGGCGTGCGGCATAAGAAAGAAGCGCCGTGACAGGGCGGGTACGGTGGATTGGCGGAGTCGGCTTGCGGGCCTGCAAAAAAACGGGGAAGCCTATCTGACTTCCACCGTGACGCAGATTCTGTCCCAGGCCTTCCACTCGCCGGCGCTGACTGTATCGAAATAGTACCAGCAGATGCTGTGACGCTCGCCGGAGGCAAAATCGGTTTTCAGCTGAACCACTTTCATCAGGTCGTCTTCCTGCAGCCGGACTTCCCCGATCAGCTGCCCGTCCCACACGGGCTGGAGGATTCCGTCCACGCTGAAGGCCATCAGCCCGGTCCGCTGCCCGGACAGATCGTCCATGCTCATGTTGTCGATGTAGAAGTGCAGGGTCGGCGACGGTTTGGTCCGGATCAGCACGTGCCCCCGGTGATCTGACTCAAAGCCCAGCTGCTCCCCCGGAGCCACCATGGGCTTCATCATCAGCTCCGGCGCGTCCTTCCGGTCCCGGATGGTCACCACCCGGTCCATCCGCTCCTCCGGGCAGGGCAGCACCACCGCCCCTTCCGCGGCGCGGTCGGCGTTGAAATGGCAGGTGAGGTACTGGGCGTCCAGGTACAGCGCCTGTTCCGGACAGCAGCCCATCAGCACCAGCATGATCTCGTTCCCGCCCTCCTCCGCCGGCAGCTGCTCCGCGTGGAGGGGCAGGAGATAATCCCGGTTGCTCTGGAGCGTTGTGAGGAGCAGCCCGTCCGTGCTTCTGCTGCTATCCAGCTCAAAATCCACCATGCGGCCATTAACGGTCAGCAGCGCCGCGATGGAGAAGGCCGTGGAGCCGTCGTTTTCCCGCTCCTCGATCCGGGCGGCAACTGTCAGGTCCACGCTGCCCTCCCGGACCGGCGCGCTTTCGCCAGTGGGCGCATAGGGCTCAGCCGGCTCCACCAGCGCCGCCACGAGTTCCGTGGGCAGGGCATAGTAGCCCAACTGGGCCATCTCCTCCATGGTGCGGTCGCTCTCTGCGATCATTTCCCGCAGGACGGGAATGGTGGAGGCCGGGCGGGGGCCGGCCGCGCCGGTATCCTCCGCCAGCGCCGGCTTTCCTGCCGGGCAGCCAAGGAAAAACAGGCACAGAACCGCCATGACGGAAATCAGCTTTGCTGTCCGTTTCATTCAACGACTCCTCCTCATCTGCGGCATCACGCAGCGGTGAATTCCGCCGCACCCACCTGTGAAGTATTGTATCACTTCACAGGCCGCCGTGCAAGCATGAGGCCGTGACCCTGTGCCCTGCCTTGCGCCCCTACTCCCGGTTCACCAGCCAGGTGCCCGCCACCATAATCGCCAGCGCGATGAAAAACAGGACGCCCGGGATCTCCCGGAAGGCAAGGAAGGACAGCAGCACGCCGACGAAGGGCGCGACGTCGGGGGATACATCGGCTTCAGCGAAAGTATGCGGCTGCTGAAGCGCCGGGCGGGGAC
The DNA here is from genome assembly GCA_017519405.1 of Clostridia bacterium. GTDB lineage: Bacteria > Bacillota > Clostridia > Christensenellales > Aristaeellaceae > RUG11272. The sequence goes on from JAFWSH010000014.1 coordinate 98,840, forward strand.
CACCGGCATCAAGTCCGTCAGCTTCGGCAGCCGGCCGGATGTGCACCGGCTGTATGTGGACGCCGTGGCCGTCACCGGCGGCGTCCGGGGACTGCGCTGCGAAAAACGCCTGGAACTGATCCGGGTGATGACGGACGCGGAGGTGCTGACGGCGCTGTGCGTGGAAAGGGGCGCGCCTCAGTATCTGATGCCGGCCAGGAGGTCCCCCTACCGGGTCTTGGCCGGGGCCTTCCCCCTCTATGCCCGGCCGGAAGCGCTGGCGAGCCCCGGGGACAACCACGCCATCCTGACGCCCTGACGGAACGGGCATGCAGTTTCTCTACCCGGGAACGGCACAGGAAAGCGCCGGACCGCCGGCATGGCCAGCCGGCAGCCCGGCGCTTTTTCATTGTCTTTGGATGACGGCGGGGAGGGGTGTTTTCTCCGCCCTCAGCCTCCGGGGCTCCGTTTACTTCTGTGCACTGCGGCGGATCAGCCAGCGGCGCACGGCTTTCTCGATCTCCACAATGGGCAGCACCGCCAGCGCCAGGGCCATGGCGATCAGATACTCCGTGATGGTGATGGGCTGGAAGGAGAAGGCCGTGTTCAGGAAGGGGACGAAGATCACCGCGGCGGTGACCAGCAGGGAGAAGGCCAGCGTGCCCCACAGCCACAGGTTCTGCTTTTTCAGGCTGAACAGGGACGCGGTGCGGGAGCGCATGTTGAAGGAGTGGAACACCTCGATCATGCTCAGGGTCAGGAAGGCCATGGTCATTCCGGCCGGGGACTCGGCGATGGCCCAGGAGCCGCTCTCCAGGCGGTGGCCCACAAAGTAGCTGAAGACCGTCATGGCGGCGATGATCATGCCCTGGAAGGCGATGTCGAAGCCCAGGCTGTTGGCGAAGATGCTCTCCTTGCGGCTCCTGGGCGGGCGCTGCATGACGTCCTTCTCCGCGTCCTCCATGCCCAGGGCGATGGCCGGGAAGGTGTCGGTGATCAGGTTGATCCACAGGATGTGCACGGGCTTGAGGATGGAGAAGCCCATCAGCGTGGCGGCAAACACCGCCAGCACCTCCGCCAGGTTGGCGGAGAGCAGGAACTGGATCGCCTTGCGGATGTTGTCATAGATGCGGCGTCCCTCGCCCACGGCGGAGACGATGGTGGCAAAGTTGTCGTCGGTGAGGATCATGTCCGCCACGGACTTCGTCACGTCCGTGCCGGTGATGCCCATGCCCACGCCGATGTCCGCGCTCTTGATGGAGGGCGCGTCGTTCACGCCGTCGCCGGTCATGGCGGTGACCATGCCCAGGTTCTGCCAGGCGTTGACGATGCGCACCTTGTTCTCCGGCTGCACCCGGGCGTAGACGGAGTAGCGGCGCACGTCGTGGGCGAAGTCCTCGTCGGGGATGGCGTCCAGTTCCGCGCCGGTGATGGCCGACTGTCCCGGGCCCAGGATGCCCAGCTCCCGGGCGATGGCGGTGGCGGTCACCTTGTGGTCGCCGGTGATCATGATGGGGCGGATGCCGGCGCTGCGGCACTGCTCGATGGCGTCCTTCACCTCGGGCCGGATGGGGTCGATCATGCCGCACATGCCGATCCAGGTGAGGTCCTGCTCCAGCACATCCGGCGCGTTGGAGGCGGGCAGCTCGTCATAGATCCGCTGGGCGGCCCCCAGCACCCGCAGGGCCTGGTCCGCCATGGCCATGTTCTCCTGCAGGATCTCCTCCCGCTCCTTCTCGCTCAGGGGCTCGGCCTTGCCGTCCCGCCAGATGCGGGTGCAGCGGCGCAGCACCTCGTCCGGGGCGCCCTTGGTGAACTGGATGAAGCCGTGGCCGGCCCGGGCCCGGTGCACGGTGGACATCATCTTGCGCAGGGAGTCGAAGGGCGCCTCGTCCACCCGGGGCAGGTCCGCGGCCAGCTTGCCCTTGGGCAGGCCGTTCTTGTTGGCGTCGTTCACCAGCGCACACTCGGTGGCCTCGCCCACGGCCTCGTCCCCCTCCAGCTCCGCGTCGGAGCTCAGGGCCATGGCGGTCATCAGCAGGGTCTCGTCGCCGGTGACCTTTTTCACCACCGTCATCTTGTTCTGGGTCAGGGTGCCGGTCTTGTCCGAGCAGATGATCTGGGTGCAGCCCAGGGTCTCCACCGCGGTCAGCTTCCGGATGATGGCGTGGTTCTTGCTCATCTTGGTGACGCCGATGGAGAGCAGGATGGTGACCACCGCGCTCAGGCCCTCGGGGATCGCCGCCACGGCCAGGGAGACGGCCACCATGAAGGTGTCCAGCACCGCCTTGCCGCCGCTGCGCACCAGGTTCACCACGAACACGAAAGCGCAGATCACCAGGATCATGGCGGACAGCTTCCTGGAGAGCTCGTTGAGCTTGATCTGCAGGGGGGTCTCCTCCTCCTTGGCGCTGGACAGGGCGTCGGCGATGGCGCCCATCTCCGTGTCCATGCCGGCGGCAGTGACCACCGCGTGGCCCCGGCCGTAGGTGACGATGGAGCCCATGTAGGCCATGTTCTTCCGGTCGCCCAGGGTCACCTCGCCGTTGTCCCCGGCCGTGAGCACGCCGCTCTGCTTGTCCACATCGGTGGATTCGCCGGTGAGCGCGGCCTCCTGGGTCTTCATGGAGGCACACTCCACAATCCTGGCGTCCGCGGGGATGGCGTCCCCCGCCTCCAGCACCAGCAGGTCGCCCCGCACCACCTCATCGGCCCGGATGGTCTTCTGGTGTCCGCCCCGGATGACCTTCGCCGTGGCCGCCGCGATCTGCTGCAGCGCCTCGATGGCCGCCTCCGCCTTGCTCTCCTGGTAGACCCCCAGGCAGGCGTTGATCAGCACCACCGCCAGGATGATCAGCGCGTCGGTCAGGCTCTCCCCCGCGTACAGGGCGGTGACGGCGCTGACCACCGCGGCAATGATCAGCACGATGGTCATGGGGTCCTTCAGCTCTCCCAGGAACTTCTTGAACAGGCTGTCCTTCGGGGGCTCCTTCAGCTTGTTGGGGCCGTCCCGTTTGAGCCGGGCCGCCGCCTCCTCGTCGCTCAGGCCCTGCATGGAGGAGCCCAGCTCCGCCAGGACCTCCTCGTTTTCCATCAGATAAGGTTTCACTCTCTGCAGCCCCCCATTTTCCGGAATGAGTCCGGTGCATTATAGCACAACAGGCCGTCTGTGCTCAAGTTGCCGGGGCCTGTTTTCTCCCCGGTCTCCTGCCATGAAAAAGACCCCGTCCGCCGGATGGGACAGGGTCCTGGGGTTATTCGGCTTGTGCCCGCTCCTCCGGGGACGCTGCCGCCTGCTTCAGCACCCGCACCCCGGCGATCCCGTTCACGGGAATCTCCCGGGCCGTCTTCTCCCCATCTGTTATGCAGACCAGCACAGACCGGCCGTTCTGCCGCGCCAGATGGCAGGGGGTGACGCGGAGGCGCGCAGCCTTTTCGCCCGCTGGGGCGTCCATCACCAGCGTGACCTTCCGGCCCTTGGCGATGGCGCCCGCCAGGTCGTTGGCCACGGCGAAGAAGGCCGGGTTCACCGGAGCGTATGCGCTGCTCCCGGTGGCGGGCGCGTGCAGCGGCCCCGCCATGGTGGACAGGCGCTCCAGCAGCACCGTGCGCCGGTCGTCGGGGATATCCGAGGCCATCACACAGGCGCTCAGGTAGTCCAGCTCCTCCGCCGTCATAAGGTGGTCATAGTACCAGCCCTTGTTGAATTTCACGGGATAGCCGGCCTGCTGCAGTGCCGCCAGGTTCTTCCTCACCGTCTTCCGGGTGGCCGTCAGGCTGTGTTCCTCCTCCAGCAGCTTCATGATGGGCATCTGCCGGATATGCTTCTTTGCGTCCGTGTGTTCCCGGAGAATCGCCAGGATCGCCATGGGTAACTGCTTCTTCTGCTGTGCCACAGACAGCACCTCCATTTCTCTTCCCCCTGATTGTATCAGATTCTGCATAATAATGCAACAGCGGACTGCTTGATTTGGATGGCGAATCAGGTTCTTTTTAATACCGCATTGTCCATATGGAAATATTGCGGGTGATTTAGTACGCACATTTTGATGTTTTTTCTGATGAACCGCCCCGGGATCCGGGCGGGTTGTCATCACAGGATGCATGCGGCGAGTGAATCGGTATTCACCGGCAAATCCCGGTTTGCACGACAGGAAGCCCTGTTCTGTTTGTCTGTGTGATGCAGCCGGGAAGAAACGCGGTGTTGGTGCAGGAACTGCCTGGCGCCAGGCCGGCTGGGGGGCTGGACTGCTGCTTGGCCAGCGAAGAACGGTTCCGGCTGTGACGATGGCCGGCAACGGCGAGGACAGCTACTCTTACACCTATACCCCCCGGGATCTGTTTGGCACAGACCTGATGGACGGAGACCAGATCGTTTACCAGGCCCGGCTCACTGGCGTGGGTATGGACAAGACCACGGAGCCGTTGAGTGTGACGGTGGAAAACCTGGCTCCGGCGAACACAAAGGGGATTCAGACCAAGAACAACCCCTTCCTGAACCTGGTGACTCACGATCCCTTCACCGCTACTTATGAAGACGAAAAAGAGGATCTTACCCTCGATCTGAGCGGCTATTTCAACGAACCGGACGGTGAGGAAATCACCTATACGGCGAAGGAGACTGGCAACGCCAAGCTCTTTGGCGAATTGACCATCGACGAGGATCGCCACACCCTCAGGGCTGTCACCAAAGACCAGACCACGGATGCCAAGCAGGAGAGCACCATCCATATCACCGCCAAAGACCCGGAGGGGAAAGAAGCAACGCTGGACATTCCTGCCTCCCTCACAGTGCAGCGTGAGGTGGTCAAGAAAAACTACACGGTGAAAGTCAGTGCCGACACCAATCAGGTGAAGCCCAACGGGAACATCAAATTCACCGCGAAGCTCTATGACCAGAACGACAAGGAAGTGACAGACAGCAGCAAACTGGCCTGGGTCAATATGGGTACACTGTCCACCACCATGAACTATGAACAGGAGAACAGGCAGCCCGAAACCCGGGAACTGAAATGGCAGCTGGAAGGCACAGCGTGGACCTGCGAATACGGTTTTCCTGCCAATTCCGGCACGCTGACCATCAGCGGCTGGAAGCCGGTGATCCAGAACATCCAGATCGGCACAAACGACTACCCCAAGACTTTCAGCACCGACAGCAGCACGCCGAGACTGAAGGAAGGCGCGGCTGTGCCGGCGTTCACGGACATCCGGCTCCATGATCCCATCACAGGGGAGACAGAGACAGACTACGAGACATATACGGCGGACTGGGATACCACTGTAAACCTTGCAGAACTGGTGGAGGAGCCCGACGGTGAGGCGCTGTCCTTCCATCTGACGGAGCCCGCCAGCGGGAAGAACGAGGTTGTCACAGCTGTGGTGGATCAGACGACCGGCAAACTGACGCTGAGCACCAGAGGGGTTGACAAGACTGGCGGAACCACGGTGAACGTGGAAGCCCGGGATCCGGAGAAGAAGTCCTACATTTTCTCCATCCCTGTGGAGGTTACCAATGTCAGGGACACCATGGGAGGGTGGCACCTGTCTGCGTCCCTCACAGAACAAAACGGCAAGGCACACCCCGACGGGACAGCCCTGAACCAGGGAAGCATCTATAACCTGGTCCTCACGCTGCAGGATTCCGAAGACAATGAAATCAGGAACTACGACAAGCTGACGCAGCTGGTGAATTGCCTGAACGACAGCGGGCTGACCTTCCAGTTCAAGGCGGATAACGCAACACAGGCCGAACCCGTGGAACTGACCTGGAACAAGGAGAACGGCAAACTGACGGCGGAGTTCACCACGGGACAGAACAAGGGCGAATACAGCCTGGCGGGGAATGCCACGCTCCAGGGCGGCGACATCGAGTTCTCCCTGCAGGCGCCCTTCACTTGCAAGCTGGAGAATCTGCCCCCCACGCTGAACACTGAGACCTTCGAGGAGAAGGGATATGGCGAGACAGCCCAGCTGGAGATTGAACCGCTGCTCTGGCGCCGCAAGAACGACAGCGTGACGGAGATCGACCTGAAGGACCTCTTTACCGACGGCCCCAAGGATCCGCTGCAGTACTATGCCGTCCGTCTCAGCGACCTGCTGGCGGCCGAGAAGGAGAAGGCGGCGGCCGGTGCCCAGGAGGGCACAACGATCCCCGAGCCTGCAAGGCCGGAGAACGCCGAGGAGATGGGTCAGCGCTGGGGCAGCCTGGTGGGCAGCAAGGGGACTTTGCCCGCTTCCGCCATGATGGCGCTGGTGACAGGGGAGAATGATCCGGCGGACGAACCCGGGCACATTCTGAAGATCGACAACACCGCCGAAGGCAGCGGCGACCACGCTTACGTGCTGGTGGCTGAGGACCGGGACGGACAGAAAGCCTATGCCATCTACGACCAGCATGTCATCAGCCAGAAGACGGAGGTCCTCCGGTTGCTCATGTGGATCGGCCTGGGCATTCTCGTCCTCATTATCCTGCAGCAGCTGTTCTACTGGGTTTTCTACCGCGCCGCCTGGAAGAACAGCCACGGCACAGTGACCACTGTGGTGAACGGCCACAGCACGAACCATACCACCAACTTCAGGCGCAGCGGCAAGGGTGAGATGAGGCTGTCCGACCTGCAGGTGACGGTGGGATGTGACCAGGCTATGGCCACTGCACTGAAAAAGGATATTGAAGGCTACAAACTCCGCCCCGGCAGAAACAACAACGTCATCGTGCGCAGAACCAAAGCGCCCGGCGCCAACTTCACGGTGGCTGTAAATGGGGCGGATATGGGCAGACACAAGAAGATGAACTGGCCTGCCGGCGGCGTCCTGACCATCAAAGGCACTGCCGCTCAGCCCGGGAAGAGCGTGGATGTCAGGCGGGTCAACATGCCGCAGGGCGCCGCGCCCAGACCTGCAGCCGCGCCCAGAGCCAACGCCCCCAGGGTGTGAGCATCCGGCTGTCACCCCGGCGCTGTGCCGGGGTGACAGCCGCCCACAAACTTGTACCCAATGTGCCATCAGGCATATGAAAATGGAAGGGAGAATGAACCATGCCAAGAGTCGACAAACTCAATGCGCCACTGTTGGTGGTGGGCCTGGGAGGCACCGGCGCGGACGGACTGCTACGTGTCAAGAGCCTTTTCCAGCAGCGCCTGAACCCGGAGATCATCGGCGGAGAAGAACAGGATCATCCGCCCCGCACGGCGTTCCTGGAAATCGACACCGACTCCACTGTGCTCAGAAAGCGCTACCAGGGTGTTCGGATCAATCAGAACACCGAGTGGTTCAGCATGCACTGTGACATGAATCACATTCTGGGTGATGCCAACGGCACACGGGTCCCCATGTATTGCAGGGACTGGCTGAGCCCGGTCTTCTACACGGATCCGCAGATGAGAAGTGCGGCAATCGAGGGCGCCGGTACCTACCGCCAGCTCTCCCGCTTGATGCTCTTCAACAAGGCGGATGATCTGCACACAAAGCTTTCTGCCACGCTGCACCAGCTTGCTGCATGCCCTCAGGGCGCGCCTGTTGGCGAACGGAACGTCAACGTGGTGGTGATCACGGGCTTCAGCGGCGGCACGGGCTCGGGCGCTTTCCTGGACTTTGCCTATCTGCTGCGCCATGCAGCGGAGCAGCAGAATATCAGCTACACCCTGGAGCTGTACGTGGTGATGCCGGACATCTTTGTCAACAAGCTGGCCACCGGCGACGGGAAAAAGCGGATACAGTATGAGGCAAACGGGTTCGCGGCGTTGAAGGAACTGGATTACTGGATGGACTACGACAGCCGGCGGGAGCCCAATGTCCCCGACGAAGCTTTCACCGTGCAGTACAGCGACAGCCTTGTGGTGTCCTGGAACAGCAAGCCCTTTGATGATGTCACGCTGTTGTGCGGTTCCAACGTGGAGGGCACCATTCTCCAGAATTCCTACGACATTGCCCTGGACGCGGTGGCCCAGATGCTGCTGTTCATCATGGCGGATGAGTCTCAGCGTACCGGAACCGATGTGGTGATCAGCAACGGCGCCGATAACTCCACAGCGGATGACACCTACACCTTCCAGTCTGCCAAGAGCAACGAGCATGCCTTTATCCGTGCGGTGCCCCGGGACTTCCCCCATCTGTATGGCTACCGCTCCATTGGTGCCTTCAGCAATCTGTCCGAGCAGCACAACAAGGTGGTCATCGAGACCAGCACCCTGCTGACGGATCTTACGGCGTTCTTCCAGAAGCCGGGCCGGATGCCGGTGATGGAGGGCAAGGACCCGGAGGAATTTGCTGAGCCCTTCAGGACCAAGATCAGCGATCTGATGGCGGCTTTTGTTGCCCAGACGCCCTACCCGGCAGAGGTCACCGACGGTCTGGCACCCTATGACATGCAGTCCCTGCGGAACCAGGATGAGGAGCTGGCCCCCCACAAGGTGCAGCTGCCCAAATGGATCAAGGACACCATCACGGAGAAGCCCAAGTGGGTGGAAGCCATTCAGGCGGATCTGCTGGACTTCTTCAAGCGGACGGCGGCGGAATACGTCCGCAACCGGGGGCCCCAGGCGCTGGAGGTTATGCTGTCCGACACAGACCACGGCTTCCTCCGCTGGCTCCAGGATCGGGCAGAGATGTACAGCGGCGAGAAGAGCCAGTACGCGAATGCCTACAATGCGGCTCTGCAGAACGCTTCCCAGCGTTTTGTGGATTTCAAGGGACAGAGCGGCATCATGGGTCTGCTGAGGCAGTCGGGTCTGTTCCGGGATTACCTGGGCTTCCTGAAGCAGGCCTTTGAGTCCTACCAGTATCAGGTGTTCTATGCGGCTGCGGAGGAGGCAGTCCGGGCCGTCCGGACCACCGTTGCCACCCAGGTGCTGGAGGGGAGCCTGGCTCAAACGATCCGTGCCCTGAAGGAGCTGGAACAGGAATACACGCAGCTGTCTGCCGACATGCCCCAGAGCACGGCCATCCCGGGCCGCATGGAGAGCATCCGCAAGGATATCAGCCACGCCTATACCGATGAGCACCTCCAGGAGCAGCTGAGGACGGACGCGCTGACGCAGATCTCGGAGATTGCCGTTATGGAGGGCCTGGATCACGAGACGGCGGTGGAGGAACTGCACGACAGGTTCACCACAGTCCTCAACCGGGCTTTCTTCACCATCAACAACGCCACGCTGCAGGACGAGCTGGCCGGCATCGCGACCGGCACCGTTCAGAACTACGCTGCCACCACGATTGCCCCCAACCTTGAGATCGGCGCACAGGTGCTCTTTGCCAACCACACGGATTATCATGTGACCAAGGGCAATACCGCCTTCATCTCCTTTGTTAGTGTGCCCCGGAATCAGACGGACGTGAAGCAGGGCATCCGGAACTACATCACCCAGAACGACAAGTACAGCGGGTCTGTCTTCAAAAACAGTCTGGTGGACGACCAGGTGTTCTGGCTGAATGTGGCGGCGGGTCTGCCGCTGTGCGCCTACCGTTTCCTGGCGGAGTATGAGCGGGTGTATGAACAGAACAAGGAACGGCCCGGCCTGCATCTGATGCTGGCAGATGACGCCATGCTGGTGCGGCGGAACGAGCGCCGCAGCATCAAGAACGACTGGACGCTGCTGCCCAGCCCCAACCCCTTCAGAATCCTCCACACTGGCAGCCAGCCCGTGGCACCTGAGCTGCAAACCGCCTGGGCGGCTACGGAACACTGCCTGTCGGAGATTGAGAAGAGCGGCACCATCGCCATGGATCTCAGCGACCCTGCCAAGCCCAAGTGCAGCATTCATATCTACATGGATGGCGGCAGGATGATGGGCGTGGACAAAATGACCGCAAAGGTGTCGGAAGCCATCCAGAGCACCTCCTCCCCCGAGGACTGCCTGACAAAGCTGGAAGCCATCAGGACCGATCATACGGTCTGCAAGACTTACCAGATCATGGATCCGCACCAGACAGACCAGCCCCAGGCCAATCACCAGATTGCCATCTTTGCCGGGAAGCTCGGCCTGGACACCCAGGTTGCCGACCAGAAGGAGCAGGCGTTCCGGGAGCTGTCCTACTGGATTCTGTCCCGCAGACCCGAGCTGATCCAGGTGCTGACCAGACAGGTGGAGCTGGACGGTGTCCTCAACGCGGCAATCCGCAAGGAGCAGGAGGAAATCGCAAAGCGCAGGAAACTGGCTGAGGCCATCCGGACGGTGGCGGAGATGTATCTGTTTGAGCGGCTCTCGAACCAGCGCATCAACATCCTGTACCTGAACGACCGGGATGAGCTGGAGACGGCGGGCCAGAGGAATGTCCTCTTTGACCGGGAGAAGTACTGGGCTCACGAGGAATTCTGGGCCAATTACATTCCGCTGGTGATCCGCATGGTGGAGTGGTACGCCGAGCAGGACCGTACCCTGGAACCCTTCAGAAGCATCGAGGCCAAGGTGAAGGAGCTGTTCGAACAGGCGAAGAACCTGGAGGACACCCCGGCGGACAACGCCAAGGCCAAAGCGCTGTTGGAGCGCACGGCGGCGCTGGTCAAGGACATGGAGGACAGGGTCATCGACTTCAAGGTTAACCAGAAGGAACTGCCCAAGGAAGCCTACGACAAAGCGCTCTTTATCATGAATGAGATGATCAAGACGTATCGCGGCCTGGGCACAATCTTCATGTAAGCTGACCGGAATCGTGTCCGCGTAGAGCGAGACATACACGGATCCCGGCTGCACGGCATACCGGCAGCCGGGATCCAATCCTGAGGAGGCACGGATATGGGAATGATTCAGGTTGCAGGGGCGTGCAAAAAAACGGTGTTCAGGAAAATCCAGACGCATGTGGAGGAGAAACTGAACCAGACGGAGCGCAAGTCCATCAGCTTCAGGATGATGGATGAGCTCAGCGTGAGCACCCGGCTGCTGATTCAGGAGCTGATTAACCAAGCGGTTGCGGTGCAGGACACCGAACGCAGACTCGACCTGATCATGGTATGCGATGCCGAGGGGCTTGCCGGCAGGGGAACTGAGGATGTGATCAATCTGATTGAGAAAATCAGGAACCCTGACCTCGGCCTTTTCCATGTCTCCGTCACACTGATCTGGATGACCGGCGAATACCAGGAGGGGAGCAGCAAGGCACGGAATGCGAGCCTGGAGAAGCTGGCCCGGAATCAGTCCATCGCCCGTGTGGTGATGCTGACAGACCGATGCTCCAACCTGGCGTCCTCTGATGAGAACCTGCGGATCCAGGCTGCCGCCCTCGTGATCAGCGCTTATCCCCACCTGACAGCCACCCAGTTTGAGCCGGGACTGTACACCGTGGGCGTGGGCAGTCAGGAGATCACGCAGGAGAACGTGGCGGATTACGCCAGATCAAAAGCCGCCGAAGCCATTATGAGAAGGAGCCTGACCCTCAAAAACAAGCCTGAGATGGAGATGCTCTGCGCACGGGCCTTTGACACAGACGACCGTGCCATGAGCCTCAAGGAGCATGTACAGGAGATCGTAGCGTCGGTGTGCGTGACCAATTTCTGCTACATCAGCGGAGAGGGTGAGCACCACTCCGGGGCGGAGAAGAATCCCCAGATGGATGTCCTGCTGCAGGATAAAGTGGACGCGTGGTCCCGGAAGATGAAAGTGCTGATGGCGCGGATGCTTTATCCGGAGGACGCGCGGGACTTTTTCAAGAGCGATGAAGCCAGCCAGTTTGAGATGATGCTCAGCGGAATCCGTGCCGAATTCGGAGGCGGATTCAACGCCGCCCTGCGTTTCCCGTTATTTGGGGAGGGCAAAAAAGCTGGCCTGGCATACCAACAGTTCATGAGCGAACGGCAGCGGAATGTGGCTGCATGTGTGGAGGAGCTTTGCCGCAGGTGGCGGGCAACCCGCAGTAACCTGGAGGAGTATGCAAGACAGCTGATCGCCAGACGGGACACGCTGCTGAGCACATACCAGTGTGAACCTGCCTTCGCTGACCGCTGTGAACGGCTCGCCCAGACATATATGAAGGACATCCGGGACCGTATTGTCTCAAGAATCACGCCAGACCAGAACGATCTGATTTCATGGATTGACGAGCAGGAGGATGGCGACGGCCGCCTGAACGATACGGTGATCCGGAAGCTTCTGGACTGGGTTCAGGAGCAGGTGATGACTGAGTCCCACACCAGTTTGTTCAGCGATATGGCAGCCTGGGATCTTTCACAGATCAACAGCCGGGTGCTGTCGCCCATCGGCAATGAGGCGCGGGTCAGCCTGGCCTGCCGCAGGCATGCCGAGATGCCTGCCAGCCGGACCGTCTGCTGCTTCCTGCCGGCTTTCCTGCCGGATCTGGCCAACAGAAACATCCAGATGTTGGGGACGGAACCCAGGATGATTCGGGTGAACAACCAGAATTACAGGAATATCGAGGCAGTGGCCCTGGTCTGGCTGGCCGCATCACAGGACATGGAGAAAGAGGCAAAAAACCTCACAGCCTTCGCGCCGGATATGGACGATGACAACCCGGCTGTACACAGGAACGCTGAGCAGCAACCGGATGTCCTGCAGGACGAGAAACCGGAGGAGCAGGAGCCTGCCGGGAAGAGCGGGCAGGACCAGGGGAAGACAGCCCGGAGCCCTTGGGGGCTTCAGATCAGCGGCCAGACGGTTTCCATCAACTGGCCGGACAGAACAATAAAGGAAGTCAATATCCAGCTGGACGGAAAAAAAGTTGCCACCATCCGGTTTGAAGCGATGGATTACAGCAAAGAGATTCCGCAGGCGGGCACGCCGGGGAAACACACCCTGCGAATCATCAACCCGGACAACGGAGGAGTGCTGGATGCTGTCGAGTTTTCCGGCAAAAAGGACATCCTCCAGTACGGCAAGAGAAAGACAAAGACCGTCAGTTTGAGCCAGGACGCCGTGCTGGAGACCTATGAGTTGTATGTCTATGATGTTGTGCCGGGAGACGGCGCCGGCGGCCAGGGGACACCTCCGCCCTTTGACAGACTCCTGATGCAGCATGGGCGTGACGCGGTAGCGCTGGGCAACCCCAAGAAAATCGGGCGTGCGCCATATACCTGGTTTGTGGCGGAGATCGCAGAGGTGCCCTATGAGCTGTCGGTGACGGAGGAACTGCTGTCCAACTATGAGATTATCAGGGTCTGACCATGGCGGCAGACCTTCAGCGAGAGAGGTAGAGATTATGTCGTTTGTGTGTCCCTATTGCCTGAAACCCTTTGAGCGGGACGAAGTTCTGTTCTACAAGGATTCCGCTGCGCGGAACCCCATCCGCCGACTGAGCGCGGAGGATCAGGGAGCCGACAGCAGCGCAGTGGCCGCCAGTCACCAGGACGAGAGCGAACAGCGCAGTTCCGACTTCGCATCCGTGGCAGGCAGAAGAAGGCCCGGCGCCGCAACACGATTCAGGCAGGAGGAAGTCCAGACTGCCGAAAACCAACCGCAGGAGACGGAATCCGGGTCTGCCACCGGCAAAACGCCGGCTGTCAGCCACCTGGATCTGGGAATCACCATCCAGGATACCATCCTGGAGCGGAATATGGCCAAATATGGCGGCGGAAGGATATTTACGTGCAAGCGGACAACGGTCTTCTACGGGATCAAACCCCGGCGTGAGCTGGAGGATCATCCTACGGTGGGCTACGGCTACATCGAGGACCCTGAGGCGGCGGGAATCCCTGACCGCCTGAGAATCTACACCCCGGCGGCGGATGGCACGCCGGGATGGAGCTGGGCGGTCTATCCAATCTGCCCCAACTGCCGCTGTGACCTGCCGACAGATTACTTCAGCGTTCCGGAAGAGAACATCCATGTGCTGGCGCTGGCGGGATGCACTGCCGCAGGTAAAACCCAGTACATTACCGTGGCGCTGGAGGACCTTGTAAAAAGGCAAGCGGACAACCTGGAGCTGGTGGTATCCTGCGAACTGGAGCTGTGCAGCAAGTGGTTTCACCAGATCAACCTGGAGAATTTTGAAAAAACGCGCATCGACGCCACGGATATCAACGTGGAACTCTTCCCGCTGCTGCTGAAGGTGAGAACCCTCAACGGCGAGACGCATTTTGTTATGTTCTATGACTGCGCCGGTGAGTATGCCGTCAACAAGGACTATGCCGTCAGTATTGCCAAGTTTCAGCGGGCTGACACCATCCTGCTGATGGTGGATTCGGCCCAGCTCTTTCACAAAGATCTCAACGAGGGCGAGCTGATCAGCCCTCTGGGATACATGAACGCTGTCCGGGCACTGGTCAACAACAAAATCCTGGAGGGGCAGAAACTGAAGCACGTCATTGTGGCGCTGACCAAGTGCGACGTCCTGATGGGAAAAGAGGAAGAGGGTCAGGACAACAACTTCATTTTCCATAAATACATCCCAGGAACCAGCATTGAGACGGGATTCTACGAGTCCTCCCTGAAGTGTCACAGAGGTGCTTTTCAGTATGGGCTGGTAGTGCAGAACGGCCAGCAGATTAACGAAGTGCTGGCAGATGCGGACATCAACGATATCCAACAGGCCATCGCCAAGCAGCTGGGCGAGCAGATGGATTACACCTTTGACCTGCTGGCCGTCTCCACCTACTCAAGGCAGAGCGATGGGGCCTTCATCAAGACGCAGACGATTGAGGGATCGAAATTTCATCGCCTGGTGGAGCCCATTCTGGTGGCCATGTACCACTGGTATATGCTGCCGGGGGAGGATGGCCAGATTCCGGTGAAACCCAGCAAGATCCAGGAGCCGCCGCCTAAGCTGTCCTTCTTCCAGCGGCTTTTCGGGAAGAAACAATAGGACCCAGCCGTAACCTGGCAGAGGAAACAACGGGGCGCCGGGAGAACGGATACGGATTGGAGATTGTCGCATGAAGTTCGAACAGTATGCCTATGGCCGCGGCGAGGGCGGATTCGGCTCAGCCGCCAGTAACGGGGCAGAGCTGCTTCTGCAGGGCGTGACAGGAGAGGACGTACGAAACCAGGCCCGCTTTTCCAAATGGGACGATGAGCGGATGGTGATGGAGCTCCAGGCTTTCCCCATGGGGGACGGCAGTGAGAGCGAATTCATCCTGAGCGGGTCCTGCTGGGTATCGAAAAACACGCGTCCATACGGCTACATGCACAGCATGATCGTGCCGCCGGGGGAGGAGACCAGTCTGGAAACGGCGTTGGAGTTTTTGCTGTGCTCCGACGACTTCTTGGCCCCGGATACGATTCCTGATGCCATTGACGGCAAGATTTACCTCCAGACCCGCGAGGTCTCCGACGAAAAGATCCGGAAAGTCTGGGAGAGCGTGGCTCCTATGGCCTCCGAAAAGGTGCTGCAGGAGCTGAACCTGCACGCTTTCCTGGCCAGATATTGGCAAACCTGCTGGGAACGGCTTGTGTGGCTGGGCGACAGGAGACAGACCTTTACGCCCCTCTTCGTGGTGGCCACGTCACCGGAACGGTTCCGGGAGGGGGACAGCCCGGAGAAGGATACGGTACTGATAGACGGTGTGGCGTTTTTCCTCCGGCATGTGCTTCCCCATCTCCCCCCCGCAGTCAAAAACATGGCCAGCGTCAGCTTTTCCAGCATGGATACAGCGCCGGATGCCCAGCGGGGCAGTGCGTGCCTGGTCTGCGTACCTACGGGCTCGGCCATCAACCACGCGCCGGTGTACAGGTGCTTCAGCGACAGTGCGCTGGACAATCGGGTTGACGATGTTGTACTGCGGATCGGCCAGGAGATGCTGGAAAACCGTCTGCCGGAAAGCTACCTGAGGATCCAGAACCTGGAAAACCGCTGCTTCACGGCGGAGCGTGATTTCGACCTGATCTACAGGCTGGTGAATACGGAGATCATGCTGGAGGACATCGCCTCCGAACAGATGGAGGAGGAGGAACTGCAGTGGCAGATGGCAGCCTGCCTCCGGGAGTTGACCTCAGTTTCGCCGGAGGCGCTGAAGGGCGAGGCGGATGGTTATACCGTCCAGGGGCTGCTCAAAGATGACGGACTGACGGAAGACGAAATCCACCAGGTGCTCTTCCCCTTGGAACTGCAGCTTGCTGGACTCATGGCTGAAAAAGGCACAAAGTATCAGGCGGATGTTTTCCGGGTCTGTACAGAACTGTGGAAGAGCATCCCCAGCCGATGCGGAAAACTGAACGCTGAGGAGCGCCGCCAACTCACCGACGCTTGGGAGAAGGTGCTGACCCGCACATGGGACGAGCTGGAGCGCAGTCCCAGCATGCCGATACTGACAGCGGCGGGGGACGGTGCCATCAGCCCAGAGCTGCGGAGCCTGCTGGAGCGCCTGCTGAAAAACGGCCAGCAATTCCGGACGCAGATCACGGCTGAAAACAGAACGACACTGGATCAACTGCTGCTGTTACTGCTGCGTTGCCGCGTTGAGAGCCATTCAGACCTTGGAGACGCCCTCCTGAACAAGCTGATGGAGGATGTGGACAAGGACAGCGGCCTGCTGAAACCTGCGCACTATCTGGAACTGCTGAAAAAGGTCTTGGCGGAATCAAAGAAAAACGGCGCCGTTGTGCCCCCGGAGTTCCGCGAGAAAGCGGTTGGTGATCTGGCGAGCATGGCCAACCGTCAGCTTCAGCTTCTCCGTGAACAGGGAGACGTGGATGGCGAAACCCTTTACCAGGTATATGCACTGGACAGGGCCGCGGAGGTGCTCTGCCAGAACGGTTATGCCGGACTGGAATCCCTGGAGTTGTCTCTGGCAAGAGAGATCAGCCGGAGCGGAGATGACTATCAGCCGGCCTGCTATGCAAAATGTCTGAAAAAGTGGCGGACCATTGGCGAACGCTACAAGCAGATGCCGGAGCCGCAGAAAACACTGACCGCGGCCTGGGAGACGGTGCTGGCCCGATCCTGGCAGCCCTTGGACTGGCAGGAGGATATCCCCGTGATGCAGGTGGCGGCGATGGGGCCGACGGACACCGCCGCAGTACGGCTTTTGGAGCGCTTGCTGAAGGGCAGCCAGGCGTATTCCGGACCGATTACCCCTGCCCGCAGCGGCATTCTGGACACACTGTTCAAGCTGGTGCAGCGCTGCCGCACAGAGGCACAGTCAGCGCCTGACAGTCGGCTTAACGAACTGGGCGATCAGCTGATGGACTATCTGGCTGATCACTGCAGCCGGGAGGATCAGCTGCTGACCCCCAGCCGTTACCTGGATCAGCTGGATGAGGGAAAACCGCTGAAAGACAGCGCCCGTGAAGCCATGCTGAGCGATCTGGAACGTCTGCTGAAAGAACATGCAGAGCTGGTGCGGGGGCAGGGAATCCAGGACAATCGTGACGCGCTGGAGGAACTGCGATTCCAGAATGACCTGGAAGCCAGACTATCCAAACCACCCATGCGGCTGCCTGAGGATGTGCGGACCCGCCTGATGGCAGATCTGGAGCGGATGCTGCCGGTCTGGTGCACGGAGCGGGACCGTGATTTCGAAGCTGCCCTGTACAGAGCGATGCTGGAACGCGCCATCTCTCTGCCCAAGCGGTCGGCGAAACTCTCGAAGGAGACAGCGGAGGTGCTGGCGGATGCATATGACAAATGCCTCACCTGCTTTTACAGCGAATGCGGCGAGGATCGCTGCCCCATGGCAGTGATGATGGAGCAGGATCCCCAGAAGACCATTCCCTGGGAGGGCAACGTGGCCGGGGCCGTATTGGAGAGCCAGATGATCCCGGCTGGCGCCGAAAAGATGGTGGATCGCCTGATTCAGCTGCGGAAATCTGAGGCCACCCAGAAGACCGCCGACCTGTATCGGGAAATCCTGGTGTCAGGGAGTTACAATGTCCCGGAGGACGTCTTCCCGGCTTATCTGTCCGGATCCCTCAGCCAGCTGAGGGATGCCCGGCTGCTCATTGTCCGCCAGAACATCGAGGAGGACATGCTTGCGCTGCTGCAGGCCTCCAAGGATGTCCGGAACAAGACACAGGTCCGGGATCTGGAGACCTATGCCAACTGGTACCGTGAGATGCGCCGGCCCGGCTACGAGCGTCTGACTGCGGTTACGGAGGCTCTCTTCAGGGAAAAACTGTCGGACTGCGCCGAGGATGCCAAGGCACAGGTAGGGGTTGTTCAGCTTTTCTGCAATGCCATGGCGGACGACAAGGGCACCCGGGAAAATGTGGAAGGGCTGCTGTTTGGCAGATTGCAGGGCAAAAAGCTGAGTGAGCTGATCAGAAATCCGGAAGAGCTGGAGCCCATCCGTGTCTACTGCAGCCTGCGGCGTGACCGGCGAAGTCTGGCTTCGAATGCGCTGAGCAAAAGCATCGAGATCAGCGGCCAGGATGGCCTGACCATGGAGGACCTGCCCTGCGTGATCCAATTCGGAGAATATGCGGGATTGGAGGATATCAGCAGCGACCTCATCAAGGTGCTGCGGGAAGTGGCGGACAGGCCAATGCCGGAGGATGTGCGGTCGCAGCTGGCTGTTTACTGCAGGGATCATGGACCTCAGGTCCAGAAACTGGTGATGGACTGCATGAGGCAGCGCGTGGCTGATCCGCAACGGGAGGACCGGACAGAGGCCGTGACGGATTTGATGGTGCTGCTGCAGGCGGCCGAGGTCAAAACCGAGACTAAACAGAAATATATACTTGAGACGCTGCAGGACCTGGTGGAACACCCCGGCCATGTGGAACTCAACCGGGAGACGGTTTCCTCCCTGCTGGAGGCAGTGGCGGAACTCCCGAAGGATCGGATTAAAAAACCCATCATGCGGCTCTTTGAGGCCTATTGTTCCGCGGAAACATTTCCCCTCATGGACAGTGTGGCAGAAAAACTGGAAATCAGGGTGGAGGAATGTGGACAGGACCAGGCCGGATGGAGGTCCTATTTCCTGACGCGCATCTCGGACGGTGTGCTGGAGGAGCTGCGCAACGGCGCTGCGGACGTCAAAACCCTCCAGAGTAAGGCCAATGAGGATCCGCAGATCCGGCAGATGGATGATCTGATTGAGGAACTGCGGTTCTCCCGCAGCAGCATAGCCGGCCAAGTGGTGGAGAAGAAGCGGCAGGAGCTGCGGGCTGCCTGTACAGACGCTGTGAAAAAGGACAACAGCCTGCAGAACCCGGAGATCCTGTCCGAGGTGATCAGCAGTCTCAACAGCGCACAGGACAGCGGAATGTTCACCACCTGCCTGGTGGAGGCGGCATTCCGGCATATTCCGGAGCTGCTGGCCGACGACGAGCGCTTCAGCAGCCTGGTGCGGAGTGAGCAGGCTATCCGCAGCGTCAGACGGTGCTTTCAGCAGCTGGATGTCCGGGAAAATGCGCAGATGCAGGAGAAGCAGCGTGTCGTGGAGGCTGCCTGCACCGTGATGAACCGGATGGATCGACTGGCTGACAAGGGCATAACGCCCGGCAGGTTGATCAGTGAACTGTCGGGCATGGGCGAGATCAATCTGCCCGGCTGGGCTGCAGTTCGGGAGGCAGTCTGTCAATACGGGCACGACAAGCTGGAGGCGGCGGGCGCCGAGGCGCGACTGGTTCCGCATCTTTTGTACAACCTGGAGTCCACAGGGGATGAGCCCAAGGTTCAGTGGCTGCGCTTCCTGTCCGACGCACTGCCCCTGCAGGGCAAAGGCGGCTGGGAGCAGGCGAATCTGTGGAAATCCACAGAGAATGTCCATGGCAAGCTGGCGCTGTGTCTGCAGTTGCTTGGCCAGGACGGGGCGGAGCAGCTGAACAAGTCCTTCGTCTCCTTCCTCAACGCCAGTGCTATCGGCATGAACGCAAGACGCGGGGCCAGATTCAAGGAACTGAAGAAGCATAGTGCACAGATCGGTGAAAACGGTGGTGTCATACTGACCTGGCTTCTGCAGAACAAATAACACGCCGGGAATGTAGTGGAACCAGTTCCAGGAGACTAAAGAGGGGATGTTACGGTGACAAGACAACAGCTGCCGGTCAATTGTGTGCAGGCAGTACTGGCGCTGATAAAGCTGATCCTGATCCTGGTCTTCCCCATGCTGGCTGTAGGCCTTCCCCTGGGCAGATTTGAGCAGATGGCGGGTATCGACGTGTTCATGCTCAATCGGCTGGGAAACCCTATGGGGATCCTGTATCTGTCCCTGTACGCGGTCCTTTTGCTGAGCAGCTTCGGAATGTTCCGCTCCTTCAGCGGGCTGACGGCCCTGGTGGTGCTTGCTCTTGAAATCGGCTTCATTGCTGCTGCGTGCACACAGGTGTCCACAACCTGGCTGACCAACATGGTGCTTTCGGATCCTCAGGTCCGGTCGGTCTACAACAACACAAACAATCTGGCAGCCTGGTTGAAAACCGCGATTCCGGGCTTCAGTCTTGAGGGTGTGCTGAGCTGGCTGTCCGCGACCTTTCCGGATCGCTTCGGCTCCATGGATGCCGCCGCCCTGGCGGAGAATATCTCCCGCCTTATGTCGGATATTCCCAGGTATGCGGGGACGGTGGAGGAGATTGCCCGCAGGATCCTGTTGAGGGCCACGCTGCCGGTGGAGATCTCCATGATCCTGACAACGCTCTACGGAATGTTCCAGTACATCCCGGTATCTGTCGGCGGGGTAAACATTGGCGGATCAGACCGGTTGGGTTTCCGCTGATCACACTGATCCGGAGAAAACCCGCTGATGCTGACGCCGTTCAGCCCATGAAGGCAGAACCCATGAAATGGCAGGAGGTGTGCGCCATGTACAAGCCCAATAGTCCCATCAATGTACTTCAGACGATCATTGCCGTTGTGAAGCTGGTCATCTTCTTCGTCATGCCCATGATACGGCTGACCTTCTTCGGCTTTACCGTTCCGCTGCTGGGAGACTTCATCGGTTTGCGCGGTCTCGACCTGAACAACTTCGGGGCGTGGCTCTGCATCCTCCCCATGGTGCTGTATCTGGTGATGCTGGCATTCAGCGTGGGGCCGCTGCAGCAGTACAGCCTGATTCCGGCCGCGGTTGCCCTGGTGATTGAAATCATCATCATTGCCTCCGCCGGCAATCTGCTCCCGATTGACACGGTGGCTGCCTGGCTGAAGACCACGTACCCCAGCTTCGCCGGCGTGGCGGATGTGGGCAGCGGCATCGCCAAAATGCTGCTCCGCCCCAGCACCTCCTTCATCGTCTCCATGGTGCTGACGGTGCTCTATGGCGTGTTCGCTGTCGTCCCGGCGTCGGATTATATCATGGGCATGCTTGGCCTGGGCGGCGGCGTGCGCCACACGGGCGGCACCGGCACGAGCGGCAGAAGCAGCACGGGCGGCCATGGCGGTGCCCGGACACCCAGGGTATAAACATTTCCGGGGCAGCGCTACAGCCGTGGGAATAAACGTCCCTGCAGCCTCGTTCTTATGACAGGAAGCAAACCATCACTGAATCATGAGGAGGAAATGACCATGAACACAAACCAAAACTCCATCCTGAACGTCGGCCAGGCAGTCGTTGCCATCGCCAAGTTGGTGATGTACTTCACCATGCCCATGATTGCCCTCGTCGTGCCGGTGATTGGCGAGGTGTTTGGCTTGAAGGGACTGGATCTGTACAACTGGGGCCATGTGGTGCTCTGTCTTGTTGCCATGATCCTGTATGTGGTGATGCTGATCTTTACCCTGGGACCGCTGCAAAAGATCAGTGTGATCCCCGCTGCGGCAGCGTTGGTGGTTGAGATCATCATCATGTCCACCGCCAGCGGCCTGATCCCCATCAGCGAATGGGTTACCATTCTGAATCAGCACATTCCGGCAGAGTATGCCAGCTATGTCTCGATGGCGGAGGCGATCCTGAAGACCTCCATCCGGCCTGCAACAGGTCTGATCATCTCCATGGTCCTGACGCTGGTCTATGCCGTCCTCCAGTTCTTCCCCATCATCAGCATTCCGGGCAGCTCCGGCAACAACTCCCGTCCGACGCCTCCGGCAGGCGGCACCTTTACGCCCAGGGTTTGATTGACTGCCGAAAGGATTGTTCCTGATGAAGATGCACCAAAGGGTATGTCTGGTCCTTCTGGCCGCAGTGCTGTTGTCGGTCTGTTTTGCTGCGCCGGCAGAGACGCCGGTGGAAGGGGACATTGACCTCTATGTGACAACCGCGGCTGTGGAAGGCCGCACGGATTCTCCCGATGTGGATCGTGTGCTGTGGACCCTGCGCTACTTCTATCCCGACTATATCAGCGTAAACCTGCACGTGGTTGTGCTGGATGGGCAGGAGGCGCGGGAGACATATCATGGCCTGCTGCCGGAGTATCTCGCTCAGCCTGCAGACGCGAAGGCTGCGAACGGCGGGGAGACCGTGGACTTGGCGCAGGTGCTGGAAGATGCACGCCCGGAAAGGACACGCCTGCTGGTTTTCTGCGGTGAGGAGCAGGATCCGCTGACGCTTTTGGGTTACGCTTCCCGGGGGAACGTTCCTGTCCCCTTTGCGGCGATCTCTCCTCTGCCCATCCCGGATGGGGAGCCGCGGGAGACCGAGAGAAAGACGCCCGGCAATCACAGTGGGGAAGGCGTGACAGCAAGGGCTTCAGCCTCCAGCGACCAGGAGGCAGCGTTTCCCATGGTCTGGCTCCGGGAGAAGGATGGCAGCCTGCTGGAGGCAGCGCTGGATGCCTATCAGCTGTTGGAGCGCGGGGATTTCCCCCAGATCTGCAGCCTGGAGCCTGTGGAGAACGGACTCATTCACCTGGCACCGCCGGAGGACCGGCCGCAGAGGCTCAACTGCATCATCGTGGAGGGCACGCCGGAAGGACAGACCGACAGTGCGCTTTTCCCCCGGCAGGAGACAGCTGACTGCATCACTGTTTACGCTGGTGCAGCGGTTGAGGAAGAACAGGTGATCCGGGTTGGATCAACGACAAAAGTCCTGGTCAACAGGGTGCTGGAGCCATTCCAGATGACGGTCAGCGGTCCGGATGAAAAGGAAACCTTCAGAAGCACGGACCACCCAGCCTTAACAGTGGGCATGGTGAAAACCGACGGGGAAAACAGCGCTTTCTTCGGAGAAACACAGTACTGGACCATCGGTTCACTTGTCGGTGAACAGCAAACACCGGAGACACGATGGGCATCAGGGGAGGACAGTGCGCCGAGCGTCACGCTGGACCTTACCCGTCTGACCACCGGGGATTGGCCTGTGGCGGTCACAGCCAATCTGGATGAGTGCCCGGGGCTGGACTACAGCTGTGTGATCAACCTGCAGGTGAAGAATGACGCGCCCGCCATCAAGGGGGAGCAGACTAGAACTCCTGAGGCGGACTGGTGGCTGGACACGCCTGTGATGCCGAAGGAAGAGACACAACCTGCCGTCTTCCCGCTGAGGGATTGCTTCACGGACGATGGCGGCGCTGAGAATTTGACTTTCCACGTTACCCCTGAGGCGGCCTGGTACAGCGTCGCCGATGGTACGCTGACGGTTGACCTGGAGCATATTCCCCGGGACGAGATGCAGACCCTCACAGTGACAGCGGAGGACAGCGCCGGACAGAAGAGCGAGGAGCTGACCTTCCAGCTGACAGCCCGGTCGGTGCGGGAAGAACTTAAGAAGGCCGAAATCACGCTGATCCCCACGGTGCAGGAACGGATCCTCAGCACAGAATTCACGTACCAGCTGCCCGAGAGCCTGCAGAGCTACCTGAACCGGCTCGGGGAGGAACAGGCGGCATTCCTGGCTGCCCTGACACCCTCGCTGACTCTGGGTGACGAGAGCCTGGAAGTGACGATACCTGACACCTGGAATGGGCTGAAGTGCATCTATTCAGTGGCGGACAAAGGTCCATTGCGCACCGGCAGCTATACACTCACCGCGGCGGTTTCCCTGGATGAAGGAGCCGACGAAAGCACAAGGAAGGAAGATATCACTGAAAGCACAAGGAAGGAAGACATCACTGTTGAGAATGTGGGCCCGTCCCTGGAGGTAGCGAGCCCTTTGCCGGTCTCGCTGCTGATTCCCGGACCGCTCTTCCTGCAGAGGGATGTGCCGGAAGCAGAGCAGCAGAAGGCGTATCCGCTGGGACAGCTCATCAAAACAGAGGCGCTGGATAAGATTACGGTAACCCCAAAGGAGGGGGATATGCGGCTCTTCCGGAATGGCAGCGAGTGGCTGCTGACGGATGAGACAGAGGAACAGATGCCGGAGGGCTGGAAGGCCGCGGACCAGCTGGTCTGGGATACCACCAATGGGGGAGAGGCGCCCACCCTCATCATTCGCCACCGGGGTTACGGGGAGACCAAACAGACGCTGGAGTTCAAGGATCAGGACAACGGCCAGGCGAAGCTTACGCTGACAATTACCGCACTCTACCGGAATGATGCCATGCTGCGGCTGATCCTGTGGATTGTCATCGGCATAGTGGCGGCGGTCATCGTTGCAGCGGTCATCCGACAGCTGCTGAAGCCCCGCTTCACGCCGGACAGCAAACTGCAAGTCCGGTTCGGACAGTATAAGGGTATGCTGCCGCTGGTGAGCTGGGGCAAAAAGGGTATCAGTCTGACCGATGTGTTGATCTATACCGGCATCCCCTATGCGGGCGAGCTGCCCCCCAAACTCAACAAGCTGATGCTGATGCCGGGAGGGAATAAGTGCGGCCTCATGCTGTGCAATGCCGCCAGGTGTGACGTCATGGTGACCAAGGATGGTGCCGATCAGGACAGTAACAAGATCCGGATCGACAGCGGCAACGAGGTGAAGATTGGTCTGGAGGACGGCTCCAGCCTCATCCTCAGCATCGACTGAGGACGCTGAGATCCTGAAAACAACAAACGACAGACGGCGTATGACATGCCGTCTGTCGTTTTTCAGCGATACCGGATACGGAGTGGATGACTGGGGCCGGGGGAAGGCGCTCAGCCCTTCACCGCACCGGCCGCCACGCCCTTGACAATATGCTTCTGGCAGGCCAGATAGAAGACGACGATGGGCAGGAGGCTCAGCACAATCAGCGCCATGGTGGCCCCCAGATCCACCCGGCCGTAGCTGCCCTGGAGATACTGGATGTGGATCGGGATGGTCTTGTACTTGGTGACGTCCAGCACCAGACAGGGGAGGAGATAGTCGTTCCACACCCACATACACGGTGACGGCCACGTCGTCCTTCAGGAGCGCAAAGGCGTCGGAGTAGTCATAGTTCCGGCCGATGACCAGCGGGCCGTCCGTGTAGTCCCCCCCAGCAGAAGGCCGCGCTGCACTTCGGCAGGCCGCCGATGCGCTCCGCCGCGTTCACCGCCTGCAGCAAGGCTACCGTCAGCCCCGAGGTCTCGGTCGCGCCCTCCTCCGCAGATCCGGCAGCCTTCAGCGGCAGCATGGCGCAGACCAGCAGCAAAGCCACAATGACCCTTCTGAGTCTCATCTGTATCCATCTCATTTGTCACACCACGGGCGGCCGGCGGGAAAACAGGCGCTGCCCGGCCGTCCGGACTCATTCGTCCTCTTCAATGATGTCATACACGAACACCTCATGGATTTCCCGGTCATAGCCTTCATAGAATCCGGACGGCATTCCGGCAATGATTCTGGCACCTCTGTTGTACAGAACAAGCAGCCGGCCACGGCTTTTGTCAAACGTCAGGCCTTCGATCTCCCCTTGCCGTGTCACGTCGTCAAAGGCCTTCTCCGGCATGACACGCCCCGTCTTTTTGTCCGCGGAAACCGCGACCCGGTACATGTGATCCGGCGCATTTTCATCGGCGTCCCCGTCGTCGCTGGTCACATACAGATCCCCGCCATAACAGGCAATGCCCTGCAGCCACCGGGGGCCCGGCTGCATCTCCAGCTTCCCTTTGTAATCCCCCGTTTCCAGGTCGTACATATACAGATAGCCGCTGGATGCGTCATCAATCCAGGAGGTCATGTAGACAGTTTTGGAGTCAGGATCCACGGCGATGCCGCTGCACTCCGTCTGCCCGGTATCCCCGCGGAAGGGAAAAACCCGCTTGAGGCGCAGCGTATCCCCGTCATAGACTGCGACCTGTATGTTTTTCCCCACCCCGTCCATAAAGTATTCGACCCCAAGATACAGCTCGTTGTGATAGACATCAATGTCCCCGATATGGTTGACTTCCAGCGCATAGCCGACAAACGGCTCCGTGTTCCGGGCAACGAGATGCCAGCCGCTGTCGTATTTTTCCAGCGTCCCGGAGCCGCTCACCCAGTAATACCCCTGTTCTGTGCATATGCCCTGCCGTCCGCCGACTTCGTGAATCTCCGCCAGCTCATACCGGGATCCGGCGCTCGCCCGGCCGCATCCCCACAGGAGAACCAGCGCCAGCAGGCCAATCAGCATTCTGCGTGTTTTGCTCATATTTTCCCCCGTCATGTCGGTTCATCTGCCCGGCTGCGCAGCAGCCGGCGGGGAAAGCATACCATATTTCCCCGGCATTTTCCATCACTTTTCCGCCCCGGCGGATGCCCTGTCCTGATTTGCTCTTGCGCCCGCGTCAGGGATCATATATAATGCCCCTAACACAAGGCGGGGCCGTGGCGTGCGGGACAGCCGGTTCTGCCGGGGAGGAAGATGCATGGTCTGGGTCATTGCGATTGCGGCGCTCCTGGCGTTCCTCTTCTTCGGCTTCCCGGGGAGAAGGAACAGCGCTTCCTCATCCGACAGTACGAAAGGTGCATCCGCCGGCGTACACAGCCCATTCGCCGAGCGTGCCTCAACCGATGAGAAAGTCCCCGCCTGCCTGCGGGGCATTCATCCGGATCCGGCCTCCTTCTGGAGCACCGAGGAATTCTTTGTCAGGCTGGGGGAGGCGTGTGCCGCCATCACGGACAGGAAGCTCACCTGCTCCATGGATCTTCGGCCCAACGGCGACTTTACGGTGCTGATTACTTTTGCCTCAACGGCCGGCAGGTTTTTCCCGGCCCTCTTCGACGACATCGCCTCCTGGTTTTCCGGCACAGACCCTCAGCTTACTTCTGCGTCCTGCACATGTCAGCAAATCCGGGATGCCGTTAGTGACGACGCCCCCACCGCTTTGGTGGAGACCGACGACGGCTGGGACAGAAAGAGCGTCATCATCGTCTGGAATCCCTCTGGTATGCCGTAAAGCCCGGCTCCAGCGGAAGTGAGACGGCCGTCAACTCCTCCGGCGACGTGCTGTTCACCGCCACGGCGGAATTCCGGAAGTGGATCAAGGCCGGCCGAAAGCCGCCCATGTGAGTGCCCCACCCGGTGCCCGATACCGAAAAAACGCCCCCCGGCGGGGGCGGAAGAAGGGAGCGGGTCCGTGGGCAGGCTTTGCAGCTGGCATAAGCTCGCCACGGGCGGTTCAGTGCGTGCCGCCGTAGGTGTCGCTCAGATCGGCCACCACGGCTTTGGAGGGGTCAATCGTCTTGCGGCGGGAGGTGGCGATGCGCTTTTTCAGCTCCTCATAGTACAGGTCCTCGTCGATGGGCAGGGTCACCTCCCGGCCCAGGAAGGTGGACAGGTGCATGGCGTTGCTGAGCATCAGGCCCCGGATGCCCTCCCGGCCGTCTGCCACCAGGGGTTCGCCCCGCAGGATTGCCCCGCCCCAGGCGTTCACCACCCCGGTGTGCTGCGGATTCAGGCCGTCTGTCTCCACCACGCCTTTTTTTGCGGGCATGCTGGCGAAGGGCTCCTTGTTGGTGGCGCTGAATTCCGGCTCGGAAACGCTGTACTCCTCCAGATAGAGCTGGTTGTGCTCCACCAGCAGCTTGGCCCGGTCCATCTGGATCTCAAAGCGGTTGGAGCCGTGGGCGTCGCCGGTTGTGGTGACAAACACGCCGGTGGCGCCGTTTTCGTATTCCACATAGGTGGTGACGTCGTCCTCCACCTCAATGTCATGCCACAGGCCGAACTTCATGTGGGTGTCCACCTTCACGGGCAGGCCGCAGATCCACTGCCACAGGTCCAACTGATGGGGGCACTGGTTCAGCAGCACGCCGCCGCCCTCGCCGGACCAGGTGGCCCGCCAGTCGCCGGAGTCGTAATAGCACTGGGACCGGTACCAGTCCGTGATGATCCAGTTGGTGCGGCGGATGCGCCCGTATTGGCCGGACTGCACCAGCTCCCGCATCTTGCGGTAGACGCAGTTGGTGCGCTGGTTGAACATCAGGCCGAACACCACCTCCGGGTGCCGGTCCGCCATGGCGTTCATCTCCCGCACCTGCTTGGTGTAGACGCCCGCGGGCTTTTCCACCATCACGTGGATGGAGCGCTTCATGCACTCCATGGCCAGCCCGGGGTGGGCGTAGTGGGGGGTGGCCACAATGCAGGCGTCGATAAGCCCGCTGTCCAGCATGGCCTCCGCGGTATCAAAGAAGGCCACCTGCTCCCCCAGGCGCTGCGCGGCCCACGCCTTGCGGGCGGGGTTGATGTCCGCCACCGCGGTCAGCACAAAGTCGGGGCACTCGCCGTCCACCACCCGGCAGGCGTGGCCGCTGCCCATGTTGCCGATGCCGATGATGCCCAGCCGAATCTTCTTCTCCATGGTGCTTCCTCCTCTGTTTACAGCATATTACAGCAGCTTTTTCAGTGCGTCGCAGGCCGCGTCGAAAGCCGCGTCGCTGCTGGGGTAACAGAAAGCGTCGATCTGGGTCCTCTGCCCGGCCTGCTCCAGGTTCCTCAGTCCGTCGAACACGCTCAGGTGGGGCTCCACCGTCACGGCCTTCCCGCCCAGGGAGCGGAAATCCCCCAGGATCTCCGGCACATGGCCGATGCCGTGTCCGGAGGGCACCACCTTGCCGTCGGGCAGGGCGTCCTTGATGTGCAGGTAGCTGATCCGGTGCCGGAGCAGGGCCCAGGCGGCCAGCGTGTCCTGTCCGCACTGGACAAAGTTGGCGGGGTCGAAGATGCCCTGCAGGGCGGGGAACGTCTCCAGCAGATCGGCGCAGCGGTCCGCCATGTCCCCGTAGATGCCCTTCTCGTTCTCGTGGCACAGGGCGACGCCGCTGCCCTCCGCCGCCTCCAGCATCTGCCCCATCCAGTCCATCACCTTGCCGCGGCAGGCCTCCTTCTGCCCGTCGGAGACATAGAAGGAGAACATCCGCAGGTTCCTCGCCCCCAGGACCTCCGCCAGCTCCAGCGTGTGCCGCAGCTTTTCCAGGTGGGCGGGGAAGTCCTCCGTCTGGATGGAGATCTTGCCGATGGGCGAGCCCATGGACCAGACGGCGAGCCCGGCGTCATCCAGCTTCCGGCGCACTTCCCGGGCCTTGTCCAGGCTGATGTCCGAGATGTTCTGCCCGTCCACCCCCCGGATCTCCAGCCCGGCCAGGCCGTTGCGCCGCAGGGCGGCAATCTGCCCGTCCACCTGCCCGCTGGCCTCGTCGGCGAAGGCATAAATCCTCAGTTCCTCCATGTTCCTCTACCTCCTGTCTCTCCTGTGGCGGATTCCCTGTGCATCTGTCTGACGTAACTGACCGTTGTTGCTTCGGCTCTATTGTAGCGCAGATGGGGGGCTGTGTAAATGCAATATGACGGCCGTTTTATTGCAATAATTGTCCTGTTGAAGGCACGCATCAACGCCCCGGTTTTCTGCTCAGATCCCGTAAACCGCCACGCCTGCCAGCGCCGCGATGCCGATCAGGGCGATGGGGGAGATCCCCTTCCCCCTGATCCGCCTGGAACCGAAGTAGATTGCGGCCAGCACCGCCGTCACGGCAAGGGAAACCCAGTCCGGCGAACCCTGACGGACGCCGCCCATGCAGTTCTGCAGGATCATGAAGACGCCGGTCTCCAGGACAATCCCAGTGATGCACGGTTTCAGACCCCGGAGCACCGCCTGGGCATATGGGTTCTTCAGCAGCTTTTTCAGCAGCACCATCACCAGCCAGATGACGACAAAGGCCGGAAGGACCACCGCCGCGGTGGCGATGAGCGCGCCGGGCAGCCCCGCCTGAGAGCTCCCCACATAGGTGGCCAGGTTGACCATGATGGAGCCGGGGGTGCTCTCGCTGACGGCAATCATATAGGTGAGCATCTCATCATCCAGCCAGCCATAGGACAGCACCACACTCCGGATCAGGGGAATCGCGGCGTAGGCGCCGCCGAAGGAGAACAGCCCCACCTGCAGAAAGCCGATGAGCAGTTGCAGAAAGATCACGGCTTCCCCGCCCCCTTTCCGCGGAGCTGCCGGCACAGGAACACAGAAAGGCTGACGACCGCCGCCGCCAGCATCAGGGCGATGGAGGAAACCCGCAGCGCCAGCAGGTCGATGAGCAGCATCCCGACGGCGGCGCAGCCCATGATGGCCAGCGGCAGCGGCTTCTTTTCCGTGTGCCGGATCATCTTCAGCGCCGCATCCAGGATCAGGATGCCCACGGCGAGCTTGATGCCCTGAAAGGCGTGGGCGATCCAGGTGATTTCCAGAAACCGGTCCAGGAACGTGGAGATCAGCAGGATCACCAGGAACGACGGAACCACCACCCCGACGGTGGCAGCCGCTGCGCCGGGCAGGCCCTTTTGCTTATAGCCCACAAAGGTTGCGCAGTTGATGGCGATCGGCCCCGGGGTGGATTCCGCGATGACCGTGATGTCCATCATCTCATCCCGGGTGATCCAGCGCTTTCTCTCCACGCAGGTGTCGTCGATGAGGGAGATCATGGCGTAACCGCCGCCGAAGGTGAACAGGCCGATCCTGAAAAAGGTCAGAAACAGGTCCAGCAGTATAGGCATGGATTCACTCCTCAATGGTTCCTCCGGTGATCATGGGCTGCGCCGGTTCACCGGGCCAGGGCAGCGCCCATGTCGAAGGCCTTTTTGCACTCCAGGGGGAAAATGATCTCATTCTCAATAGATTCGATGATCCTCCCCCGAATCCCTTTTTGAGGACCCGGACCTCTTTTCCCGGCCCCCGGAGCACGCCGCCTTTGCAAAACAGCCGGGCTGTGGTATGATGGAGCAGCACAAAATCCCGTGGAGTGGAGCCGAGAAAATGAGCGAAATCACCGTCAGCGCCGTGCACCTGAGCACCCGGCACCGCATGGATCAGGAATGAGGGAAAAGTCATGAGGAAGCGAGCATTCTTTCTGGCCCTGCTGGCCGTCCTTGTCTGGGCCTGCTCCTGCAGTATGGCGGAGGAGGCTGTTCCCGTGCGCTTCCGGATCGACGGGACGCAGACCGTGAATGCATGGGAGGACGGGGCGGGCACAGCCCATGTGTTCCTGCCGTCCTTCGCGGCTGAAGGGGCTGTCACAGCGCTTCTCCCGGAGGGCGTGGAGGCTTCCGTCGGCGGTGTTCCCCTGGCATCCGGGATGGACTGCGGTGTGTTCGAGCCGGACAGGGAATACGATCTGACCTGCAGCCAAGGCAGTGCCCGGAAGATCATTTTTCACTCATCCGCTGCTGTCGCCGCCCTGTTTGTCAACACCGGGGCGGAGGAAATGGCCCGCGTAAACGCGGACAAGAATTATGAGACAGCGGCGGCCGTATCGCTGTATGACGCGGATGGTGCGCTGGTATACGCCCGCCCCTCCGGCTGCCGGATCGGCGGAAGGGGTAGTTCCACCTGGCTGAAGAACAAAAAGCCGTACAACCTGAAGCTGGATCGCGCTGAAGGGCTGCTGGGCATGGGTGCGGCCAAAAAATGGTCGCTGCTGGCCAACGCCTTCGACGAGACCAACCTGCGAAACAAGGTAATCCTGGACTTTGCCCGGGAGATCGCCCCCTATTGCGGGTTTGCGCCGGCGTGTGCCTTTGTGGAGCTCTACCTGAACGGGGATTATCAGGGCCTGTACCTGCTGTGCCAGAGCGTAAAGGATACCGCCTCCGCCTTTGTGAAGCCATCGGACAAAGACTGCTATGAAATTGAGCTGATGATGCCGGGCAAGCTGGACCCGGACGGGGACGCCGTGTCCCTCAACCCGGCCATGTCGGCGGAGATCAAGGCGCCGTCTGACTGTACGTCGGAACAGAAGGCACAGGTGCAGCACATGGTGGAAGCAATTTCCATGTGGATCGGCGCCGACGGGGACGAGATGCCCGGCATCCGTCCGGATGTGGAATCCTGGGCCCGGAAGATGCTGATTGAGATCGTATTCGAAAACTATGACAGCCCCAATGCCAGCCAGTTCTTCTGGGGCAGCCTGCGGGACGGGACGGTTTTCGCCGGCCCGTGCTGGGATTACGATCTGTCCATGGGCATCTACTATACCGACTGGAGCACACCCCATGCCATCATGGCCTTCAAGGACTGGAACCTGGGGGCGGACGTCTCCTGGTATCACGGCGCCTGGGGGAAACCGGCTATCCGGGATCGCGTGCTGGCGCTGTATCGGGATGAATACCACGGGAAACTGGTGGAGCTGGTGGAGAAACGCATCCCCGGGGAGGCCGGCCTGATTGCCGCGGCCGCACGCAGCGACCGGATCCGCTGGCCCGAATACCGGCAGCGCCATGACAGCTTTGACCGGGCCGTGGCGGAACTGACGGCATTCATGCGGGAGCGGATCCGCTTCCTGGACGCCCTGTGGATCGACGGCAGGGCATATCACATCGTCACCATGAGGCTGCCCAACACCCGCATGCTGCACTGCTACGTCCCCGATGGGGAGAGCTGCCGGGAACTGCCGGAGCCCTGGGAGGTGAGCATGCCCGGGGAGGGGATGGACGGCGTCACGGTCTGGTATCGCCAGGACAACGATGCGCCCTTCGACCCGGACACGGAGATCACGGAAGACCTGTCGCTCTATGCCGTAATGCCGGGTGCGTGATCCCGCGGAAACGGGCTCCTGCCTACAAAAAAAACATTCATCACCCTGCGTCAGGTATTGCTTGTGACGCGGCGTCATGTGGCAGAATCCATGGCGAAGGAGGTGAAAGGCTATGTCGACATACACAACGGGAGAGATTGCAAAGCGCTGCGGCGTCACGGTCCGAACGGTCCAGTACTATGATGCCCGGGGCATCCTGGTTCCCAGTGGGCTCTCCGAGGGCGGGAGACGGCTCTACTCGGAAGACGATATGAAGCGCATGAAGATCATCTGCTTCCTCCGGGAGCTGGATCTATCCATCGATACCATCGCTCAGATCCTGCAGGAGGAGCATCCCGAGAAGGTGGTTTCCCTGCTGATTGAGCAGCAGGAGAAGGCGCTCTCGGAGGAGATCTCCCAGAAGCAGGAAACACTGGAAAAACTGCGGGAGCTGAAAAACGGGCTGAAAGGCCGGGCGGCATTCTCCCTGGAATCCATCGGCGACATAGCCATCCTGATGGAAGGCAGGAAAAAACTGAAAAGCATGCGCTGGATGATGATTCTGACCGGCATCCCGGTGACGGCGCTGCAATGGTTCTCCATCATTTTCTGGATCGTCAAAGGGGTGTGGTGGCCGTTCATCGTCTGGGTATTGGCGGCCGCTGTCTGGGGGACGCTGGTCAGCCGGTACTACTTCCGCCATGTGGCATACATCTGCCCGGAATGCCACGAGGTGTTCAGGCCGGCGCTCAAGGAAGCCTTCTGGGCGAATCACACCCCCACAACCCGAAAGCTGACCTGCACCGCCTGCGGCCACAGGGGCTTCTGTGTGGAGATCTGGGGAGGTGACAGGGCATGACGGCGTTTGAGGAGATCGTCATCGGCAAAAGCAGCATCCCTGCCCTGGCCGTCACCGTTGTGCTGATGATCGCGATGCCCGTGGCCTTCCTTCTCTTCTGGCGGAGGCGGCATAAGCAGCAGACGAATATCAGCTGGCTGATCGCAGGCGCCATCGGGTTCATCCTTTCCGCCCGGGTGCTGGAGCTGGGCGTGCACTATTGCTGCATTGTGGCGGACAATCCCGTCTCCCGGTTCATCAATGGGAATAACGCCGCTTTCGTCCTCTACGGAGTCACCATGGCCGGCGTCTTCGAGGAGTGCTGCCGGCATGTGGTGCTCAAGTACATCATGAAAAAGAACCGCACGCCTCAAAATGCGGTTCTGTATGGCATCGGCCACGGCGGAATCGAGGTCCTGGCTGTCCTTTTGCCTGCCGTCGTGCTGTATCTCGTCATTGCGGTCCTGTTCTCCCGGGGAGATGTGGCGGAAGCCATGCGTCAGCTGCAGATCACGGAGGAAACCGCTGCCGCTGCGCTTTCCTCGGTCCAGGCGGCCGCGGCGTTCGATTACGCCATGATGGCGATGAATGCCCTGGAGCGGGTGTTCGCAATGCTGCTGCACATCGGGCTCACGGTCATTGTGTTCCACGGCGTGGTCACCGGGAAAAAAGCCTGTCTGCCCCTAGCCATTGTGCTGCATATGCTGATGGACACGTTCCCCGCGCTATATCAGCGTGGCCTGGTGCCCCTGTGGTCGGTGGAAGTCTGGGCGGC
Source organism: Clostridia bacterium (assembly GCA_017519405.1). Classification (GTDB taxonomy): domain Bacteria; phylum Bacillota; class Clostridia; order Christensenellales; family Aristaeellaceae; genus RUG11272. The sequence goes on from JAFWSH010000014.1 coordinate 132,995, forward strand.
CTTCTGGACGGCGGCCGTCGGGTTCATTGCTGTCAGGCTGTACAACAGAATGACAGCGCAGCCGGGGTGATCCTGCTTCCATGGCAGCAATGAAACAGCAGACCTGCAGTTCGGTTCATCCGGGCCGGATTGCAGGCCTGTTTGTGTTGTACAGAAGCTGCCGGGGTTTCTTTGTCCATACGGCGTCGGCGGATGAAGGCGTGATTCGGATTGCCGGGAGAACGGGCGTCCCGGAAAAGAGCCGAGAAGGAAAAAGCTGCCGCGTCGCCTTTCAGAGGCTGCGGCAGCTTTCCGGCTCTCAGCTGATCTGCTTTTACCTGGAGCGGTTGACGTAGACGATGGCATCCACCTTGGCAGGCTTAATCCCATTGGCTTCGTAGCAGTTCACAAGGTCCGAAACAATATACGATGATTACTCTCATATCAAACACCCACTTGGAAAAGATAATCAAAAACTTCCTGTATAATCCAAACAGATCCTGACAGGAGGCAGGATGTTGAAACCAGGAGTACCCCACAGTAAAATGGAGATCGCTGACCGGCCAAAGTTGGCGAACAACATAAAACTGGAGGGGGTACCAACATGAATAATACTCAGAACCAGAAGATTGCGCAAGTGACAGATAAGACCTTGATCGTAGGAGTTGACATCGGAAGTGAAAATCATTATGCCAGGGCAATCCTGGCCAGGGGGTTTGAGGTAAGCAAGAAGCCTTTTCCTTTCACCAACACGGAAGAGGGCTTCGAAAGCTTTGTAAACTGGACCCACAATCTGGCTACAGCACACAAGCTGACCAAGATCATGGTGGCAATGGAACCGACAGGGCATTACTGGTTTGCATTCGTGGCTTTCCTGAAGAAGTATGACGTCCAGGTGGTGCTGGTTGCTCCGCAGCACGTCAAGCACAGTAAGGAGATAGACGATAACACTCAGGAAAAGGATGACCGAAAGGATCCGATTGTCATCGCAAGGCTGGTTCCGGAAGGCAGGTATCTCATCCCGTATATTCCGGAGGATATCTTTGCAGAACTCAGAGTAGCGTTCAATCGTCGCTGTGAACTGGTAGAGGAACAGGTTCGGATCGCCAACCGTATGATCCGCTGGTTCGACATTTACTTTCTGGAATACCGGAAGGTATACGGAAGGATAGATGCGAAAACCGGAATCATGATTCTTAAACGGGCATCGCTCCCGGCGGACATTCTTGACATTGGCGTAGATGGAATCTGCCAGATCTGGAAGGATGCAAAGCTGAGGGGCTACGGGTCAAAGAAAGCCAAGCAGATCCCCGCCCGGGTACCCGCATTCCGCCAGGAGCCTTTGGGCCAGCGGATCGCGCAGGTCCTGCGCCAGCATCTTGGGGCGATACAGATACAGCAGCGCGCTTGTGTTCCGCCACCGCAGCGGCAGAATCCGCAGGCCCTTGCGGCCCAGGCGCTGGTTCAGCCGGCGCAGCTCATCAATCATCTGGGCATGCGTCTCAAAGGCGCAGTTGAACATGTTCCCGGTCTTCAGGCAGGCCATCGTCGGGGCACAGCAGCGGATCACCATCTCTTCAGACATCGCGACCTCCATTAATGTTAGCCATTGCTAACTCACGGTTGAAAGAAATGCCGCTCTTCACTGGAAAATGCCAAGGAACGAGCGGCCCGGTGCCGGCAGCTTTCAGCCTCTCCCGAAGTGGAAGAAGCCCTTCTTCTCAACCGTCTCCTCCGCGATGGAGAGCGGCGTGTAGCCGGCGCCGGCGATGGCCCGCTTCACCGCCTCGGGGTCGAGGCGGGCGTCGGACAGGATGACGGTCTCCTTCTTCGTGCGGGAGGAGGTGACCTTTTTGACCGGGAGGGCGGCGCGGATGGCGTCGTTGATATGCGCCTCGCACATACCGCAGGCCATGCCGTCCACAGATACGATGGTCCTGATCATGTTCTTATCGCTCCCTTCTTGCCGGTGACGGTATAGATCATGGCCCGGATCTGCCGGGATTCCGTCACGGTGAAGCCGGCTTTCTCCATCATCCGGGCGATGCCGCGGCGGTTGGTGGTATGGCAGTCGCCGCTGCGGGCCAGCCGGAAAAGAATGTGATTGTCGATCCAGCCGCCGACGCCGCCGATGCCGGTGTCCGAGAGGATATACAGCCCGCCGGGCTTCAGCACGCGCAGTGCCTCCGCCATGGCCTTGTCCGGATAGGGATAGTGGTGAAAGCTCTGGGAGCAGGTCACGATGTCGAAGCTGGCATCCGGGAAGGGCAGCCTGTCCGCCGGGCCGACGATGAATTCCGCACCCTGGATCTGCTTGCCCTCCGCCATGCGGATCATCTCGGGGGACAGGTCCAGCCCCGCGTATCGGGCCGGGCGCTGCCTTGCCAGCAGGTCGATCAGAAAGCCCGTGCCGCAGCCCACGTCCAGCAGCGCCTCATAAGGGACAGCCTTCAGCTGCGCGGCGATGTCCCGGCAGCTGATCTTGCCCTCCCGGGAATAGTAAACCGTATCCCGGGCGTCATACTCCGCCGCCTGATGGTCAAAATGCTTTCTGGAAAGCGCTTCATAGTCCTTCATCCGCGGTTTTCTCCCTTTCTCCGGCGCCGGTGTCTGCGGTTTATTTGACGCAGCGGAAGACGCCGATCCCCTCGATGCGCGAAACCTCCGCGGTCCGATACAGCGCCCCCAGCCTTTCCCGGAGGCTTTCCTCCGTCTCATAGGGCGGCGTGAACCATCCCTTGGGCTGATACAGATGCCGGATGAACCAGTCCGTCCGGCGGCAGCCGCCCTGCACATAGAAGCAGCCGCAGAAGGTGCCGCCCGGCTTCAGGACGCGGAACGTTTCCCTGTAGGCCGCCGCCTTGTCCGGGAAGGCGTGGAAGCCGTTGAGGGAAAGCACGATGTCAAAGGTCCCGTCCGCAAAGGGCAGCGCGCCCACATCGCCCTGCTGGAAGCGGACGTTGCCCAGCTTCAGGGCGTTTGCCTTCGCCCGGGCCGATGCCATCATGTCCGGCGAGTAATCCAGACAGGTGATGTCGGCCCCGGGGAGCCCCTGATAGACCGGCATGGTCAGCACCCCCGTGCCCACGGGCACCTCCAGCAGCCTGCCGGAAAAGTCTTCCGGAATGCCGGACAGCGCCCGCTCCAGGTACTGCGTGTTCTTCTCTCTGCCCATGTTCCACACGGCCCCGCAGATGATCCTCCCGGGGAGCGTGGAGCAGGTGATCATGCCGTCGTAGAAGCCGGCGTTGGTGCCGGCCAGATGATAGGCGCTTCTGATCTGTTCCTTTCTGTTCATTGGCCGCGTCACCCTGAAGTGCTGCGCCAGATGCTCTCATCCTGCTTTTCCAGCCGGACCGTGCAGGCCCTCTCCTCCGTATCCTCCGTCTCCACATACCCGTCCCGGGGGGCCTTGGGGTCGTGGGGCTTCTGCTTTTTGAAGCCGTTGCACACCCGGTCCCGGTGGGCAAAGGCGAAATCCAGGTTGTCCGTCCAGCCGGTGTGCCCGGTGATGATCCTGGGGGAGAGCTGCCGGTCCCGCAGCGTCTTTTCCAGCGCGGCCAGGGAGCGCTTGGACAGCCCGATATCCTCCGCCAGCACGTTGATGAAGCTGTACCCGCCGTCCGCGCCGAACCAGAGGGTGTCCCCGGTGAAGAGATACTCGTTGTCGATCAGATAGACCATATGTCCCCAGGTGTGGCCCGGCACCAGCAGACATTCCACCCGGATGCCGCCGATGTCCAGCACCTGTCCGTCCTGCAGCAGGGTCCGGGGATTGTCGGTCACCACCATGGGCAGCTTGTACAGGTGGAAGTACACCCCGCGGCGCACCTCGCCCTCCAGGTAGCGGTTCTCGATTTCGCTGAGATAGATCGTCGCCTCCCGGAACAGCCCCTCGCTGTCCCGCTCCAGCGCGCCCACGTGGTCGGTGTCCTGATGGGTGACCAGAATGTGGCGGATGGACGCCGGGTCGATGCCCAGCCAGCCCATCTTCTCCCGCAGCCGGTCATAGTTGTAGCCCGCGTCGATCATGATGGTCGTGCCGTTCTTCGTGTAGAAGAAAATGTTGGCGATCCACTCCCGCACGCAGGCGACACGATCGTCGATCCATCCGGTGTTCAGGGGCTTGAAGATCTCCTTGCCCCGGAACATCAGGCTCATGACCCGCTTCTGAAACCGGGAATCCTTCTTCGACATAGCCTGTGCCTTCTTTCTCCTGGGATCACCACGCCTGCAGCGCTGCCTGCAGCCGCCTGTCGATGTCGATTCTCGTGGCTTTGCACTCCTTCGGATGCTCCCGTCCGGCCCGGAACATGAGCTTCACCAGCAGACCGGAGCCCAGGGGCAGCATGGCGCGCAGCATGCTGTCCGGGAAGACAAAGTGCGTGCCGTGGGGATAGAGCAGTGCCTCCCAGGTGCAGTCATGGGGCAGCCGCGAGAGCCGCTCCTCCATGCGGCGGATGTAGCGGCAGGTGTCCCACAGCACATCGTCCTGCGCGCCCACAAAGAGGATCCTGCCGCGGATCCGTTCGACCTTGATCCTCTCTTCTTCCCGGATCGGGTGCAGGCGCTCGGATTCGTCGAACATCTGCCTCGCGGCAGACCGGTCGCCGCCGGCCCTGGCCTCCGCCTGCAGCTGCTGCCAGTACTCCGGATGCCGATAGGCATAGGGGAGAAAGGGCAGCGGCTTGCCCTGCCAGCTGACGGAGGATTCCCCGTCGCCGGGACGCTCCGCGGCGCCGTCCTTGCCGTCCCGGTAGAAGCCCTCCATCACGAAATCCGAGGGCGACATGGCGATGGTCAGGGTGATCTCCGGATAATACGACGCGGCCACCAGCGCCAGCATGCCGGTGGTGGAGGCTCCGGCGATGCCGATCTTCTCCATGCCCCGGCCTTTCAGGAAGGCGATGGCCTTTCCGAAGCGCTCCAGAGGGTAGTTGTGATGGCCGTAATCCTTTTTGCCGGCGGACATGCACAGCGCATGACAGCCGTTGCGGATCAGCCACCCCGCCCCGCACCGGGCCATGTGGTCCGTGGAGGAATCGCCCAGCATCAGGATCACGGCCTTCCGGCTGCCCGCCGGGCCGCCGTAATATGCGCCGACAAAGCCGTCCTGTTCCGCCGTAAAGATTCGCCTGGTCATCCTGCCGGTCTCCTCCGTTTCGTATGTCTTCCGCGTGACCCGGGAAGGCAGCGGCTGCCGGCCCTTCGCAGGGAACAGCTGCTTATTAGACTCAACTAACCATCCGCTAAAAAGAAAAGGCTTCCAGGCTGTTAGTGATGTCTAACGATGACACTATAACACAAGTTCGTTCAGTTGGCAAGATGAAAATTTGTGATGTGACTGCCGTCGAATTCCGATCGCTCAATCATCGCACAGACGCCTTGGAGCGGTGTCTGTGCCCGTTTCGCGCTAACGGACGCAGCTTGCTTGCCTTCGGTACTCCACACAGCGGACACGATTCACTCGTCCACCTCAGCCGCGTGTCCGAATCCACAGACCATAGTCACCAACAGAAAAACCCTCCCGCAGGGGGAGGGCTCCGCTGATTGCGCCAGTCCAGATCCGCACCGGTATAGCGCGCTTTGGGCTCGATTTCTGAAAGATCCGCGCCAATAGCATCTGATGCAGGATCATCAGCACCGTCATGACAATGCCAGTCCATTCGTGTCCCGCCTCGCCCGTGACCTGACAGCTCATCAGCAGAAGCAGGCCGACGCCCAGCAGGACGTCCACTGCATGTTTGGAATGCTTTGCGCGCATAGTTCTCTCCGCCTCAGGGCTCAATGCCCAGACCCTTGGCCCAGTTGACCAGCTCCTCCACGGTGGTACTGCCGGTGAACCGCCTGCCCTCCAGCCAGGTGCCCGCGTCGGCCTGCGCCTCCAGGTGCTTCATGCTGTTGCCCAGCCCGGAGCTGCCGGAGGTGAAGAACACCGCCAGGGTCTTGCCGGTCAGATCCACATGCTCCACAAAGTTGGAAACAATGCAGGGCACATCGCCCCACCAGATGGGATAGCCAATCAGCACGGTGTCATACGCCGCCAGGTCGGGCAGCTCTCCCGCGATGGCGGGACGGCAGGAGGGATCATCCATCTCGATGGAGGTGCGGCTTCTGCTGTCGTTGTAGTTCAGGTCGGCGTCGGTATAGGGCTCCTCAGGCACGATCTCATACAGGTCAGCGGAAAGGCCTTCCGCCAGTTTCTCCGCGGCGCCCCTGGTGGTGCCGGTGGCGGAGAAGTATACGACCAGGATGTGGCTGCCGGGCGCGGCGGCTTCATCGGCCGACGCGGCGGGAAGGCAGGAGAGCATCAGCAGCAGGGCGGTCAGGAGCGCAGTCAGTTTTTTCATGGGAAATCCTCCTCTTTTCAGAACAAGTCCACGAGCAAGCCCGTACACAGGGAGAACAGCATGACGAACGCCAGATAGATGAGAAACCGTTTCCAGCCCAGCACAATCTTCATCGCGCCCAGGTTGGTGATCTTGGTGGCGGGGCCGGTCAGCATGAAGGCCGCCGCGCTGCCCATGCTCATGCCGTCCGCCAGCCATTCGTTCAGCAGCGGAATGGTGCCCCCGCCGCACATGTACACCGGCACCCCGATGGTGGCCGCCATCAGCACGCCGAAGCCGCTGTTCTTTCCGAACAGGCCGCTGACGAACTCGCCGGGCACGTGGATCTGGTACAGGGCCGTCAGCAGGATGCCCAGGGCGAACATGGGGCCGGTGGCCTTGATGTTGCGCCAGATATTTTTGAGGAATCGAAGCAGCAGGTTGGGATCGGTGTCCCGGTTTTTTCCCTCATGGAAACCGGTGAAGTCAAAGAAGCTTTTGCCCTTTCCGCTGTAGAACAGCCGGATGAGCCAGCCCGCCGCGCAGCCGCACAGGAAGCAGCTGACGCAGCGGATGATCAGCGCCGTCCGGCCCAGCGCGCCGCTGTAGAAGATCAGCTGCGGGTTCAGCAGAATGCTGGACATCATGAAGGCGGCCAGGACATCGTCCTCTGCGCCCTGCTCCGAGAAGGACGCGGCGATGGGGATCGTGCCGTACATGCACAGCGGGGAGGCGATGCCCAGCAGACTGGCCGGGATGACGCCCAGCCAGCCCATTTTGCGCCGGCCGATGCTGGCAAACGCGCTATGGATGTGCTTCTTGCCAAACACGGAGACCGCGCTGCCCAGCACGATGCCCAGCGCCCAGTACGGCGCGATCTGCCGGATCTGGATATCCAGGTAGTACCACAGATAGACGGCTTCTCTCTGAATCCAGTCTCCCATGGCTTATTCTCCGATGACCACCAGACGGTAGTTCCGGCTGCCCAGGCCGTTGCGCTCGCCGACCGTCAGGGTGTAAAGGCCGTTCTGCCGCTCGATGCGGCGGCGAAGGCTGCCGCTGTCCGGCATGGCGTAGACCAGATCGATGGCGGCCTGGTCGATGGCCAGCGGATCGGTGGAGGCCAGGATGCCGATGTCGTGCATGTCCGGCTCAGCGGGGCTGCCGTCGCAGTCGCAGTCCACGGACAGGCGGTTCATCACGCTGATGTAGAGGATGCTGCCGCCCATGTACTGGTCCACGCCCTTGGCCGCGTCCGCCATGGCCTCCAGGAAGGGATCCTGCTCGCCCCAGATGCTGCCGCTGGTCTTCGTGCCGCCGGAGTGGATCCACACCTTACCCATGGCCGAGCCGAAGCCGATGGAGATGTTCTTGATGGCCCCGCCGAAGCCCGCCATGGCGTGGCCCTTGAAGTGGGTCAGCACCAGATAGGAATCGTAGTTGGCGAAGTGGCTGCCCACATAATCCACGTTGATGCGGACGCCGCCCTCGATCGGGATTTCCATGCTGCCTTCCTCGTCCAGGATGTCCAGCGCAGCCACGTCCGTGAGGCCGTTGTCCTTCGCCTGCTGCCGGTGCATGGCGGTGGAGGCGCGGCTGCCGCCATAGGCGGTGTTGCACTCCACGATGGTGCCGTCCACCAGGTGGACCAGGTCGGCGATCAGTTCCGGCCGCAGGTAATTGCTGCGCTCGCTCTCGCCGGTGGACATTTTCACGCCCACGCGGCCGGAGAGCGGCACACCCAGCGTCTGGTAGGCCTTGACGAGACTCTCCGGGGAAATATCGCTGATGAAGTAAACCACCGGCGCGGATTCGTCCGCCGTGCAGTAAGGGAGGTCGGCGGTGTCCAGGGTGACGCCGCCGTTGGTGACCAATGTGTCCGCAAAAGCGGTGGTGCAAAGCATGCAAAGGAGCAATGTAACGGCTAACAGTCTTTTCATGGCCATCCTCCTTACCGGTTCATTTTTGCACAATCACCAATCTTATTACAGGGCCAGGGTTGCTCCGATCCTCTTTTTCATGGTGATCTCCTCCTCAGATTTTCTGATTCCCGGTTGACCAGACATGCTTCTCCCCGACGTTCGCCGGCTTGTTCTGGGCCATCACGCCCGCCAGCGGATGCGGCACATAGGGCGCTTCCAGGTACGCAATTTCTTCTTCGGCCAGCTCCAGCTCCGTCGCTTTGGCCGCGCCGTCCACGTGGTGGAACTTCGTTGCGCCGACCACAGGAGACGCAACCTTGGTGAGCAGCCAGGCCAGGGAGATCTCCGTCATGCTCACGCCGCGCTTCTCCGCCAGCTCCGCCACCCGGTCAATGATGACGCCGTCCTGCCGGGCGGTCGCGTCGTACTTGAATTTGGCATAGGTGTCCGTCTCCAGCCGCCGGGAGGTTTCGCCGGGCTTGCGGGACAGCCTGCCCGCCGCCAGCGCGCTGTAGGGCGTCAAGGCGATGCCTTCCTCATGGCAGTAGGGCACCATCTCCCGCTCCTCCTCCCGGAAGATCAGGTTGTAATGACCCTGGACGGAGATGAACCTTGCCCAGCCCTCCCGCTCGGCGATGGCGTTGGCCTTGGCCAGCTGCCAGGCAAAGCAGTTGGAGATGCCGATGTACCGCGCTTTGCCTGCCAGAACAACCCGGTTCAGGCCGTCCAGAATGTCCTCAATGGGCGTCTGCCAGTCCCACATGTGGTAAATGTACAGATCCACATGATCCATGCCCAGGTTCTGCAGGCTTTTGTTGATCATGCGCTCGATGTGCTGCTGCCCGGTGACGCCGCTCTCGATCTCCTCCTGGGTGCGGGGCAGGAACTTGGTGGCCACCACCACCTCGTCCCGCCCGGCGAAATCCCGCAGGGCGCGGCCGACGTACTGCTCGCTGGTGCCGCTCTGGTAGGCGATGGCGGTGTCGAAGAAGTTGACCCCCATCTCCAGTCCATGCCGGATGATCTCCCGGGAGTGTTCCTCGTCCAGCGTCCAGGCGTGCTGTCCCTGGCCGGCATCGCCGAAGCCCATACAGCCCATGCAGATCCGTGAAACGGTCAGGTCGGAGTTGCCCAGCTTTGTGTATTTCATGGATTAAGCCTCCTTCACGTTCAGCAGCTTTTTCAGACAGGTATAGGTCAGGTCATAAGCGGACTGATATACATACGGGATCTTCGCCTGCTCCATCGCGGTCTTCTGCTTCTCCGTCACGCTGGTATAGGGGTAGATGCCGTAGATAAAGGGAAAGAAAGCGTACAGGAATTGCTGCCTTGCGTCCCCGTCCATCTCAGGCACATACTTTTCCACCATGCGGCTCACGGCGTTCAGGGACGCGCCATAGGCAGCCTTGAACTCCGCCAGCCGCTCCGGGCGGGAATTGGCCTCCATATCATAAAGATTCATGGACAGCAACCGAAGCAGCCGGGGCCGGTCCGCGAGTGTACGGGCAAGGGTTTGCGCCAGCTCGTCACGCGTCATGGCGGCCCGTTCGGCCATCACCGCGTCCATCGCCTCCACCCACTGCTCATACTCCCTCTGCAGCAGGGCCAGGAAGATCTCTTCCTTCGTCTCAAAGTAGTTGTAGATGGAGGTGCGGGTGAAGCTGGTGGCCGCGCCGATCTCCTTGATGGTGATCTCTTTGAAGCTCATGGTTTCGTAGAGCCTCGCGCAAGCCTCAACAATCTCTTCCTTACGGGCTGCCGTCAGCGCCGGTGAACCTCTTGACATGGACGATCCCTCCCCAAATAAAACTGACACAGTGTCACCATTGAAAGAATATCACATAGCTGACACTGCGTCAATATATAATTTGGCCCAATCCTGTTAAACAATTCGACTTTTGGGCGCAGGAAGGTGAACCACTTAAGCGATCGGAGGGACACCTGATGACGCCAAATGAAAAAAGCTGCCTAACCACTATTTGTAAAGCCGGGAGGAGCTGTATTTGCGGGGGAATCCTGCTGATTGTGCCATCTCCTTGCTGACGAGCGGTGAAAACGGTCATAACAGCAGAGTGGTATTCTTCTATTCTTTTGCTAAGCCTTTTCATGGTTCACCCACCGAATATCATTGAACCTGATATTGCTCCAGGCCAATATCCCGGATAGCATCTTCCGGTTTTTTCCTGGTGTTATCATATGTGCAGCTCTGCTCCCGTTACCTACAAATGCGACAGCCGTTGGCAGAAACGTTAGATGGCGCAGAAACCAAGCCAGTCAATAAAGAAGAAAGATGCCGGAAAGTGCTTATTTCAAGCCGCTTTCCGGCATCTGTAATCTCATGCTCGTTCTGATTGATCTACCGCCTGTATAGAACAAGCTGCAATGTGAACAAAACCATGGTTTTCATCTGCTGAACCGCTCAACACTCAGATTGAGACGGAAGGCGATCTAACGCTTAAGAGGATTTCATGAATGCCCTCAGACAGTATATTTCGATTGCATCTTGATTATGAATGCTTCTTTTGCTATAATAGTAAGCGTAGACTAACTCCATTCGCCCATCATTCGCGTAATCCGAATGGACGAGTGCATGGCGGGCGATGCTCTTTCCAGAGTGGTTAGCCATATCTAACATCATGCGCAGGTTTGAGGTGTTGCCTATGTCACTCAAGTATGAAGTTTTGAAACAGCTGGTCCGGTGGAGCGGCCTCAAGCGGATGTGGGTGGGGAAGAGCACGGAGGAGCTGCTGGAAAACCGCAGACGGCAGAACGCGAAGAACCGGATCCCGGCATTGCGGGACGACGCGTTTGACATCAGCCTGACGGAGGTCATGGGCTTTCCGGTGCTGAAGCTGATCCACAAAAGGAAGGCCGACCGTGCCAATCTGTTCCTCATTGGCGGCGGCATGATCAGCGCGCCGAGGCCCGCGTCCGTCAGAAAGGCACTGCGGTTTGCGAAGGAAACAGGGCTGGATCTGTTCATCCCTTACTATCCGCTGTGCACGGATTATCCGCTGACCAGGGCCTATGAGATGATCCACGAGACCTACAAGGTGATGCTCAGGGATTATGCCCCAGAGCGCATCTCCGTGCTGGGCACATCCTCCGGCGGAAATCTGGCGCTGGGGATGGTACCGTACATCAATGACGGGCACGGGGATACGCCTATACCGGGATATATCATGGCCCTCTCTCCCGGCACCTGTGTCTCCACTGAGGAGGAGTGGCAGCGGATGCTGGCGCTGGATAAAAAGGACGTGGCCATTCCGGCCCAGTACATGAAGACCGCGGTGGAGATCATGCGCCACGGGGACAGCAGCGTGCCGGACTACATGATCTGGCTGCAGCGGGGCGACTTTACGGGCTGTCCCCGGGTGACCTTCATCTACGGCTCCGATGAGACGCTGTATGCCTGCGCGCCGTCCTTTGAGGCTGCCATGAAGAAATACGGTGTGGATTATCAGATGATTGTCGGCGAGGGCATGTTCCACTGCTATCCGGTCTTTCCCATCGTGAAAGAGGCCAGGGAGGGCTGGAAGCTGATGGTGCGGCTGATGAAGGAGGCGACATCGAATGAATAAGGAGCTGGATTGGCCCAGGATCGCCCATCTGCTGAAGATCGGCATCGCCGCGGCCCTGATGGTGCTGGCGGGGGACATGCTGCTGGGCTGGGGAATGCATGACCCGGCAAAGGGCGGCCTGGAGGGCTTCCTCTCCGCCTATCTGAACCTGTCCGACGGCCGGATCTTCTGGTCCGCGCTGCTGGGGCTGATCGGGATCCCGCTGGAGGCGCTGTGCTATTTCGCCGTGCACCGGATGATCGCGCCGTACTCTGCCCGCATGGCGCACGCGTACCGCAGCGGCATTCTGGGTGTCCTGGCCTTCGGCGGCTGCGGCGTGCACGTTCCCTGCCTGGCCTGCGTGTTCTTCTACAAGTACATGATGGCGGCCGGCCCGGAGACGGCATTGGACACCACCGTCCGCTTCGGCCTGTACTTCCTGCTGCCCGGGATGATCCTGTTCTTCATCTTCTGGCTGGTGCATCAGATCGCCCACATCGCCGCCTTTTCCAAAGGGCTGACGCCTTACCCCAAATGGTGCTGGATCTTCTGCCCGGCGGTGGGCATGGCGCTGACCATGCTGCTGAAGCTCTTCCCGGAGACGCCGCTGCGCAACGCCCTGACGGCCGGCTGGATCAGCATCGGGAACCTGTGGATGTTTGTCGGCCTGCTGGCCGTGATGAAAAAAGCAAAAGGAGGTTCGGGAAATGAAGAATAAGAAACCAAATGACCTGCAGGTGCTGCTGGGTTATGCGGGCAGGCACAAGGGGCTCACCTTCCTGGGGCTGGGCCTGTCGGCCGTGGCCATGGTGCTGGGGATGCTTCCTTACATCTGCATCTGGCTGGTGGCCCGGGATCTGATCGCCGTGGCCCCCAACTGGACGGAGGCGGTGGGAATCGCCCGGTACGGCTGGATGGCCTTCGCCTTTGCCCTGGCGGGCATCATCGTCTATTTCTGCGCCCTGATGTGCACCCACCTGGCGGCCTTCCGCACGGCGTCCAACATCCGCAAGCAGGGCATGGCACATCTGATGAAAGCGCCACTGGGCTTTTTTGACAGCAACGCCTCCGGGCTTTTGCGCAACCGCCTGGACGGCGCGGCCGCCGAAACCGAAACCCTGCTGGCCCATAACCTGGCGGACATCGTGGGCACCGTCGCCATGTTCATTGCGATGCTGGTGCTGATGTTTGTGTTCGACTGGCGGATGGGCGCCGCCTGCCTGCTGGCGGCGGTGGTGTCCATCGGGGCGCTGGGCACCATGATGGGCGGCAAAAACGCCGGGCTGATGGCGGAGTATCAGGCCGCCCAGGACACCATGAGCAAGGCGGGCACAGAGTACGTTCGGGGCATTCCGGTGGTGAAGGTGTTCCAGCAGACCGTATATTCCTTCAAGGCCTTCAAGCAGGCCATCGAGGATTACAGCGCCAAGGCGGAGCATTACCAGGCTGACGTATGCAAGGTGCCCCAGGCCGTCAACCTGACCGCGACAGAGGGCGCCTTCGTCTTTCTGGTTCCCGTCGCCCTGCTGCTGGCTCCCGCCGCCCTGAGCGCCGGCACCTTTGCGGGCTTCGTGACCAACTTTGCTTTCTACGCCGTGTTCTCGGCCATCATCTCCACCGCCCTGGCCCGGATCATGTTCGCCGCCAGCGGCATGATGCTGGCCAGGACCGCTCTGGGCCGGATCGACCAGGTGATGAGTGCGCCGACGCTGAAAATCACCGACCATCCGAAAGCCCCCGGGGACAACAGCGTGGTCTTTGACGACGTATCCTTCACCTACGACGGGGCGGAGCTGCCCGCGCTGGATCACGTGTCCTTCTCTGTAAGGCCCGGCCAGACCGTGGCGCTGGTGGGCCCCTCCGGCGGCGGCAAGACCACAGCGGCCAGCCTGATTCCCCGGTTCTGGGACGTCTCCTCCGGCGCGGTGAAGGTGGGCGGCGTGGACGTGCGGGACACCGATCCCCATGTGCTGATGGATCAGGTGGCCTTCGTATTCCAGAACAACCGGCTGTTCAAAGCCAGTATCCTGGAGAACGTGCGCGTCTCCCGTCCGGACGCCACCCGGCAGGAAGTGGAAAAAGCGCTCTCCGCCGCGCAGTGTGACGATATCATCGCCAAGCTGCCGGACGGCATCGACACCGTGATCGGCACGGAGGGCACTTATCTCTCCGGCGGCGAGCAGCAGCGGGTGGCGCTGGCCAGAGCCATCCTGAAAAACGCGCCGATTGTGGTGCTGGACGAGGCCACGGCCTTTGCCGATCCTGAAAACGAGGCCCTGATCCAGAAGGCCTTCGCCACGCTGACGCGGGGCCGCACAGTGATCATGATCGCCCATCGTCTGTCCACGGTGGTGAACGCGGATCAGATCATCGTGCTGAACGAAGGCAGGGTGGCTGAGCAGGGCACTCACGCTGAGCTGGTGAGCAGGAACGGCCTGTACGCCCGGATGTGGCGGGATTACAACCAGGCCGTGCAATGGAAAATCACCGCGGAGGAGGCGAAATAAATGTTTGGAAAAGCGTTTCAGCGCCGTTACGCCCTCACCGACCAGGGCGTGAAGAACACGAAGAAGGGCGCCTACTGGACGGTGATCGTCAATCTGGTGGTCATGGGCGGCATGGGGATCCTGTACCTGATGATGAGCAGGTACATGGACACGCTGACGACAGGCGCGCCGCTGCCCCATGCGTGGATATACATCCTGCTGGTGCTGGCCTTTGTTGTTCTCTCTCTGGCCACCCATATCCAGCAGTACAAGGCCACCTACGGCCTGGTGTACGGTGAGGTGAAGGCCACCCGCCTGAGCCTGGCGGAGCGACTGCGGAAGCTGCCGCTTGGTTACTTTGGCAAGCGCGACCTGGCCGACCTGACCGAAACCATCATGGGCGACGTGAACCGGCTGGAGCATGTGTGGTCCCACTGCCTGGGATACCTGTACGGCTCCTGTGTTTCCACAGCCCTCATCGCCATCGCTCTGTTCTGCTATGACTGGCGGCTGGCGATCGCCGTGCTGTGGGGCGTGCCGGTGGCCTTCGCACTGCTCTTCGGCAGCCGGAAGCTGTCCCGGCGGAATTCCGAGAAGCTGAAGCAGGACAGCCTGCAGGTGTCCGACGGTATCCAGGAAACGCTGGAAAACATCCGGGAGATCCGGGCCACCAACCAGGAGGAGCGCTTTCTGCAAGCATTGAACGACAAGATCGACCGGCACGAAAAGACCAACATCCACGGCGAACTGGTCACAGGCCTGTTCGTCAACGGGGCCAGCGTGATCATGCGTCTGGGCGTGGCCACCACTATCCTGACCGGCACCGGGCTGATCCTCTCCGGGCAGATCGACTTTATGCTGCTCTTCATGTTCCTGCTGGTGATCACCCGGGTGTACGCGCCTTTCGACCAGGCCCTGGCCCTGATCGCCGAAATGTTCATGAGCCAGGTGTCCGCAAACCGGCTGAACGAAATCTACGATACGCCCACGGCGGAAGGCGCGGAACGCTTTGCACCCAGAGAACATGATATCGAATTCAGGAATGTCGTCTTCTCCTATGACGACAAGCAGGTGCTCAAGGGCGTCAGCTTCACGGCGAAGGAGGGCGAGGTCACCGCCCTGGTGGGGCCCTCCGGCGGCGGCAAAAGCACCTGCGCAAGGCTGGCGGCCAGACTGTGGGACATCGATCAGGGACAGATCACGGTGGGCGGCGTGGATATTGCCACTGTTGACCCGGAAGTCCTGCTGACCGACTACTCGATGGTGTTCCAGGATGTGGTGCTGTTTGACGACACGGTGATGGAAAACATCCGTCTGGGCAGGCACGGCGCCACCGATGAGGAGGTGCGGGCCGCAGCCAGGGCCGCCAACTGTGATGAGTTTGTGGAGAAGCTGCCCCAAGGATTCCAGACACCCATCGGGGAAAACGGCGCGAAGCTCTCCGGCGGCGAGCGCCAGCGCATCTCCATCGCCCGGGCGCTGCTGAAAAACGCGCCGATTGTGCTGCTGGATGAGGCGACCGCATCCCTGGACGTGGAAAATGAAACCAAGGTACAGGGAGCATTGTCCCGCCTGCTGCAGGGCAAAACCGTGCTGGTGATCGCCCACCGGATGCGCACGGTGGAGGCCGCCGACAAGATCGTGGTGCTCGCCGATGGCAAGGTGGCCGAGGAAGGCAGCCCCGCGGAGCTGATGGCGAAGGACAAGAGCATCTTCCGCCGCATGACACAGCTGCAGGCAGCCAGTGCGGGCTGGAGCATTTAAGGGGAGATCCGGATCGTGCGCTTTGATCCGGAGGGTGTCGGCATCCGGGAGGGAAACGAACATGTGCCGGTATGGAATCACGATATCGCCATGCAAAACTCCACGCATGCCTGATCCGCGAGGGAACGTGCGTGGAATCACCCTGCTGCGATTACTGTATTGTGGGAGACCGCCATCCCCTCGCACAGGACTATGACCTGGTGAGGAAGGAAAACGGCCTGCTGGTCAGCGTGAGGAAAAAGGAGGAAACGTGAATCATGAAGCCTGATTACAAGAACTGGATGCCCAAGGGCATGGTGCATGCCTTCCTGTTTGCGTTCCTGGGCTGCGGTGTCGCGGCGGCGGTCTTTCAGCTGCTGCCGGAGGGCACGCTGAGAACGGTGCTGACCATCGCCTTCGGGGTGATCGCTGTTGTTTTCTGCGGGCTGACCCTCTGGGCTGTCCAGATGTACCGGGCCTTTGACTACAACGGCAGGCGTCAGATGTCAAGGCAGATCATTGAGGGCACAGCGGCCTGTGTGAAGCTGCCCGAGGGCGGCAAATGCCTGGATGTGGGCTGCGGCAGCGGCGCGCTGGGCATCGCCGTGGGCAAGCGCAATCCTCAGGCTGAGATCATCGGCATCGACCGCTGGGGCAAGGAGTACGCCTCCTTCAGCAAGGAGCTCTGCGAGCGCAACGCCCGGGCCGAGGGTGTCGCCCGGATCACCTTCCGCCAGGGCGACGCTACGCATCTGGACTTCCCGGACGAGACCTTCGACGCCGTGGTGAGCAACTACGTCTACCACAACATCCCCGGCGACCGGCAAAAGTATCTGCTGGAGACCCTGCGCACGCTGAAGAAGGGCGGCACCTTCGTCATCCATGACATTTTCTCCCGCACGAAGTACGGCGACATGCAGGCCTTCGTGCGGAAGCTCCGGGACATGGGCTATGAAAAGGTGGAACTGACCGACACGACCGACGGCAGGTTCATGAGGAAGGCCGAAGCCGCCTGGATGGGGCTGAGCGGCTCGGCGCTGCTGACCGGCAGGAAGTGAGGGAGCGCTGATGTTCTGGGACCGGGTCGCGGGGGTGTATGATCTGTTTGTGAATGTGGTGAACCGGAAAACCCACCGGGCGCTGCGGCGCCTCATCGCGGAGCTGATCGGGCCGGAGGATCGTGTGCTGGAGTGCGCCTGCGGGACAGGCTTGCTGACGGAAGTGATTGCCGGGAGGTGCAAGGCCCTGACGGCCACGGATTTCGCGCCGAAGATGCTGCGGCGGGCGGAGAAGAACTGCGCGGCCTGTGGGAACATCACCTTCCGCCGGGCGGACATCACCGCGCTGGCCGAGCCGGACGGGGCCTACGACAAGGTGGTGGCCGGGAATGTGATCCATCTGCTGGACGAGCCACTGAAGGCCCTGGGTGAGCTGAACCGGGTGTGCCGGGACGGCGGACAGCTGATCATCCCCACCTACATGAACAGGGACCGGAAAGGGAAAACCAGTACCTTTGCCTCCGCGGTGGGGAAGGCCGGGGCGGATTTCAAGCGGCAGTTCACCCTGGACAGCTACCGGCAGTTCTTTCTGGACGCGGGCTACAGCGATGTGCGGATCACCTTGGCCGAGGGCCGCATCCCCTGTGCCGTGGCTGTGATGACGAAAAAGCGGGACGGAGGAGAAGCGTCATGAAGCAATACACGCCCGAAAAGCTGGTGGCCATCAGCCGCTACTGCCGGTATGTCCCGACGCTGCCTGCGGCGATGCAGTCGGACATTTTTGCCCGGATCCGGGAGCTGACCGGGGAGGAAAAGCGGTACTGCGACCAGGGCAACTACAAGCACATGGCGCAGATCTTCACTGCCATCGCCCTCTATCAGACCCTGCAGAAGCACGGCAGGAGCGAGAAGGAAGCTTTCAGGATCACCTCGGAGGAGATGTGGAGGGCGCTGACGCCGAAAGCATTCCAGAAGATGGCCAGGCTGCCCTTCTTTCTGCCGCTGATGAAGAAGATCCTGCCCTTCGGCTTCCGGCACGGCTCCGGGACGGGCTGGCGCTATGAATGGCACCTGGACGATCCGAAGGACCGCTTCCATTTTGAATGCCGGGAGTGCGTCTACCGCCACATCTTCGAGGAGCAGGGCCTGATGAAGCTGGGCGCCATGTTCTGCCATGCCGACATCATCAATTACGGTGAGCTTCCCTATACCGATTTCCGGCGCACAAAGACCCTCTGCCAGGGAGGGGACTGCTGCGATTTCGACTTTGTCCGCCACAGAACCGACGCCGGGGACGGCTGGGAAAGAACCGAAAGCATTTGAAAGGGGTAAGCATCATGGGACTGTTCAAAAACTACGTCAGCCAGACACGGAAGCCGGAGGGCTTCCTGGGCAAGATGATGCTTAGCGGCATGAATTCCGGCCACGCCAAAATGGCGGACTGGGGCCTTTCCCATCTTCCTGCCATCACCATGCATCGAAGCCCTGGATTGCGGTGATTGCGAAAAAAGCAGGCTCGGAGGGATAACATGCTACTGACCATCTTCCTGGCCGTCGCGTTCTGCGCGGCGATCACGCTCCTGTTGATATCGGCCGTGGCTTTCATTCAGTATGATGGCACAAACAAGTGGTTTTTCTCATCAGCCCCGAAGGAAGCCCTGGAGCTGCTGAAGCCCAGAAACAAAGAATTGTTTTACGGAGCAAAGGCAATGGGATGGGGACTGGTGATCATCAGTATCCTGATGATACTGGGCGTGGGCATCATTGCCGTCTGGGATGGTTTTCGAAGCGGCTTTTCTCTTTTGCAGTTCTTCATGCGCTATGTTTTGATCTTTACGATCTACAAAGCCTACGACATGATCTTCTTTGACTGGTTTCTGCTGTGCCGTTCCCATTTCTTCCAGCATTACTGCCCTGAGGTAGCGCCCGTGTACAATGGCCGGAAATATGGGTACAACCTCAAAAGTCAGCTGCTGAAGCTCCTGGTCATCTTTCCGGCAGCTTCGGCCGTTGCGGCGTGGATCTGTACGCTGTTCAGATAAGGAGGCGCTGATCATGAAGCTGAGTTTCAGGGAATACGACGCCATGCAGTCCGGCTGGCGCAAATGGATCAACGAGCACATGAAAATCGGCGGCTTCAAGGCCTGGGGCATGGATTTCGCCGGGAAGGACATCCTGGAGGTGGGCTGCGGGTCCGGCTTTTCCGCGTCCCTGATCGTCAAGGACCATCCGAAAAGCTATACCGGCATGGACATCATGCCGGAGCAGCTGGAAAAGGCGGAGGCGCTGGGGCTGCCCGGCGCGCGGTTTGTCCGGGGGGACGCGGCCGATCTGAGCCGGTTTGCGGACGGGAGCTTCGACATGATCGTGGACTTCATGATCCTGCACCATGTGGAGGGCTGGCGGCGGTTTCTGGATGAGGCGTTCCGGGTGCTGCGGCCCGGCGGCGAGATGTATATCAACGACCTGACGAGAAAAGGGGTTCACCTGACGGACGCACTCTTCCACTGGGATCACGCGGAGGAGCCGCTGTTCTCGATGAAGGAGTTTGAAGCGCAGGCCCTGAGGAGCGGCTTCGTGACCGTCAAACGGTGCAATTACGCGGGGCTCGACTTCTGCTTCAAGTTTGAAAAAGGGAAGGGGTAAGCATGTTCTGGACCATTGTTATGGAAATCCTGATCCTGTGGGGCTGCTATGCGGCCTATATGGCGGTGCTGGTGCACAGGCGCGGCCCCGTCGGGGGCATCTTCTTCTATCCGCAGGCGATGATCGACCGGGTCAAAGCCCTGGGCCTGATCACCGAAGCGGAATTCCGCAGCAGAAAGAGGTTCGCCTTCGGCCTGCTCATCGCCTGGATGCTGGTGATCCCCGGCGTCATGATCCTCGGGATCAACGGCGCGAGGACTTATTGGGACTGCTGCTGGCAGTTTTACGCGCTGTTCCTCGGCGCGGAATTCTTCGACTGGCTGTTCATCGACACCATCTGGGTGGCCCTGTCCGACTGGTGGCTGATCCCCGGCACGGAGGATCTCAACGACACCTGGCACAGCGTCCATGTGAAGCAATGGAAGCTGCTGAAGCTGATCCCGTTCTCGGTGCCGCTGGCGGCGGTGGTGGGCGGATTATACTGGCTGATCGGAAGCATCATGGGAGCGAGGTGATGGACCGAATGAAGAAGCACCCGAAGGCCGCGCTGCTCTGCGGCATTCTGGGCTGCCTGTGCTACGGCGGTGGGGACTGGCTGATGATGGTTGGCAATCCCGCGTATCACGGCACGCTGTCCTGGCTGACGGAAGGCGTGGCGTCCATCCCGCAATGGCGGTTCAACCTGGCCATGGCCCTGGCTTTTCCCGGGATCATCCTGTACGGCATCGCCCTATTCGCGGTGGAGGGATCCATCCGGGAGGAGAGGCATCGCAGGGTCTACCACTGGCTCAACGCCTTCGGCCTGACGCCCTGGATCGCCCTGCACCTGTTCTACGTCATGATCCTGACGCTGTTTGCCTGGATGCACGGGAACGGTTACGCCGATTCCGCACTGCCCGTCTGCGAGGGGCTGTTCCGTCAGCTCGCCTGGCTGGTGCCGGTGAGCGAGGGGCTGATGCTGCCGGTGTTCCTGTACTGGTTCTGGCTGCAGTTCAGCGGAAAGACGGTTTTCCCCAGGTGGATGGCCTTCACCAATGTGCTGGTGATCTATGCCGTGCTGAAGGGCATCTCCCTGCTGCTGCCGGTGAGCGCCTTCCGCCTGGGCTTCACCAACGGGCTGATGAGCGAGAGCATGATCCTCTGGTTCGGGATCATGCTGCTCAACGGGAGGTGAGAGCGCCGATGGAGAAAACCATCCGGAAATACGGCAAGGTGTACCGCAAAGCACTGGCTTTCCGAAATATTCAGAATGTCGAAGAAAAAACCGCGGCCTATCAGTCGCGGCTGCGGGAAATGTACGCCTCTGACAGCTTTAAGGCGCACAGCGTCTATCCCACCGTCAATACGGCCCATGTCTATGCCGTGATCGCCATGTGTCTGGAACTGAAGGACCTCGGCCTCTCCGACGGGGAAATCATCGGGACGATCAACCATGGGTTTACGCGCCGGCGGAACTTCTTCCGGCGGATCATCCGCGTCATTGATCTGCTGCCGAACAGCTTCAGTATCGCGAAAAAATGGAATATATCCGATCATGACAGACGGGTCAGAGATGGCAGCATCACCTATGACCGATTTGACGTCGGCGAAGACAGAATCGAATACCGCATCTCCAGATGCGTGTACGTCGAAATGTTCGAGGCCTGGGGCATCCGCAGTCTGTGCAAGATCTTCTGCATGACGGACACAACCTCGTATGAAAACCTGCACCGGCACGTGACTTTCATCCGGCATTCGGACCTGTCGGATGGGGACACCTGCCACGATGAAATCATCCGGAGGAGGAGGAAACCATGAACTGGCCGAGAATCATCCTGGACGGACTGTCCATGTCCCTGCTGTTCAACGCGGTGGCCGGGCTCGGCTTCCTGCTGGTGCCGCAGGCGTACAGCACCATGTTCCCGAAGGAGATCAGACAGGCGGCGGCTCCTTTTGTGGTGAAGAAGGATGTACGCACCATGAAGCTGATCCTGTATCCGCTGTATCTGGTGCTGTTTGTCTATTGGGCCATCAGCGCGCATTTTGCGGGGATGACCGGCTTTAGGAACCTGTTTTGGGCGGGCTATGCGGAAATGACCATGGTGAGCCTTTCCGACTTCATCATCCTGGACTGCTGGCTGCCACCCAAAGCCAAACCTTTCATCAAGGGGGCAGAGCACTGCAAGGCCTGGGAGCATTGGGAGTGGCTGAAGACGCTGGCCATCCCGGAGCACGGCCTGCTGTGGACGCTGATCGTCTGTCCCATCGCCGGGCTGGCGGTGGCTGGACTGAATATGCTTTTCTGACGGAGGATGAATCATGAGCACCATGAAAATCGCGTTTCTGCTTGCCATCGCCGGACACCTGCTCTGCGGCGTGTCCGACTGCCTGCTGACCTATCTGCCCCACGGGCGGTTCCGCTTTGAGGACATGAAGGACAACGGGAAGCTGTCCGCAGCGTTCCGGGATCTGCCGCTGCGGAATCCGCTGCTGTCCATGCTGCTGGGCTGCCTGGCCATGTTCCTCTTTGGCTTTGGCTATCTGGCGCTGGCGGACTGGATGCGCGCTTTCTCGGCGCCCTGCGCCCTGCTGATGCAGATCAGCACGGTCATGGTGCTGACCTTCGGCATGGCGCACCATGTGTTCTGCGGCGTGCCGGAGTGGCTGTATGTGAAGCTGGGCCGGACGGAGGAGGCCCGGCAGCTGATCACGGAGTTTTTCAAAACGACATCCGTCACCCTGATCGTCTGCTATCTCGGCTTCCTGATCTTCGGCGTGTCGCTCTTTGTCCCGGTGGTCAGCGGGTGGACGCCGCTACCCCGCTGGGCCTGTGTGTTCAACATCCTCCCGCTGATGCTGGCCCTGCTGCCCGCGCGGGTGGGCGGCTCGGGCAACTGGGCCGGAGCGGTCATGTTCCTGGGGCTCATCTTCCTTCTGTAATGCTACCCGGACCGATCCCATGATCGCTGTCCGGCAAACCGCAGATTGCGATGACGAAGAAGACAGAAAGGTGGCTTGATTGAAATGATGCCATACAAAGGAGCTTACGATACCAGTCACTCTGCTTCATAGGTGGGCCGCCAGAGGGCGAACCCGGCCAGCGCCTCCTCCGTGCGGGTGTAGTAGCGCTTTCCCTTGTTGAGTTTGGCGATCTCCGCCATCTCGTCGTCCGTCAGGCTGTAGTCCAGGATGTCCAGGTTGTCCCGGATGTGGGCCACGTTCTTGCTGCCGGGGATGACCACGAAGCCCATCTGGATATGCCAGCGGAGGATGACCTGGGCGGGGGCCTTGCCGTACTTCTCCCCCAGCGCCCGGAAAACCGGCTCCTCGATCAGGCTCCGGTCGCCGTGTCCCAGGGGGATACCAGCTCATGAGCCGGATGCCGTACTTGTCCAGTGTGATGCGAAGCTCGTCCTGGGCGAAGTAGGGGTGCGCCTCCACCTGGATGAACTGCGGCACGATCTCCCACTTTGTCTCCAGCTCGGCGATGTACTTGCCCTCGAAATTGGAGATGCCGATGGCCCTCGCCTTGCCCTCCCGGTACGCCTTCTCCAGCTGCCGGTAGCCGGCCAGCCAGTTGCCCGCGGGCTGGTGGATGTAGAGCAGATCCACATAGTCCACGCCCAGCCGGGCCAGGGTTTCCTCCACCGCATGGGGGTTTTCGTATTCAGAGGGCCAGAGCTTGGTGGACAGGAAGATCTCCTCCCGCTTTACGCCGCTCTCCCGCAGGCCGCGGCCCACGGCGCGCTCGTTCACATAGGCGTTGGCGGTGTCGATCAGGCGGTAGCCCATCTTCAGCGCCTCCCGCACGCTGTTCTGCGCGTCCGCCGGAGCCAGCATGAAGGTGCCGATGCCAACCGTCGGGCAGGTCAGGCCGTTGTTCAGCTTGATGCTTTCCATGAGAATTCCTCCTTCAGTTGTGGGCGATCCACTGCCCGTCGATTTTCGTGAAGTGGGCGTTGACCGGAAGCGTCCAGCTGCCGGACGCGCCGTAGACCCTTGCCGTCAGGGTGACGGAGGCGGTCAGCACCTCGGCCTCCGCGCCGGTGTTCGCTTTTTTCATGTTCATTCCCTCCAGCCATGGTTCGATCAGGGCTCGGGTCTGCTCCGGATCCTCCTGGGCCACCTTGCCCCGGATGGCCAGCCCCTGCAGCACGGTGCTCCCCGGCAGGGCGGCCTCGATCACCCGCTGGGTGCCGCTCTGGCCGCTGCCCTCGTGGGTGTTGAAGGGGATCACGGTCTTGCCAGTCAGGTCGTATGCCTCGATGAAGGAGTAAATCGCCTGGGGCATCCGGCCGTGCCAGATGGGGTAGCCGATGAAGATCACGTCGTAGTCCGCCATGTTCTCCACCTGCGCGGCCAGTGCCGGGCGGGCGTCGGTGTCGATCTCCTCCTGGGCCACCCGCAGCATGGAGGCGTAGTCCTCGGGATAGGGCGTGACGGTCTGAATTTCAAACAGGTCGCCGCCGGTCAGCTCGGCAATGACCGCCGCCATCATGGCGGTGTTGCCCTTCTCAATGTAGCCCGCATAGGCCGTGCTGGCGGAGCCCTCCCGGGCCACGCCCACGTTGTAGTTCTCCCCGGCGCGGGAGAGGAAGGCTACCAGTACCTGGGGCGCGGCTTCCTCCGCCAGGGCGGACGGGAGCAGCAGGGCCAGGAGCAGGATGACGGCAAGCAGCTTCCTCATGGTCTTCCTCCTTACACGCTCTTCTTCGCCCAGACTGCCGCCTGCTTCTCGGCAGAAGCCGCGCTGCCGCCGTGGATGGAGAGCCCGGGCAGCACCGTCGCGCCGGGGCAGGCGGCCCTGATGTCCCGCTCGCTGGAGCCCAGCCCGCTGCCCTCGTTGGTGCAGAAGGGCACGATCTTCTTCCCGGTCCAGTCGAAGGCCTCCAGCACCGTGAACATGAACATGGGCATGGTGCCCCACCAGTTGGGATAGCCGATGAAGATCGTGTCGTAGCCCTCCAGACTCTCCGGCAGGCGCTTCACGGCGGGGCGCTCGTTGCCGCGCTGCTCGGCCTGGGCCTCCTTGATGCAGGTCATGTAGGACGCGGAATACTCGCGCACCGGCTCCACCTCGAACAGGTCGCCGCCCACAGCCTCCCGGATGAACTCCGCCACCCGCTCGGTGTTGCCCTTGCTGATGCTCTGGATGCTGCCGTTCACATAGTTCTCGCCCTTGCGGGAGTAGTACAGGATCAGGTTTGCCATCGCGTTCTCCTCCTCAGCAACCCGGGTTGCTTAATTCTTACGGTTTGATTATAATGGACCGTAAGCACAGAAACAATGGTCACTTTTTCCACGATGAACCCTTATGCCACCTTTTCCGCAAAAGCGTTGCATAAAGTTTGGAGGACGGCATGAAGCTGACGGGAACCGAGGATCTGCGGGTGCAGAAAACCATCAGGGCCATCCGCACGGTTTTTGAGCAGATGATCTGCGAGATGGACTACCACGAGATGACGGTGAAGGAGCTGTGCGAGCGGGCGAAGATCAACAAGAAGACCTTCTACCGCTACTACCCCGCCCTGGACGACCTGCTGCTGGAACTGCAGGTGGAGATCTCCTCCGAGTACATCGAGCAGATCTCCCGCTACCGCCTGCCGGAGGAGCTGGACAAGGTCAACGAGGCCTTTTTCCGCTACTCCGTCGGCAAGGGCGAGGTCTATGAGAAGATCACCTGCGCAGCGAGCTATGTCTCCATCCGCGACACGATGATCGACCGGGTGAACGCGGCCACCTGGCACAAAAGCGCGTGGTTCAACAACACCCCCGAATGGCAGCGGCACATGGTCATCGTCTATGTCCAGTTCACGATCGTGGAGCTGTACAGGCAGTGGGTGGTGGACGGCAAAAAGACCCCCGTGGAGGAGGTCATCGCCATGAGCAACCGGCTGATCTGCACGGGGCTGGACGGGTTCCGGAATCCAATTGTTTCCATAAAGACACGCTGAAGCACGCCGGGCAGGTAGCGAGTCATGAGGCCGGAGGAGCCGGGGATCCACAGTCTCCGGCGACGCGGCTTCGACGCCCGGTCGGTGTCCGATGGCCTTCGGGCTGCTGGAGAATACCATTCCGCTCATGGTGTTCACCATGGGCGATCCCTCTGAAAAAAACCAAGCCCAACGCCTGGCATTTCAGGCGCATGCCAATGGAAGTATTTGTGAGGATATAAATCTCTCAAAAGCCGTTCCGCTCAAAGAGCGGCATCACCCGGGCAATATAATCCTCCAGAAGCCGCCTGTCCTCCGGCCAGATCTCACGGACATAGTGATCATAGTTCCGGACCATGACTTCCGCAATCCCACGCGCCGCGGGCGCAAGGACGAGATAGTGTTCCGGCACCTCCCCGCGGTTGGCCTGATCGATGATCTCCTGATAGAAGGATTTTGCGTCTCCGGTCCATTCCGCAATCGGCCAGCAGATCATCAGGGTGTACAGTTCGCCCCAGTGCGAGCCGCCCGCACAGGTGATCAGGCGCTCATGCTTTTTCAGCAGGGCCAGGTCCTCCTGCGGATAATCACCGCGGTATTTTGCACCGTAATCATTATCATAGCCGCATCGGGCGACAGAAAGCATGTGATAGATGTAATTGGCTTTGCGGTCGGCGATCATCCTGATCCTGTTCATTCTCGTCATCTCCACAAACTCAAAGTTATCGATTGTACTTTGCTCCTGCAGTAATTAACTAAGCCAGACCCACCACAAAACAAGCAGCAAAGCAAAGAAAACTATAAGCAGATTCTGTCATGCCAAGAATTACAGTAGATATCAGTAAACAATTCCTATTATAATCAGACCCATTCCTGATCGTCTGCAAAACGCCGGCTTGTTTTCTGCAGAAACTTTATCGATATCAGATGGCAATTCGCTGACAATCAAGGAGACCACAGCCTCAGGATCTCTTATTATACTTGACGAACCCGGGCGGCAATTAAACACCCGGGAGACGCTTGTATCGGCGGAGACCTGATGGAATCCAACGGTAGGATCACGATCGACGGCGGCACCTATCTGATCAACAACATCGACGGCGCGGGTATCGGAAGCGCCGACCGCAGCAGTTCAGGAGAAGAGATCGTCATCAACGGCGGTAACGTCTCTGTAAATGTACTGGGCAAAAACGGCGCGGGCATCGGCTCGGGCGCCACACAGTCTGGCGGCGGACGATCCTTCGGCTCCGTACTCATCAACGGCGGCGATGTGACGGTGCACCAGATGGAAGCGGAAAGAGACACTTCTTCGGATGAGCATCGCGCACACGCCCTCGGCAATTCGGCCGGTGACTACAATTCGTATCAGGGCGGTAAAATCTATGATGCCATCGGCATTGCCGACAACATGCGCCTGACGATCCGGACGCGATCCAACAAAACGGACCATGTGGAGACCAGCATCAAGGAAGTCATCAGCAAGGCCTACTATGTCCATGCGGAGCCCTGCCCCCACGAGCGCTACGGCTACACCTTCACGGGCTGGTATCAGGTGGTGGACGGCGTGGTCTCCGGGACCCCCTTCGACTTTGACACCGCCGTCACCGGGCCCATCGAGCTGCGGGCCGGGTGGCAGGTGGTGACTGAGCACACCGTCACCTTCGACCCGGACGGCGGCAGCGAGGTGGCGGCGCAGCGGGTGCTCAGCGGCGAGACGGCCGTCGTGCCCGAGGCGCCGGTCAAGGCCGGCTATACCTTCGTGGGCTGGTACCTCACCGACGGCACCGAGGTGGCGGAGACGCCCTTCGACTTCACCACGCCCATCCTGGAAACCACCGTGCTGAAGGCCGTGTGGCGGGAGGTCATCACCGTGACCCTCCTGCCCGGCGACGGCACGGGCGAGGCGGTGGTCATCAGCAGCGCCGACGAGGCCGGCTGGTCGGAGACCCCGGAGGCGGGCAAGTTCTGCCGGAACAGCAGCGGCGTCCAATTCATGATGCCGGGCATGCCGGAGACCTTCACCCCGCCGGAGGGCCTGAGCTTCGACGGCTGGCAGGCGGAGGGCCGGGACCTCCTCATGGAGGCCGGCTGGCCCCTGCTGCCCCTGGATCAGGACGCCTACACCCTCACCGCCCAGTGGTCCAGGCACTACAGCATCACCTGGGCGGAGATGGCGGTGGACGCCTCCTGGATGAGCACCGAAGTGACAGAGGCCCCGGCGGGCAAGACCGTGGACGTGATGGTGCTGCTCAGCGAGACGCTGTATGACGGCGGCAACGGCCTGCGGCTGCAGTCCCTCACCCTCACCGGCGAGGGGATGGATCCTGTCACCATCACCACCGACCGCCACGGCGAGACCCTGGCCTTCCTCACCCCCATCGACGCGAAAAATGGCAGCGTGCTCTACTTCAGCCCGTCCTTCACCATGCCCGCCGCGGACGTGACCGTGACGGCCAACTTCCGCGCCTTCACCCCCTGGGCGCTGCTGCAGGAGCGCGTGAACGCCGGCGGCACCGTGACCCTGGAGCAGGACTATACAGCATCCGCCTCAGATGCGGCGCTGACCATCCCCGAGGGCGTCACCGTGACCCTGGACCTGCAGGGCCATACCCTCAGCCGGGGCAAGTCCGGCGCCGTGAAGAACGGCAATGTGATCACCGTGGAGGGCACCCTGGTCCTGGAGGACAGCGCCGGCGGCGGCACCATCACCGGCGGCTATAACCAGGGCTCCGGCGGCGGCGTGCGGGTGCTGGGAAACCTGACCATGAACGGCGGCACCATCACCGGCAACCAGGCCAGCAGCGGCAGCAGCATCCCCGCGGTGGGCGGCGGCGTGTACGTGATGGGCACAGCCTCCGTGAACGGCGGCGTTATCACGGGCAACACGGTCAAGGGTGTGGCGAACAACCTGTACCTGCCCCAGGGCAAGACCATCGCGGTGGGCGAAACCGTCCTCCCGGGTTCGCAGATCAGCGTGACCACGGAGACGGCGCCCACGGCCACGGCACCGGTCGCCTTCACCGGCGGCCCGGTGGGCGGGAACACGGCATGCTTCTCCAGCGACGCCGGCTATGCCCTGGGCACCCGGAACGGGAGAGCTTGCCTCGTTACCCTGGCGGAGTTCGCGCCGAATTTCACCCTGCCCACCGGCCTGACCGAGATCGAGGCCGAAGCCTTTGAGGGCGCGGCCATGACCATGGTGTCCGTCCCGGCTGACTGCACGGCCATCGGCGACCGTGCCTTCGCGGATTGCCCGAACCTGACGCAGATTTTCATCACGCCCAACGTCACCCTGGGCGAGGATGTGTTTGACGGCTGCGGGCTGGTGTACGATGCGGTCAACAAAAAACAAGCCCGCAGCCCGGCTCGTAAGAACCAGACTGCAGGCTTGCAGCGTGTTTATCCTTCAATCAAAATCTGTTTCTTTTCAGGAACCTTCGGAGCTTCCTTCTTAGGAATCATCAGGCTCAGTACACCATTCTCGAACTTGGCTTTTATGTCATCTTCAGTAATGCTCTCACCCACGTAGAAGCTGCGCTGCATGGTGCCGACGTAACGCTCCTGACGAAGCATCTTACCCTTGTTCTCCTTGTTCAAACTCTTCTCGGTGGAGATGGTCAGG
>JAFWSH010000015.1 GCA_017519405.1 Clostridia bacterium
ATGAACCTCCACCCCCATGCGGTGCTGAACCGCGTCCTATGGAGGTGGTATCAAAGCCCTTCGGGCTTTAAGCCCCTCCGGGTCTTTTGATATTTGACCGTCGTGCCGGTTTCCCCTTTCGGACCGCTTGCGGCCGGCCGTACGCATGCGGGACCGTCCATTGGCCCCCTATCCGTCGGGATCTTGCACAGCCCTCCCTCCGGAATACCTGTGATGGTCTTTTACGCGCGCCGCCCGCGCTGGAGTTCCTTCCAGCCTGCCGTCTCCGGATACGCCAGGAACCGGAAATCCTCCGTTCCTTCCCACGCGCCCGGGAACGCCTTCCTCAGGATGTTCGCCGCCCCGCTGCAGTCGGCGTTGATCCTGTAGCCCCCGCTGCAGGCATACAGCCCGCGCCTGACACGCCTGCCTGAGAAGGACGGCGTCCCGTCCTCCCTGCCATATACCGGCATCGGGTCCATCGCGCTGATGTCCGCCTTCGAGGTGTAGGATTCCTCCTGAAGGACAACACGGATCCCCGCGTTCCCCGCCTTGTACAGGATCATCTTCCGCAGCCTGTCATGCGGGATGCTGACGAAGTTCTGGTTGTTCTCCTTCCCCATGTCGGTCCCCTGTTTCCAGCCCTTACTGGCACCGATGACGACCGTGCCGACGCCGTGCTCTGTGCAGTAGCGCACGATATCCGCCGATATCTTGTGCATCATGTCCCGCATGAAACAGTCATGGCGCAGGGACAGGCGCCTCAGGTGCGCGCTGTCAGCGTGCCTGTGCCGCGTCCCCCGGGTGATGATGCCGACTGCCTCCGCCTTCTTTTTGTGGAAGGACCGGTTCTCGGAAAGGACCGCACCGCCTTTGTACACCCGGGACGAATGGTCCGTAGATACGATGGCCGCGATGTTGACCGTTCCAAGGTCGATCCCCGCCATATGGGGGAGGTCCGTCCGCAGGGGCTTCCCTGCCTTCTCCAGCACGAGGACGAGCATGTACTTCCCGTAGTACGGCCGCACCTGTACTTCCTTAAGGACGCTCCCCTCCGGGAGGTGCGGGAGGCACAGCCTTTCCCTTATGCGGGGGAGCTTCAGCTCCGCCCCGGCAGCACTGCTGCCGCCCACGCGCGCCGGGTACAGCACGGCGTCCTGGTTCGTGATATAAAAGGTATGCCTGTCCCCCTTCAGGTACTTCGGCATGCGCGGCCTCCCCGTGAACTTCCACGGGCGGCGCCCGTACTCCTTCAGGGCGGACTGCCATGCGCCGAACACATCAGCCGCCTCCTTAAGGACCCGCTGGGCCGTCTGCATGGGGAGGCCTGCGAAGAAATCCGGGTTGCCGTTTGCCCGCATGACGGCGTCCAGTGCCCGGTACGACAGGACGCGCCGGACCTTTACACGCGGGTACTTTGCCTGCATGAGGCGGATCTCCTCAAAGACGGCCTTCTCGTTGGCCGTCCGCGCCTCCCGTTCCCACCCCGTATAGGCCTGGCGGAGGCGGAACAGCGCGGCGTTGTAGAGGCGCTTCGCGAGCACCGACATGCGCTCCATATAATCGTAAAAGTCCGGGTGATGTCCCTTCGACAGGACTGTCGTGTCCGCAAGATACATGGATGGATGCTCCTTTTCAGA
>JAFWSH010000001.1 GCA_017519405.1 Clostridia bacterium
CTGGCCAAGGCGGTGGCGGGGGAGGCCGGCGTGCCCTTCTTCTCCATCTCCGGTTCGGATTTTGTGGAGATGTTTGTGGGCGTGGGCGCCAGCCGCGTCCGGGACCTGTTTGACCAGGCGAAGAAAGCGGCTCCCTCCATCGTCTTTATTGATGAGATCGACGCCGTGGGCCGCCACCGGGGCGCGGGCCTGGGCGGCGGACACGACGAGCGGGAGCAGACCCTGAACCAGCTGCTGGTGGAGATGGACGGCTTCGACATCAACGAGGGCGTGATTGTCATGGCGGCCACCAACCGCCGGGACATCCTGGACCCTGCCCTGCTGCGGCCGGGCCGCTTTGACCGCCAGGTGACGGTGAACTATCCCGACCAGGAGGGCCGGGTGGCCATCCTGAAGGTCCACAGCAAAGGCAAGCCCCTGGCGGAGGATGTGGACCTGGACAACATCGCCAAGCGCATGCCCTACTCCACCGGCGCGGAGCTGGAGAACGTCATGAACGAGGCGGCCATCCTGGCGGCCCGGGCAAGGAAGGACAAGATCGACCAGCCCATCCTGGTGGAGGCCATCAGCCGTGTGCAGATGGGCCCGGAAAAGAAGAGCCACAAGGTGAACCCCGCCGATCAGCACATGGTGGCTGTCCACGAGAGCGGCCACGCGCTGGTGGGGCACTTCCTGCCGGGCTGTGACGATGTGCACCTCGTCACCATTGTGCCCCGGGGACAGACCGGCGGCCACACCCTGTCCCTCCCGGCGGAGGAGCATGACAGCATGAGCCGCAGCCAGATGCTGGACACCATCTGCATGATGCTGGGCGGCCATGCCGCGGAGGAGGTCTTCCTGGGGGAGGTCTATACCGGCTCCTCCTCCGACCTGAAGCGGGCCACGGACCTGTGCCGCCGCATGGTGACGCAGTTCGGCATGAGCGAGAAGCTGGGCACCATGTACCTGGCCAGCGACCAGGAGGTCTTCGTGGGCATGGAGTTCGGCCAGAGCCGCGAGTACTCCGAGAGCGTAGCGGCGCAGATTGACGCGGAGATCAAGCGCATGCTGGACATGTGCTACGAACGGACCAAGGCCATCCTGCAGGCTCACAAAGCCGAGATGGAACAGCTGGTGGCCGGGCTGGAGAAGGAACAGACCCTGAACCGCAAGGAATTCCTGGCCATCGTGGAGCCCCACAGCGGGGACAGCGTGACGGCGGCCAAGGAGACGGGGATTCATGAGGGCTGACCTGCATATGCACTCCCAGTGGTCCGACGGGGAGCTGACACCGGCGCAGCTGCTGGCCCGGGCGGAGGCGGCGGAGCTGGACTGTATGGCCATCACCGACCACGACAGCCTCCGGGGCAGCGAAGCGCTGCTGCGGCTGCATCCATCGATCCGGACGGCTTGGGCGGCGGAGCTGAGCCTGGCGGACCGCTATGGCCTGCACCTGCTGATCTACGGCCTGCGGCCCGCCCCGGCGCTGGTGCAGCGGCTGGAGGCACTGGCGCAGCAGCGGGAACGGCGCCTGCAGCAGATGCTGGATCGGCTGGCGGCCATGGACATCTTCCTGGCGCCGGAGGAGGTCAGGAAGGACAGCCACGGGACCCTGGGCCGGCCGCACCTGGCCAAAGCCCTGCTGAAAGCCGGGTACGTGTCCACCATCCAGGAGGCCTATGACCGGCTGATCGGAGAAAACGGCCCTGCCTATGTGGAGGGCGAAAAGCTCACCATGGCGGAGGCGCTTTGTCTGGCGCAGGAGGCCGGCTGGGTGCCCGTGTTGGCTCACCCCCGCCACCTGCACTTGGCGGATGAAATGCTGGAGAGCCTGCTGGACGCATGGCAGCGGCAAGGCCTGCAGGGCATGGAGGTGTATCACCCCTCCGCCCGGCTCAGCGGCTATGAGACGCTGGAACGGATGGCCCGCCGCCGGGGATTGCTGGTGACCGGGGGAAGCGATTTCCACCGGGAAGGTGAGGGTGGCATGGGCGCTGTGGGCTGTACAGCCCGGGCATGGCACAGCGCGGAAAAGGATGTGGAAGCCCTGTGGACGGCCATGGAACAGGGCGCGGAACAGTCATAACGTGAGAGAGACAGCGATTGATCAGGAAAGGGGGTGGCAGCCTTGACGGAGATGAATCAGGAACCGGTTCAGCCGCGCGTCCGACACCGCAGAAGCGAGCGGCGGGCAACGGAGGAAGCGGCCGCACAGGCTGCCGCCCAGGCCTTGCAGACACCGGCGGAACCGCAGGACGCCAGCCGCGTGCAGCGGCCTGTCCCGGAGCCGGTACAGTATGCCAATCCCCCCGAGGCGGGGGGCGTATACGGCTATGAATCCTACCGTCCCCAGGCCCGGCCGGCGCCACAAATGCAGCAGGAGCCCCGGGAAGCGCCGCAGCCTTCGGCCCCCCAGGGCTTCGGCTATCAGCAGGGCGGCTGGTACACCCAGGGACAAGGCGCGCAGGGTTACCCGCCGGCCTGGCCCAGGCAGGAACAGGGCTTTCAAGGCGCGCCGGCTTCCCGAGGCGCAGGCGGTTACGCCGCCCTCCAGGGGGAGAGCAGCAGCAACACCCGTCAGAACACCACCGGGGATCCCTGGGGCTGGTCCGCCGGCTATCGGCCGGTGGGCACCCAGCGGAATGGACAGGAAACCCAGAGGAAGGACGACGCACCGGCGGAGAAGCCGCGCTTTCGCGGCGGTATGGCGGTGAAGATCCTGCTGATCCTGGTGGCGGCGGCGGCGCTGGTCTTCGCGGGCTACAGCGGCTGGCGCGGCTATCAGGCTGTGCAGACCCGGCGCGCCATGGAGGCGGAGGTCAACGCGTACAACGACCGCTTCTGCAGGGGTGTGTACGTGGACGGCATTGACCTGGGCGGGATGACGCAGGATGAGGCCCGGGAAGCTGTAAACACGCACCAGCAGGCCTCCGCCGGCGCCTGGTCCGTGGGGCTCACCTGGGAGGGGGAGACCCTCCGGGAGATCCGGTCCGAGGACCTGGGGATCACCGTGGACGTGGAGGATGCCCTCAACCAGGCCTGGAGCCGCGGACACACCGGGGATCTGGAGGCGCGGTACGCCGATATGCGCAGCTTGGCGGAGGAGCCGTATGAGGGCTCCTCCATCCGGCCGGACACCGCGAAAATCGACGGGATCCTGGCCCTGGTGGCCCAGGAACTCTACCGGATGCCGGAGGATGCGGAGATGACCGGCTTCAACCCGGACGCCACCGATCCGTTCTCCTTCAAGCCGGAGGTGGCCGGGCGGATGCTGGACACCGAGCCGCTGAAGGCGGAGCTCTACCGCCGCTTTGAGAACATGGAAAGCGGCGAGATCCCGCTGGCGCCGGAGGAGATCCAGCCCCAGGTGACCGTGGCCTCCCTGAGGAGCGGCATGTACTCGCTGCGGGGCTACGCCACCACCCCCATCTCGCCCACCAAGAGCACCGAGGACCGCAACAAGAACATCCGCCGGGCGTTTGAGCTGGTCTCCGGCACGGTGATACAGCCCGGGCAGCAGTTCTCCTTCAACAACATTGTGGGTCAGCGGACCGTGGAGAACGGCTTCTTCCCAGCGGAGGAGTATGTCAGCGGTCTGCACGAGGAGGGCATCGGCGGCGGCGTCTGCCAGGCCAGCACCACCATCTACCAGGCGGCGGCCCGGGCCAACCTGCAGATCGACAAGCGGACGCCCCACTCCATGGCGGTGAATTATACGGACTACGGCAAGGACGCCACGGTGTACTGGTGGGTAGGCAAGGGCGGACAGAAGATCGACTTTGCCTTCACCAACAATACCGAACATCCCATCTACATCAAGGCGGCGGTCCAGAGCGCGGAGCGGAATCGCAAACGCCTGCAGTGCAATGTGTGGATCTACGGCGAGAGCCTGGGCGATGGCGTCAGCTATGAGATTGTGACGGAGGAGATCACCATCCCCGCACCCGAGGAGCCGGAGACACGCCGGGACAAGGACATGAAATACGTCACCTACAAGGATGAGACCTACGAGTTCCAGAAGGCGGAGAACGGCACAGAGGTGCACCGCTGGCTGGTGAAGTATGTGAACAAGAAGGAAGTCGAACGCAAGGAACTGGAGACCGACATGTACCCGGCCAAACAGCAGATCATCTATGTGGGCATCCGGGAACGGCCGGAAAAATAGCGGAGGCGCTAATGAAGCTGGTATCATGGAATGTCAACGGCATCCGGGCGGCCCTGGGAAAAGGCTTCATGGAGGCTTTCAACGCCCTGGACGCGGACGTGTTCTGCCTGCAGGAGACCAAGTGCCAGCCGGGCCAGGTAAGCCTGGAGCTCCCCGGATACCACCAGTACTGGTACTCCGCCGAGAAAAAAGGCTACTCCGGCACGGCCATGTTCACCCGGCAGGAGCCGTTGTCTGTGCGCTACGGCATCGGGGTGGAGGACTTCGACCACGAGGGCCGGGTGATCACGGCGGACATGGGGGCGTTCTGGGTGGTGACGGTCTACACCCCCAACGCCCAGGACGGCCTGAAGCGCCTGGACTGGCGCCTGGCCTGGGAGGACGCCTTCCTGGCCTTCCTCAAGGGCCTGGAGCGTGAGAAGCCGGTGGTCTTCTGCGGCGACCTGAATGTGGCCCACCGGGAGATCGACCTGAAAAACCCCGCCGCCAACCGCAACAACCCCGGCTTCACCGACGCGGAGCGGGGCAAGATGACCGCCCTGCTCCAGGCGGGCTTTGTGGATACCTTCCGCTACTTCCATCCGGATGCCGCGGAGGAATACAGCTGGTGGAGCTACCGGTTCCACGCCCGGGACAACAACGTGGGGTGGCGCATCGACTACTTTATCGTGTCGGAGAGCCTGAGCCCCCGGCTGCGGAAGGCGGCCATCCACCAGGAAATCTTCGGCAGCGACCACTGCCCGGTGGAACTGGTGATCGACTAAAAAAGCGGCCGTGGCCGCGGGGGAGGAAAAAGCATGGACAAGTGGGATCGGCGCTTTATGGAGATGGCCCAGGTGGTATCGGGCTGGTCCAGCTGTTTTCGGGCGGGACGGTCCATCGGCTGCGTCATCGTGAAGGACAAGCGGATCATGACCACCGGCTACAACGGCGCCCCTGCGGGGATTCGCACCTGCCGCGACCGGCAGGAGTGCCTGCGGGACAAACTGGGCATCCCCTCCGGCACCCGGGCGGAGGTCTGTTATGCCACCCATGCGGAGCAGAACGCCATCATCCAGGCGGCCAAGCTGGGGGTGTCCATCGACGGCGCCACCCTCTACTGCACCCATCAGCCCTGCAGCGTCTGCGCCAAGATGATCATCAACGCGGGCATCCGCCGGGTGATGTACCGGGAGGGCTATCCGGACGAGTTTTCCCTGGCACTGTTCAAGGAGGCCGGGGTAGCGCTGGAGCACGACGAGGGGGAGTGATCCCCCTCTTTTCTATTCCTTCGGGTTGGGCTCCGGGCCCACGCACCAGCCCCGGAGCTTGTTCACCGTGCGGGGTACGGCGTCCTTGCTGTTTTTCCAGGGCTGGTCGGCGAAGCGGTGGTCAAACTTGCGGATGAACCAGCTGATGTCCTCCTGGATCCGCTCCGCCTGCTGCGCCTGATTGCGGCCCATCTCGTCCACAAAGGCGGCCAGCTCCCTGGCGTTCAGCTCCTGGGGCGCCACCCGCATCAGGTCCGCCAGGTGGGGGAGGCAGACGCCCTTGCCGGAGGTGAGGCAGCGGTGGAACTCGCTGTCCGTCCGGTACAGGTGAAACACCGTGTGGAGGTAGCGCTCCATGTTCTCCCGGATGCTGTCGCACAGCACGCAGCTGTCCGCCATCTCCCGGAGCTGCTCCGCTGCGGCGGCCATGTCCCGGGCAGCCTGGGCACCGGAGCGGCTCAGCTTCCCCAGGGGTGCGCCTGCGGCGGCGTCCGCCGCTTTTTTCATGCGGGCTATGACCTCCCTGGTCTGGTCTGCGGTCTCCTGGTGGTGGGACTCCAGCATCAGGGCATGGCCCAGGCGGTTGCTCATGGCGAAAAACATGGCGTGGTGGACGCGGCAGAAGCCCAGGCGGTTGACCCGCACCCGCACATCCGGCTCCATCACGGAGGCGCCCAGGTAGCGGTCGGCCTCCGCCAGCTCCGTCCGGCGCTGCAGGGCGCAGAGAAAACACTCCCCGTCCAGCCGCATGGCGTCCCAGACCGGAATGGTGTCGATGTGGTATCTCATGGCGGCATTCTCCTTTTCGCGTTGGTCAAAAGGGGCAGGGGATCTCAAAGGTGCGGCCGTCCAGGGCGGGCAGTGCACCATCCGTGTGGAGGGTGAGGGAGGTGGCACAGAGCATGAGCTTGCCCTGGGCGTGCATGGCCCGGTTGAAGGCCCGGTCGCCGTAGACATCGTCCCCCAGCAGCGGGTGGCCCAGAGCGGCCATATGGGCGCGGATCTGGTGGGTGCGGCCGGTGATGAGGTGCACCCGCAGCCGGCTCACCGGCCCGGCTTCCAGGGTTTCATAGCCGGTCACGATGGCCCGGCTGCCGGGAACTTCCCGGTCAAAGACGGCCACGCGGCCGGCTTCGCTGTCCTTGCGCAGCCAGGCACGGCAGACGGCTGCAGGGGGCTTGGGCTGCCCCTTCACCAGACAGGTGTAGATCTTATCCAGCGTCCGCCGGCGGAAGGCATCCCGGAGGATTTCTCCGGCCCGGGGATTCAGCGCAAAGACGACCAGCCCGCAGGTCTGATTGTCCAGGCGGTGGCAGGGCACCGGGACAGCAGCCCCGGGGTCCGCGGCCAGCACATAGTCCCGGACCAGCTCCTCCAGGGAGGCGCCGCCCCGCTCGTCCGCCTCCACGGAGATTCCCGGCCGCTTGTTGACCAGCAGCACATCCGCATCCTGATGGACCACCTCAATGGCGGGCCGGGCCGGCTGCACATAATAGACCTGGATCGTCTGCCCTGCCCGGACCCGGACGTCCGGCCGGACCCGTTTTCCGTCCAGCTTGACGTCACGGTGCGCAAAAACCCCGCGGAGATCCTGCGGGGTCAGTTCCGGCAGCTGCCGTCGAAC
This sequence comes from Clostridia bacterium, assembly GCA_017519405.1. Classification (GTDB taxonomy): domain Bacteria; phylum Bacillota; class Clostridia; order Christensenellales; family Aristaeellaceae; genus RUG11272. The sequence continues at coordinate 7,019 of JAFWSH010000001.1, forward strand.
CAGCGCGTCCACCCGCTGCCCGTCGGCGGCGTTGGACACGGTGAAGGTGAGGGATGCCATATCAATGCACCAGCCTTGAGTTGACACAGATGAAGCCCGGGGTGGTGCCATACATGACCCGAAGCGCGTCCAGCATGCTCTGGGTGGGCTTGCAGGCCAGCTGGGCGGCAAGCACCTCCGTGAGGGCTTCAAAGCTGACGCCCTGCTTGGCCAGCATCCGGAGATCCTCCACCACCATCCCCGGGGGAAGGTCGGGCCGGAGGCAGGGGGCGATGAGGGTGCCCAGACGCACAGCACTGGCGCACTCCGCCTCCGAGAGGAAGATCTGCGGGACATCCGCATCCGGGTCAATGTCCAGGAAGCGCTGCAGATCCACGTGGACCAGATGGCGGAACCAGTGATCGGGCTCCGCCAGGGCAGGGTGGAGCAGCACCATGGCGCCCTCCGGCGTATAGGTGTAGTCAAATCCGGCGTGCATCAGCCGGCGCAGCAGCACAGGGCGTTCGGTGAGGCTGCCGAAGAAGGCCTGGACGTCTGAGGCGAAGACCATGCCGTAGATGGTCAGTGCGCCGAAGACAGCCACCAGGTGCCGCATGATCATCTCCCGCTTCGCGGCGTGGGCCTTGCTGCTGAGCAGGCGGCCCATGGGCGTCCGCAGGGCTTGCGGCAGGCGCAGCAGCAGCTGGTCTCCCTGCCGCTCCAGGGTGCACCAGAGCCGGCGCACCAGGCTCTCGGCGGGCGCCGTGTCTCCCCAGTCTGTCAGGGCCGTCTCGCCGCCCTCCCGGATCAGATGGCACAGCAGGTCATACTCGCCGGCGGGGAGGAAAAGCAGCTCCTCCGGCAGCAGGTCCAGCACACGCTTCCGCAGCAGCTCAACGGTGTGCAGCACCGTCTCGCCGCTGCGCTCCTGGGCGTCGTAGGAGATATGCCAAAGCTCCTCCACATTGGTGTCCGTACAGCCTGTCCACAGACCAAAGGAAGGCAGCTGCGCAATGCGCGCCTCGCTGTCCTCCAGCATTTGCTGCTGCATCATGCTCAAGGTCTTCTCGGGCCAGGCCAGGGCCTTGGTGTGGTATTTCCGGAGCATGGAACCTCCTGTCAGCTCAGCCGGATCACCCAGCCGTTTTTGTCCTCAATGCGGCCAAACTGGATGCCGGTGAGGGTGTCGTAGAGTTTGCGGGCGACCGGGCCGATCTGGCCGCCGCCGATGATCAGTTTCTCGTCCTTCCAGCACAGCTCGCCCACGGGGGAGATCACCGCGGCGGTGCCGGTGCCGAAGGCCTCGGTGAGGCGGCCGGCCTTGGCGTCCTCAAAGATGTCCGCAATGGCCAGCCGGCCTTCCTCCGTCTCATAGCCCAGCTGACGGGCCAGGGTCAGGACGCTCTCCCGGGTGATGCCGGGGAGAATGGAGCCGTTCAGTGCGGGGGTGACGATCCGGTTGCCGTAGGCGAACATCATGTTCATGGCCCCGACTTCCTCCACATAGCGCTGCTCCACGCCGTCCAGCCACAGCACCTGGGAATAGCCCTTCTCCTCGGCGATCTGGCCTGCCAGGATGGAGGCGGCGTAGTTGCCGGCGCACTTGGTGAAGCCCGTGCCGCCCCGGACCGCCCGGACATAGGCGTCCTCCACATAGATGCCCACAGGCTTCAGGCCGTCCTTGTAGTAGGAGCCCACAGGGCAGAGAATGATGAAGAAGAGATAGTGCTTCGCAGCATGGACGCCCAGCATCACATCCGTGGCCATCATGGTGGGGCGGATGTAGAGGCTGGTGCCCTCCTGGTGGGGAACCCAGTCCTGCTCGATCTCCAGCAGCTTCACCAGGCCCTCGTAGGCGGTCTCCTCGTCCAGGGCGGGCATGCACATGCGCCGGGCGCTGCGGGTCATCCGGGCCAGGTTGTCCTTGGGCCGGAAGAGCTGCAGGCCGCCATCGGCACGCCGGTAGCACTTGGTGCCCTCAAAGATGGCCTGACCGTAGTGGAAGACAGTGGTGGCGGGATCCAGGCTGAAGTTGCCATAGGGCACAATCCGGGGATCGTGCCAGCCCCGGCCCTCCTCATAGTCCATGAGGAACATGTGGTCGGTGAAGATCTTGCCAAAGCCCAGCTTGCTCTCGTCCGTGGGTTTTTCCTTGAGCACGGTGGCCCGGGTGATGCTGATTTCCTGCATGGAAATGCCTCCCTGTCCTGTCGGATTTCTTCTCCTATTATAGTCCCGAAGCGCCTGCTGTCAAGGTTTCCCCGGGGGGAGGAGGCGGGATTGCCTGTATTCTTTGTGGCTTTTTACAATTCGTCCAGGATCTCCTCGATGGTGAAGGAGAAGCTGACCATCTCCCCGGGCTCCTCCTCGGGGAAGAGGTAGGGCTGGAGGAAGAAAACCAGACTTTCGGTCCCGGCGTCGTAGTAGAAGTCCTCCTCCGGGAAGAAGTCGTAGGTCAGGTCGTCCTCCGTGATGCTGTCGATGCCGCGCAGCGCCAGTTCCTCCGCCACCAGCGTGCGGATGCAGGCGTTGGCCCGGTTGGTCTGGCGCTCCATCAGCCACTCATCCGACTCCTCGTCGTCCAGGATCCCCAGCATGTAGGGCAGGGACAGCACCTTGCCCGCCTTCCGGGTATCCCGGCCGAAGGTCTGGGCCTGGTAGGAGACGCTGCGGACCCCGTCCATGAGCGTCTCCTCCGTCTGCAGGACGGAAAAGTAGGCATCGGTGTTGGCGGTGATCCGGTAGGTGAAGCGGCTCCAGGCGGGCTGGGTGGGGTCGGTGACACCGGAGCTCTTCACATAGATGGTGTAGTCGCCCACGTCCTTCTGCTGGTAGGCGTAGAAGGCGTTGATGCTCTCCACGACCTCCCCTTCGCCCGCCACCTGGGGCAGGGAGTAGGTGTAGGTGTAGATCACGTCGGCGGGGGCTGCGTCCTCCGGGTAGGTCATGGAGCCGGCCAGATCCGGCGCCTGGGGGAGGGGATCGGCCCAGGCAGCGCCCAGGCACAGCAGCAGGCAGAGTATCATCAGCAGCAGTTTACGCATGGGCCAGATCCTCCGAGCAGGAGATGGCGGCGATGTTGCCCTCGCCCACGGCCTTGGCCACCTGGAAGGGCTGGCCGGTGCAGTCGCCGCAGGCATAGACGAAGGGCAGGCTGGTGGCCATCCGCCGGTCGGTGTGGATGAAGGAGCCGTCCAGGGCCAGCCCGGGGAGCAGACGGTCCGGGGCCACGGCCGGCCGGAAGACAAAGACCCCGTCGTAGGGGAGGGCACTGCCGCCGGCGATCACCTCCAGGACGCCGTTTTCCCGGCGCAGCTCTGTGGGCTTCTCCGGCCGCAGGGTGATCCGGGGATCCGCCGGGGCTTCGTGGGTCTTCAGGGTGAAGTAGTCCACGGAGGAGGCCAGACCCGCCAGGAAGAGGGCTTCCTCCACGCCGCCGTGCCAGGCGGAGATCACAGCCACCCGCTTGCCCCGGTAGAACATGCCGTCGCAGGTGCCGCACCAGCTGACGCCCTGGCCCAGCAGCGACTCCTCCCCCGGGAGCAGCTGCGGCCGGGCGGTGCCGGTGGCCAGCACAATGGCCCGGGCCTCCAGGATGTCGTTGTCCACCAGCACCATGAAGGTGCCGCCGAAGGACTGGATTTGCCGGGCAACCCCCGTGCGGAAGGACGCACCCAGGGACTCCGCCTGGTCGCGGAAGATCCGCAGCAGCTCCCGCCCGGATACCCGGGGCAGGCCGGGATAGTTGTCCAGCTGCTCCGCCCGGGCCAGCCAGCCGGAGGTGTCGCCGGCGCTGATCACGGTGCAGGAGAGGTTTCGCTGGCGGGCTGTGATGGCGCAGGAGAGGGCGCCGGGGCCGCCGCCGATAATCAACAGGTCGTTCATGCTGTCATTCCTTTCGCGTCGTCAGTAGGTGTAACGGGCAATCAGCCAGGGCATGCCGTCGTAGGTGGAGAAGGCGTCGGCGTAGATGGTGTAGAACTTGCCCTTCTCCCACTTGGTCTTGGACAGGTTCTCCAACAGAACAGGCCGGCTCAGGCCATCCTCTGAGGTGTAGATAATAGCCCGCACCGGCTTCTCGGACAGGAAGGACTGGACGGAGCCGGTGATCACATAGACCTGGGTCCGTTCCGCCCGGATGGAGATGTTGGACACCAGCTCGCTGTAGTCGTCCGCCTTGTTCAGGGGCCAGGCCTTGGAAGTGTAGACGTCCGGCGAGGGGAGGTAGTAGACGGTGTACTCCACCCTGGACGTCTTCTTTCCCGCCACGGAGGCGGTGATCTCGATGACGTTGTCGCCGATGTGGTCAAACTCGGCGATGAAGGAGAAGGTGCCGGTGGTGTTCAGGTTGGTGATGTCCAGGTCGGAGTGGGGGGAGAGCACGTCCACCATAGCGCCGGGCAGGGTGGTGCAGTTCACCTGCATGTGTTTCATGCTGGTGGAGGTGTAGGTGTCCGCCGCCAGGTCCAGGGGAATCTCCTGGGGTTCGCGGTAGAGCACCAGGTCGATCTCGTTCTCCCGGCAATACTGGCTCCGGCAGATGATCCGGTACTCGTTGTCGCCGTTGGGCTGCACCGTGGCGTTGATGGACAGATCGCCGGTGTCTGTGTTGATGGTGTCAGAGTAGTCCACATTGTTGATGGTGACCCTGGAGCCGGGGCGGACATTGATCTTGATGGTGTACATGGCGGCGGATACCGTGGTGCGCAGGCTGTCCGGCGTGATCAGCTCAATGGGGCTCAGAGGGATGTCGATGTCATAGTGGATCAGATCCATGGGCACCTGGCGCCCGGCGGCTGACTTCAGGAAGGGCGTCAGGGTGATGGTCATGGTCTCGCTGCGGAGCTCCTCGATGTCATCATACCAGATGTGATCGGGAATCTCGATGGTGGCGTACCCGCCGGTGACAATATAGGCAGTGTGGAGCTCCCGGATATAGATCTGGGCGCCCTCCGCGCCGGGGATCATGACAGTGTGGGCCGCCAGATCGTCCAGCATGGAGACGATCACCGTGGCCCGGCGCTCCTCCCGGGCCGCCGCGCTCCGCTCCTGGAAGTAGTGATACCCGAAGAAGGCGCACAGCCCCACCAGGGCGGCCACTGCCAGAATGGTGACGGTCCGCAGCAGCCGTTTGAAGAAGCGCTGCCGGGACGTCATCCGGGGCGCCGCAGGGGCATGGCCGGAGGGCTGCTGCCAGCGGGCAGCGTAGGCCTCCTGCTCCGCCCACAGCGGGTCGAAGGAGCGGGAGTCGTCCCAGCGCACATCCTCCTCCGGCTGCTCCTGACCGCCGACGCGCACCACGGTGCGGCTGCCCTGCTCCCGGCGCATCCGGCGGGTGGTGCCGGTGTCGGCGCCGCCCAGGGTATGCCAGTAGGCGTCGGTGCCCTGGCTGAGGCGGATATCCATGGCTTCCCGCCCGGCAGGCCGGACGGCAGCGGTTCCGGAGAGAATCCGCGCTTTTTTGCGGGCGCCCTCGGCCTTCCGGTCCTTCAGATCCGCCATCTCCCGGGCCAGCTGCTCCCGGGCGTCTTCCGTGGCGTCGGTCTCGCCGTACTCGTCCATCCGGTAGTGCTGCACACCCGGCGCTCCGTCCTTGAGCCCCGCGCGCCAGGAGGGGGCTTTTTCGCCCTCAGCGCCGGGCAGATCGGCACCGCAGCGCAGACAGCGGGGGTTGGAGCCGCGGTTCCACTGCCCGCATTGGGGACATTTCATGCTGTCAGTCCTTTCAGACAGGATGGGCCTCAGTGGCCGAAGATGAAATCGCCGAAGTCGTCGTCCGCCTCGTTCAGCACCAGGTAGCTGTTCTGGAGGTAGTCATCCATGGCCACGCGGTTGGCGGCCCAGTCGATCTCCTGGACAGAGCCGCCGTAGTCGATGCCGTGGGCGGTGCCGGAGATGGGGATCCGGAGCTCCTCCATGGTGCAGCCCCGGAGCATGAAGGCCTGGTCCATGGCCTCCAGCATGTCGTTCAGGCTCATGTTGGTGAGGGTGGACTGGTCCAGCACCTCGTCCACCAGGGCCCTGGCGTCCTCATAGGTGATTTCCCGGCAGTTGTCCGCCAGGGTGGACAGCACGTTGCGGACCCGCTGGGTGCGCATGAAGTCCCCGCCGCCGCCGGCCTTGCGGATGCGCATGTAGATCACGGCGGAGTGTCCGCGGAAGTGATAGGTGCCGGCGTTGGCCATGCGGGGGGTGGTGGAATCCCGGGGGATGGCGTAGCGCTTCAGGTAGGCGGCCTCCTCGTTGGTGACGGTGATGTCCACGCCCCCCAGGTAGTCGATGATGCTCTGCACCTGGCTCCAGTTGAAGAGAATGTACTTCTCTACCCGGATGCCCAGATGCTGGCTCAGCACACGGCAAAGGGCCGCCGGATCGTTGTTGTTCCGGTGGGCCACATAGGTGACACGGGTGGGCTTGCCGTCGGGCCCCTGGACCAGCGCGTCCCGGATCACCGAGGTCAGCATGATCCGGTGGGCCCGGGTGTCAAAGGTCACCACCACGATGCCGTCGGTGTTGCCCAGGTTGTCTGGCTTCTTGGACCACTGGTCCACACACAGCAGCAGATAGTGATGCTGACCGTCGATGGGCTCCGGCAGCTGGTCGTAGGGGATGATCTCGATGGGCTTGGGCACATCCGCGCGGGCAGATACGGCGCCAAGCAGCAGCACCGTCAGCAGTGCCAGGGACAGGAACCGTTTCCACATATCACAGAGCCTCTTTCCTTGCGTGGTATGGAAAATACACCATCATGGATTATAGCACAGAATTCACAGAAATGAAACACTTGGGACATGCCTCCGATGTAAAAACTCCACAGGCGCTGCGGGGTCCGGCGGGCTGTTCACGGCGGTCAAAATGTGCTACAATCAGGGGAGCGAGCGGAGAGGAGGGACGGACGTGGGAGAGCGCATTTATGCGGCCATCGACCTGAAGAGCTTCTACGCCAGCGTGGAGTGCGTGGAACGCGGCCTGGACCCCCTCACCGCGAATCTGGTGGTGGCGGACCTCCGGCGGACGGAGAAGACCATCTGTCTGGCGGTGTCCCCCAGTCTCAAGCGCTATGGCCTGTCCGGCCGCAGCCGCCTGTTTGAGGTTGTGGAGAAGGCCAGGGAGGTGGAGGCCCGGACGGGGCAGAAGCTGGAATACATTGTGGCGCCGCCCCGGATGCGCTTCTATATGGACTACAGCGCACGGATCTATCAGAAGGTGTACCTGCGCTATCTGGCGCCGGAGGACATCCATGTCTACTCCATCGACGAGGTTTTTCTCGACCTGACAAACTACCTGTCCCTCTACGGCATGACCCCCCATGACCTGGTGCGGCACCTGATCCGGGAGGTGCTGCGGGAGACCGGCATCACGGCCACCGGGGGCATCGGTACCAACCTGTATCTGGCCAAGATTGCCATGGACATCATGGCCAAGCGGGCGCCGGCGGATGAGGACGGGGTGCGGATCGCCGAGCTGGACGAGGCGAGCTACCGGCGTCTTTTGTGGGATCACCGGCCGCTGACGGACTTCTGGCGGGTGGGGAAGGGCATTGCCCGGCGCCTGGCCCACTACGGCGTTGAGACCATGGGGCAGCTGGCCAGACTCAGCCTGACGGAGGAGGACAGCCTCTACCGGGAGTTCGGGGTGGATGCGGAGATCCTCATCGACCACGCCTGGGGCGCGGAAGCCTGCGGCATGGCGGAGATCAAGGCCTTCCGGCCTGCGGACAACTCCCTCTCCATGGGCCAGGTGCTCTCCCGGCCCTACGACTTTGCCCAGGGACGGGTGGTTGCCCGGGAGATGGCGGACCAGCTGGCGCTGGAGCTGACAGAACGAGGCTTGGTGACGGACGGCATCACCCTGGTGGTGAGTTATGACAAGACAGGCGCCCGGGGACTCCGGCCGGATCAGGTGGAGACCGGCTACTACGGGGAGCAGGTTCCCAAGCCGGCCCACGGAAGCCAGCTGCTCACCGACGACAGCGGCCGGCCGGGGGCCTCCGCCTCGGGACGGCGAATCGAGCGGGCGGTGCTGGCGGTCTACGACAGGACGGTGCAGCGGGGCCTGCCCATCCGCCGCTTCAGCCTGTCCTGCGGCCATGTGCAGCCCTACGCGGAGATGCACGCCCAGACGGTGCAGCTGGACCTGTTCACCTCCGGGGAAGTGCTGGAGGCGGAGCGGGAGAAGGAGGCCCGGGATCTGCGGCTGCAGCAGACAGTGGCGGACATCAAGGCGCGATTCGGACGGAACAAGATGCTGCGGGGCCTGAATTTCCAGGAGGGCGCCACAGCCAGGGAGCGGAACGGGACCATCGGCGGCCACGCCGCGGGGGAGGGGGAGGAAGACAGTGGAGAACGCTGGTGACCTGACCGGCCGTCCGGCATGGGAACCGTCCCCGCGGCACCCCCGGATGCCGGTGGCGGACCGGGCGAAGATCTTTATGCCCTTTGCGGCGCTGCGGGGCTTTGACGACGAGATCGACCGGCGGCAGCACCGCCTGGTGCCCCGGCCCGTCCCGGGGGAGACGGAGACAGAGGCCCTGGACGCCGCCCTGCGGCAGGCTGCCGCCGCCCTGGCAGCGGGACAGCGGCCGCGGGTGCTGGCGGTGGTCTTTCAGGAGGAGAAGCCGGGCTGGGGGGACCTCCGGGAGGTGGAGGGCATCCTCCGCCGGGTGGACCCGGCCCGGGGGCTCCTGCTGCTGGAGGAGGAGAGCCTCCCGGTGAGCATGCTGGTCTCCCTGACCCTGCCTGACGCACAGCCGGACTTTCTGCCGGAAGATGATTGACATCCCGGGGCATTCGTTTTATCATCACATAGACGGGAAGGAGGTGCTGCCGTGGAGCAGTTTGCGCGGACAGCCATGCTGCTGGGCAGCGGAGGGCTGGCCCGCCTGGCGAAAGCCCGGGTGGCCGTCTTCGGCCTGGGCGGCGTGGGCGGCCATGCCGCGGAGGCCCTGGTCCGCAGCGGCATCGGCGCCATCGATCTCATCGACCGGGACCGGGTGGCCCTCTCCAACCTGAACCGCCAGCTCATCGCCACCCGTGCCACGGTGGACATGCTGAAGACGGAGGCGATGACGCAGCGCCTGCGGGAGATCAATCCGGAGGCACGCATCACCGGCCACCCCATGTTCTACCTGCCCGAGACGGCGGATCTGCTGGATCTGCGATGTTTCGACTACGTGCTGGACGCGGTGGACACCGTGTCGGCCAAGCTGACCCTGGCCCAGCGGGCGGCGGAGGCCGGCACCCCCATCATCAGCGCCATGGGGGCGGGGAACAAGCTGGATCCCACCCTGCTGCGGGTGGCGGACATCAGCGAAACCACGGTGGATCCCCTGGCCCGGGTGATGCGCAGGGAGCTGAGGCGCCGGGGCATCGGCCGGCTGAAGGTGGTTTACTCCACGGAACCCGCCATGACGCCGGACGCCGGGGAGGGCGCAGATGGTCAGGGAGAGCCCGGCAGACGGGCCACCCCTGGATCCGTGGCCTTTGTCCCGTCGGTCATGGGGCTGATCATGGCCGGCGAGGTAGTGAAAGACATTGCCCTGAACCGGCTGAACAGGCCGCTGCGGGCGGAGGAGGCAACATGAGCGAGAACCGGGAGGAGAGCAAGGTCTGGAAGGAATACCAGGCCCACATCCGGGATACGGAACGGCTGCAGACGGAGATTATCCGGGGCGCCAAGGCCGGGGAGAGTCTGGCTTCGCTGCTGTTGAAGTGCGCCCGGGCCCTGAGCCTGGCCACGGAAACCCCTACCTTCCGGGAGCAGGTGGAGCGCTCCCTGCAGGCAGTCTACGGGGAGGCGCTGGGGGACAGCGGCGCCCTGCAGCTGGAGCTGGAGGCCGCAAAGGGCAGGCTGGAGAAGATCCGCGCCGCCAGGGAGACGGAACAGGATCCGGAGCTTCGCCAGGAGATGGAGCTGGCCATACGGGCCCACGAGGAGCGGATCAGATACCTGGAGCAGCGCCTGAAGGACACCACTGAGCAAACGGAGGAATAAACATGCAGATTTACAACAGCGCAACCCGTCGCAAGGAAACCTTTGTGCCCCTGCACGAAGGCAAGGTGGGCATCTATGCCTGCGGCCCCACGGTGTATGACTTTTTCCACATCGGCAACGCCCGGCCCTTCATCACCTTTGACGTCCTCCGCCGCCAACTGGAGCGGGAGGGCTATGAGGTGACCTTCGTGCAGAACTTCACCGACATCGACGACAAGATGATCCGCCGGGCCAACGAGGAGGGCATCACGGTGAAGGAGCTGGCGGACCGCTTCATCGCCGAGTACTGGACGGACGCCAAGGCCCTGGGCATCCGGCCTGCCACGGTGCATCCCCGGGCCACGGAGCACATTGCGCAGATCATCGCGCTGGTGCAGAAGCTGATCGACAACGGTCACGCCTACGTCAGCCCTTCCGGCGACGTGTACTACCGGGTGAGCGCCTTCCCGGGCTACGGCAAGCTCTCCGGCCAGTCCGTGGAGGACCGGGAGATGGGCGCCTCCGAGCGGCTGGACGTGGAGACCGAGAAGGAGAACCCGGCGGACTTCGCCCTCTGGAAGGCGCAGAAGCCCGGGGAACCCGCCTGGGAGAGCCCCTGGGGCATGGGCCGGCCCGGCTGGCATATCGAGTGCTCCGCCATGTCCATGACCTACCTGGGTAACACCTTCGACATCCATTGCGGCGGCAAGGATCTCCTCTTCCCCCACCACGAGAACGAGATCGCCCAGTCTGAGGGCGCCACGGGGGAACCCTATGTCCGCTACTGGATGCACAACGGCTTTATCAATGTGGACGGGCAGAAGATGAGCAAGTCCCTCCACAACTTCTGGACGGTGCGGGACATCGCCAGGGAGTTTGACCTGGAGGCGGTGCGGATGTTCATGCTCTCCGCCCACTACCGCAGTCCCATCAATTTCTCCCGGGAGCAGATCGAGGCGGCCCACGCCAGCCTCCAGCGGCTCTACACCGCCCGGGATCAGCTGCGCTTCCTGAAGGACAAGGCGGCTGACCGGCCGCTGAACCCGGAGGAGGAGGCGTTCACGGCCCGGCTGAAGCAGTATGAGGACCGCTTCGACGCCGCCATGGACGACGACCTGAACACGGCGGATGCCATCGGCGCCATCTTTGAGCTGGTGCGGGATGCCAACTCCACCCTCTCGGCGGAGTCTGCCCGGGGTGCGGTGACGGCGGCGCTGGACAGCTTCGGCGCCCTGTGCGGTATTCTGGGCCTGGCCCAGAAGGAGGACGACGCGCTGCCGGCGGAGATTCAGCAGATGGTGGATGAGCGCGCCGCCGCCCGGAAGGCGAAGGACTGGAAGCGCTCGGACGAGCTGCGGGACGCCATCAAGGCCGCGGGCTATATCCTGGAGGACACCCGGGAGGGCCAGAAAGTGCGGAAAGCCCTGTGAGGGCGCTGCGCTGGGCCGCCCCGGTCCTGATCGCCGCGGCGCTGCTGCTGTGCGCCCTGGGGGTGCTGACAGCCCCCGGCCGGCCGGCCCCGGCGGCGTACAGGGCCGGTGCGCTGCCGTCCCTGCCGCCGGTGGAGGCTGTGCAGCGCCAGAGCGGCTGGGTGGATGTGAACCACGGGGAGATTCCGGAGCTGGTGGAACTGCCGGGCATCGGAGAGACCCTGGCCCAGGCCATCATCGATGAGCGGGAGAGCCGGGGACCTTTCCGCTACCCGGAGGACCTGCTGTCGGTCCGGGGCATCGGGGAGAAGAAACTGGCGGGCTTCCGCGACATGCTGGATCTGACGGCGGAAGCCCCGGAGGAATGAGAGGAGAGACCGCTGTGGCTTATCAGGCACTGTATCGTCAGTGGCGGCCTGCCACCTTCTCGGATATGGTGGGTCAGGAGCTGGTGGTCACGGCCCTGCGCAACCAGGTGCAGCAGGGGCGGATTGCCCATGCCTATCTCTTTACCGGCAGCCGGGGCACCGGCAAGACCTCCGCCGCCAAGATCCTGGCCAGGGCGGTGAACTGTCAGCATCCGGTGAACGGCGACCCCTGCGGCGAGTGCGAGAGCTGCCGCCGGATGCAGGGGGACGCCTCCTTCGATGTGCTGGAGTATGACGCGGCCTCCAACTCCCGGGTGGAGGACATGCGGCAGATCCTGGAGACCACCCAGTATCCGCCCCAGTACGGCAAATACAAGGTCTACATCATCGACGAAGTGCACATGCTCTCGGACAATGCCTTCAACGCCCTGCTGAAAACGCTGGAGGAGCCCCCGGAGCACATGATTTTTGTCCTGGCCACCACAGAGCCCCAGAAGGTGCTGGCCACCATCCTCAGCCGCTGCCAGCGCTACGACTTTGGCCGCATCCCGGCCCAGAAGATTGCGGGGCGCCTGCGCCAGGCGGTGGAGATGGAGCACCGGGAGGCCACGGACGGGGCGCTGATGAACATCGCCGTGGCGGCGGAAGGCGGCATGCGGGACGCCCTCTCCATTCTGGACATGTGTCTGGGCTATGGCGAGAAGGTGGACGAGGCGCTGGTCCGCCGGGTGCTGGGCACCAGCGGCCGGGAGTTCCTGTTCCGCTTCTCCGAGGCGCTGATCGAGGAGGACGCCGCAGCGGTGTTCAGCCTCATCGACCAGTTGATGCGGGAGGGCCGGGAGCCGGCGGTTTTTGCCCGGGAGATGGCGCGCCATCTGCGGGCGATGCTGATGGCCCACTACTGTCCCGGGGAGCTGGCGGAGCTGCTGGAGCTGACGCCGGAGGACGCCCAGAGCTACATCGGTCAGGCCTCCGGCGTGTCCGACACCCGCCTGATGAGCATGATCGACCTGATGATGTCCGTGGAGCCGAAGCTGCGGCTCTCCTCATCCCCCCGGGTGGCCCTGGAGACGGCGGCGCTGCACGCCTGCCTGCGGACCGGGGAGGAGGACACCACCGCCCTGCGGGAGCGGATCGAGACACTGGAGAAGCAGCTGGCCGGGCTCCGGGAGGAGCTGCACAGCGGCGCCCTGACGGTGAGCCCCGGGGCGGCCCGGCCGGAGAAAAAGGAGCGTGCGCCGGAGGTGCAGACCCCCAAGGCGGCACCGGCCCCCATGCCCAAGGACCTCCAGCAGGTCTGGAAGGGCGCCATGGAGATCGTGAAGAGGAAGAACCCCGGGCTGTTCGGCATGCTCAGCAGCGGCAGCCTCATGGAGGCGGCGGACGACTGCTTCGTCTGGGGCGTGAAGGACGAGAGCTTTTTCTTCAGCCTGGACCACGTCAACCGTCCGGAGCACCGGGAGCAGATCGAGGAGGCCCTCAGCGAGACCGCGGGCCGGCCGTGCCATTTCACCGTGCAGCTGCCTGAAACCCAGAAGAAGGCCACCGCCACCGAGGCGGACACCCTGCGGGGCCTGCGGGAGACCTTCGGCGCGGACCGGGTGATGGTGCAGGAGGAGTAGGCCGAAAGCGGCTTTGGGAGCCGCAGTCATGGGAAAAACCGGCAGGGATTCACCGACCGTGCAGCCCTGCCGGTTTTTTGCTGCTCCCGGGCGCCGCCGGCGTGCTGTTTTCCTTGACAAGCGGCGATTCGGCTGATAAAATGGTGCCATCATCAGAAGAATGTGAGGTGAGACCGGGTGGACGCTTATGACAGTATAGGAGACGGCGCGGACGCTGATCCGTTTGCTCGGTCCCGCCTGAGCTGACCATCAGCGCGTCGCTCTGTGTTCCTGCCTGTCAGGAAAACCAGGACAGTCAGGTGTTTTGTGCTGCGGGAACGCGGACACATGGAAAGGAGCGAGGGAATTGAACGAGGAAGAGAAGAAGGAGCTGGAGGAGCAGAAGCCGGAGGAATCGGCAGAGGATACGGCGGCGGCCCCTGAGGAGAAGCCGGAGGAGGAGGCCCGGGCCGAGGAGGAGGTCTTCGAGCACCCGGACTACGCCTCCGAGCTGGAACAGATCATCCGCAGCGACATGCCCAGCGAGGAGAAGCGGGAGAAGCTGCAGGACTACCACTACAACGACATCGCCGACGTGCTGGAGAAGCTGACGCCGGAGGAGCGCCGGAGCCTCTACCGCCTGCTGGGCGCGGAGGAGGTCTCGGAGATCTTCGCCTATCTGGACGACGCCAGCGAATTCATTGAGGAGCTGAGCCCGGAGACCGCGGCCCACATCGTCCAGGAGATGGACGCGGACGACGCCGTGGACATCCTGGAAGACCTGGATGAGGAGCAGCAGCAGGCCATCATCGACCGCATGGACGAGGAGGCCCGGGCGGACGTCGAGCTGATCCAGTCCTATCCGGACGATGAGATCGGCAGCAAGATGACCACCAACTACATCGTGATCCGGCGGGGTATCAGCATCAAGGAGGCCATGCGGGCCCTGGTGAGCCAGGCCGCGGAGAACGACAACCTGTCCACCATCTATGTGGTGGACGAGGAGGAGCACTTCTACGGCGCCATCACCCTGCAGGACCTGATCATTGCCCGGGAGCACACCGCCCTGGAGGACCTGATCACCACCTCCTACCCCTACGTCTATGACCACGAGGACGTGGCGGAGTGCATCGAGCAGCTGAAGGACTACAGCGAGGACTCCATCCCGGTGGTGGACAGCGAGATGAAGCTCATCGGCGTCATCACCTCCCAGGACCTGGTGGAGGTCGTGGACGAGGAGATGGGCGAGGACTACGCCAAACTGGCCGGCTTGACCGCGGAGGAGGACCTGAAGGAGCCGCTGCTCCAGTCCATCAAGAAGCGCATTCCCTGGCTGATCACCCTGATGTTCCTGGGACTGCTGGTCTCCTCGGTGGTGGGTACCTTTGAGGGAATCATGGCGGCGCTTCCCATCTGTGTGGCCTTCCAGTCCATGATCCTGGACATGTCCGGTAACTCCGGCACCCAGTCCCTGGCTGTCACCATCCGCATCCTCACGGATGACGAGCTCACCGGGAAACAGAAACTGGGCCTGGTGTTCAAGGAAGCCCGGGTGGGCTTCACCAACGGCCTGATCCTGGGCACGGTGTCCTTCCTCTTTGTGGGCCTGTTCGTCCACTTTGTCAAGGGGCGGGAGCTGATGGCCAGCTTTGCCCTCAGCGGCTGCATCGGCATGGCCATGGTGGTGGCCATGACCATCTCCAGCCTCAGCGGCACCCTGATCCCCATGTTCTTCAAGAAGGTGAAGATCGACCCGGCCGTGGCCTCGGGCCCCATGATCACCACCCTCAGCGACCTGGTGGCTGTGGTCACCTACTACAGCCTGGTGTCCCTCCTGCTGATGGGCATGCAGGGTGCCCTGGGCTGAGGCATACAAAGAACCGGCGCCTGTCCCCGGGAAGGGGAGGGCGCCGGTTTTGCATGGGAAGGTTTACTGCCGGGCCTCCTGGATGGAGCGGATGAAGTCCCGGGAGCGCTGCTGCTGCGGCGCTTCGAAGAAATCCTTGGAAGGGCCGCTTTCAATGACCTCTCCGCCTTCCATGAACATCACGCGGTTGGACACATGGCGGGCGAAGTCCATCTCGTGGGTGACGATCAGCATGGTCATGCCCTCCCGGGCAAGCTCTCGCATGACGCCCAGCACCTCGCCGATGAGCTCCGGATCCAGGGCGCTGGTGGGCTCATCGAAGAAGAGAATCTCGGGATTGCGGGCCAGGGCCCGGGCGATGGCCACCCGCTGCTGCTGTCCGCCGGAGAGCTGCAGGGGATAGCGCTGGGCCCAGGCTGCCATGCCCACCCGGTCCAGGGTGTCCATGGCCAGCGTCCTGGCCTCCCGCCGCCCCATGCCCAGCCCTGCCGTGAGCCCCAGGGTGATGTTCTGCACCACGGTCAGGTTCTGGAAGAGGTTGTAGTTCTGAAAGACGAAGCCGGTCTTCTTCCGGTAGCGGGCGATCTCCTTTTTCGCTGCGGTGTGCAGGTCATAGACATCCCCGTCCAGGGTGAGGGTGCCGCTGTCCGCCCGCTCCAGGAAGTTCAGGCAGCGCAGGAAGGTGGTTTTCCCGGAGCCGCTGGGGCCCAGGATGGCCACCACGTCCCCCTTCTCCACGGTCAGGCTGATGCCCCGCAGCACCATCTGGCTGCCGAATTGCTTTCGGACGTCCACTGCTTCCAGCATCATTTGGCCTCACCTCCATGAACCGCGCCGGTGCGCTTGACCAGCTGCTGTTCTCCCAGGCGCTGCAGCCAGGTGAGCACCGTGCAGAAGAGCAGGTAGATGAGGGCCACCTCTGTATACAGCCCCAGGGCTTCGTAGACCCGGCCGTTGATGACCTGGGCCTGGCGGAACATGTCTGTCACGGTGATGGTGGCGGCCAGGCTGGTGCCCTTCAGCATACCGATCAGGGAGTTGCTCAGCGCCGGGAAGGCCGTCCGGAAGGCCTGGGGAAGGACCACATGGGTCATGATCTGCAGATAGTTCAGCCCCACGCAGTAGCCGGCTTCCAGCTGCCCGGCGGAAACGCTCTCCAGGGAACCCCGCATGGTCTCCGCCATATAGGCGCCCTCGTTGATGCCGAAGACCAGCACCGCTGTGGGAAAGGCCGCCAGGGTGATGCCCACGCTGGGCAGACCGTAGAAGACCAGATAGAGCTGCACCAGCAGGGGCGTGCCCCGGATCACCCAGATGTAGAAACGGCAGATCTGCTGCAGCACCGGCACCTTGGCATACTGGATCAGCGCCACGACCACCGAGATGAGCAGTGCCAGCAAAAAAGAGAGGGCGGTCAGGGGGATGGTTACCTCCACCGCCTTCTGAAGCAGTTGGGGAAATGCATCTGTCAGGATGCGCCAGAGTCGATCGTTCATTCGGTTAACACTCCGTGACACTCGATGGGAAGGGTTACTCGGGCTTGGTCCGGTCCTCGCCGAAGTACTTGAGGGAGATGGCGGACAGGGTACCGTCCTGCCGGGCCTTATCCAGGATCTCATTGATGGCGTTGATCAGGGCTGTCTCCCCCTTGCGCACCGGGTAGGCCACCGGATCGCCGGGAAGCTCCTGCACCACCTTGATATCGGCATCCGGATGCTGGGTCATGTAGTCCTCCACAGAGACCTTGGCGTTGATGGTGGCGTCCACCCTGCCGTAGATCAGCAGCTCCATGGTCTCGCCCAGGGAGTTCACCGGGGTGACGGTGGCGCCATGCTCCTTGGCCAGGGTGGCGTAGGTGGAGGAGGGGGTGTTGGCGGTGGTGCGGCCCTTCAGGTCCTCCAGGGAGTGGATGTCCTCGTTGTCGCCCCGCACCACCAGCACCTTCGGGGTGTAGACATAGGGGGTGGAGAACTCATACTTTTCGGCCCGGTCCTTGGTGAAGCCCACGCCGTTGCAGGCGATGTCGAAGCGGCCGGACTCCACGCCGGCCAGGATGGCGTCCCAGTCCGTCTCCTGGAAGTCGGGCTCCACGCCCAGGCCGTGGGCGATGAGGGTGCCGATCTCAATGTCCAGACCGGTGAGCTCGTGGCTGTTCTCGTCGTGGTAGGTCCAGGGAGACCAGGTGCCCTCGGTGCCGATCACCAGGGTGCCCCGCTGCCGGATCTGCGACAGCCGGTCTGTTTCCGCGGGGGTGTCCTGGGCCGGCTGCCCCGCGCAGGACGCCAGCAGCATAACAGCCGCCGCCAATAATATCGCCAGACAGAGTTTTTTCCGGGATGCTTTGTTCACTACAGAATCCTCCTGAAAATCTCCCACCGGCCGCTGTGCCGGCGGGGCGAATGCCATTATACAGGACAAACTCCGTTTGCGCAAGGGTTAAACCAGCGCTTTGGCGGCCTCCTGGGCGGCGATCACCCGATCACACCAGGCGTCAAAAACCGGGTCCTCCACCTGGCACTCCGGATGGGCCTGGATGTAATCCAGACAGCGGCGCACCCCCAGGTGGAAGGGCACGGTGGTGCACATGTCCGGCACCAGGCGCTTCAGTTTTGCATTGTCGAACACCACGCAGACGGACTTGTCTCCCACCAGGCTGCCCTCGAAGTCGTAGCCCTCCTTCTTTCCGGCCTCCGCCAGCCAGTCGCTGGCCACATGGCACAGACGGGCTTCCACCCCCAGGGCGTCGGCGACAGTGCGGTAGATCTGGTCCCAGGTGAGGGTCTCGTCACCGGTGATCTGGAAGGCCTCGCCGATGGCGTGGCGGTTGCCCATGAGGCCGGTGAAGCCCACGGCGAAATCGCTGTTGAAGGTCAGCGTCCACAGGGAGGAGCCGTCCCCCTGGACAATGACGGGCTTGCCCGCCTGCATCCGGCGGATCACCTGCCAGGAGCCGCCGTTGCCGTGGACGCCCATGGGGATGCTCCGCTCGTCGTAGGTGTGGCTGGGGCGCACGATGGTCACCGGGAAGCCCTCCTCCCGGTACTTCTCCATCAGGAAGGCCTCGCAGGCAATCTTGTTGCGGGAATACGCCCAGTGGGGGTTGGCCAGGGCGGTGCCCTCCGTGATGCGCCAGTCTGCCGCCGGCTTGTGGTAGGCGGAGGCGGAGCTGATGTAGATATACTGGCCGGTCTTCCCCCGGAAGAGCCGCCAGTCCCGCTCCACCTGGGCGGGCACAAAGCCGATGAACTCACAGACCGTGTCAAAGCGGTGCTCCGCCAGCAGCGCGGCGGCCTTCTCCTCGTCGCCGATGTCCACCGTCAGGGTATGGACGCCCTCGGGCAGCACCTCAGGGCGCTTTCCCCGGTTCAGGACCCAGACATCCCAGTGCATGACCTCCACGCAGCGCTTCACGATTGCTGTGGAGATGGTGCCGGTGCCGCCGATAAACAATACTTTCATGGTGCGTCCCCCTTGTCACGTTTTCTTGCAGAGCCGAAGTCTTCTTTCATTATATCACCTGACCGGCGGCTGTAAAGGACGAAAACACGTCCAGGCACTGGGAATCAAAGGAAACACAGCGGGAATTCACATATTATAAATTTTTCGTAACATTTCCTTCTGAATTTGCTTGATTTTTTTTGCAATATCGTTTAGAATCTTAGCGTAAATTTGAATTCCCATGCCTTCATCCCCAATCGCAAGGGCAGAGCTGGGATGTTATGGAGGTCCGGACGATGGCGAAGAAGATCTTGATCGTGGATGACGAGCCGCTGATGCTCAAAGGGCTCCGCTATTCACTGGAGCAGGATGGCTATATCACCCAGAGCGCCGTGGACGGCGAGGAAGCGCTGGACAAGTTTTTTCATGAATCCTATGATCTGATTCTGCTGGACGTCATGCTGCCCAGGATGAGCGGGATCCAGGTCTGCCAGCAGATCCGGGAGCACAGCAATGTGCCCATTATCATGCTCACCGCCAAGGGTGAGGACATGGACAAGATCCTGGGGCTGGAGTACGGGGCGGACGACTATATTCCCAAGCCCTTCAACATTCTGGAGGTCAAGGCCAGAATCAAGGCCATCATGCGCCGCTCTGTGCCCAGCGCGGTGCCGGCGGAGGACAAAAAGACCATCGTGGTGCGGGACCTGGAGGTCAACCCCACCAAGCGCACCGTCACCATCGGCGGCAACGAGGTGAAGCTCACCGCCAAGGAGTTCGATCTGCTGCTGCTCTTCATCAGCAACCGCGGCAGGGTTTTCTCGCGCAAGGAAATGATGGAGAAGGTCTGGAACTATGAGCGGCCGGGGGACGACCGCACCGTGGACGTGCACATCCGCCGTCTCCGGGAGAAGATTGAGCCGGACACCACACAGCCCGAGTTCATCATCACCAAGTGGGGGGTCGGTTATTATTTCACCGATGAGGACTAAACGCCCGGCCGTCTTCGGCATCGGGGCAAAGGTGACGCTGGTTTTCCTGCTGATCATCTTTGTGGCATTCGTGATCACGGATGCGCGCCTCACCGGCTTCGTTCGGGACTATCTGTATGAACAGCGCATCCGGCAGGACAGCCTCTCCCTGGAGAAGCTGGCGGTGACGGTTGCGCCGCTTTTTGAAAATGGCCGGTCCGACGCGCTGAACGGGACCCTGGTCTCCGCCAGCGGGGAGATGGGGGGCCGTCTTTTGGTGTTGGACGGGGACGGAAAGGTCCAGTTTGATGCCTTCTCGAAGCTCATGGGCTCCCGGCTGCAGCTCCCCTGTGTGGTGGATGTGCTGGAGAAGGGCCAGAGCAGCAGCTATGCCATCCACCGCCTGTCCTCCACCCAGGCGGGGGCGGGGGACGGGGACACCCGGGTGGCCTACTGCGCGGTGCGGGTCACCGGGGAGGACGGCCGCCCCTGGGCGCTGCTCTACGCCTCCCCGGTGGCGGAGATGATGGACAGCCTGGAACGGGTGGAGAACCAGACGCGGCGGATCTTCCTGCTGACGGCCGCGGCGGCCATGATTGCGGCCGTCCTGCTCTCCCGGCTCATCACCCGGCCCATCAACGGCCTCACCCGCACCATCAACCGCATGGGCCAGGGGGACCTCAGCGTCCGGGCAGCGGAGCGCGGCCATGACGAGCTGCGGACCCTGGCGGAGAACGTCAACACCATGGCGGAGCAGCTCCAGACCCTGGATCAGGCCCGGAACCAGTTTGTCTCCAACGCCTCCCACGAGCTGAAAACCCCCCTGGCCACCATGAAGATCCTGCTGGAGAACGTGCTGTATCAGCCGGAGATGCCGGAGGAGATGCGCACCGAGTTCCTGACGGACATGGACCACGAGCTGGACCGCCTGTCCAATGTGGTCAGCGATCTGCTGACCCTGACGCGCATCGACAGCCGGCGGATCGAGCTGAAGCGGGAGCGGCTGAACTTCACCGCGCTGACGGCGGAGACGGTGCGGCTGCTGACCCCCCAGGCCCAGCAGCGGAATCAGACGATCCGCACCCGCCTGGCGCCGGATGTGACGCTGGTGGGGGATGCCTCCAAGCTGGGGCAGATCATCTACAACCTGGTGGAGAATGGCCTGAAGTATTCCCAGGATGGCGGCATGGTGCGGGTGGAGCTGCAGGTGAAGGGCCGCAGCGCCCTGCTCATCGTGGCCGACAACGGCGTGGGGATTCCCAAGGAGGACATTGACCGCATCTTCGAGCGGTTCTACCGGGTGGACAAAGCGCGCTCCCGGGACACCGGCGGCACCGGCTTGGGCCTGTCCATCGTGCGGCAGCTGGTGCAGCTGCACGGCGGCGAGATCAGCGTCAAGAGCGAGAAGGGGAAGGGCTCTGTCTTTACGGTGCTGCTGCCCATGGAGGGAAAGGAGGAGAGAGCTTGAAGCGGCTGCTGCTGATGCTGTGGGTGCCGGTGCTCCTCCTGTGCGCCACCGCCTGCGGACTGCGGACGTTCTCCATTCCGGAGAGCACCCTGATCCCCGGCGCCGCGGTGGTGCTGCCGGCGGCTGTCCCATCCGGGACAGAGGTGGAGCAGCGGGACAAGGCAACGGTCTGGTTCCGATTCCTCAACACTCCCTATCTCGCGCCGGAGGACCGCGCCATTGTGCGCACATCCGGCCAGTCCTTTGAGACGGCGCTGCTGGAGACGCTCTTTTCCGGCCCCGGCACCCAGCATCCGGAGCTGGGCGGCCTGTTTCCCGAGGGGGTGCGGGTGCGCTCGGCGGTGCTGCAGGGACGCACGCTGCTGGTGACGGTGAGCGCGGAGTTCACCAGCCGGCTGCGGGATGAGCCGGTGGACTGGCAGGAGAACACGGCCTGGCGGGTGGAGGTCCCCCTGCGCCGCCGCCTGGCTATGCAGGCCCTGGTGGCCACAGTGACGGAAAACTGTGACGCCGACGAGGTGCTGGTGCTGGTTGAGCAGCCCGGTGACGGTACGCCGCAGCGCCTCCGGCAGAACTGGTTTGAGGACGACTCTGAGGACGATGTGCTGGCCCGGCCCCAGCGCCGGGATGACGCCCTGCTGCTGACCCCCATGGGCACCGCCCGGGTGATCGCAGAGCTGTACACGGTCCGCGACTGGGAACGCCTGTACCGCTTCGTCAGCGGCGCCGACCCTGCCGCCGGGGACAGCGCCGGCTACCGGAGCTTTGTGGCGGCCATGGAGGCGGGGCCGGACCTGGTGAGTGCCTGGTGCAGCGGCTGCAATGTGACCCTGGACGGACAGGAGGCCACCGCCACGGTGAACCTGGCATGGACCGCACCGGACGGCACGGAGAGAAGGACAGACGCCCGGGTTTTCCGGATGCAGCGGGAGAACGGCGTCTGGAAGATCAGGATGGACCAGCTGACCGGCTGGGTGGAGGAATGAGCATGAAGACGGGATGCAGAATCCTCCGCATACTCTGCGGCCTCCTGGCGCTGCTGATGCTCACCGGCTGCAGCCGGGCTTCGGTGCCCTTTACGCCGGAGCAGCCCAGCGTGACCCTGGGACCGGCTGAACACCCCTACGAGGCGCCCCCCATCGGCAGCGGCCTGGAGACGCAGACGACGGTCAACCTGTACCTGCCCTCCCGGGACGGCACCCGCCTCCTGGCCCGTCAGCAGACCTTGACCCTGGCCCGGGGAGAGCGGAATGCCCGGGCGGTGCTGCAGGCGCTGTTTGCCAGGGGCGGGGACGACTATGTGCGGGCGCTGGCCGGGCCGACACGCCTCTCCCTCTACGGCGCCTCCCCGGTGGAGACCTCCGGCAATGTCTGCACCATCAATCTGGCCAGCTCCGCCCACGCCCTGGAGTACGATGAGATCTACACGGTGGGGCTGGCCGCTGCCGCCACGCTGGAGGGCATCTCGGGCATCCGCTATGTGAATGTGCTGATCAATGACCAGGCCATCTCCTACGATGTGGCGGGAAACCTTCCTGCCGGCAGCATGACAGCCCGGCCGGGGGAGGAGCTGCCCCTGCTCTGGGAGCAGATGTCCGCCCGCCGGACCGCCCTGGGCGGTGACCCCTCCGTCACGCCCCTGAGCGCCACCGCCACCCTGTATTTCCCCACTGCGGACGGCACGGGCTTCCTGCCGGAGACCCGGAACCTCACCTTCCCGGGCCAGACACCGGCCCAGATGGCCACGGAGCTCCTGTCGGCCATGTCCGCCGGCGCCTGGTATGTGGACGGCTGCGCCACGATGCCGGACATCAACGCCCTGCTGCTCTTCCCGCCCCAGGTCTCGGAGCTGCCGGAGGGCGGCCGCCTGATTACCCTCTACTTCCCGGCGGATTTCCGGGAGCGGATGACGGACATGGGGCTGGACACCGCCTGCTTTACGGCCTCCGTGGTCTGGACGCTGTCCACCTTCATCCCCTCGGTGGGGGCGGTGCGCATTTACACGGGCTCCGCCCTGATGGACAGCCTGGACAGCGGGGTGTTCGGAGCGCAGGCCTTCGAGGAGGGCATGATCCGGCGCCGCTATTTCCGGGAAGGCCTGCGGGACAACGCCCACATTCTCCTGGCTCGGGACGGGAAACTGGTCCGGATGCGGCGGAGCGTGGCGGCAGCGGATGCGGAGAACCCCACCACCATGCTGGCCCTGATGATGGCCGGCCCCGGCGGGGAGGAACAGGCGCTGCGGGTTCAGCCGGTGCTGCCCCAGGGCCTGGATGCCACGGACATCCTGAGCATCGGCCTGGAGAACGGCGTGCTGCTGGTGAACCTCTCCCCGCGCTTCGAGCGGGAGATCCGCCGCCTGGGCGGGGAGGAGGAGCGCCTGTGCTGCTATGCCCTGGTCAACAGCCTCTGTGATGCCATGGGGACAACCCGGGTGCGGTTTTTCTGGAACGGGGAGCAGAAGGAGACGCTGGCCGGCACGGTGTGGTGGGACGGGGAGTTCCTGGTGAACCATGCCCTGGACGAACAAGGGGGGCAAGGCCTTTGATTGGACCGAAAACGCGGATCGGCCTGCTGACACTGGCGTTTTTGCTGACGCTGTTTTTGCCGTGGCCAGGCGCCCTGATTCCCGCGCTGGTGCTGTGCATCCTGGCCCCTATCCAGTGCACCGGCGCCATCCGGGAGCCCTGGGACAATCCGGACTGGACCTACAGCCCCCCAAACGCGGACGTGCTGCGGATGAAGGGCGTCTGCCTGGATCCCTGGCTGTTTATCGGGGACCGGCGGATCACGGCGGAGATCCGGCTGCCCTTTGAGGCGTCCACGGCGGAGCGGTTCCGCTCCAAGCCCGGCGCCATGGCCCTATCCGCCGCCATCGCCCTGACGGACGACTGCGCGGCGCAGCAGGAGGGGTCCATCTTTACCTCGGCGGAGGAGATCCGGCGCTGGGAGCGAGCCATGGGCATTGTGCCGGAGAACTTCAAGACCCGCAATCCGCGGCTGGACGACGCAAAATACCGGGGCTACCGTGGTGTGGTGGTCCGGGACGGCGAGGGGGAGCGGGCGTATTTCGTGGGGGATGCGGGCATCAGCCAGATTTGCTCCATGATTCTGGACGGTACGCCCCGGGTCATGACCAAGCCGGATCTGGAACAGCTGCACCTCCATGTACCTGCCCAGTCCCTGTGCTACGTCACCGCCACGGTGACGGAGGGCAGGCTGAGTGATCTGTGCTACCTGGGCTCCGTGCTGCCGGCCCAGTCCAGCCTTCCCTCCCGGGAGGCCGTGGAGAGCGGCATGGCCCTCAACGACCGCGGATACGGCATCATGCTCAACGGCAATGCGGGCCTGACACTGCAGGTGGTGCAGAACATGGGCATCGAGTGGCCGGAGGACAACGGGGACCGGCGCTATATCGAGCTGATCCCCCGCCACGGCGAGGAGGAGCAGCCCCGGGACTTCGATGCGGCGGTGGCGTCGCTGCAGCACCATGCCCTGCGGGAGCGCAACAAGCAGCTGCTGGCCGCCATGCTGGGGCTGCTGCTGTGGCCCTGCGCGACACTCTGCAGCGCCCAATGGCCGCTGTTGCTGGGACTGGGCTGCCTGTGCGCCTCCATCCTCTTCTGCCGGAATATTCCCTTCCCGGCGGACAGCGCATCCTCCCTCCGGCGGTACTGGGTTCCCCTGATCCCGGGGCTTGTGCTGCCGCTGGCGGTGGCGCTCTTCCTGCCGCAGATGGAGCAGCAGGACGCCGCTGCCGTGGGGGCCTTCATGCTGATGGCCACGGCGGGGGTGGTCTCCTTCTGGATTCCGTGGCGGGTGAGGAACATTCAAGCGCTGGCCACGCGGCTGAAACTGGGCGGATCGCGGCACGCATGGGTGGAGCGCATCTGCAAGGTGGTGACGGACTTTGTCAGCCGGGGCAGCCGGACCATTGTGCAGACGGCGGTCTGCTGGGTGGTGGCGTCCGCCGCCATGTGGCTGATCACCCAGAAGAGCCTGCTGGCCGTGCTTTTCGGGCTGGTGGCAGGGCTTCTGTCGGGCATGGCGGTTCACCTGGCCTACGACTGGGCGGAGCATCGGTAAAGTTCACAATTCGTTCATCTTCACGACAAAAACGGGTCGTATACTGAAACTGCAACGGAGGAAACCCCTCCGGAAACTGCAGCAAGGAGGAAACGAACCATGAAAAAGAACGTACTGATCAGCCTGCTCTCCGTGATGCTGGCGTTGACCATGGTGGTGGGCGGTTTATCCCTGTCCGCCCATTCCGCTTCGGCTGAGGAGGAAGAGGAGACCCGCGTGGTGGTCACCAGCCCCTTCACCGCCGCCGTGGCAGAGGTCCGGAGCAGCGTGGTGGGCGTGAACAATTATCAGCAGGTGCGCTATTATAACAACCCCTACACCTTCGGCTGGGGCTTCGGCTACGGCCGGGACCGGGACTATCAGGAATCCACCCAGGAGGTCAAGGCGGCCTCCGGCTCCGGCGTGGTGATCGCTGAGGGCTATGTGCTGACCAACCAGCATGTGGTGGACGGGGCGTCCAAGCTGACCATCGGCGTGATGCAGGACGGGGCCAAGGAGCCCACCGAGTATGACGCCGTGCTGGTGGCCCAGGACGAGAACCTGGACGTGGCAGTAATCTACTGCCCCACGCTGAACCTCAAGCCGGTGACCCTGGGCGACAGCGACACCCTGCAGGTGGGCGACTGGGCCATCTGCATCGGCAACCCCCTGAGCGACACCTTCTACGGCACGGTGACGGCGGGCATCGTCTCCGCCCTGGACCGCAGCATTGCCCAGACGGCCTATGACAAGTATGGCCGCCGGGAGACCATCACCAATACCATGATCCAGGTGGATGCGGCCATCAACAGCGGCAACAGCGGCGGCGGCATGTTCTCCGTCACGGGTGAGCTGATGGGCATCCCCACGCTGAAGTATTCCGGCAGCGCGTATTCCGGCGCGTCCATTGACGGCATCAACATGTGCATCCCCATCAACGCGGCCAAGCCCCTGATCAATGACGTGATCTCCGGCGTCATCAAGACCCCCGAGATCAAGGAGACCCAGCAGGACAGCGCGGACAAGGGTCTGGACATGACGGGAAAGCCCAGGCTGGGCGTCACCATCCAGTCCCTGAACCCCAACTCCTATGCCATCATGACGGGCCTGATCCCCAACGGCATCTATGTGAGCAGCGTGGAGGAGAACAGCCCGGCTCAGGCGGCCGGCATCGCGGCGGGTGATATCATCGTCGAGGTGGACGGCCAGGTGGTGACCTCGGTGAGCCAGGTGCAGTCCATCATTGCCCAGCACGACGAGGGAGACTCCCTGACCGTGAAGGTATGGCACGCGGAGGGCATGGCGGAGGCCATGGAAAAGGGCGGCGACGTGCCCACCGAAGGTGCCTACGAGGAGCACCAGGTTGTCCTGCGCGTGGTGGATCCCGTGTAAGCCTGACACAGTATTCAGCGCCCCGGTCTGAGCACCGGGGCGGTTTCCTGTTCCGGGGAAAGACAGAAAAGGAGGGGCGGCATGCAGGCAGTCCAGCGGAAAAGCAAAAAAAGCAGGCCGCACCTCAGGTGGGTCTGGCTGATCCTGGCGCTGGCCGTGCTGGCCGGGGGGCTGACGGGATGGCTTCTGGCGCAAAAAACGCCGGAGGAGCCGGCGGAGCACCCGGCGGAGAAAGGGCTGCTGGCAGACTACGAGGACAGCCAGGTGCGCCGGGTGGAGGTCACCTTCCGCAGCGGCGACACCTGGGTCATGACGGCGGACGAAGCGGGCGCCTGCCTGGTGGAGGCGGAGGGGCAGCGCTTTGAACCGGACCGGGCCATGGCCCGCCTGGTGATTGCGTCCCTGGGCGTGGTGGAATACCAGGAGAAGCTGGCAGACCGGCTGACGGAGACGGCTGACCCCACGGACATGGAACTGTTTGGCCTCCAGCCGCCCCGGGAGACGGTGACGGTGTCCTATGCGGACGGCGGCAGGCTGACCCTGTACATCGGCGAGAAAAACGCGGACATGGATGTCCCCTTCTATTATATGCAGGTGAAGGGGGATCCGGCACTGTATGCCCTGGACATCTCCACGGCCCAGGACCTGTTTGTCACCGCCGGCATGCTGCGCCCGGTGCCCCAGCCGGAGATCCAGGCAGCGCGGATTGACCGGATCTCCTTCCGGACGCAGGAGGGCGGGTGCAGCTGGGAACTGGCGGGGGAGATCACGGATCCGGACGCGGCGGACCGGTGGCAGCTGGTGGAGCCCTTCGTCTACAGCGCGGAGGGGGAAGCGGTGGCCAACCTGCGCAAAAACCTGGTGAATCTTCGCATGGGCGGCTATGTGGCGGAGGCCACGCCGGAGGAACTGGCAAAATACGGCTTTGACCAGCCCCGGGCGGTGATCACGGTGCATATGGCGGAGGGCACCACCCTGGTGACGGACGAGGCCGGCGGCGCCGCAGAGCGCGACTGGCCGGAGGAAACCCTGACCTTCACGGTGGGGAGCGCCAGAAATGAGCTGGTGGACTATGTCTGCTTCCGGGACACCATCTGCACCGTGAGCCGCTTTATGGTGTCTGCGGTGACGGACACCGTGCCGCTGGACACCCTGACCCGCTACCCCGTGCGCACCAGCCTCAGCAACCTGAAGCGCCTCACCGTGGAGACTGCCGGGGGCCGGGACGTCTATGAGGTGACCCGGGTGGAGCAGGTGGCGGAGAACAACGAGCTGGTGCTGGACGATGCGGGCGTGCCGGTTACCGACAACTCGGTGACCCGGAACGGCCGGCCGGCAGACTGGTCCGCCTTCCAGCAGTGCTACGGGCAGCTGCTGCTGGTGACGGTGTCCGGGGTCCTGCCGGAGGGATGGCAGGGGGAGGAGAACCAATGCCATACCCGCCTGGTTTTCGAGACGGAGACCGGCATCTCCCACGCCATCGGCCTCTCGGATTTTGACGCCTTCCACGATGCGGTATGGGTGGATGGCCACGCCGTTTTCTACCTTGTGAAGGGCGGTCTCAGCCTGGCGCTGCCTGATGAGGCGGCAGAATAAAACGCCGGCGCCTTCAGAGAAGCGCATCCGGCGTTTTTCTGTGCCCGGAGCGGCTCAGTCCGCCGTGTCGTCCAGCACAAGGACCCGGGTGTGGTAGGGCAGGTGGGTATAGAGCCACCAGGCGTCCACCCCGCTCTCGTTGGTGGGCCGGCTGGGCACCCGGATGCAGCCGTGGGAGGCCTTCTGCCCCAGCAGGTCCCACTGCTCCCGGAAATCTGCGCGCTGGTTGACGGTCTGGAAGCCGATGGAGTGGATCAGGTTGCCGCCGTCGTAGCGGATGACGTAGAAATAATGCCGCCGGTCTGTGGCGAAGTTTCCGATGCGCTCACTGGTGAGGAAGCAGCCCGGGGTGGTCTCCCGCTCCGGATGCGCCTGTGTGGGGAGTCCGGTGGAGACGCTCAGGGTGGTCATCCGGCGGCCGTTTTCAAAGAGCGTCAGGGTCTGGGCCCGCTTGTCCACCAGGACGCCGTAGGGGCCCTGAGGCTGCACCACCTTCAGCCGGGACAGGGGAACATAGCCCTCCACGAGCTCGTTGCTGTCGTGGACCCAGGCGGAGACCCGGGCCCAATTATCCTCCACCGCCAGCACCTCCAGACACTGGCTCTGTCCATGGAGATCCCCCAGGGAGGCGCTGCGGGTGCTGGGGCTGGCATAGACAGGCTGGTGGTGCCGGTCGGTGATGTCCACCACCACGGAGGGCTGCATCATCAGCGTCCAGAGCTCCTCGTCGGTCATGTCGGCCCGGGGCATGATCTCCCCTGTCTCTTCCACAGGCGGCGTGGGCATGGCGCCCTCCGCCAGGGTGACGGGGAAGGTGTGGCGGTAATCGGGGTTGGCGTCCATCCAGAAAGTGAGGACATAGTCCCCGGCAGGCAGGGGCTTCCTTGTCTTGGCGTTGGTGCCGTCCCAGTAGTACTTGAAGGCCTCCTCGCTTTTGATGGCGATGGCGCGGGTGGTTACCACGGTGTCCGGATCGTCTGCCCGGCACACCTGCATCTGAATCCGGGTGTGCTCATTCAGGCGCACAGCCTGCATCTCCACAAACCAGCGGTCCCTGGCCGGAGCGCCGCCCAGATAGAGCACCGGCGCGCTGGGCAGGGCGAAGAGCAGGGTCTGCAGGGGTCGGGCCAGCTGGAAGGTGGTGGTGAAGGTTTCCTCGGCGCCGCCGCCGGTCAGGAGGGTGGCCCGGAGGGTGTACAGGTTGTTGAAGATACCCAGCTTCTGGCCGTCGTCGGCCAGGCCGTCCCAGGGGATCTCGCTGGTGCCGGCTGGCACGTCCGCACTCAGGTGGCGGTAATCGCCGAACTTGTCGCCGAAGATCACCGTGAGATGGCCGGCTTCAGGCGCCTCCACCCGGAGGGTGTTGCTGTCGAAGCTCACCACGTCCTTCACCGGCTTGACGGAGAAGCCGCCTTCAGCCCGGGCTCCGGGGAGGACAGCACAAAGGGACACCAGCAGGACCAGCACGGTCACAAGACAGATTCCACTCCTTATCATGGCGCGAACGCTCCTCCTCCGCAGCTCTTGAAAGCGGGTACATCATAGCATAAAGCGGGCAAAATGAACAGGGTGCCGCCGGAAAAAGGAAGACAGTGGAAAACACGCGGAACATGCCGGACGTGCCGTCAAGTTCCTGTTACAAATCAATAAAAACTATTGCCAAAGCCTCTTTCACCATGTATAATAGGTACAGGAACGCCGTGGCGTGTCTTATTCCTGTGGGATCGAGAGACAAATCCATCATGGCGTACTAAGAAGGAGGAGATTCCAATGGCCAAGAAGTACGTGTACCTCTTTACCGAAGGCAACGCGACGATGCGCGAGCTGCTGGGCGGCAAGGGTGCAAACCTGGCTGAAATGACCAACATCGGCCTGCCGGTGCCTCAGGGCTTCACCATCACCACCGAGGCCTGCACGCAGTACTACGAGGACGGCCGCAGGATCAATGACGAGATCATGGCGGAGATCATGGAAAACGTGGCGAAGATGGAGGAGATCAACGGGAAGAAGTTCGGCGATCTGAACAACCCGCTGCTGGTTTCTGTCCGTTCCGGCGCCCGCGCTTCCATGCCCGGCATGATGGACACCATCCTGAACCTGGGCCTGAACGACGAGGTTGTGGCTGCCATGATCAAGGGCAACCCCGATCCCAAGTTCGAGCGCTTCGTGTATGACTGCTATCGCCGTTTCATCCAGATGTTCTCCGACGTCGTGATGGA
The DNA here is from genome assembly GCA_017519405.1 of Clostridia bacterium. Lineage (GTDB taxonomy): Bacteria > Bacillota > Clostridia > Christensenellales > Aristaeellaceae > RUG11272. The sequence continues at coordinate 37,385 of JAFWSH010000001.1, forward strand.
AGTGGGCAAGAAGTACTTCGAGCAGCTGATCGACGCCATGAAGGAAAAGAAGGGCGTCAAGTTCGACACTGAGCTCACCGCCGCCGACCTGTGCGAGCTGGCGCAGCAGTTCAAGGCCGAGTATAAGAAGCAGCTGGGCACCGACTTCCCCTCCGACCCCAAGGTGCAGCTCTACGAGGCCATCCGCGCCGTGTTCCGCTCCTGGGACAACCCCCGGGCCAACGTGTACCGCATGGACCATGACATCCCCTACAGCTGGGGCACGGCCGTGAACGTGATGCCCATGGTCTTCGGCAACCTGAACGACAACTCCGGCACCGGCGTTGCCTTCACCCGCAACCCCGCCACCGGCGAGAAGGTCCTCATGGGCGAGTTCCTGACCAACGCCCAGGGCGAGGACGTGGTGGCCGGCGTCCGCACCCCCATGCCCATCTCCCAGATGGAGGAGAAGTTCCCCGAGGCTTACAAGCAGTTCGTGGAAGTCTGCGGCATCCTGGAGGAGCACTACCGCGACATGCAGGACATGGAGTTCACCGTGGAGAACGGCAAGCTCTACATGCTCCAGTGCCGCGCCGGCAAGCGCACCGCCCAGGCGGCCATCAAGATCGCCTGTGACCTGATCGACGAGGGCATGATCTCCGAGGAGGAGGCGCTGATGCAGATCGACGCCAAGTCCCTGGACATGCTGCTCCATCCCACCTTTGACGCCGCCGCCCTGAAGAAGGCTCAGCCTGTGGGCAAGGGCATTGCCGCTTCCCCCGGCGCTGCCGCCGGCACCATCGTCTTCACCGCGGAGGACGCCGTGGAGCATGGCAAGCGGGGCGAGAAGGTCGTCCTGGTGCGTCTGGAGACCAGCCCCGAGGACATCGAGGGCATGAAGTTTGCCCAGGGCATCCTCACCGTGCGCGGCGGCCAGACCAGCCACGCGGCCGTGGTGGCCCGCGGCATGGGCACCTGCTGCGTCTCCGGCTGCGGCGACATCAAGATGGACGAGGAGAACAAGTGCTTCACCCTGGCCGGCAAGGTCTATCACGAGGGTGACGTGCTGTCCCTGGACGGCTCCACCGGCAACATCTACGGCGAGCTGATCCCCACCGTGCCCGCTGACCCCAACTCAGGCTACTTCGGCCGCATCATGGAGCTGGCCGACAAGTACAAGACCATGGGCGTGCGCACCAACGCGGATACCCCCAAGGATGCCCGTCAGGCTGCCGCTTTCGGCGCCCAGGGCATCGGCCTGTGCCGCACCGAACACATGTTCTTCGGCCCCGACCGCATTCCGGCCTTCCGGGAGATGATCTGCGCCGAGACCGTGGAGGAGCGCAAGGCCGCGCTGGACAAGATCGAGCCCATGCAGCAGTCCGACTTTGAGGGCCTGTTCGAGGCGCTGGGCGGATATCCTGTCACCATCCGTTTCCTGGATCCGCCGCTGCATGAGTTCGTGCCCACCGAGGAGGCCGACATCGAGGCGCTGGCCAAGGCCCAGGGCAAGACCGTGTCCTACATCAAGCAGGTCATCGCGGACCTCCATGAGTTCAACCCCATGATGGGTCACCGTGGCTGCCGCCTGACCGTCACCTACCCCGAGATCGCCGTGATGCAGACCAGCGCCATCATCAAGGCTGCGCTGGCTGTGCAGGGCCGTCATCCCGACTGGAAGGTCGTGCCCGAGATCATGATCCCGCTGGTGGGCGAGGTGAAGGAATACAAGTTCGTGAAGGACATCGTGGTGAAGACCGCGGACGAGCTGATCAAGGCCGCGGGCGTCGAGCTCAAGTATGAGGTCGGCACCATGATCGAGATCCCGCGGGCCGCGCTGACCGCCGACGACATCGCCAAGGAAGCCGACTTCTTCTGCTTCGGCACCAACGACCTGACCCAGATGACCTTCGGCTTCAGCCGTGACGACGCGGGCAAGTTCCTGCCGGCCTACTATCAGAACAAGATCTACGAGTCCGATCCCTTCGCCCGTCTGGACACCGTGGGCGTGGGCAAGCTGATGCGGATGGCCGTACAGCTGGGCCATGGCGCCAACAAAGCCCTGCACTGCGGCATCTGCGGCGAGCACGGCGGCGATCCGTCCTCCATCGAATTCTGCAACGAGATCGGCCTGAACTACGTCTCCTGCAGCCCCTTCCGCGTGCCGATCGCCCGTCTGGCCGCCGCCCAGGCTGCCATCAAGGCGAAGAAGGCCAAGGCCTGAGACCCGGCCTCCGGCATTCACTGAATCGACCCCGGCCCCGCGGCATTGAGCCGCGGGGCTTTTCCTTTCCCTGATCACCGGTAGGCGCATCAATGGAAAGGAAAGGTTCTTCACGTTTCTGTGGAGAACACCCTGTGGTGGAGCTGTGACAGACGCGCCGCATCAGCGGCCGGCAGAAACGCAGATCAGGTATTCCATGAAGATCAAAAAAGCGGCGCTGATGCGCCGCTTGATGGATTCGGGATAACGGATTACTGCTGGCTGACGATCACCAGAACGTTCTCGGTGGCCGCCTGCATCTTCTCGATGAGGTCGGTGGGGAAGCTGATGGTGATCACATAATCGGCAGTCACCTTGGCGTCCAGCACATACTCGGTCACGCCGTTGGCATCGAACACGGACAGGACAGCCGCCACAGCGTCGCCGGCCTTGTACTGGGAGGCGAACTCGAACTCAACGCTCTGGGCGCCGATCTCGGGGGTCCAGGCATCGATGACTTCCAGGCACACCAGCTCGTGCATCACGTTGGTCTCGCCAACCAGCGCGGTGATCTGGGGCACGGTGTCCTCGGTGTAGAGGTCATTGATGGTGGCACCATCAGCGATCTTCTGCTTGAAATCTGCTCCATTGGTGCCATCGGCGACGGGGATGATGTAGGCCGTCGGCGCCGGCTCGGTCTTCTTCACGACCACAGGCGTGGACTCCTTGGAACCCGCGGCAAGGGCGGACACACAAGCAAGCACCATCATGACCGCCAGGAGCAGTGCAACAAACTTCTTCATGGGAATCTACTTCCTTTCTTTCTGTTCCGCATCCAGCGATCAGTTGCGGAGCTTTTCTGTACGGGACCGGCCCGCCGCGGCAGTAAGCCTGCTCACCACGTGCACAATCCTGCGTACTCCGCAATTGTAGCACCCTTCAAGATAATTTGCAAGGGTTTTATCAGAAATTTGCAGGCGGAATGTGTTAAAAAACTGTAAAAGCACAAGGGGAACCGCTCACTGCACAGCCAGACCGTTCTGCACGCTGCGCCAGTTGGGGAAGGGCAGCAGCACCTGGACCACGTGGCCGATGATGTAATTCCGGGGGATCGGGCCCACATTGCGGCAGTCGGAGGAGTTGTTCCGGTGGTCGCCCATGACGAAGCAGTAGTCGTCCTGCAGATGGAAGGTCTGTCCCACCACGGCGTCCATGGGATTGCCGCTTTGCGCCTGCCCGCCCAGGTACCAGGTGCCGTCCCGCCAGGTGACCTGCTTTCCGTTGATCAACACCTTGCCGCCGTTGTAGCTCAGGGTGGTGGCGCCGTCCTCGCTGATGCCGTTGTAGACGCCATAACGGTAGGCTGTGCCGGTGCGGGTTTCAATGCCCCAGAGCACCTTTTCACCGCCCACCAGGATGTCGAAGTGCATGGCGTCCGGGGCGTCCTTCAGAAAGTAGGTCTGGTAGGCGCTTCCGTCGGCGTAGACGATGGAGAAGGTGTCACCCTTGGCAGGCACGCGGTATTCATACTGCCCGGGCGTGCGGTATGCGTCGTTGATGTAGGGCTCCGGATAGGCAGTGTCGTTGACGGAGAGGTAGCCGTTGTCCAGCGTGATCGTATCCCCGGCACGGCCGATGAGGCGCTTGACAAAGTCGGTGTCGCCCCGGCCGGGGTAGCGGCAGATCACCACATCGAAGGGGTTGGGCTCACCGAAGAAACTCCACTTGGGCGCCAGGTCCTTCTCGTCGATGCTCTGCCAGGGCAGGGAGGCCCACACGCTGTTGTAGCCCAGCTTGCTGACAAACATGATCTCCCCGTTGGCCAGCGTGTCATCCATGGACTGGCCGTCCACCCGCACAGGCTCAAACACCAGGGAGCGGATGCACAGGGCGATCGCCAGGGCGCACACAATGGTCAACACCCACTCCAGAATCTCACGCCACAGCGGCTTTTTCACTTTTTCACGTTTTCCCATGGAATTGCCTTCTTTCTCCAGGCTCAGCCCTCCAGGCTGGCGATTTCCGCTTCGATGGCGGCTTTGCTTACATAGTTCAGGGGGGAGAAGCGGCCTTCCGCGGCCCGGTGCAGCTTCTCCAGGGCGGCGGCCTTGTTGCCGGACTCCAGATCGTAGCGGGAGAGGAACCAGAGGGTGTCGATCTGGTTGGGCTTCAGGCCGATGGCTCTGTCAAACCACGCCCGGGCGCCCTCCCGGTCTCCCTTCACCCGGTACAGAAACTGGCCCATGTTGTCCAGACAGATGGCGTCCTCATCGTCGTAGTCCACCGCCTCGGCCAGGAAGGCCTCCGCCTCCGCCAGGCCCTGCTGCCACTTTTCCCTGGGGGAGGGCACTGCCGGTGCCTCTGGGACGGCTGCAGCTTCCGCGTCTTCCGCCTGCCCATTCTCCTCATTGGCGGAGGGCTCCTCCGGCGGGAGCTCTTCCGCTGCTGCGGCGGCCTCCAGGGCGTCAAAGTCCGGGGTGTGCTCCGGGGAGAACTTCTCCACCAGCAGATAGCCCAGGGTCTGATAGAGCAGCCCGCTGGGCGCATGCTGGTGCTGCCGCGTCAGCAGGTTGACCGCCTTGTCCAGCTCGCCCATGCGGAAGGCGCAGGCGGCATAGTCCACAAACAGCTCGGTTTTCTGGTCCGGCGTCAGGGACGGATGACGCTGCATGTCCACCAGGATCTTCCTTGCCTTCTCATACTGGCCGTCCCGGATCAGCAGCACCGAGTAGGACAGCAGATACCGCGGCTGGTCCATGCCGTCGGCCATGGCCTCCTCATAGAGACGCATTGCGGTGGCGGTATCCCCATCGGCGTGGGCTTTATAGGCTTTCTGCGCCTTGAAAAAAGATTTCAGTCCCATGCAGTTCCTCCTGCTTCATTTTCCGGTCCCTCCGGAGGCCGGGATGTGGTGCCGCGCCCCTTCAGCTTGCGGCGGAGTCGGGCGCAGCGGTATTGTAGCGCATTTTTCTCGCTTTGTACAGATGCATCCGCCGGGAGGCCGGGTTCGGCCAGGAGGATGAGCGCCCGGCGGGCGCAGGCCAGGGCCTCCGGGATGTCCCGCAGGGTGTGCTCATAGTACTTCGCCAGCTCCACCCAGGGCACGATGCCGCCCTCCCGGCCCTCGGCCATCCTTTGCCAGATGGCGGCGGCCTCCCCGGCCTGCCCGCTGCGGCGGAGACTCTGGGCCAGACGCAGCTGGCTCTGGGCGTGGAGCGAGCCGGGGTGTACCAGCTCCCAGCACCGGCGGGCCTCCTCCGGGTGGTTGTGGCGCTCCAGGCCGTGTCCCATGGCGTAGAGGTCCTGGTCGTGGTCCAGCAGCTGGGGAGCCTGGTACATCCGGGCCATGTGGTTCAGCAGGATGCACAGGCTGGCAATGTCCTGCTGGTTGTGCCGCAGCACATCCTCCAGCAGGGCGAACTCGCCGGTCTTTAAATAGGAAAAGAAACGTTCCGGCACCTGGGCGCCCGGCAGGTCGTCCCCCCGGCCGAAGCCCAGCACCGCCTCCTCCAGACGCCCCAGATTGCACTGCTTCAGCCGCAGACGGAACACCCGCCGGGCGATGTGGAGCAGGTCGATGTGGGGTTTCTCCAGCGGGGCGGGGGAGAGCCGGTTCATCAGGCAACGGTCCCGCAGCAGGGGCAGGTCGAAGCTCCGGCCGTTGAAGGTGCACAGGGCGTCGCAGTCCCCGGCGGCCTCCAGCACGCGCCGGAGCAGGAACTGCTCCTCCGGGTAGTCCCGGATCATCAGCTGCGTGATGCGGAATCCATCTTCCATCAGCCGTCCGAGGCCCACCTCAAAGGCGAGGGTGCCGGCACCGCCGGACAGCCCCGTGGTCTCGGTGTCCAGGTAGAGGATCCGGGCCGGGTTCAGGTTCTCCGGGAGGGGCTCGGTCTCCATCAGGGAGACGGCATCCACCGGCAGATCGAAGGCGCCGGGCATCTCCGACAGCGGCCGGACCAGCTCTGCGTGCCAGCAGTCGGTGAACCGGCGTTCCGGCTCCTCCTTCCTGGGCGGCGCCTGGCTGATGGCGTTGAGCATGTTCAACAGGTTCACGGCATCACCCCCGGATCAGAGCACAGCCTGGGAGGCGGCGGCGACGGGCGCCATGAGGGCGGCCAGCGCGACGGCGGCTGCCACCAGCCACTGCCAGAGGGCGGAGAAGGAGAGACCGGCCCGGCTGCCCAGAATCTCCCCGGCCATCCGGCGGGCGGCATCCGCGGTCAGCGTGACACCGGAATAGGCGGCCGACAGGGCATCGGTCAGGGCTTGTGTATCACGGTTGTTCCGCGTCATGAAAATCCTCCTCCTGCCATTGGACGGCCAGACACCGGTAGGCCTCCCGCAGGCGCTTGTTCAGGGTGGGACGGCTGATGCCCAGGCTCCGGGCGGTATCCGCCAGGCTCAGCCCTGTCAGATGGTGCAGCAGGACGGGCAGGCGGAGTTTCTCCGGCAGCGCATCCACCAGGGCCGCCAGATCGCGGTTCTCATCGCTGACGGCGGTGAGGGCCGGCGGCAGATCCTCCGGCGCAACCCGCCGGTCTTCGTGGCGCCACCAGGCGCTGCGCCTGAGATCCCGGCAGACGTTCACGGCGATGCGGAGGAGCCAGGCGCGCTCGTGGGCCTCGGAGGCGGGTTGAAAATGCTCCGCCCGGCGCCAGGCCTTGCAGAAGGTCTCCTGGGCAGCATCCTCTGCCAGCTGGGCATCCCGCAGATTCGCCCGGCACAGCCGCAGCACATCGGTGCCCCACTGCTGCATCCAGCGCGTCAGCTTCTCCTCCGGACTCATTCCCCCTCGCCGTCCTTCCCGTCCTCCTTCATTTATATATACGATACGGGGCACAAAAACGTAAAGGGCGGGCCGGATTTATCCGCCGCTTTCGCGCAGGCACTGCAGCAGACGCCGGAGAATCAGGGCCGCCGTGGCCTTGCCGTCCACGCCGATTTCCCCCACCGGTCCGGCGCAGGAGGGGCAGCCCTGGGGGCAGGGGCAGTCCGTGACGATCTCCAGACACTTCTCCAGCAGCATCTCCTGCATGCCGAAGGCCTTCTGGGAGAGGCCCACGCCGCCGGGGCAGTTGTCGTAGAGGATGACGGTGGGCTGATCGGTGATGGGACTCTTCACCTGGTAGAGCACCGCGATGTCGGCGGGGGAGCACATCAGGTAGAGCGGCGCCACGATCCGCAGGAGGTTGGCCACCCCCAGCATGCCGTTCTTCAGCCGGTCCGAGGGCAGGGAGACGCACAGGGCCTCCGGCAGGGTCCACCACATGGCCTGGGTGTGCATCTCCGTCTCCGGCAGACGCACCTTGCCGAAGCCCAGGGTCTCCTGGGTGTCAAAGCGGATCTTCTTGAACATGGTGACCAGGCTCAGCACCTTCACCTCCCCGAAGGAGGCGGTCATGCCCCCCATCTGCTGCTCCTCCTCGATCTCCAGGGGGGAGAGGGAGACGTTCAGGTCCGCGTCGGTGTAGTAGCCCACATCCACCTGGCGGATGAAGGCCTTGCAGGCGTCAAAGTCCAGCTTCTCCACCTGGTACTGCTGGCCCTCGTGCATGTAGATGGCGTTCTCGTGGAGCAGCATGGGCACGGTGTAGCGGTCCATCTCGCCGATGACCCGGTGGTGGGCGGCGTCGGTGATGTCAATGATCAGGAAGTTCTCGCTGGCGGCGGACCGCAGGGAGATTTCGCTGGCGGGGAAGTCCTCCGCCATCCAGTGGTAGCGGCCGTCCACATGCCGCAGGATGTGGTTCTGGGTCAGGAAATCCAGCAGGCTGTCGGGGGAGGGCGCATTGCCGAACCCCTCCCCGTCCTCGAAGGGCAGCTCAAAGGCGGCGCACTTGAAGTGGCTGAGCAGCACATAGATGTTGTCCGGGTTCAGCAGGGCGTGCTCCGGGCTGGCGGAGAGGAAGTAGTCCGGGTGGGTGACAATGAACTGGTCGATGGCGGCGGAGGAGGCCACGAAGAAGACCATGCTGGCGGCCCGCCGACGGCCCGCCCGGCCCGCCTGCTGCCATGCGCTGGCGATGGTGCCTGGGTAGCCGCAGAGCACGCAGGCGTCCAGGGCGCCGATGTCAATGCCCAGCTCCAGGGCGTTGGTGGAGACCACGGCGTCAATCTGCCCGGCCCGCAGGCCCCGCTCGATCTCCCGGCGCTGGGTGGGGAGGTAGCCGCCCCGGTAGCCCCGGACCCGGCCGGCGTTGCCCATGGGGTCCCGCACCGCGTCCTTCAGGTAGCGGGTCAGCACCTCCACCGTCACCCGGGAGCGGGCGAAGGTGATGGTCTGAATCTTGTTCTTCAGCAGCATCTCGGCGATCATCCGGGTCTCCGGGATGACGCCCTTGCGGATGCCCAGCTGGCGGTTCACCACCGGGGGATTGTAGAAGACCAGGTGCCGCTCGCCCATGGGCGCGCCGTTGTCGTCCACCACCGTCACCGGGCGGCCGGTGAGGGACTCCGCCAGCTCCTTCGGGTTGGCGATGGTGGCGGAACAGAGGATGAACTGGGGCCGGCTGCCGTAGAACTCGCACAGCCGCATGAGCCGCCGCAGCACATTGGCCAGGTTGGAGCCGAAGACGCCCCGGTAGGTGTGGATCTCGTCGATGATGATGTAGCGCAGGTTCTCGAAGAGCTTCACCCACTTGGTGTGGTGGGGGAGAATGCCGGAGTGGAGCATATCCGGGTTGGTGACCACAATGTGGCCGGCCTGGCGCACGGCCCGGCGGGCCGCCACGGGGGTGTCCCCGTCGTAGGTGTAGGTCTTGATGTCCACCCCCATGGCCTCGATCAGTTCATACAGCTCGCTCACCTGATCCGCCGAGAGGGCCTTGGTGGGGAAGAGGTAGAGGGCGCGGGCGTCCGGATTCTGCAGAATGGCGGAGAGCACCGGCAGGTTGTAGCACAGGGTTTTGCCGGAGGCGGTGGGGGTCACCACCACCACGTCATGTCCCGCCAGCACTTCCCGGATGGCGTGGGCCTGGTGGGTGTAGAGCCGGTGGATTCCGCGCCCCGCCAGCACAGGCTTCAGCCGGGGATCCAGCTGCTCCGGATCCTCCCCGTACTGCGCCTCCCGGGCGGGCACCGTCTCCCACCGGGTCACGTTGGCCATAAAGGCCTCGTCCTGCCGCAATACCTGGGCCAGCTGGTCCACATTCATGGGATTGCCCCCTTCCAAAGGCGAAAGTATGTTTGCCTTATCATACCACGTTCCCCCTGCAGGCGCAAGCGAACACCGGCTTGCATTTTGACGGCGGCCCTGAAGCCCTGCAGCAGAGACAAATTGTGGAAACCACCGACCCGGACGGCAGGAAACCGGATGCGGATATCGAATAAGACAGATATCCGGTTTGTTCCGCAAAGTGTAAAAGGAGGAGAGAGACGGTGAAAATCTACAAGGAAGGCAACGGGATGTACGGACACTGTTGGATTGAGGGCGACGGCTACAGCTACTGGGTTTGCGTGCTGGGCGGCAAGTCCAAATACGGCCCCTTCTCATCCCTGGAGGACGCCATCAAGGAATACCACCGCTGGTGCCTGGGCTGAAAAGGAAAGAATCACGCCGCCCGGGGCACGGCCGGGGCGGAAGGAGAGGCTGCCGATGAAACCGGGCAGCCTTTTTTGCTGCTGTGGTGCCCGGCGCCGCGGCCTTTCCCGGCGCCTGTGAAAAAAGTTTTGCAAAGCCCTTGTATTTTCCGGGGAAAAGGTATATAGTACTCCATGCAGGTTAGCACTCAACAGACAAGAGTGCTAACAATCCAATCACAGGAGGGAATCATTGATGAATGTCAAGCCTTTGTTTGACCGTGTGGTCATCCGGAATGTAGAGGCTGAGGAGACCACCAAGGGTGGCCTGATCCTGACCAGCGCTGCGAAGGAGAAGCCCCAGATGGCGGAAGTCCTGGCTGTGGGTCCCGGCGGCATGGTGGACGGCAAGACCACGACCATGTGCGTCAGCGTCGGCCAGAAGATCATTTACAGCAAGTATGCCGGCACGGAAGTCAAGATTGACGGCGAGGAGCTCATCATCGTCAAGATGGGCGATATCCTCGCGGTGGTGGAGTAAAACACCGAAGTACACAGAGTAAGGAGATAGAGAAAAATGGCAAAGCAGCTGAAGTATGGCGAGGAAGCCCGCCGCGCCCTGGAGCGCGGTGTGAACGCCCTGGCGGATACCGTGAAGATCACCCTGGGCCCCAAGGGCCGCAATGTGGTGCTGGACAAGAAGTACGGCGCGCCCCTCATCACCAACGACGGCGTGACCATCGCCAAGGAGATTGAGCTGGAGGACGCCTTTGAGAACATGGGCGCCCAGCTGGTGAAGGAAGTCTCCACCAAGACCAACGATGTGGCCGGCGACGGCACCACCACCGCCACCCTGCTGGCCCAGGCGATCATCCGCGAGGGCCTGAAGAACCTGGCGGCCGGCGCCAACCCCATGGTGCTGAAGAAGGGCATTGAGGCGGCCACCGAGGCGGCCGTGGAAGCCCTGCGGGCCATGAGCCAGCCCATCACCGGCAAGCAGGCCATCGCCCAGGTGGCCTCCATCTCCGCGGCGGACGAGACCGTGGGCCAGCTGATCTCCGACGCCATGGAGAAGGTGGGCGCGGACGGCGTCATCACCGTGGAGGAGAGCAAGACCATGACCACGGGCATGACCACCACCGAGGGCATGATGTTTGACCGTGGCTATGCCTCCGCCTACATGGTGACGGACACCGAGAAGATGGAAGCGGTGCTGGACGATCCGCTGATCCTCATCACCGACAAGAAGATCTCCAACATCCAGGAGCTGCTGCCCCTGCTGGAGCAGGTGGTGCAGACCGGCAAGAAGATGCTGATCATCGCTGAGGACGTGGAGGGCGAGGCCCTGTCCACCCTGGTGGTGAACAAGCTGCGCGGCGTCTTCACCTGCGTGGCCGTCAAGGCGCCCGGCTTTGGCGATCGCCGCAAGGAGATGCTGCAGGATATCGCCATCCTCACCGGCGGCACCGTGATCTCCTCCGAGACCGGCATGGAGCTGAAGGACGCCGGCCTGACCGTGCTGGGCCATGCCCGTCAGGTCAAGGTGAACAAGGAGAACACCACCATCGTGGGCGGTGCGGGCGCCAAGGAGGACATCCAGGCGCGGGTCCAGCAGATCCGTGCGCAGATCGCCGAGACCAAGTCCGACTATGACCGGGAGAAGCTGCAGGAGCGGCTGGCCAAGCTGGCCGGCGGCGTCGCTGTGATCCAGGTGGGCGCGGCCACTGAGGTGGAGATGAAGGAGCGCAAGCTGCGCATCGAGGATGCCCTGGCGGCCACCCGTGCGGCCACCGAGGAAGGCATCGTGCCCGGCGGCGGCATCGCCCTGCTGAACACCCTGAACGCGGTGAAGGCCATTGAGAGCAAGTACACCGGCGACGCCCGCACCGGCGTCCAGATCGTGCTGCGCGCCCTGGAGGAGCCCATCCGCCAGATCGCTGCCAACGCCGGCGTGGACGGCTCCGTGGTGGTGGAGAATGTCAAGGCCTACAAGCGCCGCAACCCGAAGAAGACCGGCTACGGCTATGACGCCCTCCGGGACGAGTATGTGGACCTGGTGGAGCGCGGCATCATCGATCCCACCAAGGTGGCCCGCACGGCTCTGCAGAACGCGGCCAGCGTGGCGGCCATGGTGCTGACCACCGAGTCCCTGGTGGCGGACATCCCCGAGCCCGAACCCGCTGCTCCCGCTGCCGGCGGCGCCGGGATGGGCGGCATGTACTGATTCAAACCTTGCACAGAAGGGAGACCCGAGGTTCGGGCCTCCCTTTTCCGATCCCTTGACACCGGCAGGGCGGGACGCCGGGATACGGACGGTCGGCGCCTTTTTCTCTTTGAAGCATTGTGTTTATACGGCCTTTCCGCTATAATATGGACAACATGAAAGCGTTTCCCCGTGACACAAAGAGGAAAAGGAGGGTTTTCCGATGCTGAAGGAATGTGAACGGCAATCCAGCGACAAAAAGGAAGCCGCCGCGCAGCTGAAGGAGCTGAAGGCGGTCCTGGCCGGACTGCAGCAGCCCCTGCGGGATGCCAAGCTGCCCGTGCTGGTGCTGGTGGAGGGCTGGGCCGCGGCGGGCAAGGGCAGCCTCATCGGCGAGATGATCCGGGAGATCGACCCACGGTTCTACAACGTGGTGTCCCCGGCGGTGATTCCCGAGGCGGAGATGCGCTATCCCTTCCTCTACCCCTATGCCTCTGCCATTCCCGAGAACGGCAAGATCATCTTTATGGACTCCGGCTGGATGGAGGCCACCGTACGCAAGCATCTCCACCGGGACATCACGCCGGGGGAGTACAAGCGCCGCATCCGCTCCATCAATGAGTTTGAGCGCCAGCTCCGGGACGGGGGCTACCTGGTGCTGAAGGTCTTCCTGCACATCAGCAAGGGGGAGCAGTTCAAGCGGCTGTCGGAGCTGAAGCAGCAGGCGGACACCGAGTGGCGGGCCACCGATGAGGACCTGTGGCAGCACCGGGAGTACAAGCGCTTTGTGGAGGCCTATGAGGACTTCATGGAGAAGACCCAGGAGGCCTGCCCGTGGCATGTGATCCATGCCCAGAACCGCAAGGTGGCTGCCCGGGACACCATGCGCCTGCTGACGGACATGATCACCCAGGGCCTGGCCCAGGGCCGCTATGTGGGCGAGCCCTTTGAGGAGGAGTTCCCGCTGGTGAAGATGCCGCGGCTGCGGGATGTGGATCTGTCGCCCGCCATCGACGACGAGAAGTATGAGAAAAAGCTGAAGGCACTCCAGGCAAGGCTCACGGAGCTGCACAACATCCTCTACCGCCGGAAGATCCCGGTCATCCTCTGCTACGAGGGCTGGGACGCCGCCGGGAAGGGAGGCAACATCCGCCGGGTAGCCGCACCGCTGGACCCCCGCGGGTTCGACGTGCACCCCATCGCCTCGCCGGAACCCCATGAGCTGAACCGGCAGTATCTGTGGCGCTTCTGGACCCGGCTGCCCCGATCGGGCCACATCTGCATTTTCGACCGCACCTGGTATGGCCGGGTGATGGTGGAGCGGCTGGAGGGCTTCTGCAGCGAAAAGGACTGGCAGCGGGCCTTCAACGAAATCAACGAGTTTGAGCGGCAGTTGACGGACTGGGGCGCGGTGGTGCTGAAGTTCTGGATCCACATTGACCAGCAGACCCAGCTGGCCCGCTTCACCGACCGGCAGAACACGCCGGAGAAGCGCTGGAAGATCACGGAGGAGGACTGGCGCAACCGCGAGAAGTGGGATCAGTATGAGGTGGCGGTGGATGAGATGCTGCAGAAGACCTCCACCGAAAACGCCCCCTGGTTCATTATCGAGTCCAACGACAAGAAGTATGCCCGGATCCGGACGCTGCAGATCATCGTGGATGCGCTGGAGAAAGCCATTGCCGATGATTTTGAGAACCGGATGAAGTAAGACGGAGTGCAGCGGCGGCAGACGTGCTGTCCATCACAGTTTCACAGGAAGGCGGACGAATCATCATGGAGTTTATCGGCTTACCCCTCGCAATCGGCATCTCACTGCTCTGGTACCTGCCCGGCATCCGCGCCCAGGGCAAAAACCGGCGCCTTCATGGCAAGGACTACTGGCAGACGGCGCTCATTTTCGGTCTGTTGTGCACCTGCCTGCCGATCATTGTGACGGAGGTCACCTGGGACGCCATCTTCGGCACGCCGGGGGAGGGTGAGCTGGGCAGAAACATCCTGGCCGACTTTTTCCGGGCCGCCCTGCTGGAGGAGCTTTTCAAGTTCATCGGCTTCCTGCTGGCGAAGCGGAAGCTCCGGCTGGAGAGAAAAATTGACTACATCATGATCGCCGGCTTGATGGGCCTTGTCTATGGCGTGGTGGAGAAGGCCGTCATGGGCAGCCCCGCCGCCGTGATCGCGGGCCTGCTGTTCCCCCTGCACATCATGTGGCAGTTCAACCAGGGAGGACACTGGTTCGAGTATGAAAAAGCCAGGGCGCAGCAAAACACGTCCCTGGCCCGCAAGGAGTGGATCCTGGCCGTCTTTGTGCCCTTCCTGCTCCACGGCTGCTGGGACAGCGCGCTGGACACCATCATCTGGTGCCTGGGACGGGAAGATGTCGGCGGGACGGAGATCCTGGGCGGCGTCCTGCTGGTGGCGGCTGTGGTGTGGGCGGTCATCTACATGGTGAAAACCATGAAGAAGGTGCTCCGCACAGCCCGGGAGTCCGCCATGGAGGAGGCGTCCCCCGCGGAGAAGACGCTCGCCGCCGAATAACCGGGAAGCACACGGCAGTCCCCTGTCCCGGCGCAGGGCTTGCGCCACAGAAAGAAATCCGACCCTGAAGCCTGACGGCAGCGGGTCGGATTTCTTTCTGTACAGGGCAGTGGATTCACGGGTCAACGCTGCACAAAGGCAGGCTGTATCGGGAACGCCCGGATTACAGGGTGATGCCCAGCTTCTCCAGGGTATCGATCACCACAACGCAGTCCGGGGAAACCTGCTGCATCACCAGCTTCATGATGTTCTCGGGCAGCGCCACGCACTCGCCGGTGTAGGGCTTGATGGGGCCGAGGCAGTGCAGGAAGATGGCCGAGCCCCGCCCGGGCGTGCCCTCCTCGTTGAAGCTGATGTTCAGGCAGTACTGATACTGGTACTCATAGTCCACAATGTGCTCGCTGTCGTCCATGGCCAGCTGGGGATAGTCGTTGATGTTCATCATCTCGTTGTAGTGATAGTTGGGATCGCCGGACCAGTAGGTGTCCCCGTCCACCTGGAAGTACTCGATGGCGCAGCCGGGATCGGCGGCGATGCCGAAGGCCTTGTTGAAGCGGTACACGCCCACGGGCGTCTGGCCGCAGCCCTCCACATGGTCGGCATCCGGGCAGAGGCCGTTCTTGCCCACGAAGCCGGGGGTGGAGAGAATCTGCTTCCACTGGCCGTTTTCATCCTTCTGATGCATGGAGATGTAGGCGGTGGTCTTGTCCATGCCCATGGCAGCCACCACGAAGAGCTGGTCGGCAGACTGGGCCTCCGGCAGTGCCTTCACCCACTCCGGGGAATCGGTCACCGGCTGGATGCTGGCGTGGAGCCCGTCGGGGGAGGCCTCCTCCGCCACGGCAGGGACAGAGAGCACCGGCAGCAGCAGCGCAAGGGTCAGCAGGGCGATCAGCCATTTCTTCATTTTCATATCAGGGTTCCTCCTTTGCTGTATCAGAGAATTGTCTGCGGGGATGGCCGGCTGACGGTGCACCTCAGCGCTTGATGTCATAGTTGGCGTTCATCAGGTTCTGGATGCTGCTCACGTCGTCGGTGATGTTGGCGTCGCCGTGGATGGTGTGCTTGAGTACCGAGGAGGCCACGGCGAAATTCAGGATATCCATGGGCTTGTAACCATTGACCATGGCGTAGATCAGGCCCGAGGCGAAGGCGTCGCCGCCTCCCACCCGGTCCAGGATGGTGAAGGTGAACAGCTTGCTCTCGAAGGTGTGGCCGTCGTACCACATGAAGGCCTTCAGGCTGTTCTCCGAACCGGAGTGGGCGTAGCGCACGTGGCGGGCAATGCAGCGCAGGTTGGGCCACCGCTCCACAAACCGCTGGAAGATCTCGTCCTGCTGCTCATAGTCGGGCTGCAGGGGGATGCCGTCCTTCCAGTCGCCCTTTTCCGGGTGCTCGGGATCCCGGTAGAGGTGGTAGGGCTCGATGCCCAGCAGCACGTCCACATAGGGCAGGCAGGCGGTGCAGAAGTCCCGGGCTGCCTCCCAGCTCCACAGGGCCTTGCGGAAGTTGCCGTCAAAGGAGACCGTGAGGCCCTTTGCCTTGGCGGTCTTCAGCATATCCATGATGAGCCCCGGCAGCTTGCCCCCCAGGGCCGGGGTGATGCCGGAGAGATGGAGCCAGCCGAAGCCGTCCAGCAGCGCATCCAGGTCCACGTGGGAGAAATCGTACTCGGTGATGGCGGAGTGCTTCCGGTCATAGATCACCTTGCTGGCCCGGATACCGTATCCGGTCTCCAGATAGTAAGTGCCCAGCCGGTGGGTGGGGGTCTCCTCCGGGGTGGAGAGAATCACCGGCGTGCAGTGGACGTCGTTGGAACGCAGGGCGCGGATGGCGCTCTTGCCCAGGGAGTTGTCCGGTACCACGCTGAAGAAGGTGGAGTCCACCCCCAGGTTGGCCAGGGCCAGGGCGATGTTGGCCTCGCTGCCGCCGTAGCTGGCCTCAAAGGAGTTGGCCATGCGGATCTTGTCGTAGTTGGGCGGGGAGAGGCGGAGCATGATCTCACCCATGGTGATAAACCGGGTGGGGGAGTCCTGGTTGCGCAGCAGCGGATTGGAATGGATCATGGACGGATGCCTCCTTGTGCTTGCTCATGGAAGAACCTCGGGCGTTTCTCTGTGCAGATTGATTCGCCGCGGAGGGCGCTTTTTCCTGCCGCCGTCCAGCGCTTTGGCGGCTTCATTGACAAAACCCCAGGTGC
Source organism: Clostridia bacterium (assembly GCA_017519405.1). Classification (GTDB taxonomy): domain Bacteria; phylum Bacillota; class Clostridia; order Christensenellales; family Aristaeellaceae; genus RUG11272. Next base: position 54,029 of record JAFWSH010000001.1, read on the forward strand.
AGGGTATAGTTCATTCGGAGCGTGGGGGCGAGCGGATGCCCCCGAAAGAGATCAGGAAAAAGGGATGAGGTTATATGAAACGGACACTGCATGACAGCCGGCGCCGGCTGCTGGCGCTGCTGATGGTCGTCTGGATGGCGCTGGCGCCTGCGGCGGCCCCGGCGGAGCCGGCGGGATTAACCCCGGAGCAGTACGCGGCCTTTGTCCAGGCATCGGACGGCCTGGAGGCGGATCTGGAGCCGCTGGCCCTGGCGGCGGCGCTGACCCTGGGCGATGGGGAGAAAGGCGGCGCGGCCTATGTCTTCCTGTGCCGGATGACAGCGCCGGGGGAGGAGGCGCGGCTTGCCATGATGTATGTGGAGGCTGCCCCGGATCAGGGCGCTGCTCTGCAGGCCCTTGAAGCCCTGCCTTTGCTGGACGGGGCGGGGAACCCGGCTGCGCCGGATGCGGAAATCCTGCGGGGCTTCCTCTTCCTGCCGACGGCAACGTTGCCGGAGGGGACCGCCGGGGCTTCCCTGCAGGAGGCGGAGCGGGTGACGTACCTCTGGCTCCTCTGCGGGATGTACGACTTTGCCGCGCCGGAACAGGACGCTGTCCGGAACGCGCTGGCAGAGGCGGAGAAGGGGCTGCCTGAGGAAATGAGGAGCCTGTACACAGCCCATGCCCCTGGCGTGCTGGCGGAGGCCCGCCGTCTGCTGGATCCCGGTGAGACCGCCGGCGGCCAGTATGAGGATGCCGGCATGGCGGACCTCCTCGCCGCCCTCCGGGGAGAGGAGAGGGCCTGCCGCTCCATGGAGGCCCTCCTGGCCCTGCTTCCCTGAGGTCCGGGACGGCGCACACCCTTTCGGGTGCAGACGGCGCTGCTTTTCAGTGCCGATCCGTCCGGAAGAAAGTAAAATAACAGTTGAAGTTTGCACCTGAATCAGGTATATTGTAACCATGGGCCCGTTCGCGGCCAGACAGGGACTACAGCAGAAGGAGTGTTGGACATGACAGATACGATCACAAAGGGCATGAAGGTGGCCTTCATCGGCTCGGAGTGCTACCCGTTCATCAAGACGGGGGGACTGGGGGACGTGATGTACGCCCTGCCGCGGGCACTGATCCGCCAGGGCTGCGAGGTGCGGGTGTTCATGCCCTACTACCGCTGCATCCCGGACCGGTTCCGGGACAAGATGACCTATGTGGGCTCCTTCATGATGAACCTGACGCAGGACGGCCGCGATTTCTATGTGGGCATCATGGAGACGGAGCTGGACGGGGTGATCTACGACTTTGTGGACAACCGGGAGTTCTTCGACTGGGGCAATCCCTACACCGGCCTGTGGGAGGATATTCCCAAGTACTGCTATTTCTCCAAGGCCTCCCTGGCGGTGCTCAACTATCTGGACTGGATCCCTGATGTGATTCACTGCCACGACTGGCAGGCGGCCCTGGTGCCGGTGTTCCTCCGCACCCAGTTCGACGGAACGCCGGTGGGGGCGGCCCGGACGGTGCTGACCATCCACAATCTGCGGTTCCAGGGCATCTGCAGCATTGACCACCTGAAGTACTGGACGGGGCTGCCGGACTTCCTGTTCGACTACTCCGTGTTCAAGGTGAACGACCGGGAGGCCAACATGTTCAAGGGCGGCCTCGCCTACACGGACCGGATCACCACCGTCAGCGAGACCTACGCCGATGAGATCCAGACGGACTTCTACGGCGAGGGGCTCAACGGCCACCTCTGGTATCACCGGGCCAAGCTGCTGGGCATTGTCAACGGCATCGACGTGGACATCTGGGACAGCCGGACGGACAAGCTCCTGCCGGCGCCCTACGGCGAGGCGGACGTGCTCCGGGCCAAGGTGGAAAACAAAAAGGCCCTGCAGGAGCGGCTGGGCCTGGCGGTGGACGGGGACAAGTTTGTCATCGGCCTGATCTCCCGGCTGACCGACCAGAAGGGCCTGGACCTGATCGACGCCGTGTTCACCCAGATGGTGGACGACCGGGTGCAGGTGGTGATCCTGGGCACCGGCGACCCCCGCTACGAGAACGCCTTCCGCTATTTCGAGAGCGTCTACAGGGGCCAGGTCTGCGCCTACATCAAGCATGACGAGAGCCTTGCCCACCAGATTTACGCCGGATCCGACGCCCTGCTGGTGCCCAGCCTCTTCGAGCCCTGCGGCCTGACCCAGCTGATCGCCATGCGCTACGGCACGGTGCCGATTGTCCGGGAGACCGGCGGCCTCAAGGATACGGTGGAGCCCTACAACGAGTACACCGGGGACGGGAACGGCTTCACCTTCGACCGCTACCAGGCGGACCTGCTGCTGGACGCCGTCAAGCGGGCGGAGCGGGTGTACTTCGAGGACCGCCCCAGCTGGGACGCCATGGTGACCCGGGATATGGAGAAGGATGTGTCCTGGGAGCACTCGGCCGACCTGTATCTGCAGCTCTACGGGGAGCTGAAGGGCTGAGGACGGGCGGCGCCTGAGGGCTTTCCCGGCCGGCAGCGCCTCCGGCACGATCTGCTTCAAACAAACATCAGCGGCGGCATCCCTGCAGGAAAAGGCAGGAATGCCGCCGCTTTTACAGTGTCGGGACAATCTGAAGGGAATCACGCGCTCCGGAGGGTCAGTTTCAGCTGGTTCGGCAGGCTGCTGTCATCAAGCCGGGCATAGGCGATGTGGTCCGTCATGCCCCGGAGCACCGAGAGGACCAGCTCGCTCCCGTCGGCGGTGACATCCCGCTGCGGCCCGTTGTAGCAGATGGTCCATTCCGCGGACCCGGTCTCCTGGGAATACTCACACACCGCCTGGATCAGCGGATGATCGAGGGAGGAGAGGAGGAGCTGGGCCGCCTCCTCGAAGGTCAGCTGGATCCGGTTGGCCAGCCTGGGGTCGATCTGGTTCCTGGTGCAGTAGCGGGCGATCTCGGTTGTCGTACCCGGGAAGTCATAGTCCCGGCTCCCGATGTTCAGCTCCAGCACCTTCAGCCGCCGCACGAAACGCCGGGTGTTCTCCCGCTGGGGGTGCTCGAAGATCTGCTCCGGGCTGCCGTCCTCGTAAATGCCGCCCTCGTCCATGAAGAAGACCCGGTTGCAGATGGCCTTGGCGAAGTTCATCTCGTGGGTGACGATCATCAGGGTTTTCCCTGTGTGAGCCAGGTCCCGGATGACCGCCTGCACTTCGCCCACCATGGTGGGATCCAGAGCGCTGGTGGGCTCATCCAGGAGAATCACATCGGGGTTCATGGCCAGGGTCCGGGCGATGGCGATGCGCTGTTTCTGCCCGCCGGATAGCTGATCCGGATAGTTGAGCGCCTTCTCCGCCAGCCCCACCGTCCGGAGCAGCTGCATGCCGGTGTCGTAGGCTTCCTGCTTGGGTCTGCCCAGCAGATCCATGGGCGCCAGCATGATGTTCTCGATCACCGTCTTGTGGCCGAACAGGTTGAAGCTCTGGAAGACCATGCCCATCCGCTGGCGCACTTTGCAGATGTCGCACTTCGGATCGGTGATCTCCAGGTCATCCAGCCAGATCTGGCCGGAGGTGGGGACCTCAAGATGGTTGATGCAGCGCAGCAGCGTGCTTTTGCCGGTGCCGGAGGGACCGATGACGGAGATGACATCGCCGTCGTGGATCTCCACGCTCACGTCCTTCAGGGGGGTGGTGCCCCCGTACTCTTTCCTCAGATGCTGGATTTTAATCATCGGTCTTGACCCCCTTCAGAATGTCGGCAGGCTTGCGGCGCCTGGGATCGAAGCGGACGCCGATGCGGCTGATCAGGAAGCCGAACAGGGCCTCCAGGGCAAAGTAGATGATGGTGATGGCGATCAGGGGGAAGAATGCCTCATAGGTCCGGCTGCGGACAATATCCCCCATCTTGGTCAGGTCCTGTACCGCGATGTAGCCCACGATGGCGGTGGCTTTGATGAGGCTCACAATCTCGCCCCGGTAGGAGGGCAGCACATGGGGCAGTGCCTGGGGGAGGATGATCCTGAAGAAGGTCCTGCGGTCGGAATAGCCCAGGGCGCAGGCGGCCTCATACTGCCCCCTGTCCACCGCACCCACGCCCAGCTTCAGCAGCCCGTACACGGCAGCCCCGAAGGTGAGGGTGAAGCCGATCACCGCCACGAGAATGCCGCTGATGGCCACCGAACCGAAGATGATGTAGTAGAGCACCATCAGCAGCACCACCATGGGCATGCCCTGCACCAGCCAGATGCTGAAACGGGTCACCAGGTTGGCGGCGGGATTGCCGTTGCGGCACAGCATGAACACGCCGAAGCCCAGCAGCGTGCCGAACAGGATGGTCAGCGCCGTGATCAGCAGCGTGGTCAGAATGCCCTGCACGAACAGCTGCCAGCGATGCTCGCGGACAAACGTCTTGTTGAAGCTGTCGGCGATCCCGGCCCAGAAGGATTCGTCCTCCTGCCGGGTGCTGCGTACCACCAGCGTGAAGGCGGCGGGATAGTAGGACACGAAGTCCACGGACTCTGCCCGTTCGTCCGTGATGATGATGGAGCCGGTGCCGATGTCTGCCTTCCCCGACTGGACGCAGGTCAGCACGGCGGAGAAATCCATGCCGACAAAACGGATGTGTACGTCCAGCTCCCGGGCGATCATCATCAGCACCTCGATATCAAAGCCCACCAGCTGCCCCCCGGGTCCGGAATAGCTCATGGGCTCCAGGGTGTCACAGGCCGCCACGGTGATGGTGCCGTTTGTGCCCGGCCAGTCCTGGGCCGGGAGCACCTTCGCGGCCTCGTCTGCGCCGGTCCATTTGTTCCATGCCGCCTGAATGTCGGCGTCGGGAATGCTGTCGCGGGCCGCCTGCCATGCGCTGACCCGGGGATCCCCCTTCTGGAAGGCAAACCCGAAATGTGAGGACTGCAGGCTTCCCGGGAATATGGCCAGCTCAGGATCCCGGCTGACCGCCAGCTGGGACACGGCGTTGTTGCACAGGAAAGCGTCCGTTTTGTCGGATTTCAGGGCCATGATCAGGTCAGGGACGGTGTTGAAGTACGAAAAGGAGCCCACATCCGGCGCCTTGGTCTTCACCAGCTCCTCGAAGGGTGCGCCGATGATCATGGACACGCGCTTTCCCTTCAACTGGGCAAAGTCGGTGAACTCCGGAATCGCCCCGGCGGCTTTGAGCACCACCAGGACCGTGCCGCCAGAGAAGTAGGGGTCGGAGAAGAGAATGCTTTCGGCCCGCTCCGGGGTGACGCTGATGCCGGACGCCGCAAAGTCGCATTTTCCGGTCTGCACCGAGGGCAGGATGCCGTCGAAGGACATGTTCACGATCTCCAGGCCATAGCCTGCGTAGGCGCAGAAGAGGGCGGCGATCTCCATGTCGAAGCCCACAACCGCGCCGTCCCGCACGTATTCAAAGGGCATGTAGTCCGCCTCTGTCGCCACGCGGAGCGTGCCCTTCTCGCCCGTCAGCCCGGAAAGATCCGGCATGGTTTTGGCGTCCTCATCGTCGCCGAACCATTTGGCTTCCAGTGCCTTCAGCGTTCCCTCGGGCAGCTGCGCCAGAAAGGCGTTGAACTCATTCCGCAGCGCTTTGCCGGCCTCGTTCTTGGGAAAAACGAAGGCGAAATCATAGCGGTCGAGATAATCCGGCAGCCAGGTTATCTGGCTGTTCTCCCGGGCAAGGATCTCCGCCACAGGCTCGTCCGTCACGAAGGCAGCGACCTTATGGCTGGTGAGGGCGGCCACCAGATCTGCCTTGCCGTTGAAGTATTGTACAACGGAATCCGGCAGCATCTGTTCCACCATCTTGTCGAAGGTGGTGCCTGTCTGAACGCCGATCTCCTGTCCGTTCAGTTCCGCCGGCGTGACGATCTCGCCCCCGGCCGGGGCAGCGCCCAGCAGCAGGATCAGAACCGCCAAAAGGGATAATAACCGTTTGCTCATGCTGATTCCCTTCCCGATATTATAGTGGAAGCCGGATCAATCCATCCTCCCGGGGTGTGTTGTCCGATTGGCATTATATAGGAAAACAGCGCTTGGATCAATGATTAGTTTTGCGCCTCGGGGACCAGCTGCCGGCACTTGCGGGAAGAATGGGAAGAATGTAAAAAAGGCCTTGACGGACCGGGACCCTTGCGCTATAATGGCAACACGGTATGCCTACCGTCCGTCTTGCCGGCTGCAGTCAAGGCGAGATGAGCGAGAGGAGGGATAGCAGTGTCTGAGATCAGAGTTCGTGAGAACGAATCCCTGGAGAGCGCGCTCAAGCGGTTCAAGCGTCAGTGTGCCCGCGCCGGCGTCATCCAGGAGGTCCGCAAGCGTGAGCATTACGAGAAGCCCAGTGTGAAGCGCAAGAAGAAGGCTGAGGCGGCCCGCAAGCGCAAGTGGTAAATCATTCGGAACCTCTCCCCCAAACGGGAGAGGTTTTTCTTTTTCTGTCAAAAATCCATGTTGACAGGATGCCCGGCGTGTGCTATACTGAATTCGACATATGAACAAACGTTCATATGAATGCCAACAGGAGGTGCCCCATGAAGAAGACATACCGGATCGATGTGGACTGTGCCAACTGCGCCAACAAGATGGAGGAGGCCGCCCGCAGGACCGCAGGCGTGGCCGACGCCACGGTGAACTTCATGCTGCTGAAGATGACGGTGGAGTTCGAGGAAGGCGCGGACCCCAAGGCCGTGATGGAGCAGGTGCTGGCCAACTGCAAAAAGGTGGAATCCGACTGCGAGATCATGCTGTAAACAGAAAGGGAGCGCTGTCCTGTGAACAGGAAGCAGAAGAACGTACTGATCAGGATCCTCGTTGCGGCGGCGCTGCTGGGCCTGCTGCACTTCCTCCCGCTGGATGACGTCTGGGGAGGCTGGCTGAAGTTCGCCGCCTATCTGGTGCCCTATGCCGTCATTGGCTGGGATATCCTCCGCAAGGCCTGGAAGGGCATCCTGAACCGGCAGCCCTTCGACGAGTGCTTCCTGATGGCGGTGGCCACAGTGGGCGCCCTGGTGCTGGGGCGGCTGCGCACAGGGGACTATGCCGAGGCGGTGGCGGTGATGCTCTTCTACCAGACCGGCGAGCTGTTCCAGTCTGTGGCGGTGGGGAAGAGCCGCCGTTCCATCACGGCGCTGATGGACATCCGTCCGGACAGCGCCAACCTGGAGCAGCCGGACGGAACCTGCGCTGAGGTGGATCCTGAGGAGGTGCCGGTGGGCAGCATCATCCAGGTGAAACCGGGGGAGCGTGTGCCGGTGGACGGCAGAGTGGTGGAGGGCACCTCCAGCATGGACACCTCCGCCCTCACCGGGGAGAGCCTGCCCCGGGATGTGCGTGCCGGCGACGAGGTGCTCTCTGGCTGTGTGAACCTCACCGGCCTGCTGCGGGTGAAGACCACCAAAGAAGCCGGAGAGTCGGCTGCCGCCCGGGTGCTGGACATGGTGGAGAATGCCTCCTCCCTCAAGAGCCGGAGCGAGGCCTTCATCACCCGCTTCGCCCGGGTGTATACCCCGGCGGTGGTGTTCAGCGCCCTGGCCCTGGCTGTGCTGGGGCCGGTGATCCGTCTGCTGCTGGGCATGGCGCCCGACTGGGGTGACTGGCTCATGCGCGCCCTGACCTTCCTGGTGATCTCCTGCCCCTGCGCCCTGGTGATATCCATCCCCCTGACCTTCTTCGCCGCCATCGGCCGGGCCAGCCGGGCCGGGGTGCTGGTGAAGGGCTCCAACTACCTGGAGGCCATGGCCCAGACACGGCTGATTGCCTTCGACAAGACCGGCACGGTCACCCAGGGTGTCTTCGAGGTGGCGGGGGTCCACCACAGCGAACTGCCGGACGAGGAACTCCTGGAGCTGGCGGCGCTGGCGGAATACCATTCCGACCACCCCATCAGCCTCAGCCTGCGGAAGGCCTGCAGCCGGGAACTGGATCCCGGCCGGGTCACCGATGTGGAGGAACACGCCGGGGAAGGGGTCTCCGCCCTGGTGGACGGCCGGCGGGTCTGCTGCGGCAATGACCGGATGATGCGGCGCCTGGGGGTGGATTTCACGCCCTGCTCCTCGGTGGGCACCGTGGTGCACGTGTCGGTGGAGGGCAAGTACTGCGGCCACATCCTGATTGCCGACAAACTGAAGCCCACCGCCCGGGAGGCCATCGACGCCCTTCGCCGCAGCGGCGTCCGCAAGAGCGTGATGCTCACCGGCGACCGGCCTGCGGCGGCGGAGGCGGTGGCGCGGGACCTGGGAGTGGACGAGCTGAAGGCCGGACTGCTGCCCGGGGACAAGGTCAGCGCGGTGGAAGCCCTGCTGGGGGAGAAGCGCCCCGGGGAGACGGTGGCCTTTGTGGGGGACGGCCTCAACGACGCGCCGGTGCTCTCCCGGGCGGATGTGGGCATTGCCATGGGTGCCCTGGGCTCCGACGCGGCCATCGAGGCGGCGGACATCGTCCTGATGGACGACGACCCCCTGAAGATCTCCACCGCCGTCACCCTGGCGCGCAGGTGCATGCGGATTGTACGGGAGAACATCGTCTTTGCCATCGGGGTGAAGCTCCTCTGCCTGCTGCTGAGCGCCCTGGGCTTCGGCACCATGTGGCTGGCCATCTTCGCCGACGTGGGCGTGATGGTGCTGGCGGTGCTCAACGCCATCCGGGTGTGAACCGGGCAGCGGATCTTCACGAACCCTGAGCCGTGGATAAAGAAAAAGTCCCGCCGGTGTGCGACGGGGCTTTTCCTGTGGATTGAATCGGGAGACTTATTCCTTCTCGGCCGCGGCGGTCTCCTCGCCCTTGCGGCGGTTGAACACGACGTTCACCAGGATGCCCAGGATCAGGCCGGTGGCGATGGAGGAGACGGTCACAGCCCCGAAATTCAGCGTCAGGCCGCCGATACCGGGCACCAGGATGGCCGCCACCACGAAGAGGTTGCGGTTGTCGCCCAGGTCCACAGGCTGGAGCATCTTCAGGCCGGAGACGGCGATGAAGCCGTAGAGCGCGATGCACACGCCACCCACGATGCAGGAGGGGATGGAGTTCACAAAGCACACGAAGGGATCAAAGAAAGACAGGATGATGCAGTACACCGCCGCGATGGCGATGGTGCTGATGGAGGCGTTGCCGGTGATGGCCACACAGCCCACGCTCTCGCCATAGGTGGTGTTGGGGCAGCCGCCGAAGAAGGAGCCGATGATGGAGCCCACGCCGTCGCCGATGAGGGTGCGATGCAGGCCGGGATCGGTGATCAGGTCATGCTCGATGATGGAGGAGAGGTTCTTGTGGTCGGCGATATGCTCAGCCAGGGTGACGAAGGCCACAGGGGCGAACAACACGAAGATGCTGACCACATCCGCAAAGCTCTTGATGAGGCTGGCGGAGGCGGGGAGGCTCGGGTCATTCTCATAGAAGCCGAACATGCCAAGGAAGGTAAAGCGCGGCAGCTTGAACAGCTGCATGCCGTCGAAGGCGGACAGATTCACCAGCTTCAGGGCGTCCACATTGGCGGCGTTGCCGATGAAGGTGAGGATCAGGGCGATGATATAGGCCCCCAGAATACCGATCACGAAGGGGATCAGCTTCATGCCCTTGCTTCCCTTGGTGGAGGCGTACACCGTGATCAGGAAGGCGATGACGCCCACCAGAATGGCCACCAGGCTGTAATTCTCGGCGCTGACCGCGGTGTTGTTCAGATTGTTCACCGCGCTGCCGCACAGGGAGAGACCGATCAGCGCCACGGTGGGGCCGATGACCACAGGGGGCAGCAGCTTGTTGACCCACTCGGAGCCGGTCTTCTTGATGATCAGGGCGATGATCACATACACCAGGCCCGCGAACACGGCGCCCAGAAAGATGCCCAGGAAGCCGAAGGCCACGGCGCCGGCCAGGGGACTGATGAAGGCGAAGGAGGATCCCAGGAACACGGGGCTCTTCTTCCGCGTGGCGACAAAGAGGTAGAACAGCGTGCCGAAGCCCGCGCCGCACAGGGCCGCCGGCTGGCTCATGTAGGCACCGGAGCCGTCCACCAGAATCGGGACCAGCAGGGTGGCGGCCATGATGGCCAGCAGCTGCTGGAAGGCGTAGAGCAGGTTTTTCCGCAGCGGGGGCTTGTCCTGCACGTTGTAGACAAGTTTCATGGGGTGACCTCCTTCGCATTCGATGGGGTTGACGGGTTGTATCCTGTACCGGGCCGGAGGCGCCGGGATGGATCGGGGGATCGGGGAAAGCGGGGTTCAGGCTTCGTAGAGGGCCACGCTGTCGGCGCCGTCGATCTCGGTGACCCGGACGCTGACGCGCTCTGTGCGGGAGGTGGGGATGTTCTTGCCCACAAAGTCCGGGCGGATGGGCAGCTCCCGATGACCCCGGTCGATGAGCACGGCCAGGCAGATCCGTGCGGGTCGGCCGGAGCGGATCACCGCCTCCATGGCGGCCCGGCTGGTGCGCCCGGTGAAGATCACGTCGTCCACCAGCACCACGGTCCTGCCCTGCACCGGGGGGAGGTCCGCGCCGGAAAACCGGGGCTGCTCCGCGATGGGCGTCAGGTCGTCCCGGTAGTGGGTGATGTCGGCCGTGCCCACCGGGATCTCCCGGCCCTCGCACTGCCGGATGATGTCGGCCAGGCGTCTTGCCAGGGGCACACCCCGGCGGCGGATGCCCACCAGCACCAGCTGCTCCAGGGGCTGCAGGCGCTCCATGATCTCGTGGGCCATCCGGGTCAGCGCCCGCTGCATGGCGCCGCCGTCCATCAGCATCGCTTTCGGCGTTTCTGCTTCCATCCTCATCTCTCCGCCTGTGGGCCCTGTTTCCGCAAAAAAACAGCGCCGTCTCCACAAGCCCTGAGGGCATGGAAAGAGCGCACACAAACCGGTTCACCTGCGCCGCCTTGCCAGCCTCTCTGGACTGTCCTTAAAGGGTTGCCTGTTGACCGGGGATGACTATACCACAGGATGGGTGCTTTGTAAAGGGCGGAATTGATGAAGAAATCATGACAGGCGCAACAATCGCAACAGATGTTACGCCTCCCGGGCCAGGACGCGGGCCTGGGCCAGCAGGGTCTCCATCAGGGGCAGGACGGTCCGGGGGTCGCCGCTGGTCTCCAGGCGGATTTCGCCGGGGGCTTCCCGGCGGAGCAGGTCGGCGGCGGTCAGGACGCGCCGGAGCTGCCGGGCGGTGCCGGCGTTTCCGTCCAGGATGGCGGTCTGAGGAGGCAGCAGCTGCCGCAGGAGGGGACGGAGGAAGACATAGTGGGTGCAGCCCAGCACCACCGCGTCCAGGGGCTTGCGGCAGTCCGCCAGCACCCGGCGCAGATAGGCCTGCGCCCCGGCCTCGTCCTGCTGCTCCACCAGCTCCATCAGCCCGGGGCAGGGGACGGGGTCCGCTGCGTCCCCCCAGGTCTCCATCAGCCGGTGAAACTTCTCCAGACGCAGGGTCATGGGGGTGGCCAGCACCAGGATCCGTCCGCTGCCCCGCAGCAGGGCCGCGGGCTTCAGGGCCGGCTCCATGGCGATGATGGGGAGGTCGGGCCAGCGGGTGCGCAGCTGCTGCGCGGCCACGGCGGTGGCGGTGTTGCAGGCGATGACCACGGCCTTCACGTTTGCCTCCAGCAGATGGGAAAAAACCGCGGAGACGCACCGGAAAACCTCCTCCTCGGTCTTGGTGCCGTAGGGGGCGTTCAGGGTGTCGCCGTAGTACAAAAAGCGCTCTCCGGGGAGCAGCGCCTCCAGCGCCGCCAGGACGCTGATGCCGCCCACGCCGCTGTCGAACACGCCGATCTGGTCTTCCCGTGACATCTGCTCATCTCCTCCGTGCCCTCATTATAGCGCACCGGCCGGAAAAAGCAAGTCACTTGCCGGCGGGGAAAAAGCGTGCTATGATGCACGGGAAGGAAGGTGAGGACATGGCGGTGGAGGAGATCCGCATCGGGGATGTGTGGCAGACAAAAAAGCAGCACCCCTGCGGTGCCAACCAGTGGACGGTGACGCGCATCGGTGCCGACATTAAGATCCGCTGCGGCGGCTGCGGCCGGATTGTCATGATGGACCGGGAGACTTTCCTGAAGCGGAAGAGGAAACTGCTGGAGCGGGGACCTGAACCGGCGGCTCCCGCCGGCATGGCTGTCACAGATGGAACAAATCCCGGCTGAAACCTTGCGAAATTCTGACGAATATGTTACAATATCCGTTGCAATTTTAATCGATGCGTAACAGCATCGGAAAGGCCGGTGTTTTTCCTTGAAGAAACTGGTTGTTATGCTGCTGGCGCTGCTGGCGCTGTGCGTGCTGACCGTGGCCGGTTCGGCGGACCAGATGGACTTCCCCTCCATCGGCGCAGCCTGCAATATCCCGGATGACTATGTGGTGCTGACAACCGAGAGCATCACCCGGCATGCGGAGTGGCTCAGTGTGCACGGCTTCTCAGAGGAGGAGATGCTGGCGGACTGGGCGGCCCGGGGTGTACTGCTGCAGGCGTGGCAGACCTCCGGCGAGGCCTGCCTGGAGATCCGGGCGGTGCGGGACCAGCTGGCCATCGACTACCACGACATCGACGACCAGACGCCCCAGACCCGCGCCGCCTACCGGGCAGACCACCTGAACGGCAAGGACTTCAAGGCCCAGGGCTATACCGTGGACAGCGCGGAGTGGAAAAAGACGGGCCAGGGCCGTTTCCTGATGCTGAAGTACAAGCGGAAGACCGAGGACGGCACCCTCTACCGGGGCTTTGCCCGGAAGACCATCAAAAACGGATACACCATTGTGCTGGACTACCAGGTGTACGGCCGTACGCTGAAGAGCGGGGATAACACCGCCCTGAACAAGGTGTGGGACACCTGGAGCTTCACCGCCGCCATCGCGCCGGACAGCACAGAGGCGCCCGCTGCCGATGCGCCCGCGGCAGTGCTCTCGCCGGTGGATGAGGGGGAGAGCCAGGCGTCGGAGCCGGCCGCTGCCACCGCCCACATCAAGGTGACCGTGCCGCCCCCCGCCGAGACCAACACGGGTAAGTTCACGGTGGAGGGCACCTGCGACGCCTACACCCACCTGGTGGGCATCATGATCCGGATGATGGGATCGGAGCCGGTGATCTTCCAGGCCGACGCCACCCGCCGCGGCGCCTTCAAGATGGCGGTTCAGCTGCCCCAGGAGGGCTCCTGGATGATGACCCTCACCGCCGAGAAGGACGGACAGGTGATCGAGGAGCAGGTGCTGAACGTCACCAACTACCAGAACAACCTGCTGGTGGTTAACCTGGACAACGAGCTGCCCTCGGAGATGGCGCTGACGGGGGACACCCTGACGATCTCTGGCACCACGGTGAAGCAGACGGACGTGCAGTGCATTGTCAACGGCCGCAACGTCAAGCAGATCCGCACCAACAACAGCGGCAAGTTCTCCTTCAAGATCGACACCTCCACCGCCAGCGCCTACGACATCGCCCTGGTGTTCAGCAAGAAGAACTATGCCACCCGGCGCCTCACCTGCAAGGCGACGCGGAGCCTGGACGAGGGGGAGGTGCGGACCCGTGCCCTCCAGACCGCGGTGAAGCCCGCCTACACCACCCTGACCCAGAAAACCAAGAACTATACCGGCCGGATCATGACCTACGAGATGTATGTGGTCAGCAGCGAGCAGGCCGGCGACCGGTGGCTGCTCTTCATGGCCCAGCGGAAGACCGATGATGGCTACCAGGACATCGTGGTGGTCACCATGCCGGAGGAGCCGACCTTCGAGGAGGGGAGCCTGCACCGGATGTACGGCACCCTGGCCGGCACTTTCCAGGTGCAGGACAGTGTCAACGGCGACCAGTATTATCCCTGCTTCGACCTGCTCTTCTGGGCGGACGAGGAATAAGCGGATTCCGATGAAGCAAAAGCCATCCCGACAGACGCACGGCGCCGGGATGGCTTTTCTCATGCCTGATCCACGCTCTCCACAAACCAGTGGGTCCGGTCGTGGAAGAGGAAGAGCATCCGGTCCCCCACCCGGCAGGTGTAGCGCATGCCCTGACCGCCGGATTTCAGCGATGGGGCCGGGCGGATGTCCACAATCCGGTCAATGACAAAGGCGGGGCCGTCCTCTGTGCGGAATTTCAGCGGCACCACCCGGCCGTCCAGGGTGAAATCAGCCCGGACCTTTACAAAACGTTTTTCCTGCATGCATGATACCTCCCTTGTGCCGCTCAGCGCAGCAGGGCGATGGGGTGAATGAGGTGCTCCTCCCGGGGATTGACCGCCGCGAAGGCCGTGTCGCTCAGGACGATGCCCCGCTGCACCACCTGGTGGCCGAAACGCCGCCGGAGACCGTCCAGGGAGGCGTCCAGCGTCTCCCGCCGCTCCCGGCGCGCCTCCCCGGCCAGGTCTGTCTGCAGCGGCGCGTCCTCCGGCACCAGCTCCGTGCAGCTGACCCCCAGGGAGCGCAGGGGCAGGGCGTCGGCGCAGCGCTCCTCAAAGAGGCGGCAGGCGCAGGCCCCGATCTCCGCCGTGATGTTGGTGGGCCGGGGCAGGCAGGCCTGGTGGGAAAAGCAGGCGAGGGAGACGGTGCGGGCGGAGACGCTGACCGTGCTGCAGCGGAAGCCGGCTTCCCGGAGCCGGGCGCCCACGCTCTCCGCCAGGAGATACAGGACACAGCGGGCGTCCTCCCGGGTGGCCACATCATGGGGCGCGGTGGCGCTGTTGCCCACGCTCTTGATGGTCTCCTCCACCTGGACGGGGCGCACCGGGGCGCGGTCGAGGCCGCAGGCGAAGACCTTGAGCATCAGGCCGATTTTTCCCAGGCGGCCGGTGAGCACCGTCTCGGGGGCGGCCGCCAGGTCCCCGATGGTGCGGATGCCCAGGGGGAGGAGCTTCCGGAGCGTGCGGGGCCCCACGTAGAGCAGGTCGCTCACCGGCAGGGGCCACACCCGCTCCCGCCAGCTGTCCCGGTCCAGCACGGTGGTGGCGTCCGGCTTTTTCATGTCGCTGCCCAGTTTGGCCAGCACCTTGTTGAAGCTCACCCCCACGGAGACCGTGATCCCCAGCTCCTCCCGGACCCGGCGGCGGATCTCCTCGGCGATGGGAATGCCGTCGGCGAAGGGGTGGCCGGGCCGGCTCACATCCAGCCAGTTTTCGTCCAGCCCGAAGGCCTCCACCCGGTCGGTGTACTCCTCCTCGATGGCCCGGATCATCCGGGAAAAGTGGAGGTAGAGATCGTAGTGGGGCGGGATGCAGATGAGCCCCGGGCAGCACTGCCGCGCCTGCCAGATGGCCATGCCGGTTTTCACGCCCCGCTTCTTGGCCGGGGGCGTGGAGGCCAGGACAATCCCATGGCGGGCCTCGGGATCCCCGCAGACGGAGACCGGCCGTCCCCGCAGCTCCGGATGGTAGAGCACCTCCACCGAGGCGTAGAAGCTGTTGGCGTCCACGTGGAGAATCACCCGGTCCATGGCCTCCCACCTCCGATCTGTGCCGGGAAAAGAAGAATACGAACATATGTTCGTCTATAATATAGAACATATGTTCGTGCTTGTCAAGAGAAAAAACGCGCGGTCCCATTCGGGACCGCGCGCTGCCGGGCCGTCAGTCCTCGTCCCGGACGAGGCCGCGGTAGGCCAGGTAACTGTATTGCAGGTCGATGAACTCGCTGACGAGAACGGCGGTGAGGACGGCCTGGTCCGGGGAGAGGTGATTGTCCTCCGCCAGCTTCTCCACGATGTACTCCAGGGCGTCGTCCTCCTCGTAGCAGGCGTCCCCGGCGTTGCCCTCCCCGTCCAGGACGCCGGTCTCGTGCATGAAGGCGATGTCGGCGTCGATGGCCTGGCGGACCAGAGTGTCCAGGATGTCCCCCAGGGGGGCGAACTCGTGCCGGTTCAGCTGGCCCATGATGAAGGCGAAGGCCTCCTCCTTGTCGTATCCGTTCATGGCTTGCCTCCGGGCTCAGGCGTTCATGGCCTGCTTGAACGCCTCCAGGGTGCTGCGGAAGACCTCCATGGCCTTGCGCAGGGGCTCGGGGGAGGCCATGTCGATGCCGGCCAGCCGCAGGGCGTCAATGGGCGGTACGCTGCAGCCGGCGGAGAGGAACTTCCGGTAGTCCTGCACCGCGCTTTCCCCTTCCGTGAGAATCCTGTCGGAGAGGGACACGGCGGCGCACAGGCCGGTGGCGTAGACATAGACGTAGAAGGAGCGGTAGAAGTGGGGGATGCGCATCCACTCGTTGGCGATCCACTCGTCCACCACGCAGCTCTCCCCATAGTAGGTCTGGTTCAGCTTGTAGTAGGCCTCGGACAGGTTCTCCCGGGTGAGGGGCTCACCCTTGGCCGCCATCTCGTGGGCGATGAGCTCAAACTCCGCGAACATGGTCTGGCGGAAGCAGGTGGTGCGGAACTGCTCCAGGAAGTGGTTCAGCAGATAGGCCTGGGCCTTGGGCTCCGGGAACTCCTTCAGCAGATGCCGCAGCATCACCGCCTCGTTGCAGGTGGAGGCCACCTCCGCCACGAAGAGGCTGTAGTCGGCCTTGGGCAGGGGCTGGGCGCTGTTGGAGAAGAAGGAGTGCATGCTGTGGCCCAGCTCATGGGCGATGGTGAAGGCGCTGTCCAGGATGCCGGTGTGGTTCAGCAGCACATAGGGATGGACATGGCGCAGGTCGCCGGAGGAGAAGGCGCCGCTGGACTTGCCCTCCGCCGGGAAGACGTCGATCCAGCCGCCGTCCCGGGCCTCCCGCAGCTTGGCCAGGTAGTCCTCGCCCATGGGCTTGAGGCCCGCCAGCACCAGGTCGAAGGCCTTCTCATAGGGCAGGTCCATGGAGTAGTCGGTGACCAGGGGGCAGTAGAGATCGTACATGTGGAGCTCGTCCACGCCCAGGATCTGCTTGCGCAGGGTCAGATACTCCTGCAGCACGGGGAGGTACTCGTGGATCACCTGAATCAGGTTGGTGTAGACCTCCCGGGGAATCTCCAGGGGGTCCATCCTGGCGGCCAGGGCGTCGGCGTAGTGCCGGGCGGCGGCCAGGGCGCAGTCCTTCTTCACGCTGGCGGAGTAGGTGCCGGCGATGGTGGTGCCGAAGGCGCCGTAGCCGTTCATGATCTTCTCGAAGGACTGGCGGCGGATCTCCCGGTCGGGGGACTCCCGGAAGGTGTCCCAGGTGCCGTCGGACAGGGGCAGGCGGGTGCCGTCGGGCATCTCCATGTCCGGGAAATGCATGTCCACCGTGGTGAGCATGCCGTAGATGTTGTCCGGGGCGCCGGTGACCTCGCCCAGGCTGGCCAGGAGGCGCTCCTCCGCCTTGGAGAGGGTGTGGGGCTTCTGGAGCAGGAGGTGGCGGATGTACTCGTCATAGTCCGCCATGTCCGGATCGGCCTGGATCTCCCGCAGCACCTGCTCGTCCAGGGACAGCAGCTCCGGCTCCAGGAAGGCGCCGGCGGACTCGGCCGCCACCATCAGCCCCATGACGCGCTCAAAGAGCGCCTGGGCCTGGGGGTCGCCGTTGTCCCCCTCCCGGGAGAGGAAGGCGTAGTCCGCGATGGGCATCAGCTCATCCTGAAACTCAAAGAAAAGCCGGATCGCCTTCCGGGGGTCCTCCGCCACATGGCCGTCCAGGGCAGAGATCTCCCCAATGCGCCGGCCGGCGGCCTTAAAGGCGGCCTCCCAGGCCTCCGGAGTGGGGAAGATGTGGCTCAGGTCCCAGCGGTACTTGGGGTCAATCTCGTTTCTCTTGGGAAGCTTGGGCATGGGAATCATCCTTTCTTGTTGAATTCCTGCCGCCCGTGGGCCGGGCGGTCTGCTTGACATAGGCGAGAGCGCGCCGGACGGAGGGGGCAGTGCGGCCGGCGGGGGTGAAGAGAATCTCCTGGGGGGTGAGGGTGACGGTGCCGGTGGAGCCCGCCAGGGTTTTCCGCTCCAGCAGGAGCAGCAGGAGCTTTTGCGTGAGCTCCGGTCCGCCGCCCCGCGTGAGGGCGTCCTTCCACAGGGTGAGGGCGCAGCCGGACTGATCGCAGCTGAAGGCCCGGGGGCTCTCCAGCACCTTTCCCTTTCCGCAGAGGGGGCACACGGCGCCCTCCACCGGGGGATTCTTCCAGCCGCCGCTTTTGCGTCCACCACCCCGCCTCTCCTCCCCGGGAAAGGCCACCGCGGGGCTCTGGTTCCGGGCGTAGTCCACCAGGTAGGCGGTGAAGCGGCGGATGCTCCCCATGAAGGCCACAGGGTCCTGCTCGTCCCGGGTGATCTTGTCCAGGGCCAGCTCCCACCGGCCGGTGGTCTCCGCGCTGGTCAGGGCCTCCGGCATCACATCGATGAGCTGCACGCCCTTGTCCGTGGCCAGGAGCTGCTTGCCCTTGCGCTGGACGTAGCCCACCTTGATCAGCCGCTCGATGATGGCGGCGCGGGTGGCGGGGGTGCCGATGCCGCTGCCCTTCATCTGCCGGACGATCTCCCGGTCGTCGGACTCGGCGCCGGCGGTCTCCATGGCCCGGAGCAGGGAGGCGTCGTTCATCTGGGCGGGGGGCTTGGTGGCGTCCTCCTTCACGGCGGTGCCGGCCACGGTGCGGCTGTCCCCCTCCTTCAGGGGCGGCAGTACGGCGTCCTCGTCCTCTGCGTCGGCGTCCTTCTTCCTGCCCCGCTCCTTCTTTTCCTGCTCGGCCGGGGGAATGGCCCGCCATCCCTCCTCCACCACGGTCCTGCCCCGGGTCCGGAAGGTCTCCTCCTCCACCCGGGTGATCACCGTGGTGGCGTCGTAGACCAGATCCGGACAGAAGGCGGCCAGGGTGCGCCGCACCACCAGGTCGTACAGGGCGCGCTCATCGGGGGAGAAGCTGTCGGGATTCACCCGGTGGGCGGTGGGGATCAGGGCGTGGTGATCGGTGACCTTGCCGGCGTCGATGGTCCGGGGACTCACCCGGAGCTTGCCCTCCGCCTGGGTGAGGGGCACCCATTGCTGGTAGGTCGGGGGCAACAGCCGGAAGGTTTCCCCCACCTTGGGGATCATGTCCGGTGGGAGGTAACGGCTGTCGGTGCGGGGGTAGGTGAGGGCCTTGTGCTTCTCATAGAGCTCCTGGGCCAGTTTCAGGGTCCGGTCGGCGGTGAAGCCCAGCTTCTGGTTGGCCTCCCGCTGGAGGCTGGTGAGGTCGAAGAGCTGGGGCGGCGCTTGGCGCTTCCGGGCGGTCTCCGCCTTGGCCACCACGCCGGTTTTGCCCTTGATCCGCCGGGCAATGGCCTCCGCGGCCGCCTTGTCCTTCAGGTGGGTGTCCGGCGAGAGGGCGGGGGAGAACCACATGCCCCGGTAATCCCCGAAATCCGCCATCAGCACGGCGTACTTCTCCGGCTTGAAGGCCTCGATCTCCCGGCGGCGCCGCACCAGCAGCGCCAGGGTGGGGGTCTGGACCCGGCCCACGGAGAGCAGGGCGTCGTAGCGCAGGGTGAAGGCCCGGCTGGCGTTCATGCCCACCAGCCAGTCCGCCTCGCTGCGGCACCGGGCGGAGCGGAAGAGTCCGTCATAGTCCGCCCCCGGCCGGATGTCCGCAAAGCCCTGGCGGATGGCCTCGTCGGTCATGGAGTTGATCCACAGGCGCTGCACGGGCTTTTTGCATTTCGCCATGATATAGATGTAGCGGAAGATCAGCTCGCCCTCCCGTCCCGCGTCTGTGGCGCAGATCACGGAGGTGGTCTCCGGGGCGTTGATCAGCGCCTTGACGATGGCAAACTGGGCTTTGGAGGAGGGGATGACCTTCAGGGGGATGTCCTCCGGCAGGATGGGCAGGGTGTCGAAGCTCCAGCGCTTGTATTTTGCGTCCATCTCGTCCGGCTCCTGGAGGGTGACCAGATGGCCAACGGCCCAGGTGACCACATAGCCGCCGCCGGAGAGACAGCCCTCGCCCCGTTGGCTGCAGCCCAGCACCCGGGCGATATCCCGGCCCACGCTGGGCTTTTCGGCCACCACAACCGTGCGGCCGGCCGTCTCGGCCATGGGCTCACCTCCTGTCTGTGCATCATGCAGAGTGTACCACACGTTTCCCGATGGAGCAAGGGAGAATCTTGACCACAGGCGGAAGATTCGGTATAATCGGCCATGAACAGAAACGGAAAGGGGGATGGGGGATGCCGGCCAGCCGTTTTATTTTCGGATCCCTTCCCTGGTACAGTGTACTGGTGACCACAGGCATTCTGGTGGCCTTTTTGCTCTGCAGTGCGGAGGAGAAGCGGCTGCAGCTGCCCAAGGACACGGCGGTGGATTTCGCCCTGATGGTGATTCCCCTGGGGGTCATCGGCGCCAGAATCTATTATGTGCTCTTCTCCTGGGAGGCGTACCGGAACAACCCCATCTCTGCCCTGTACATCTGGGAAGGCGGCCTGGCAATCTACGGCGCCGTCATCGGCGGCATCCTCGGCGCCTGGATCCTCGCCCGCCGGAAGAAGATCTCCCTGCTGAGCCTGCTGGACATGGTGTCGCCGGGACTGGTGCTGGCCCAGGGCATCGGCCGCTGGGGCAATTTCTTCAATATGGAGGCCTACGGCGAGGAGATCACCAGCCGGACCTGGCAGTTTTTCCCTGCGGCGGTGCAGATCGGGGAGAAGTGGCACATGGCCACCTTCTTCTATGAGTCCGCCGCGGACGTGGCCATTTTCCTGGGCCTGTGGCTGACCCGGGGGAAGCGCACCCGGAAGGGGGACACCTTCCTGTGCTATCTGCTGCTCTACGGGGCCGCCCGCTTTGTGATCGAGGGCCTCCGGACAGACAGCCTCTACGGGTTTGCCGGGCTGCGGGTCAGCCAGGTGCTGAGCATGCTGATGTGCCTGGCGGTGTGCCTTGTCTGTGCGTGGCGCTGCAAGCCGGCCTGCCGCTGGCTTCTGCTGCTGCCTGCCCTGGGGGTGGCCACGGCCTGCGCGCCTGCCATGGCCGGGGCGGGGACAGGCCTGCGGACCCTGGGGGCGGCCTGCTTCTCCCTGCTGGCCATCACGGCCTGCGGGCTGATGATCCGGCGGAAGTGCCTCAGGGAGGGGGAAGGGGATGCCCAGCGGGAAGCTTGCTAACCTGGTCTACCGCGCTGCCCTGCCGGTGGCGGGGGTGCGCTCGGCCCTGACCCACCGTGCCGCCGGTCAGCCCCTGGTCCATCCCGAACACTATCGCCGCCTCCTGGCCCGGCACCATGTATCCGGGGCGTCGCTGCTGCTGCAAAGCGGGGACAGACGGGCAGAGATCTTCAGCTCCGTGAGCCGCCCCGGTGCCAAGGAGGTGACGGAGGACAGCCTGTTCCGGGTGGCCTCCCTCACCAAGATGGTCACGGCGGCGGCGGTGCTGCGGCTTTGCGACCGGGGGCTGCTGCAGCTGGACGCCCCGCTGGCGGATCTGCTGCCCGGTGCCGGTGCCACGGACGCAGCGGGCATCACCCTGCGTCAGCTCCTCAGCCACACCTCCGGACTGCGGGACACCCCGGCGGCGGACGAGGCGCTTTCCGGCGGGAAAACCTGGCAGGCGGTGCTGGAGGCGCCGGGCACCCTGGGGTCGGCCCCCGGGGAGCGCTTTGCCTACTGCAATTTCGGCTTCGGCCTGGCGGGCTGTGTCCTGGAGCAGGCGACGGGCCTGCCGGTGAGTCAGGTGCTGGCCCGGGAGGTCCTGCTGCCGCTGGGCATGCGGGGCAGCCTGGACGCCTCCACCCTGGACCCCGGGGCCATCGTGCCCATCACCCGGGTGCTGAGCCGGCACAGGGGCCCGGACGTGCGGGTGACGCCCCTGGGGCGCATTCCCCTCACCGGGCCGGACCCGGAGCGGCACTTCGGGCACACGGCGGGGGCCCTGTACACCGACGCGCCTTCCCTCTCCCGGCTGCTGGGGATGATCGCGGCGGGCGGCCTGCACGAGGGGCAGCCCTTCCTCTCCCCGGCCATGGCGGCGGAGATGACGCGGGTCCATGCCGTGTACGGGAAGCTCAGCCCCACCCTGTCCTACGGCCTGGGACTGCTGATCATCCTGGACCCCCGGCTGTCGGCCCACAGGATTCTGGGCCACCAGGGCTTTGCCTACGGCTGTGCGGACGGCGCCTTCCAGGAGGAGAAAACCGGCCGGCAGGTGATCTTCCTGAACGGCGGCTGCAGCGAGGCCCGCTGCGGCCGGCTGGGGGTGGGCAACCGGGACATTCTCCGGTACGCCCTGGGGGAGGAGATGGCTGCGTGGAAGTGACGGAGGTCAAGAAGACGGGGCGCCGCTACACCCTGCGCATCGGCGGCGAGACGATCCGGGTCGCCGGAAGCGTCTTTGAGGAGCGCCCGCTGGCGGCGGGGGACGAGGTGGACCTGGAGGAGTATGACAACTGGCTGCTGCTGCGGCAGTACCGGCCTGCCATGGAGTATGCCCTGAATCTGCTGGCCCGGCGGGCCTTCGCGGAGGGGGAGCTGAAGCAGCGCATCCGCCGGGTGGGCTATCGCCCGCTGACGGCGGACATGGTCTGCCACAAGCTGAAGACTGTGGGGGTCCTGGACGATGCCGACTTCGCCCGGCAGTGGGTGGAGGGGCAGCTGGGCCGGGGCATCGGCAGCCGGCGCATCGCCCGGGAACTGAGCATGAAGGGCGTCACTCGGGAGGAGGCGGAGGAGGCCATGGCGGATACAGACGCCGCAGAGGCGGAGGCGGCCTGCGCGCTGGCTGAGAAGGGGCTGCGCCGGGCAAAGAACGGCGAGGACCCCCGCAAGACAAACCAGCGGGTGCTGGCATTGCTGGCCCGGCGGGGCTATGACTACAACACGGCGAAAACCGCGCTGGCCCGGGCCAAGGAGCGCCTGGGCAGCGGGGATGAGACCGAGGACGGAGAGGATTTGTTCAATGATTGACACGGGGGAGATCTTCCAGACCCTGCACATGATCCAGTCGGAGAATTTCGACATCCGCACCATTACCCTGGGCATCAACCTGCTGGACTGCTCGGACCGGGATCCGGAGCAGACCGGACGGCGCGCCTACGACAAGATCTGCCGGATTGCCGGCAGGCTGGTGGAGACCGGGGACGAGATCTCCCGGGAGTTCGGCATCCCCATCGTGAACAAGCGGGTCTCCGTGACCCCGGTGAGCCTGATCTGCCAGGGGGATCCCCGGCCCATCGCCCGGTGGCTGGACAAGGCGGCCCACCAGATCGGCGTCAACTTCCTGGGAGGCTATTCCGCCATGATGCACAAGGGCGCCACCGCGGCGGACGAGCGTCTGCTGGCCTCCATCCCGGAGGTGCTGGCGGAGACGGAGCGCCTCTGCTCCTCCGTGAACGTGGGCTCCACCCGGGCGGGCATCAACATGAATGCCGTGCGGGAGATGGGGGAGATCGTCAAGCGGACCGCAGAGATGACCGCAGACAGCGACGGCCTGGGCTGCGCCAAGCTGGTGGTCTTCTGCAACGCGGTGGAGGACAATCCCTTCATGGCCGGCGCCTTCTGCGGCATCGGGGAGCCGGAGTGCGCCGTGAACGTGGGGGTATCCGGCCCCGGCGTGGTGAAGCAGGCGCTGGAGCATGTGAAAGGGGAGCCCTTTGACGTGGTGGCGGAGACCGTCAAGCGCACCGCCTTCAAGATCACCCGGGTGGGGCAGCTGGTGGCCCGGGAGGCCTCCCAGCGGCTGAACATCCCCTTCGGCATCGTGGACCTGTCCCTGGCCCCCACCCCCGCCATGGGAGATTCCGTGGCGCATATTCTGGCGGAGATGGGCCTGGAGATGGCGGGCGCGCCGGGGACTACGGCGGCCCTGGCCCTGCTCAACGACGCCGTGAAGAAGGGCGGCGTCATGGCCTCCGGCCACGTGGGCGGCCTCTCCGGCGCCTTTATCCCGGTGAGTGAGGACATCGGCATGATCGAGGCGGCGGGCGCGGGTGCCTTGACCCTGGAGAAGCTGGAGGCCATGACCTGTGTGTGCTCCGTGGGCCTGGACATGATCGCCATCCCCGGGGACACGCCGGCGGAGACCATCTCGGGCATCATCGCCGACGAGGCGGCCATCGGCATGGTGAACAACAAGACCACGGCGGTGCGGGTGATCCCGGCGGTGGGCAAGCAGGCGGGGGACCGGGTGGAGTTCGGCGGACTGCTGGGCTTCGCGCCGGTGATGCCGGTGAACCGCTTCTCCTGCGCGGATTTCATTGCCCGGGGCGGCCGGATTCCGGCTCCGCTGCACTCCCTGAGAAACTGAGCGCTGTATTCCCGTTGTTTTTCCCTTGATTCATCTCCCGGCGGCGGGTAGAATAGAATGGACCGACATGGACGGAGGAGCGAAGCAGCATGCGGAAGATTGAGATGAAGACCCCGCTGGTGGAGATGGACGGAGACGAGATGACCCGGGTGCTCTGGCAGATGATCAAGGAGAAGCTGATCCTGCCCTTTGTGGAGCTGAAGACGGAGTACTACGACCTGGGCCTGCCCCACCGGGACGAGACGGGGGACCAGGTGACCATCGACGCGGCGGAGGCTACCCGCCGACTGGGCGTGGCCGTGAAGTGCGCCACCATCACCCCCAACCGGCAGCGGGTGGAGGAGTATGGCCTCCACGAGATGTGGAAGAGCCCCAACGGCACCATCCGGGCCATCCTGGACGGCACCGTGTTCCGCGCGCCGATTCAGGTGGAGGGCATCCGCCCGGTGGTCCGCACCTGGGAGAAGCCCATCACCATCGCCCGCCACGCCTACGGGGATATCTACAAAAACGTGGAGATTGCCGTGCCCGGCCCCGGAACCGCCAGGCTGGTCTTCACCGGAGAGGACGGGGAGACGAAGGAGGCTGTCATCCAGCAATTCCGGGGTCCCGGCGTCCTCCGGGGGGTGCACAACCTGGATGCCTCCATCGCCTCCTTTGCCCGGAGCTGCTTTGCCTACGCCCTGGACAAAAAACAGGACCTCTGGTTCTCCGCTAAGGACACCATCTCCAAGACCTATGACGCCCGCTTCCGGGACATCTTCCAGGAGATCTATGACGCGGAGTACCGGGAGGCCTTCCGGCAGGCAGGCATCACCTACTTCTACACCCTGATCGACGACGCCGTGGCGCGGGTGATCCGCTCCAAGGGCGGCTTCATCTGGGCCTGCAAGAACTACGACGGCGATGTGATGAGCGATATGCTGGCCACCGCCTTCGGCTCCCTGGCCATGATGACCTCCGTCCTGGTCTCCCCGGACGGTAAGTATGAGTATGAGGCGGCCCACGGCACGGTGACTCGCCACTACTACCGCTACCGGGCGGGGGAGAAGACCTCCACCAACCCCACCGCCACCATCTTCGCCTGGTCCGGCGCTCTGCGCAAGCGGGGAGAGCTGGACGGCCTGCCCGAGCTGGTGCACTTTGCCGACGTGCTGGAGGCCGCCACCCTGGACACCATCGCCGGCGGCACCATGACCCGGGACCTGGCGGCCCTGTGGGAAGGGGAGGCGGAGTCCGTCAACAGCGAGGAGTTCCTGGATGCCATTGCCGGGCGCATGGAGGAGGAACTCTACGCCGACAGCGGGGAGGGCCTGGAGACCATCACCATTGTGGACGATGAGGGCAACGAGGTGACCGCCACGGTGGTCTACCGTGCCATCCGCGGCGAGGACGAATTTGCCGTGCTGGTGGATGACGAGGGGGGCGCTCTGGTGGTCCGCTGCGTCTATGACGGCGAGGAGGAGAACAGCTACCACTTTGAGGAGCCCGATGCCGAGACGGCGGACAGCGTGTTTGCCGAGTTCGAGGAAGAGATGGAGAACTATCCGGAGGACGAGGATGAGTGAGACCGAGGGTGAGATGATCTTTCTGGCGGACGAGGAGGGGGAGGAGACCGCCTTCCGCCTCCTGGGGCGCCTGGCGTGGAAGGGAAAAACCTACGCCTTCCTGGAGGACCCGGAGGACGAGGGCAGCGTGATGGTTTTCTCCGTCATTCCCACGGACGAGGGGGAGAGCTTTGAAATGCTGGAGGATGAACAGACCGCCGAGGAGGTCTTCTACCTGTTTGAGGCGGAGGCAGACGACTACGAGGTGGGCCCGGCGGAGTAGCATGTCTCCCTGGGCTGTCCCGGATCTGACCGAATCGGCGTGAACGCCCAAGAAAGAGAAAGACAAAAGACATCCCGGAACCCATAGCGGGCGGGATGTCTTTTTCGATCCGGTGCCGTTTATGTCAGCTTTCCATACTGTTCGTCGTCCACGGGCTCCAGCCATTCGGCCCTGCTGTCCTGGCCGGGCACCTCGATGGCCAGGTGCTGGAACCAGCTGTCGGCGGCAGCGCCGTGCCAGTGCTTGACGCCCGCGGGGATGTTCACCACATCGCCGGGCTGCAGCGCCCGGGCTTCCTTACCCCACTCCTGGTACCAACCCCGCCCGCTGACGCAGATGAGCATCTGGCCGCCGCCCCGGGTGGCGTGGTGAATGTGCCAGTTGTTCCGGCATCCGGGCTCGAAGGTGACATTGTACACCGGCACCTGCTCTGTGGAGAGCGGCGCCAGATAGCTTTGCCCGATGAAGTACCGGGCATAGGCGTCGTTCTTCTGCCCCACGGGGAAGACCGACAGGTTGGAGGGAACCCCGTCCAGGTCGCTCTCTTCATCGCCGTACACTTCCTGAATCAGCGGGAATGTGCTCCAGGCCTTGGGCCAGCCGCAGTAGAAGGCCAGCTGCGTCACGATTTCCACCGCTTCCTGCCGCGTGACGCCGTGATCCTTTCCGATGGACAGATGCGCCTTCAGCTGTGGATACAGGCCGGCGGAGAAAAGCGCGGCGATGGTGATCATACTGCGGTCCCGGGGAGAGAGCTCCTTTTCCCGGGACCAGACCTCTCCAAAGAGCACGTCATCGTTCAGTTCCGCGAACTTCGGAGCCAGCTTGCCCAGGTTGTCCCGCCCGGCGGTTTGTTTCTTTGCCATGGTGTTTTCCTCCTTGCTCTCTTCAGGGCTCAATGCCGAGGCCGGATGCCCAGTCTCTCAGCTCCTCCGCCGTGGTGCGGGGGTTGAAGCGCCGGCCCTCCAGCCAGGTGCCTGCACCGGCTTGCTGTTCCAGGTGTTTCATGCTGTTTCCCAGACCGGAGCTGCCGGAGGTGAAGAAGACCGCCAGGGACTTGTCCGTCAGGTCCACACGCTCCACAAAGCTGGACAGGATGCGCGGTGTGTCCCCCCACCAGATGGGGGAGCCGATCAGCACGGTGTCATACGCCGTCAGGTCGGGCAGCTCTCCTGCGATGGCAGGACGGCAGGCGGGATCATTCATTTCGATGGAGGTGCGGGTGAAACTGGTGGCCGCGCCGATCTCCTTGATGGTGATCTCCTTGAAGCTCGTGGTTTCATACAGCGCCGCGCAGGCCGCGATGATTTCCTCTCTTCGCGCCGTGGTCAGTTCCGGCGAGCCTCTGGGCATGAAGCCCCCCGAATCAAAACTGACACCGTGTCATCAATGCCATCTTACCACGATTCTGACATAGAGTCAATATGGTTCTTGCGTTTTTCCGTCAGCGAAGAGAAACAAAAAAAGCGGGTGAGGGGAATCGGACCCCCGTGACCAGCTTGGAAGGCTGGGGCTCTACCATTGAGCTACACCCGCAGGTTTCCGGGACAGTCCCGGAAAAGAAAATGGAGCGGTAGACGAGGCTCGGACTCGCGACCTCCACC
>JAFWSH010000016.1 GCA_017519405.1 Clostridia bacterium
CAAGTACAACGGCATCGGCTTCATCCCGATCTATGAACTGATGGAAAAGCAAACGGCGTGACCGAGATCACGCCGCAAGCCTTGAGAACACTGGATTTTCAGAGAAACAAGGACTGGTTTCGAAGCAATACTGGTTTATGAAGCCCCTGCTCAGCTGGGGAGCCTTTTAGTAAGTGAACCGAGGCAGTGGGGGCTTCCTCCCTGTCCCCCCAGCTCGCTGGGGGGATGTCCCCGCAGGGACAGGGGGGGCTCCCCGCCGGGAAAACCTCATCCGGCTCTGCGGAGCCACCTTCCCCTAAAGGGGAAGGCAGGGGTTAGGTGCACGCAAACCAAAAGCCTTCCCCTCCCAGGGGAAGGTGTCCGTGCTGGCACGGACGGATGAGGTCGTCCCCCCCAAACACCAAAAACCTCCCCCCGCTTTCATCCGGCGGAGGGAGGCGTTTCAGACGATAGGAATGGATTACTTCTCGGTGACCCGGCGCACCCGCAGCACGCCCTCGATGGCCTTCAGGCGCTGCACCGTGTCCCGGGGCATGGCCTCCGTCAGGTCCAGCAGGGTGTAGGCATAGCTGCCGCGGCTCTTGTTGGCCATGTTCTCGATGTTCAGGCCCTGGCTGCCGAAGAAGGCCGTGATCTGGCTGAGCATGTTGGGGATGTTCCGGTGGAGGATGGCCACCCGGGCGGCGGTCTCGCACACGCCCATGTTCACCTCGGGATAGTTCACGCTGTTGCGGATGTTGCCGTTGTCCAGGTAGTCCTGGAGCTCGTCCACGGCCATCACGGCGCAGTTGTCCTCGGCCTCCTCGGTGGAGGCGCCCAGGTGGGGGATCACGATGGCCTTGTCCATGGCGGCGCTCACGGGGTTGGGGAAGTCGGTGACGTAGCGGCCGAGCTTGCCGGTCTCCAGGGCCCGGGCCACGGCGGCCTCGTCCACCAGGGCGTCCCGGGCGAAGTTCAGCAGCACCGCGCCGTCCTTCATCTTCGCGATGGCCTCGGCGCTGATCATGCCCTTGGTGGCGGGGGTGGCGGGCACGTGGATGGTGACGAAATCGCTCTCGGCATAGATGGCCTCCACGGTCTCGGCGTGGCGGACGGCGGGGGAGAGCTTCCAGGCCGCGTTCACGGACATGTAGGGGTCAAAGCCCAGCACCTTCATGCCCAGGGCGACGGCGGCGTTGGCCACCAGCACGCCGATGGCCCCCAGGCCGATGACGCCCAGGGTCTTGCCCTGGAGCTCGTGACCGGCAAAGGCCTTCTTGGCCTTCTCGGTGGTCTTGGCGATGGCCTCGTCCCCCTTGTTCTCCTGCACCCAGGCGATGCCGCCGGCGATGTCCCGGGCCGCCAGGAGCAGGCCCGCCAGCACCAGCTCCTTCACGGAGTTGGCGTTGGCGCCGGGGGTGTTGAAGACCACGATGCCCTCCTCGGCGCAGCGCTCCAGGGGGATGTTGTTCACGCCGGCGCCGGCCCGGGCGATGGCCCGCAGGCCCGCAGGGAAGGCCAGCTCCTTCATGTCGGCGGAGCGCACCAGCACGCCGGCGGCCTCGTCGATGGTGTCAGACAGGGTGTAGCCGGCCCGGAAGCGGTCCGTGCCCACCCGGGCGATGTTGTTCAGGCAGAAAATCTTGCGGTCTTTCATTGTCTGTCTCTCCTCAGCCGTTGGCTTTCTCAAACTCCGCCATGAAGGCCACCAGCGCCTGGACGCCTTCCATGGGCATGGCATTGTAGATGGAGGCGCGCATGCCGCCCACGGTGCGGTGGCCCTTCAGGTTCTTGAAGCCCGCCGCCGTGGCCGCCGCGATGAAGCGCTTGTCCAGCTCCTCGTCGCCGGTGACGAAGGGCACGTTCATCAGGGAGCGGTCCTCCTTGCGCACGGTGCCGTGGAACATATGGCTGCCGTCCAGGAAGTCATAGAGCACCTGGGCCTTGGCGATATTGCGGCGCTGCATCTCCTCCAGGCCGCCCATCTCCTTCAGCCACTTGAACACCAGGCCGCAGACGTAGATATTCCAGCAGGGCGGGGTGTTGTAGAGGGACTTGTTGTCCGCGTGGGTCTTGTAGCGCAGCATGGTGGGGGTGCCGGGGAGCACGTCCTCCCGGATCAGGTCGTCCCGGATGATGACGATGGTGACGCCCGCGGGGCCCACGTTCTTCTGCACGCCGCCCCAGACCACGCCGTATTTGGTCACGTCCATGGGCTCGGAGAGGAGCATGGAGCTCACGTCGCTCACCAGGTCCTTGCCCTTGGTGTCCGGCAGGGTGTGGAACACGGTGCCGTAGATGGTGTTGTTCTGGCAGATGTAGACATAGTCCGCATCCGGGCTCACCGGCAGGTCGGAGCAGTCCGGGATGTAGGAGAAGGTCTTGTCGGCGGAGGAGGCGATGCGGTTCACCTTGCCGAAGAGCTCCGCCTCCGCGGCCGCCTTCTTGGCCCACTGGCCGGTGATGATATAGTCCGCCACCCGGTTGCGCATCAGGTTCATGGGCACCATGGCGAACTGGGTGTTGCCGCCGCCCTGCAGGAAGAGCACCCGGTAGTTGTCCGGAATCCCCACCAGCTCCCGCAGATCCGCCTCCGCCTGGTTGATGATGGCCTCAAAGTCCTTGGACCGATGGCTCATCTCCATCACGCTCATGCCGGAGGTTCCGTACTCCAGCATCTCGGCGGCGCACTGGCGCAGCACTTCCTCCGGCAGACAGGCCGGACCCGCGGAAAAGTTGTAGACTCTGCTCATGGTTCTTCCTCCAACCTTTTTGCTTGCATTGGCGCGGCCGGACCGGGAAAGGCCGTGTCTGGGAAAAGTATAACACAGTTTCCCGCCCCCGGGTGTATTTCTGCTGCATGGATTTTCTGGGCGGAGAAAGGCCGGTGGGGACATGGGGGAGGGAACCTCATCCA
Source organism: Clostridia bacterium (assembly GCA_017519405.1). Lineage (GTDB taxonomy): Bacteria > Bacillota > Clostridia > Christensenellales > Aristaeellaceae > RUG11272. Next base: position 2,897 of record JAFWSH010000016.1, read on the forward strand.
CCGCAAGCTGTCCCCCTTCCCCTCCACCCCAAAGCCCCCCGCCCCGCAAAACGCGGAGAGGGGGGCCGGTTTCAGGTCAGGGGTTCACGATGCGGGCTCAGGCCTGCTGGGCCTTCTTTGCCTTGAGGAACTTCCTGATGCCCAGGAACTCCCACAGGGCCAGCAGGATCGCCACCACGGCGATGATGATGTTCTTGATCAGCTCCCAGGTGGCCATGCCGCCCTGGGCGCCGGAGGCGTAGGCGCGGCTGTTGGCCACGGTGTAGAGGATGTTCTTGGCGGCCTGACGCATGGCCAGCACAGAGGTGGCGCTGGTCTGGTCGGTGACGGCGCTCTGGTCGGTCTTCTGGGGGGTCAGGCAGAAGTCGTTGCCGTTGCGGATCAGGATGTCCGCATCCTGGTAGCCGTAGCCGCCGAAGTAGTCGGTCAGCACCATGCCCCGGAAGCCCCACTCACCGCGGAGCACGTCCTTCTGCAGCTCGGAGGTGGCGGCGGCGTACTTGTTGCCGATGTAGTTGAAGGCGGACATGACGGCGCCCGCGTGGCCTTCCTTCACGGAGAGCTCGAAGGGCTTGAGGTAGATCTCCCGCATGGCCTGCTCGGTGCTCCAGGTGAGGAGCATGTCGGTGCGGTGGGTCTCCTGGTCGTTCAGGGCGAAGTGCTTCATGAAGGAGTACACGCCGCTCTCAGCCGCGCCGGAGATGGCGTTGGCGGCCATCTTGCCGGAGATGAAGCCGTCCTCGGAGTAGTACTCGAAGTTGCGGCCGGCGAAGGCGGAGCGGTGGATGTTCATGGCCGGCGCGTACCAGCCGGAGACGTCCATCTCATCCGCCATCTTGCCGATGGACTGGCCGAAGGCCTTGGCGGAATCCGTGTTCCAGGTGGCGGCGATCACCACGCCGGCGGGGAAGCCGATGGAGGCCTTCTGGGTGAAGTTGTTGTTGATGGAGGCGGGGCCGTCGCAGTCGATCTGCTGGGTCTTGCCCACGGAGGACACCGCGATGCTCTGGTAGCCGCCGGTGCCGATCAGGTCCACCATGTCCGCCACGGTGAGCTGGTCCAGCAGCTTCTCCCACTGGGGATCGTCGTAGCTCTTGCCCCGCAGGTCCTTCACGGTGAGGCCGTTGCTGGCGCCGGTGGTGGGCATCTTGTCGTCGGGGTTGTTGAACTGGGTGGGATCATAGGTCTTGTGGTTGTAGAAGCCCTTCTTGATCTCGTCGGTCATGGTGAAGTCCGCGGGGGCCGCCACCGCTTCCTCATAGTTGGCGAAGGCGTCGGCGCGGCTCAGGTAGGTCACATTGCCCCGGGCGAAATCGAAGCGGGCCACGGCGGCCTCCTGGTCGGTGGAGCGCTTGTTGTCGGCGCTGTAGGTGATGGTGTTGGCCACGTTCCAGGTCTTGCTGTCGATGACGTTGTGGGAGTCCTTGTTGATGGAGATCACATAGTCGCCGGCGTCCAGCACATAGGCCCTGGCCGTCCGGTCGTCGAAGGAGGCCATGTCCTCCACCCGGAAGGAGATCTTCACGGTCTCGCTCTTGCCGGCCTCCAGCAGGCCGGTCTTGGCGAAGGCCACCAGGTTGGCGGTGGACTTCTCGATGCCGCCGTTGACATAGGGCGGGTTGAAGTAGACCTCCACCACGTCCTTGCCGGCCACGGCGCCGGTGTTGGTGACGGTGACGTCGAAGCTCAGCACGCCGTCCTTCTCGGTGATCTCGCCCATCTTCTGCTCGAAGGTGGTGTAGCTCAGGCCGTAGCCGAAGGGATAGACCACGGTCTTGTCGTAGTCGATGATGCCCTCGGCGGCGGCGGTCTCATACCAGCGGTAGCCCACGTAGATGCCTTCCACGTAGTCCACGAAGTTGGGGGTCACCACGCTGGGCGGGCCGCCCCAGCCGGCCACCTCAGGGGAGACGTCCTCGGCGTTCTGGTAGACGAACTCGCCGATGTTCTTGAAGTTGGGGGCCGCGGTCAGGTCCGCCACGAAGGTGTCGATGGTGCGGCCGGAGGGGTTCACCTTGCCGGTGAGGATGCTGCCCAGGGCGTTGAAGCCGGTCTGGCCGGGGCCCGGGGCGAGGATGACGGCCTTGATGCTGGGATACTCGTTCACCCAGCCCAGCTCCATGGCGTTGGAGGCGTTGATCACCACGATGACCTTGTCAAAGGCGGCGGTGACCTTCTCCACCATGGCGGTCTCACGGGTGGAGAGCTCCAGGTAGTGCTTGGAGGCGTCCAGGTCCTCCGGGAACTCGCTGTAGCGCATGCCGCGGGCCGCGAACATGGTGCCGCTGCCGTCGTCCACAAAGGTGGCGGGCACAGCGGGGTCCAGGCTCTTGGGCAGGTCAGCGCCCTCGCCGCCGGAGCGGGAGATGACGATGATGGCGGTGTCGGAGTAGGCCTTGGCGCTGTCGATGATGCCCGCCGCGTCATACTCCTCCGCGCTGCGCTCCGGGATGGTCCAGTCCTGGCCCATCATGCCGATGTTGGGCCGGGCGGTGCGCCAGTCGGTGTAGAACTTCACCACATCCGGATTGTACTGGATGCCGGCGTTCTCCAGGCCCTTGAGCAGGCTCACCGTCTCATAGTTGGCGGAGAGGGAGCCGGAGCCGGTGCCGCCGTAGACCGGGTTGGTGGAGGACCAGCCGAAGGTGTTCACCTTGGCGTCCTTCCCCAGCGGCAGCACGCCGTCGTTCTTCAGCAGCACGAAGCCCTCCCCGGCGATGTCCTCGCACAGGGCGCTGGCGTTGGTGATGCTCTCCTGGCTGATGTCGCCGCTCTTGGCGAACACCATGGAGACCATGGAGTACATGGGACCAGTGAGGATCTGGTTGACGATCAGCACCAGGGCCAGCAGGAAGCAGACCCAGGCGGAGACCCGGACCAGCCCGCGGGTGGGCTTCTTGATCTTCACCGCCACGATGGTGATGACGATGGCCACCAGAAGCAGCACGCCGATGGTAATCAGCTGCGGCTTGAGGAGGTTCAAGGTCGTCAAGACGTCGTCCATGTTGATGCCTAACATTGATTTTCCCCCTTCTTCCATCCCTCTGCTTTGGGATGGGTTGTATGGAGCATTATAGACCATATTGGGCAAATATACAAGATGGGAAATGTTTTTCCTCTGGGACAAAACGGGTTTCCTCTGAGACGGAAATTCGGCCCGGCCCGCGATGGATTTCACGCTGGAACCCGTAATTGCGGCGTTTGGAACGGGTGTGCAGTCTGAAACCATGATAAACAAACGCTTTGCAGAAAGCTATTATATATATATCCATATCAACATACGCGAAGCCGCCCACTCCCCCATCCATTTCCTTCCATATGCTGTATACTGTATCCAGGTGCGACAAATAAATCCGGGCGGAGGGACCGGGGCGGGGCAGCGGACGGGGGATTCGGTCGGTGCAATGGATACCGTATACAGAGATGGGGGCGTCTGCCTGGTTGGGGGGGTAACCGCCGGGCAGTATGTGTCCGTCCCCGGAGGATGGCATGAGCCGGAATGGGAGGAGCGAAAGCCCCAAGGTGCTCACGATACCGAGGACTCCTTGCGATCAACGACGAACACCTGCAGAGACAGGGATCGTCAAGGACTGCATCACAAGGGGAACAGCGGCTTGCGCATCAGAGACATTCGTACATGTTGCGGGGGATCCGCTTCTCGACCGCGATGCAGTCGATGGAAACCGTGACGCCATTGTCGTACCCGATTTTCACACACAGTGTCGACATTGTATTGACAGCTGATTCTTTTCATCGTACACTCCTTTATAGGTTGACGGGAAGCCCACCGGGCGGCAGCATTTGAAAATGCTCCAACGCTGCCCGGATGGCGGCTTCCTTCTCCGGCGGACCATGCGGGAAAACGGAGCTCGGGTATCTCGGGCGGTAGCAGCATTCTCCTACGGGCAGGCCGCATTTGCGCTTGACCCGGGAGACGTATCGAGACCGGGGATTTCTGTGTATTAGAAATATATGAACCTGTTTCTGAGAGCAATCAAAGAAAGGCAGAATGGATCTGGGGGACAAGCATGAAAGCATCTGATCCGTACAGAACCGCTTACGTCCGGATCCTCAAGGAGGAGCTTCGCGCAGATCAGACCGTCTGCGTCCTCGCCGGCAAGGGCCTTCCGGCGCAGCGCGGGGAAAGGC
>JAFWSH010000017.1 GCA_017519405.1 Clostridia bacterium
ATCGACATACCCGAAGTCGTGCAGGCTGCGCTTGATCTTCTCATACGCGGGATCGCCCGGCTTCAGGTCTTTCCTGGGGTTGTATTTCGCAGGCTTCAGCCGGTCAATGGGCATGGTCTGCATGTTCAGATTCGTATTCACGGTTCCTCCTTCTGCCGTCCTTCGGGGCGGCTTTTTTGATGTCCGGGCGGGCCGATACCCCCACCCCCGAATTTGTCGGAAATTCACGCGTGAGGGGGGCGCGGTCTCCGCCAGGCACACCCAGGGATCTGACCGCCCCCTCCCGGGCACACCTCGGCCCGGCGGCTGGGCACACCAACCTGCCCGCCGACTTCGCCAGAGCAAAGTGGAGAAGTGTGCAGCCCGCCGGACTTCTTCATGGCAAAGCGGAGAAGCGCCGCCCGCCCGGACTTCACCAGAGCAAAGTCGGAAAGTCCTGTGCCCGGGTGGACTTTTCCAGAGCAAAGCGGAGAAGTGTGCCGCCCGCCGGACTTTCGCAGAGCAAAGTCGGAAAGTGTGCCCGGCGGCGGTTCCGGGCGGCGGGTCGGTGTGCCCGCCCGGGCGGCGAAAAACCGCCCGCCCGGCGAAAAAAAAACCGGGTTTTTTTCCGGCCCCTACGCGCATGTATAAGGAAGCGCGGCCTCCTTTTTCGCAAAAAAAACCGTTGACTTTTCGGCCCGGCAGAGTGATGGATGTACGCGCCGGGCGGGAAACCGCCCAGAAGGCACAGCCGGGCCGGGCGGGAGAAGCCGCCGCCGGGAGAAAGGAGACCCCCATGAAAACCCAGACCTTCGGCATCGAGATCGAGATGAACCACATCACCCGCCAGCGGGCCGCGCAGGTGGTCGCGGAAACCCTCGGCGAAGGAGCGACCTTCCGGCACACGGGCGGTTCCTATGACGCTTGGGAGGTCACCGCGCCGGATGGGCGGCGGTGGAAGCTGGTCAGCGACGCGAGCATCGCCGGGCCGCGCGACCAAGGCACAGAGTTTGTGAGCCCGATTTGCCGCTGGGAAGACATCGAAACGGTGCAGGCCTGCGTCCGGGCCCTCCGGGAGGCTGGGGCACACGCCGACCCCTCCTGCGGCATCCACGTACACGTCGGCCTTGGGGAGCACACCCCCAAAACCCTGCGGAACTTGGTCAACTTGGTCAACGCCAAGGAAGACCTCCTGACCCAAGCCCTCCAAATCAGCCCGGAGCGCCGGAGCCGCTGGTGCCAGCCCGTCGACCCACACTTCCTCGCGACCCTGAACCGCCGGAAGCCCACGACCTCCGAGGACTTCGCCCGGATTTGGTACGACGACATGTGCTGGGAGTACCACGCACACCAGCACTACGACCCCTCCCGGTACCACCTGCTCAACCTGCACAGCGTTTTCCAGAAGGGCACCATCGAGTTCCGGGCCTTCAACAGCACACTTCACGCCGGAGAGGTCAAGGCCTACATCCAGCTTTGCATGGCGATCAGCCACCAAGCCCTGACGGTGGCTTCCGCGAGCCCGGCCCGCCCGGTCACCGACAACCCGGCGTACACCTTCCGGTGCTGGCTCCTCCGGCTGGGCATGAACGGCGAGGAGTTCAAGACCGCCCGCACACACCTCCTGAAGCACATGCCCGGCAACGCGGCTTGGAGGAACGGTGCCGAGACCACCCGCCGGGCCTCCTGAACCCGGCGGCGCACACCCGGGAGGACACAGCTTTGAAACCGACCCGCCTGATGATGGCCCGGCGGCACCGGGCCGAAACCGGGCACAGGAA
>JAFWSH010000009.1 GCA_017519405.1 Clostridia bacterium
CGAGGTTTATCGCTTTGGTTTTCCAAGGGAGTGGCACTGGCGGCCAGCTCTCGTTATTTACACTCTGGAATACTATGCAGCAAGGAGGTTGGGAGTCTCATCGTGGACATCGTGAACGCCATGATGCTGGCTCCAGATAATCCCCATAATATACGACAGCTGCTCCCTCGGCACCACCCTGTTCCAATCCATCCTCAGCGCGTTGCCCTCCACAATCCCGGCCTGCGTCTTGAGGGGCAGGAAATCCAGCACCTGGTGCACGATGTCCTCGGTCTGGCGCATCATCTGGCTCTCGGCGATCCACAGGGCGGTTTTCGCGACAGCCACGGCAAAGTCGTTGATCTCAATGCCGTAGAACTGGGTGATGGAGACCTTGATGGGGGTGACCCCCTCCACGTCCAGGCGGATCTGCAGGGCGCCGTCCTTGGCGTAGAGCAGCTCGATGACCTCGTTCTCCAGCTGCCGCAGGCACAGATAGGTCTCGGTGAGGAAGTTGCCGCTGCCGGCGGCGGGGTCCAGGAACCGGAGGGCGGCCAGCTTGTCCTGGAAGGCGCGCAGGCGGGGCTTGCGCACGCTCTCCACCTGGATGCCGCGGATTTCGGCCAGCTCCGCCTTCAGCCCGTCCAGGAACAGGGGGTCGATCACCTTGTGGATGTTCTCGATGCTGGTGTAGTGCATGCCGCCGGAGCGGCGGGTCTCCGGGTTCAGGGTGCTCTCAAACACCGCGCCGAAGATGGTGGGACTGATCCGGGACCAGTCGAAGGCCGCGGACTCCAGGATGGTGTCCTTCAGCTGCTGGGTGATCTGGGGGATGACGATGTTCTCGTCCCGGAAGAGGCCGCCGTTCACATAGGGGAAGGCCGCCAGCTCGTCGGAGAGGTAGAGGTCCGGGCGCTCGGCATAGGGGGTGTCCAGCACCTTGAACAGGTCGATCAGGGCGCGGCGGATGTCCTTGGGCTCGTACTGGGCGATGTAGCGGCTGAACTCGTTCCCGCTGCCGCCGAAGAGCCCGGCGTCCTCCGCGTAGAGGCAGAACACCAGCCGCACGCAGAGGATGTTCAGGGAGCGCTGGGTGTGCACGGCCATGGGGTCGTGGTATTGCTCCAGAAAGCGGTCGTGGATGCGGCCCACCAGCTCGCCCGCCCGCAGGGAGAGCTCCATCTCCAGGGTGAGCTTCTTCTGCTCCCGGTCGGCCAGGAAGTCCAGCAGGTGATACTTGGACTGCAGCTCCTGGAGCTGAATCACCGTGGGCTTGGGCTGCATCACGCTCATGTCGTAGATCCAGATCTCGGCAAAGTTGGACACCACGATCCAGCGGGCCTTCTCCTGCACGGGGAGGAGGTCGTCGTAGTGCTTGGCCTGCTGGTAGGGGGTCATGCCCTGGTGCCCCGCCTGGGGCTTGTCCAGGGGAATGCCCAGGCTCTTCTGCTCGATGAGCACCCGGGTCTCCGGGATATAGACGTCGATGCGCCGGGTGCTGCCGGCGTCCAGGACCTTCTTCTCGAAGTCCACCCGGTCGGTCACCCGGTCCAGCCCCAGGATGTTCTGGAGAATGTCGATCCAGTAGGAGCGGGCATCCTCGTCCTCGCGGCCCCGGTCCTGCCATTTGTAGTAGAACTGGCGGGCAGCCTCCCGCCGCTCCACATCGTTCATGCCGCACCCTCCTTTCCCGGTCTGTGTCCGGTATACAAAACAGCCGCCCCGTCCCTGCGTGCGCAAAGACGGAACGGCCGGTTCATCAGCCTCTTCCGCGGTACCACTCTGCTTCCCGCCCGGCGGACCGGGCAGGCTCCTCGTCGGCGCTGTATCGGGCGCCCCCGCCGGACTCTCTCCGGACGCTCCCGGGCGAGCGGCTCCCCCCTGCCCGCCGCCTTGCACCACCCGGCGGCTCTCTGCATGGGCCCGAAAAGGAGCGTTCCCGTTCATCGCGGGTGCATTATAGCAAATTCCGCGGCGCTTGTAAAGCGGTTTCAGCCCAACAGGCGCTTCATCAGGGCGGAGATGCGCTGGATCAGCGGGCCCAGGAAGACCACACAGGCCGCGGTGACGGCGCCGGCAGGGCCCCCCAGGGCCAGGCCCACCAGGGTGAAGAGCAGATCCCAGGCGATGCGCACCGCCACGGAGGAGACCTGCCGTCCGCCGGCGGTGAGCTTGCGGTGGATGATGATGGGCGCGGCGTCGTAGGGGGAGGTCCCCAGCTCCACCGCCACATAGGAGGAGACGGAGACCAGGAACAGCGCCGCGAAGGGGATGAACAGCAGAATCCGGGGCAGCAGGGGCGGGGCGGCGGGGATCAGGTCCCCCAGGGCCCACTTGAAGAAGTCGTGGGCGTACCCCACCAGGAACATGTTGGCCAGGGAGCCGAAACCGAACATGTCCTTGGCCACCGCCAGCACGATGAGCAGCGTGACGGTGTGCACCACGGCCTCCACGTGGCCCAGGTCGATGCCCAGGAGGTTGGACAGGCCGATGCAGGCGCAGGAGAAGGGGTCTGTGCCCACGTCCAGACGCTCGAAGGCCAGGACACACAGGCCCATCATCACGGTGCTCACCACGGCGATGGCGATGCGCCGACCCAGGTGGGGGTGGTCCACCCACCCCCGGAAGTATTGCCGAAGGGCGTCTTTCATCGGGATTGCTCGTCTTCCTTTGTCTTGGATTGGGCTGGGGCGGTCAGGGCATGTCCGGGGGCAACTCCGTGAGGGTGTCCACGGGCCGGGGCTCGGGCAGGGGGTGGTGGATGATCTCCAGCAGCTCGCTGACGGTGACCAGCTTCAGCCCCAGCTCGTCCTGGATGTAGGGGATGATCTCGTCCAGGAGCTCGGCGATGCGGTAGCCGGAGAGGTGGTGGAGGATGATGGCGCCGTTGTGGCAGCCCTTGCGGTCCCGCTCCAGGATCTTGTCCTTCTTGCCCCGGTAGGCGGTGTCCCAGTCATGGCTGTCCAGGCTCCACATGACCACCTCCATGCCCTCCCCCCGGGCCAGGGCGGTGAGGGACTGGTCGTGGTCGCCGTAGGGCGGGCGGTAGAGCCGGGGGGTCACCCCCAGCAGGGCCTGGATCTCCTGCACCGGGGTCACCAGCTGGCTGATCTGCTGATGGACCTTCCAGCTGGTCATCTTCCGGTGGGTGGTGGTGTGGTTGCCGATCTCATGGCCGTGGGCCACGATCTTGGCGGCGCTCTCCGGGAACACCCGCTCGAAGTAGCCGGTGAAGAAGAAGGTGCACTTCACCCCATACTTGTCCAGCACGGCCAGGACGTCGTCGGTGGCGCTGTCCTGGTAGCAGCAGTCCAGGGTGAGGCACATGTAGGGCTGGTCGGTGACGATGTTGCTGATGATGGGGCGGTTCAGGTCCGTGATGGAGGCGTAGCCCCCGCCCAGGGCGCTGACCCGGATGCGGTTCCACCACACGGAGAAATACTTGCCGCCCTCCATGTCCGGCGTCACGTCAAAGACGAAGGCCAGCTCGCCCTTGAGGTTCTTCCACTCCGCCGAGCCGTAGAGCCGGCCGGACTGGTCCCGCAGCTCGAACACACGGCCGTTCACCACGGCGCCGGGGTTGTTCAGCCGCACCCGGACGGTCATCTTCCGGCCCACATAGCCCAGGTTGGCGGCGGCCTGGAAGCTCACGGAGGGCAGGGGCTGCACGGTGAGGTAGAGCTTGCTCTTGGCGGTGCTTGTCTTCCAGCCCTCCCCAGCCTCCAGGAGGAAGGTCAGGACCCGGCGCTTCTCCGCCCGCTGGGTGGGCAGGGAGAGGACGGTCTGGGTCTTTCCGGCGGGGAAGACGGCGGAGAAGGTCTCGCCGGTCTCTTTGCAGGTGACCGCCACCGGGGTGTCCGCCGGGAAGGCCTCGCCGGCGGTGAGGGTCACGTCGAAGGCAAAGCCGCCGTTGACGCTGCCCTTGGTGGCGGCGAAGGCCACCGTGGGGACGCCGTCCCCCGCCGCCGCGGCCCACAGGGGCAGCAGGCTCAGGGCGAGGCAGGCCAGGATGATCAGCAGGGTTTTCTTCATTTTATATGGCACCTCCTCATGGCATGGGGGTCGTATCGATCTCCGGTAGCTCCAGCAGCTCCCGGACGGTGACGGGCTCATAGCCCCGCTGCAGCAGCCAGGGGATCAGCTGCCTGAGACAGCTGACGTCCGCCTTGTAGGCGTGGAAGAGGAGAATGCGGCCGCTCCACATCTGGCTCCGGGCCCGGCTGAACTCCGTGTCGCTCAGGTCCCACAGCACCACGTGGCGGTAGCCGCAGTCCAGGCAGGCCTGCTTCAGCACCGGCATGACCCGGCCCTGCTTGTCCATGAAGCTGCCGTAGGGCGGCCGCAGGGAGACCATGCCGTAGTGGTAGCCCAGGATCTCGTCCAGCCGCTCCTGGGAGCCGCGGATGTCCCGGCAGATGGCGTCGTAGGGGAGGTCCGTGAGGCGGCGGTGGTGCATGGTGTGGCTGCCGATCTCGCAGTCCGAGGCGGCGATGGCCCGCCACAGCTCTGCATCCTGGTCTTTCAGCATGCTGCCCGTGGGGAAGAAGGTCACCGGGATGTCGTACTGCCGGCTCAGCTCAAACAGCTCCCGCACCCGCTGGATGTTGTTGCAGTCGTCCATGGTGATGGCCACCCGCCGGCCCTCCCGGGGGCCGTGGCGGATGCCGAAGGGCTGGGTCTCACACCAGGGGACGGTGCCCGGGAGGGCCTCCTCCGCCGCCGACAACGCCGCCGCCAGGCACACCAGCAGGACACACAGCAGGGCAAGCCGGCCTCTCCTCATGGGGAACCTCCTCCGATATGTGGGAATCAAAAAAGTGCGAGCGTGACCATAAGCCGAGTTCTGTATTGGATGATCATCTATCCAGGCCCAAAGTTGCCAGTGGGCTCAAGCGATTGCAAGGACGCGACGGGCCGCCGCATGTGTCCTCATTCCATCTTGCACCGGGTGGGGTTTACAGCGCGGACAAGTCGCCAAGCCGCGGGTGAGCTCTTACCTCGCCTTTCCATCCTTACCGGGCCGGAGCCCGGCGGTATCTCTCTGTTGCACTCTCCTTGGAGTCGCCTCCACCGTCCGTTAGGCGGCACCCTGCCCTGCGGTGCTCGGACTTTCCTCATGCCCGGGGGCATGCGATCATCTGTTCACCTCGCACGGAGAATATCATAGCACAGCCTGAATCGGGGGTCAAGAGCGGGCTTGCCCCTCCTGGCCGCTTCTTTCTTATTCCATATCCTTCTGTGGAACGGCCGGTTCCTTGAAAAAAAGCCCATGATCTGTTACAATGGTACCATCCGATCCATCACAGGGAAAAGCAGGAATTTTGACGCACAGGGAGGCTTGCACATGTCGCATCGTCTGTTGGCCGCGTATCCGGAAGTGAAGGAACTGCTGTTTGTGGACTTCAGGACACTGATCTCCCACGGCATCGACGAGGAGCTGGGGCAGGAGGGACTGACCCCGGGCACCCTCTTCTTCCGGCTGTCCACTTTCTATAAGGAACAGGCGGAGGACCGGGACATCCGGCTGCTGGACGGGAACCAACAGCCGGTGGAGGATCTGC
>JAFWSH010000010.1 GCA_017519405.1 Clostridia bacterium
ATCGCTCCACACCCGCTGAAAGAGATAATCGTCAATATAAAAATGCACGCCGTACAATTCACGGTCGTGCTCTTGCAGGGCATGATTGAAGCGGATCCATTCCAGTCTCCGCTCCAGGTGGACAGGGTGGAGAATGGGGATACCGAAGGGACCGCTCTGGTCAAACAACCCGAGTTCCAGGTGGTGCCCATTTCGGGCCAGCGCTTCCAGCGACATCCCCATCATCTCCAATCTCTGTCATAGGTTGGTATCAGCCGCCACCACCGGTCGCGGGCGTGAAGGTCGGCTCATACACCGACGTCAGGAAGGCAGCCGCCTTTGTGGCATCAAAGCCACCCTCTCCCTCGTCAGCTACCGCCTGGTAGCGGCCGTCATGGGTGCGCTTCACAGCGGTGAACTCCACCTCGGGATTCTGGCGGGTCACCTTATCGCCTTCCTTCGTGGCGAATTTCTCCTCAAGGGGCTTCGCACGGACCTTGTAGAGCCAGACATACCGGAACTTGCCGTCGCTCTTCTCAGACTTGAAACCAATGGCGAAGTAGGGCGGCTTGTCCTGAGCCGTGCGGATCAGCACACCGTTGTCGTCAATGGTATTGGCGAAGAACATCTCCTGGATCGTCAGGGGAATGTCGGCCATTTTCAGCTTGAAAGAGATCTTCGGGTCGGCATACAGGGTGTCGAACTCGATGTCATCAGCGTAGAGGATATGCAGAAGTGTGGAGGGAACTAAATCCACGCGGAATTCATATTCAGACATGCCACATGGATCCGGATATCCGTAAAGAGGTACGCAAGGATCCACCTATAGGTTGGAAAGCTGCGTTTGGTCAAAGAAATTCTGCTGAAGGACATCTGGAGAATAAAAGGATCGATGTCGGCGACGTGTTTCTATTCTTCGGATTGTTTCGCAAGACGAGATATATAGGCAGAAGGTTATCATTTGTTCCTTCTGAGAATAGCATGCATGCCATTTGGGGCTGGCTACAGATCGGTGAAATTGTCCGGGGAACAGTCGTCAGACAGTTCCCATGGCATCCGCACTCTGATGACAAACATATTTTCAACGAGCATCATAACCTGAGCAACAATACGATCTATGTTGCTTCAGATAGGTTGATCCTAGATGGCTGTAGTACCGGATTACCAGGAGCTGGTACTTTTGCATATTCAGACAAACGGGTTCTCACCGTCCCGGGTGCGAAACAAGTGACAAGATGGCACCTGAATGGTGTTTTCGGAAAAGTTCCCTTGTCTTACCATTGTGATCCGGACCGTGTGAAGGATGGATACTTCCAAAGCGTGGCAAAAGGCCAGGAATTTGTGTTTGATGAAGATCAGAGAGTGACCCGATGGGTTTGGGATCTGCTCAGATAGAATCTTACATAACCTGGTGAATATAATACGCTGCCTGTCGCTGACATCATTTAGGTGTCGATGACTGCAGATGAACCGTTGGCAGTAAGCCTGCCACGCAGGCATCCATGCGTATTCCCCCCTATACAAGGATACCATGGAAGTCTGAAATTTCGTGCCTAATCCCGAACCAAAGAGAAAGACGCCGCGGTACATTGACATGCCGGGCGCCTTCCTGGTTATCTGTTCAGTTGTCCTTGTCCTTGTCTGTGCTGCCTTCGTCGGCCAGCTCGATGATGATCCGCCGGTGTTCCTGGTCAACGGTCTTTTTCAATTCCATGGTCGTGCCGTCCGCCTGGACGAAGCCGGCGTCCCTGGCTTCCCTACTTCCAATGATAAGCCGGTATGATGTAATATGTCCGCCGTTTCCTTTTTTCGGCTGCAGCTTCATTTGTCGTCTCTCCCTTCCCTCTTTTTCTCGAACCAGTTCCAGATCTTCGAGACGACAAAATACAGGACGGCTGCCAGTACAGCCCAGACAATGTAGCCCCAAATCGTCTTAAACATCTTGCCTTCTCTCCTTTCTTGTAGTATCCTGTGATTGAAGGGACGGTTTCCCGTCCCCTCCGCTACAGCCCGATCAGCTTAGCGATGAGAGCCGCCAGCAGGCTCGCTGCCAGGCTCAGCAGGAAGTTTTTGATTTCCTGCCTCCGCGCCGCCCTCGCCCGGCGGCGTTTTCCATCCTCCGCATGTCCTCACCTCCCTCCCTTTCCACGATTTGATTACAGCATAGTGCGCCCCTATTGTCAATAGGGGAAATACAAAAAAGCGCAGAAATTTTCACGTATCTGCGCTCTTTATTTGTCAGACAATCTGCTCAGGATCACGACCGCAAGCCAGCTCGTACAGCGCCCAGAAGAATGCCCGCCTCGCCTTGAAGAAGTCCCAGCGCACCGAGGTCGGCAGGAGCGTCTGCGGAATGTGGTCGTAGCTGACGCCATCGCAGGCGTTGAGGCGCAGGGCCTCGGCCCATAGTCCGCCGTCGATCATATACCTGCCTCCAGCCCCCGCGTCGGAGGCGCCTTTTTTCGTCTGCTTATTGCTTTTTGGCTCTTTCCCAAAGACTCCCCTGTGAGAGGGGGAGCCGAAATGACAGCAAACGAAAAACAACGTCTCCAGAAACTCCGCGAAGCAGGATTGAATTATAGGGCAATAGCTGACGCAACTGGCCTATCGGTAGGCACGGTGAAGATGTTCTTCCAGAGACAGAAGGACAAACCAGCCGTCCAGCGGTGCGAACAGTGCCGCCGTCCCCTGCGGCAGGATGTGTCCCGCGCCGGCCGGCGCTTCTGTTCCGACAAGTGCCGCGCGAAGTGGTGGGAAACACATCCAGACAAAAGCAAGTCAGCTGAGCAGCATCAGTTCACCTGCACGATGTGCGGCAAGGTTTTCTTCTCCAGGAAGCCGGGCAAGTACTGCACCCGAGCCTGCTACTATGCATTCCTCAGAGGGGGTGCGTCACGGTGACTGATAACGACATCATCCGCTATCATGCCGCGATTGCACAGGCCAACGCGATGCTGCAGAAGGGGCTGATCAATGAGGCTGAGTTTTTGCGTTTCGAGGAGAAGATGCGCCAGAAATATAACCTCCCGGAAAACAGTATTTTTCGCGATTATCGCTTGATATATCCGAGGGACAAGAGGTAATATGCAACACTGACAACGGGGAGGTGATCGCTTGGAAAAACAGATTCAGCGCATTGCTGCGCGGCCAAGACTTGAGAAAAGAAAGCGAGTGGCTGCCTATGCCCGTGTTTCGTCCGGTAAGGACGCCATGCTTCATTCCCTAGCGCAGCAGGTCAGCTACTACAGTGACCTCATCCAGGGGCATCCTGACTGGGAGTTTGCAGGCGTCTATGCGGACGAGGCCATGACGGGCACGAAGGTCGATCGCCCGGAGTTTCAGCGTCTTCTGGAAGCCTGCCGCAACGGGCATATTGACATGGTCATCACGAAAGCAATCTCACGATTCGCACGGAACACGGTAACAGTGCTGGAGTCGGTACGGGAATTGAAAGCACTCGGCGTGGATGTTTACTTCGAGGAACAGCAGATCCACACCATGAGCGCTGACGGTGAGCTGATGCTGACGATTCTGGGTTCCTACGCCCAGGAAGAGAGCCGGTCAGCCAGTGAGAACGCGAAGTGGCGCATCCGAAAAGCTTACGAGCAGGGCGAGATCATGTGTTGGCGGCATATGTTCGGCTATCGGATCAGCAAAAAGGACGGTATCCAGATCGATCCAGTAGTGGGTCCTATAGTCCAAGAGATTTTTGCCCGCGTCGCGAGGGGCGAGTCCCTGAATTCCGTGGCCAGGTGGCTGAACCGTTCCGGGCACTGCGGAGCCTTAGGCGGAAAAATACAAGGCCCTTGGCTCAGGAGAATGCTGTCGAACGAGAAGTACCTGGGCAACGCAGTTTTGCAAAAGTCGTTCGTGAACAATCATCTGGAAAAGAAAAAGCTACCCAACACCGGCGAGTTGCCAAAGTACTATGTGACCGAGACACATCCGGCGTTGATCGATCAGGAAATTTTCGACATCGTTCAGCGGCGTCTGACTGCCATTGCGGATAAGCACGCAGGCAGACCGCCCAGGCAGACCAGCGAGTTTACCGGCATGATCCGGTGCCCTAATTGCGGACAGAACTTCCGGCGAACCAAGAAAAACGGTTCACCCGGCTGGATCTGCCCGACCTACTACAACGAGGGGAAAGAAGTCTGCCAGAGCAAGAAGATCCCGGAGGAAACCCTGAGAACCGCGATTGGGACAGCACTGGGATTGGCAAAATGGGATCCGGCGACATTCACGGAGCAGGTCGCTTACATAGTCGCAGCCGGGCCGAATATCATCGAGCTGCACCTTAAGGACGGCACAGTCCGATCCATGGAGTGGCAAGATCGCTCACGGCGGGAAAGCTGGACACCGGAGATGAAGGAACGGGCCCGCCAGATTGCGCTGGCCCAGCATCAGAAAAGTTCGAACTCCTAACGGAATCGTTGTGCTGGACAATTAGGAGGTACCATGGCTAGAACAATCACCGCTTTCCCGGCTACAAAAAACATCTTCACAACAGCGCCTATCGCCAGCACGGCCAGACGCAAGGTTGCCGGGTACGCCCGCGTCTCCACAGACACAGACGAGCAGTTCACCAGCTATGAAGCCCAGGTGGACTACTACACTCAGTTCATACAGTCCCACTCCGACTGGGTTTTCGTGAAGGTCTACACTGACGAGGGCATCAGCGCCGTCTCCACAAAGCACCGGGACGGCTTCAATGAAATGGTCGAGGACGCCCTCGCCGGGAAAATCGATCTGATCGTGACTAAGTCGGTCAGCCGCTTTGCCCGAAACACTGTGGACAGCCTGATCACCATCCGCAAGCTGAAGGATCACGGGGTCGAATGCTTTTTTGAGAAGGAAAACATATGGACCTTCGATGGGAAGGGCGAACTGCTGATCACGATCATGAGCAGCCTAGCCCAGGAGGAGAGCCGTAACATTTCGGAGAATGTCACCTGGGGGCATCGCAAGCGGATGGCAGATGGAAAGGTCTCGCTGGCCTACAGCACCTTCCTCGGGTACGACCGAGGCGAGGACGGGGTGCTGGTCATCAACCCAGAACAGGCAGAAACCGTCCGCCTGATCTACAGGAGCTTTCTGGACGGGATGACACCGGCGCTGATCTGTCGAATGTTGGAGGAGAGGGGAATCATTTCACCCGGCGGAAAGAAAAAGTGGTGTCCTAGCACCATATTCAGCATTCTGACAAACGAAAAATACCGGGGTGACGCCCTCCTGCAGAAAACCTTCACGGTGGATTTCCTGACGAAGAAGCACAAGGTGAACGAGGGCGAAGTGCCCCAGTATTATGTACACGGGAACCACGAAGCCATTATCTCGCCGGAGGAGTTTGAGCGGGTGCAGCTGGAGCTCGAGCGTCGGCGGACGGTCGGCCACACCTACAGTGCCAGGACAGCCTTTGCTTCCCGGATCGTCTGCGGCGACTGCGGAGCCTTCTACGGTCAAAAGGTCTGGCACTCCACGGACCGGTATCGCCGGCTGATCTGGCGCTGCAACCGGAAATACGCCCGGGGCGATGAAAAATGTAAAACCCTGGTTCTGAGCGAGGATGACATCAAAGCCCTGTTTCTGAAGGCCTACAATCTGCTTATGGCCGACCGGGACGCTGTCGCTGCCGACTGCCAGCTGCTGATCGACGAGTTGTCCGACACCGCTGCGCTGGACGCGAAAATCATGGCCACGCAGGAAGAGATGGAAAACACGATCACGCTGAACAAAGAGCTGATCAGAACGCAGGCCGCCAAGGGCACCGATCGGGAGGAGTTCACTCGGAAGGCCACCGAGTATGACGAGCGGTTCCGGAAAGCCGAGGCCAGGCTGGCCCGGCTGCAGGCGGACAGGAAACGCAACCTGGCCCGGTGTGCAGAGGTCCGGAGCTTTGTCGAAGCCATCCGGGAACAGCCACTGGTGCTGCAGGACTGGGACGAGCAACTCTGGAAAATCATGGTGTCACAGCTGACCGTTTACTCGGACGGCAGAGTGGTCTTTACCTTCCGGGGCGAAAACACGATCACGGTCATGGCGGAATGAAAGAATTTCGGGCGGAGCGGTCCGCCTTTTTCTATGGGTTCCTTTCAATTCCCGTGGCAATGATGATCGGCACAGTGATCATGACCGCAGTCGCCGCCATGGTGTTCGTGATGATCGCAGCGGGCGTTAGGATCATAGTTCAGGGAGCCTTCCGCGAGGGCCTTAGCTGCCGCATCTGCCGATCCCTGAACACCGGCGTAGAGGCGGATACCGGCATCAGCGAGCGCCATCTGCGCACCCATGCCAATCCCGCCACAGATCAGAGTGTCGACCTTCATGGCTTGAAGGAACCCGGCCAGCGCCCCATGGCCGCTTCCGTTGGTATCCACGATCTGTTCCTGGGTGATCCTGCCGTCCTCCACATCGTACAGCTTGAACTGCTCGGTATGACCGAAGTGCTGGAAAACCTCTCCGTTATCATAGGTGACTGCGATTCTCATGGTGCTGCTTCCTTTCTCCATTATGTTCTCTGGTAGGGTGACAGGTGTGAATTCACAAGCCCCGCCGACGATCAGCAGACGTTTCCCCTGTACGAGCGCTTCCGCAACCTTCCGCCGTGCGCTGTCATAGATTGCGGTGACAGTCGTTCTGGCCACGTTCATCTGCTTTGCGCAGGCTTCCTGGGTAAGCCCCTCCATGTCGATGAGCCGGAGCGTTTCGAACTCATCCACTGTCATGCAGGTCTGTTCGGACGGTACAATATCGTCCGGAGAGAAACTGCGATATAGGGGCATCTGGCCGATCCTGCGACATCGTATAGGTCTTGGCATGTCCATCACCTTTCTGACATATGTCTGTTACTATCGTAGCATAATAGCTGACATATGTCAATATGCCGCAATTCATCAACAGGGAGAAGGATACTCGCCAATGGGAGCGGAGTGATTAAGATTTTCTGATATCCCTACGGGAAAATGTGGATAACCCTACGGGAGCACCCGGATAACCCTACGGGAGCGTGGGATAACCCTACGGAAGCCCTCGATAACCCTACGGGGGCGGGGCATAACCCTACGGGAGCACCGATAACCCTACGGGGACAGGGGTTCCCGTAGGACCATCGACGGCAAAATAGATGAAAAAGGGGTCGAAAAACCATATTACGGGCAGGATAGCCCTACGGGAAGAATTGCAGAATCCTTTGTTCATAAGGATTCCCGGGCAAAAAGAAACAACCCCAACTTTGTATCAAAGTTAGGGTTGTTGGGTGGTACACCATTAGGGACTCGAACCCTAGACACCCTGATTAAGAGTCAGGTGCTCTACCAACTGAGCTAATGGTGCTCACCGCTGGCGAACCAGCAAGGTGTATTATACTCAGAAAGACGCCTTTGTCAACTACTTTTTTGACAAAATCAGTGATCTTTTCAGCATCTGTTCCCGATACGGGCTGATCGGCTGTCATTCCCGGCTGTCTGTGGAGGAGGCCTGCTCCTGTTTTTCCTTTTTCTTGAAGGAGAGCTTGTTCTCCTCGCCCCGGGCCAGCCGTCGGATATTGGCGTGGTGCCGCGCCACGCAGATCACCGCCAGCAGCACTGACCATGCGATGGGAAGCCACTGATACCCGGGGTTCCAGATGGTGCTGACCAGCACCGCATAGGAGACCAGCAGCACCATGGAGCCCACCGAGATGTAGCGCCAGATCGCGATGACCGCAATGGCAATGGCGTAGCAGATCAGGGCCGGGATCGGATAGCAGACCAGCATCACCGCCGTGGAGGAGGCGACGCCCTTCCCGCCCTTGAAGCCGAAGAACACCGGCCAGTTATGCCCAAGGACCACAAAGAGGCCGGCCAGCATGGCGCCCTCCCGGCAGCCCGCAATCCACCAGCCCAGCCCGCAGGCCAGGGCCGCCTTCCCGAAATCCCCGAAGAAGGTGATGAACCCGCTCTTGTTGCCCATGGTGCGCTGCACGTTGCTGGCGCCGGTGCTCCCGCTGCCCACCTTGTGCAGATCAGGGCCGTTCTTGGCCCTGGCCAGGATCAGGCCGGTGGAGATGGACCCCAGCAGATAGGCCACGACGGCAATGATGATATACCGAACAGGCTCGCTCATCCTTATGCCTCCTTCTTCTTTTCGCGGATAATGAACCGCAGCGGCGTCCCCGTGAAATCGAAGGTCTTGCGGAAATAGTTCTCAAGATACCGCTTGTAAGCAAAGTGCATCAGCTTCTCATCGTTGACAAAGAAGATGAAGGTGGGCGGGCTGACGCTCTGCTGGGTGACATAGTAGATCTTGAGGCGGCGGCCGTTCTGGGCGGGGGGCTGGACATCCGCGGTGGCGTCCGCCAGCACATCGTTGAGGGTGCCGGTGGGAATGCGCTTGGTCCACTGGGCCCAGGCCTGGTCGCAGGTGTCCAGCAGGGTGTGCACCCGCTGTCCCGTCTTGGCCGACAGGAACACAACCGGCGCCCAGTCCATGAACTTCAGCGCTTCACAGACTTCCTTCCGGTACTGCTCCATGGTATTGGTGTCCTTTTCCACGGCATCCCATTTGTTCACCACGATCACCGCTGCCCGGCCCTCGTCCTGGATCATGCCGGCGATCTTCGTGTCCTGCTCCGTCACGCCGTCCCTGGCGTCGATGAGCAGCACCGCCACGTCGCAGCGCTGGATGGCGGCAATGGCCCGCAGCACGCTGTACTTCTCCAGGCTCTCATCCTCCACCTGGCTCTTCTTCCGGATGCCGGCGGTATCGATGATGTTGTAGCGGCTGCCGTCCGCGGATGTGAGCAGGGTGTCCACCGCGTCCCTGGTGGTGCCGGCGATATCGGAGACCATGGAGCGCTCCTGGCCCAGCAGGCGGTTGGTGAGGGAGCTCTTGCCCACATTGGGCCGGCCCACAATGGCCAGCTGCATGATGCTTCCCTCTTCCTCCTCCCCATCGGCGGGTGCGGGAAGCTGCCGGCAGACCGCATCCAGCAGGTCCCCCAGGCCCATCATGTTGGCCGCGCTGATGGCGATGGGGTCCCCCAGGCCCAGCTCATAGAACTCATAGATGTTGTCGTTCTGGCTGATGTGGTCCACCTTGTTCACCACCAGCAGAACCGGCTTGGCGGAGCGGCGGAGCAGGTTGGCCACGTCCCGGTCCTCGTCGGTGAGGCCGGTTTTGCCGTCCACGAAAAAGCAGATCACGTCCGCGGTCTCGATGGCGATCTCCGCCTGCCTGCGCATCTGGGTGAAGAAAACGTCCTCGTTGTGAATGTCGATGCCGCCGGTGTCGATGAGGGTCATCTTCCGGCCCTGCCACTCCACATCGGCGTAGAGACGGTCCCGGGTGACCCCCGGTGTATCCTCCACGATGGACAGCCGTTTGCCCACCACCTTGTTGAAAAAGGTGGATTTTCCGGTATTGGGCCGTCCCACCACGGCCACCAATGCTTTTGCCATCCTGTTACCATCCTTCCAGGCCGCTCAGCGCCCGCCAGAGCCCTTCCCCGCCGTTCTCCACCACGTGGAGCGGGGCGGGCAGGGCCGCAGCGGCGGCCTCCAGGGTCATATCGTCCAGGAACAGATCGCCCTCCGCCCGCAGCATATTCCGGGCAATCAGGAAGGCGTCCGCCTTTTCCTCCCGCAGCTGGGCCACCAGATCCCCGCCGGTGATGAGGCCGGTCACGGTGATGGACTCGCCGAAATAGTGATTCAAAATGGGCTTCACCCGTACCCGGGTTCCCCGGGGCGCCAGGCGGTCGCACCACGACTGGAGAATCGGCGCCAGGGAGGTGCCGCAGGCGATGAGAAGGTCCCGGGGACGGGTCTGCGCCACCGGCGCATCCTCCGCCGCCGCAAACAGATCCGTCTCAAACAGCCGGAGCATCCCCACACCGTTCTCGATTTGCGGGTAGTCCTCATAGGCCTCGTCCTCCGGCAGGGGCTCACCGCTGAGGCAGTAGAATTCATCCGAGGGGAACACAAAGCGGGTGCCCAGCTCCGCCAGAAACCGCTCCCGCCAGACCTCCGCCTGCCGCAGCAGGGCTTTTGCGCCCTGGGCATCGTATGGCGTCAGCGGGCAGAGCTTCTCCCGGAACCGGGTCAGCCCCACCGGCACCAGCGCCACCGAGACGGCCGCCGGCCACAGCTCCCCCAGCTCCCGCAGGGTCCTGTCCAGCACCGCCCCGTCGTTCCAGCCCGGGCAGAGCACCACCTGGCAGTGGAAGTGCAGGCCCTCCGCCTTCAGCTTCCGCAGCCGGGGCATCAGCTGATCCGCCCTGGGGTTTTTCATCATCCGGACCCGCACCTCCGGGTCCGTGGCGTGGACGGAGATGTACAGGGGGGTCACCCGCCGCCGGATCACCCGGTCGAACTCCCGGTCCGACATGTTGGTCATGGTGATGTAGTTGCCCATCATCAGGGAGAGACGCCAGTCGTCATCCTTGACGTAAAGCGTATCCCGCATGCCGGGAGGCATCTGGTCGATGAAGCAGAAGACGCAGTGGTTGGTGCAGGGCCTGGGCTGAGCCACAATGCGCTGGTCCAGGGTGAGCCCCAGGGGCTCCCACTCCTCCTTGTGCACCTGAAACTGCAGGGTGCTCCCGCCGCGCCGGACGCACAGGGGAAAGGACTCCCGGGCAGTGAGGGCCTGGTAGTCGATCTCGTCGATGACGGGCTCCCCTGCAATGCTCTCCAGCAGGTCTCCCGGCTGCAGCCCCAGCCGCTCGGCCAGAGAACCCGCCTGGACACCCACGATCTCAATCAGCACGGCCCGTCACCTCCTCCCGCGCCATGATATTATGATGAAAAATCAGGCCCTTGTCAAGGCTGGAAAGGCTGTCTCACTTGCGGACAAGCACCCGGATGCCCAGGGGCTCCAGCTCCACCCGGTCCTGCCACACATCCCCCGTGAGCAGGTCCTGCCAGGCGCCTGGCACCGCAGCCTGCCGCGCCTGGGGCGCATAGTTCTGCAGGAAGACCGCACCACCCCGCTCCTGGGCAGCCACGCCGTCCGGAAGCTCGCCGGGGAGGGCGCGGGGGATCGCAAGCGACTCTACCAGGCGGCGGTAGAGGGCAGTCAGGAAAGCCTCCTCCGTCTGGGCCGCCAGATAGTACGCCTGCCCCTTGCCGAAGTCGTGGCGGGTCAGGCAGGGGCTGCCGGCATAGAAGTCCTCCCCGTAGGTACCCAGCACCTGTGCCCCCTCCGCCTGGATGAGCTCGCAGAGCCTGAGCAGCCGGTGGGGGCCGTCGGCCCAGATCAGCCGGTTCTCCTGGGTGTCCGTCAGGGCGTCCAGCTCCAGGGCGCGGATGCCCAGCACGTCCGTGAGGCCGTGGGGTGTCTGCCCCAGGTGGGCCAGGCCGTCTTCCCCGATGGTGCCGGCGGGGGCGGTCATAAGCAGGGTACCGCCCCTCGCCACAAAGGCCCGGAGCTTCTCCTCAATGCCGGCACGGGTCATGAAGAGCATGGGGGCGATCACCAGCTGATACCGGCCGTCATCCGCGAAGGACTCACAGTCCCGGAAATCCATGTTGACCCCCAGCTTCCACAGGGCGCGGTAGTGCTCGTTGACGGTCTCCGTGTAGCGCATGTCCCCCCGGCGGCCCATCTGGGCATAGTCCAGGGCCCAGAGGTTGTTCCAGTCGTAGAGGATGCACACCCGGGCCGGGGCCTTCTCGGCGCCGTAGAGGGGGGCGAGGCGCTCCAGGGCGTCGCCCACCTGGCGGACCTGGCGGAAGGTCCGGGTGTCGGCGGTGCCGTCATGGCCCACCACCGCCCCGTGGAACATCTCAGCCCCACCCCGGCCCTTGCGCCACTGGAAGTACATCACGCTCTGGGACCCCTGGCCCAGCGCCAGCATGGAGGACAGCAGGTGCATCCCGGGCTTCTTCAGCTTGTTCACGTCGTGCCAGTTCACCTGGGAGGGCGTGGACTCCATCAGCAGGAAGGGCCGGTCCTTCAGGGAGCGCATCAGGTCGTGGGTCATGGCGTGTTCCGAGGCCTCCCGCAGGTCGTCCCCCATGCCCCAGGCGGGGTAGGAATCCCAGGAGACCACGTCCAGCGGTTTCGCCAGCTCGAAGTAGTCATAGTCCCAGAAGCGGTGCATCAGGTTGGCGGTCACCGGGATGTCCGGGTTCACCGCGTGGAGGGCAGCCTTCTCCATCTCAATGAAGGACCTGCACTGCCAGGTGGAGAAGCGGCGCCAGTCCACCCAGATGGCCGGGTTGGCGTTCTGTCCCCGGTGGGACGGCGGCTCCACCTGGCTCCACGAGGTATAGCGCATGGACCAGAAACCGGTCCACCAGTGGTCGTTCAGGGCCTCCAGGCTGCCATAGCGGTCCTGCAGCCAGGCCCGGAAGCGGTCCTGGCAGAGGGGGCAGCGGCAGTCCCCGGAGAACTCGTTGGAGATGTGCCAGAGGATCACCGCCGGGTGGTGGGCATAGCGCCGGGCCAGGGCGGTGTCGATGGCCCGGACCTTCTCCTGATACACGGGGGAGGAGGGGCAGTGGTTGTGCCGGCCGCCGAAGTGCTGGCGGTGGAAGCGGTCGTCCACCCGCAGCACCTCGGGGTACTTCTCCGCCAGCCAGGCCGGCCGAGCGCCGGAGGGCGTGGCCAGGTCCACGTGGATGCCCGCGCTCCAGAGCCGCTCGATCACCCGGTCCATCCAGGCAAAGTCATAGACCCCCTCCTCCGGCTCCAGAAAGGCCCAGGAGAAGATCCCCAGGGAGACGCAGTTCACCTTCGCCTCCCGCATCAGCTCCACGTCTTTCTCCAGGATCTCCGGGTACTTCAGCCACTGCTCCGGGTTGTAGTCTCCGCCGTGGAGAAACGCCGGAAAGCGCGGGGTGGCAGATCTGTTCATCCGTCTTCTCCTCCTGTCATGTCCTCCGGTATGAAAGACCCGCGTGGCTGGCACGCGGGTCGCTGGTCGTCAATCGGGAACCCTGGTCATCAGCTCCAGGCAGCGGGAAGCGTTCATGGACTCGCACATGGCGACAAAGGCTGACAGCGGCACACCGTGGAGCTGCTCCTTGCTGCCGCGGATGGTGACCGAAACGGTGCCCTCCTCCATCTCCTTGTCGCCCACCACCAGAATGTAGGGATCCTTCAGGGTCTTGTAGGCCTTGATCTTCTCGTTCATGTTCTTGTCGGCGTAATCCACTTCCACCCGGATGCCGATGGCCTGCAGGGCTTCCACCACCTTGCGGGCGTAATCGTTGTGCTCCGTGCGGATGGGCACCACCGCCACCTGGTAGGGGCTCATCCAGAAGGGGAAGGCACCCTTGAAGTGCTCGATGGTGATGCCGATGAAGCGCTCGAAGGAGCCGAAGATGGCACGGTGGATCATGACGGGGCGCTTCTGCGTGCCGTCCTTGGCCACATACTTCATGTCAAAGTTCAGCGGCAGCTGGAAGTCCAGCTGGATGGTGCCCATCTGCCACTCCCGGCCCAGGGCGTCCTTCATCTTCAGGTCGATCTTGGGGCCGTAGAAGGCGCCGTCGCCCTCGTTGACCTCGAAGTTGCCCTCGCCGTAGACGTCCAGCAGGATGGACCGCAGGTCGGCCTCCGCCTGGTTCCAGACCTCGATGTCGCCCATGTAGTCGTCCGGGCGGGTGGAGAGCTCCGCGGCGTAGGTCAGGCCGAAGGTGCCGTAGATCTCCGTGGCGATGGCCATGATGTCCTTGATCTCGTCGGCGATCTGCTCCTCGGTGACCAGGATGTGGGCATCGTCCTGACGGAACTCCTGGACCCGGAACAGACCGTTGAGCTCGCCGCTCTTTTCCTTGCGGTGGATGACGTCCACCTGGTTGATGCGGAAGGGCAGCTCCCGGTAGGAGCGGCCGCGGTTCATGAACACGTTGATGGCATTGGGACAGTTCATGGGCTTGAGGGCCATGGTGTCGGGGCTGCCCTCGGCCTCGCCGGGAACGATGAACATGCCGTCCATGTAGTGATCCCAGTGGCCAGAGGTGACCCACAGCTCCTTCTTGGAGAGCACAGGGCCGGAGATCTCCTGATAGCCGTGGCGCTCATGGATGCCGCGCCAGAACTGGAGCAGCACGTTGTACATTTTCCAGCCGCGGGGCAGCCAGTAGGGCATGCCGGGTGCGGAGGGCGCCATCATGAACAGGTCCAGCTGCGGGCCCAGCTTCTTGTGGTCGCGCTCCATGGCTTCCTTGATCAGGGCCTTGTGGGCCTTGAGCTCGTCCCGGCTGGGGAAGGCCCAGACATAGATGCGCTGGAGGGCGTCGTTGTGCTCATCGCCGCGCCAGTAGGCGCCGGAGACCGCGTGGATCTCGAAGGCGGCGCTCATCAGCTCCTGGCTGTTCTCCACGTGGGGGCCGCGGCAAAGGTCCACGAAGTCGTCGCCGGTGCGGTAGACGGTGATGGTCTCCTCCTCCGGCATATCCCGGATCAGCTCGGTCTTGTATTTCTGGCCCTCGAACATGGCCAGGGCTTCCTCACGGGTGACCTCAACACGCGTCCAGGTCTCACGCCGCTTGAGGATTTCCTTCATCTTCTCCTCGATCTTCCCGAAGTCCTCGCTGGTAACGGAGACGGGCAGCAGGAAGTCGTAGTAGAAGCCGTCCGCGATCTGCGGACCGATGGCGTACTGGGTCTGGGGGCCGTAGAGCTCGATGACGGCCTTGGCCAGCACGTGGGCTAGGGAGTGGCGGTACAATCCGAGAAACTGTTCTTTGTCCATGGGGATCCCTCCGTGTCAAATCTTCACCCCGGCAACCGGCCGACGTGAGCGTGCACCGCGGTCCTGCGCGGTGTCGTTGAGATCATACCACACTTTCCGGCTGCTTGCAATCTTTTGCGGGAAATTCTCCCCGCCGCGCCCTGTGTTCCACCCGACTCACGGCACTTGCAACCACAGTATCAGGTTGCAAAGCCGGATGGCACATAAATATGAAGATCAAAACAAAAAAGAATGAAATAAAGCTGAAAAAGTACTTTACAAGTACATTCGGTTGTGCTAATATAGATTGGTTTTCCGTGTAGACCCGTCTGGTGGGCGGCTGCACATGCATCCCCGCATGTGTTCCATCGGACGATCCGCGGCGGAAACCGATTCGCCCGGCATGGGGGCTCCTTCCCTTGGCCCCTGTCCGAGCAGCCTGCGCTTGCTTTCACCAGGCGCGGCAAAGAAGCTGCGGCGCAGATCCGCTCCGGGGTGGGTTGCCCCTGAGAAAGAGATGGGCCGCGTCTTTCGGGAGGACAGAGATTGTCTCCCAAACAACATTTGGAGGTGCACAGCACACATGGCACGCATTGCGGGCGTTGACCTGCCCAGAGAAAAGCGCGTGGAGATCGGCCTGACCTACATCTACGGCATCGGCCTGGCCACTTCCCAGAAGTTGCTCGCGGACGTCGGCATCAATCCCGACACGCGGGTGAAGGACCTCTCCGAGAATGACATCAGCAAGCTGCGCGACTACATTGAGCATCACCTGAAGGTGGAGGGCGACCTGCGCCGTGAGGTGAGCCTGAACATCAAGCGGCTCATCGAGATCGGCTCCTACCGTGGTGTCCGTCATCGTCGCGGCCTCCCGGTCCGCGGCCAGAACACCAAGCAGAATGCCCGTACCCGCAAGGGCCCCAAGAAGACCATTGCCGGCAAGAAGAAGGCCACCCGCTAAGGCATAAGATTCGGAGGGAAATGAAAAATGGCACCCAAATCCAAGATGAAGAAGGTTGTGCGCAAGCGCAAGGAGCGCAAGCTCGTGGAGCGCGGCGCCGCCCATATCACTTCTTCTTTCAACAATACCATCGTGACCATCACGGACACGCAGGGCAACGCCCTGTCCTGGGCCTCCGCCGGTGGCCTGGGCTTCCGCGGCAGCAAGAAATCCACGCCCTTTGCCGCGCAGATGGCGGCAGAGACCGCAGCCAACGCGGCCAAGGAATTCGGCCTGCGTTCTGTGGAAGTGTATGTGAAGGGGCCCGGTTCCGGCCGTGAGGCTGCGATCCGTTCCCTGCAGGCGGCTGGCCTGGATGTGAGCATGATCAAGGACGTCACGCCCATCCCCCACAACGGTTGCCGTCCGCCCAAGCGCCGTCGCGTGTAAGGTTTTGAAGGAGGACAAGAACAATGGCAGTCAATAAACAGCCGATCGCCAAGAAGTGCCGGAGCTTTGAGGTTTCTCCGGCCGTGATGGGCTATGGCAACAAGAAGTCCACTCGCAACCCCGGCGGCCAGCGCCGCAAGAAGGTTTCCGAGTATGGCGCCCAGCTGAAGGAAAAGCAGAAGGTCAAGTTTATCTACGGCATCCTGGAGAAGCAGTTCCATGCTTACTATCTCCGGGCCGCCAATATGCGGGGCATCACCGGTGACAACATGCTGCGCCTGCTGGAACTCCGGCTGGACAACGTGGTGTACCGTCTGGGCCTTGCCAAGACCCGCCGCCAGGCCCGCCAGATCGTGGTGCACGGCCACATCCGCGTCAACGGCCAGAAGGTGGACGTTCCCTCCTACCAGGTGAAGGTGGAGGATGTGATCTCCCTGCGGAAGCGCTCCGAGGAGATCGAGATGTTCAAGGGCCTGCGGGAAGGCACCACCGCCGTGACCCCCAAGTGGCTCTCCTTTGATGCTCAGAACCTGTGCGGCAAGGTGGTTGCCCTGCCCGCCCGCGAAGACATCGACTTCGAGGTGCAGGAGCACATGATCATCGAGCATTACTCCCGCTAAGCATCCCCTGTCCGGCATAGCACTCACTATGTTGGTTTTACCACAAGAGGAGGGTAATCGGAATGATCTCAGAATTCGAACAGGCACGCATCGAGTGCGTCAGCGTCGACCAAAATGGCTGCCATGCCGTCTTTGTGGTCGATCCGCTTGAGCGTGGCTTTGGCCACACGCTGGGCAATTCTCTTCGCCGCGTGCTGCTGTCCTCCCTCCCCGGTGCAGCAGTTTCCTCTGTGCACATCGAAGGTGTACAGCACGAGTTCTCCACAATCCCCGGCGTCAAGGAAGACGTGACGGAAATCATCCTCAACCTGAAAGCCCTGTCCGTGAAGGTCTTCGGTGACGACCAGAGCCGCCGGACGGTGAGTGTCGACATCCAGGGTCCCTGCGAAGTGACGGGCGCCGACATCAAGGTGGACGAGGAGATCGAAATCATCAATCCCGAGCTGCATATCGCCACCCTGAACGAGGACGCGCATCTGCGGATGCAGCTGACCATCGACAGCGGACGCGGCTATGTGAGCGCAGATCGCAACAAGGACGCCACCATGCCCATCGGCGTGATCCCCATCGACTCCATTTTCACCCCCGTGCGGAAAGTCAACTACACAGTGGAAGACACCCGTGTCGGTCAGGCAACGGACTATGACAAGCTCACCCTGGAGATCTGGACCAACGGCACCCTGAAGCCTGAGGAGGCCATCAGCGGCGCCGCCCGGATCCTCACCGAGCATCTTGCCCTGTTCGTCTCCCTCACCGACCAGGTCCTGCCTGTGAGCATGACCACCCCCGAGCCCAGCAGCGGTGAGCGTCTCCTGGAGATGACCATCGAGGAGCTGGACCTGTCCGTCCGCGCCTACAACTGCCTGAAGCGCGCGAACATCAACACGGTGGCCGAGCTGGTAACCCGCAACGTGGAAGACATGATGAAGGTCCGCAACCTGGGCCGCAAGAGCCTGGTGGAAGTCGAACAGAAGCTGCACGAGCTGGGGCTGAGTCTCCGCCAGAACGAAGAGTAATAGTCCATGAAGGAGGAAGAAACCCATGGCACATCAACGCAAGCTGGGCCGCACTGCCGATCAGCGGAAGGCCCTGCTCCGCAACCAGGTGACCAACCTCATCTGGAACGGCCGTATTGTGACCACCGAGGCCAAGGCGAAGGAAGTCCGCGCCGTGGCTGAGCGCCTGATCACCCTGGCCGTCAAGGAATGCGATAACACCATCACCACCACCAAGCAGACCCACAACGACAAGGGTCAGCAGGTCACCCTGGACGTGGTGAACGACGCCCCGTCCAAGCTGCACGCCCGCCGGATCATTATGGCTTACCTCTACGACCTGAAGGCTTCCCGCCTGGTGGACGAGGACGGCAAGCGCGAGACCCGTGCGGAATACAAGGAGCGCACCCGCGACAACAAGCATCCCGTGGTGGAGAAGCTCTTCCGCGAGATCGGCCCCAAGTTCAAGGCCCGCAACGCCGAGAAGAACTGCGTGGGCGGCTACACCCGCATCATCAAGATGGGCCCCCGCCGCGGCGACGCCGCCGAGATGGTCATTCTTGAGCTGGTCTGATCCGTAACAGCAACGTAACAGCACATCAAAGCAAAAACGCCGTCATCCCCTCCGCACAAAGGGTGATGACGGCGTTTTCCTGTCTCGGAAAGCGGTCTGTCTCACGCTTCCCGGCTCTCCCCGCTGCCGGCAGGGAGCTGAACCGCGTGCAGCTCCACCTCGAAGGTGGTGCCCATTCCTTTTTTCGACCGCACATAGATCTTGCCCCCGTGGGCCACGGCAATGATGCGTGCAATGGACAGTCCCAGGCCGTGGCCGCCATGGTCCGCCTTCTTGGCGGACTCGGAGCGGTAGAAGCGCTCGAAGATCCGGGGAAGCTCCTCCGGGTCAATGCCCTCCCCCTCGTCCTTCACGGACAGAAGGCATTTGTCCCCCTCCTGCCGGACGCCCAGGGTGATTTTTGCCCCATGGGGGGAATACTTGACGGCATTGTCCACCAGAATCCGCAGCAGCTGCTTCACCAGGCCCCTGTCTGCGTGGATGGTGACCGGATCCATCCGCTCTGTCACAAAAGCGTCGTCCGGGTTCACCATGGACGTCTCCCGCTGAACCTCCTCGGCCACCTCCCGGGGATCGAAGGAGGTCAGCTCCAGCATCATGGTTTTGTTGTCATGCCGGGCCAGGAAGAGCAGGCTCTCCACCAGCTCCTTCATGGCCCGGGTCTCCTGGGAGATGGCGTCGATGCCCTCCTGAAGCACTTCCGGGTCATTCTTGCCCCAGCGGTTCAGCATATCGGCGTAGCCCTGGATCACCGCGATGGGCGTGCGCAGCTCGTGGGAGGCGCTGGACACAAACTGTTTCTGGCTGTTGTAGCTCTGTTCGATCCGGTCCAGCATGGAGTTGATCACCACCGCCAGATCCTGGAGCTCATTCTTGGTGCCCGCCACATTGATGCGGTTGGAGAGGTTGGCCGCGGAGAGGGTCTGGGCCATCTCCGTCATCTCCCGGATGGGCGCCAGCACCCGCTTGTCCAGCCGCTTTCTTTTCCCGAGAAAGTACAGCATCCGCATCATGTCCGCTACCACAATCAGGCACAGCGCCGTCAGCAGCATCAGCCAGGCATTGCGCAGATTGACGGTGACACAGAGTACCCGGCCGTCCGTCCGCTGGGCCGCCACGGTCAGGTCCCGGGGGAAATTGACGTGCAGCCGGCGGAAGGCAGCTTCCCCGTCCCGGGCTGTCCCCTCATCGGGCTCCTCTAGCCGGGCGTCCAACATGGCGTTGCACAGGATCAGCTGGCTGTACCCTCCCTCCGCCAGATCCGGTTCACAGGGGAGAAGCCCTTTCACCGTCTGATAGACCTGCCAGCTGAACAGGGCGCCAAAGGCGATGGACGTCACCAGCATCACCAGCAGGCTGCTGCGGACCATCTGCCAGCAGTAGTGCATGGCGATGCGCAGGGTCAGGGAGAATCTGACCCCCTGCCTGACTTTCTCCAGCCCCCCATGGGTTTTCTCGGAGAGGCGGTTGAACCCTCTGGCCTCCCCCGGAAGCTCTGCTTTGATCTTACTCATAGCTGAATACATACCCCACCGAGCGAATGGTCTGAATGGTGCGGATGCCGAAGCGGTCGTCCAGCTTGTGCCGGAGATACCGCACGTAGACATCCACCACATTGGTGTCACCGGTATAGTCGTAGCCCCAGACATCGTTGAGGATGGCGTCCCGGGTGACCGCCTTGCCCTTGCGCTCCATCAGGTAGTGGAGCAGGTCAAACTCCTTCTTGGTCAGGGCCACCGGTTCCCCCGCGAAGGTGACGGTGTAGCGTTCCGGATCCAGCACCAGGTCCCCTGCCCGCAGGGCTGCGCTCTCCGGCTCCGCCGCTGCGGCAGCTGCCTTGGCCCTGGGCTTGCGGAGGGCGGCACGGATGCGCGCCAGGAGCTCCTCAATGGCGAAGGGCTTGGTCATGTAGTCGTCTGCCCCCATGTCCAGGCCCATCACCTTGTCGGAGACATCGTCCTTGGCAGTGAGCATGATGATGGGTACATCGCTCTCGTGGCGGACCCGGCGGCAAACCTCCACGCCGCTGAGCTCCGGCAGCATCAGATCCAGGATGATCAAATCCGGATCCCAGGACAGGGCACGCTCCAATCCGGTCCGCCCGTCCCCGGCGCTGTCCACCTCATAACCCTCGTGCTCCAGCTCCAGCGCCAGATAGCGCGCAATCTTCCGCTCGTCCTCCACGATCAGGATCCTGCTCATCGTTGATTCCTCCTGTGTGCCAAAATCGGGAACAAGGGCAGGCGGTGTGTCCCGCCCTGCCCCCGTGGGACATTACTCGATGGTGGCGCGGCCATAGCCCTCGTTGTCGCGGCTGACGCTGACGCTGCCGTCGGGGGTGTTGACCCGCACCGGCATCTGCAGCACCGGCACATCGGCCCCCTGTTCATAGCTCTCCATATCCCGGACAATGGAGCCCGGAGTCTCCTCGGCCGCGGCCATGGGCTCGGGCGCGGCAGGCTGCTCCGCCACCGGCTCCTTGGCGCCCTCCGGCGCCTTCCGGCCATCCTGGGCATTCTGGGTCTCCCCCATCTGGGAGAAGCTGCGGGCAATGCCGCTGACGGACTGCCGCACATTGTCGGCGGCACTGCGGACCATCCCCTCGATGCTCTGGGAGGCAAACTCCTCGTCGTTCTTGTCCAGGTTGATTCTGTAGCCGCAAAGCAGGCTGATGATCAGGCCGGCCAGCGCCAGCTTCGGGCTGATGAAGAGGGCAAGAATGGTGAAGAGAATGGAGAGATTGACAATGATGGTGTTGCCCCGGCGGACCTTGATCCTGGTCTGATAGAGCCACTGGAAGGCATTGATCAGGCCCCTCTTGCGCCGCTGGGAGCGGGAGGACCGCACTGGCCCTTCCACCGGCTGATCCGAGCCGTCCGCCTTCAGCTTTCCGTTGCGCTGCAGGTCGATCAGGGCATACAGGACATTGCCGTTGTGATAGTCCAGCAGGGCAACGGCCTCCTCGTAACTGATACCGCTCTTCCTGCGGATCATCTCAATATCTTCGATGGTGTAGCTTGCCATGTTGCTTATCTCCTCTCTGCCGCATTTCTCAGCCGGCGATGCCATCATAGCATGGATGCCGCCGTCTTGCTTTAGAAGGCAGCCGGAATTCCCTTAGAATCCCATTAGAATTTCCGGGGAGTTTTCACAATTGCCGCCCAGCCGGGCAAACTGCACCGCATTGCCAAATCCCGGTGTGATGGTATATAATGAGGGCAGTCAGTCACCCAGAGGAGGTGCCGCCATGGCCATGACCATACAGCCCCGGGAAATGCGGGCACTGGAACAGCGCTTTATGGAGGAACGGGGCATTCCTGGCCTGCTGCTGATGGAGCACGCCGCCGCCGGCATTGTCCGGGCGCTGCGGGACATCGCAACCGGAAATCAGCCGGTGCTTTTTCTCTGCGGGCCGGGCAACAACGGCGGGGACGGCTATGCTGCCGCCCGGCTCTGGCAGCAGGAGGGCGCCCGCAGCCTGATCTGGGAGCTCAGCAGCAGCCCCTCCGGCGATGCGCTCATCAACCGCCGGCTGGCCCTGGACTGCGGCATCCCCGCGGTGACCCTGGCGGAGGCGCCGGACGCGCTTCCCGCCTGTGCCGCAGTGGTGGACGCCCTCTTCGGCACGGGGCTGAACCGGGCGCCGGAGGGTCTTGCAGCAGCGCTGATCCGCCTGGTGAACCGATCCCGACTTCCGGTTCTGGCGGTGGACATTCCCTCCGGGCTGAACGGCGAGGACGGCAGCGTGCCCGGTGAAGCGATCCGGGCGGATGTCACCGTCACCTTTCATCGCCTGAAGGCCGGCCTGCTGCTCAAGGACGCCTGCGCCTTCTCCGGCCGGATCATCCGCTGGCCGATCCTGATCCCAGAGGATTACGGGGACGTGCCGGGCCTGTCGTATCTGGAAAACAGCGATCTACCCGCCCTGATCCCACCCCGGGGTGCCGCCAGCCACAAGGGCACCTGGGGGCGGGCGGTGCTGCTGGTGGGGTCTGAAGGCATGGCGGGCGCCGCGGCGCTGTGTGCAGCCGCCTGCATCCGGGGCGGATGCGGCCTCACCCGCGTGCTGTGTCCCCCCGCGGTGCTGCCGGTGGTCCAGCGCCTTGTGCCCGGCGCCACTGTTACGCCCCTCACCGGAGACGGGGAAGCCAATGCAGCCCTGGCCCGGGAATGCCTCCGCACGTCAGACCGCGCCGCCATCGGCTGCGGTATCGGCACGGGAGATCACCTGCTGCCGCTGCTGAAGGCCTTCCGGGACGCCTCCTGCCCCGTGGTCTGGGACGCGGATGCGCTGAATCTGCTGGCCCGGTATCCGGCGCTGCTCCCCCTGAAGGCGGAGGACATCATCACGCCGCACCCCGGCGAGGCCGCCCGTCTGCTGCAGATGGGCACCGGGGACATCCGGCGCGACCCCCTGGCGTCCCTCCGGCAGCTCCATGACAGGTGTGGATGCCGGGTCATCCTCAAGGGGGCACGGTCGCTGATGACCGACGGGAAAGGGATCGCCGTCAACCCCATCGGCACCCCTGCCCTGGCCAAGGGCGGCAGCGGAGACATGCTGACGGGGCTGCTGACGGCCCTGCTGGGCCGCACATCGGCGGCGGACGCCCCGCTGGCGGAGCTGCAGGCAGCCTGCTATCTGCACACGGCCGCCGCCATGCGGGCGGAGCTGATCAGCGGCAGGGACAGCGTGACCCCGGAGGAGATCGCCGCCTGCATCCGGCTCTACGCCGACGACCTGCCGATGCTCAACGGGTAAACTGGGGATCCGGGTTCAGCACCACCAGGTGGGGCTGGCAGGCCAGGTCCCCCGCCGTGACCCGGAGAAGATCCAGCCGTTCTGCTTCCTCCTGCATCAGGGAGAGGAAATCCTCCACCGGCGCAATGGGCCAGCCGGCGTTGTACCGGGTCCGGTAGTGCATGGGCACCACCACCCGGGGCTGCAGGAGCCTGCAGGTCTCCACGGCCTGGGCGGCGTCGATGGTGAAGTGGCCGCCCACGGGGATCATCAGCAGGTCAATGCGGCCCAGCGCCCGGCACAGCGCCTCGTCCGGCAGGTGTCCCAGGTCCCCCAGATGGGCTACCCGCAGCCCTTCCGCCTCCACCACGCTGACCAGGTTCTCCCCCCGCTTGCTCCCCCGGGCATCGTCGTGGAAGCTTCCGAAGCTGTGAACCGTCACATCCGGCGCCAGGGTGTGATCCCCTGCCTCCCGGACCACCGCGGTCCAGCCCTCCACCGTGTCCACGGCGCTGTGGTCATGATGGCCGTGGCTGACGATCACCGCATCCGCCCGCAGCGGCGCCACCGGGTAGCCGGTGGAGGCGTCATAGGGGTCCGTCACGATACGGAACCCATTGTCCAGGCACAGCAGAAACTTGGCATGTCCGATGCAGCGCAGAATCATTCTATTTCCTCCTTATCCCTTCCGGTGATTTGCAGCCGTACACGCCCGGGACAGCCAGGGGAGGGCGGCGCCCGGCAGTTCCTCATGCCGCCGGAGGCATTCCGCCCATTGGCGGTGGAGGGCTCCGCAGCATCTCGCCAGCTCTGCGGCCCCCCGCTCAGCGGCCTTGGCAGCCTGCCGCACCGTCTCCGCCGGATCCGCGCTTCCCGGGTGCCGGATCAGCAGGGACAGGGCAGCCCCCGTCTCCCCCGCCGGCAGCACATCCGGCCGTGGCGCCACAGGCAGCTGCTCCCAGGCGTCCAGCAGCAGCCAGCCGTTCTCCGCGGTGCGCCAGCGCCATCCGGCAGCCTCAGCCCGCGCCAGAAACCGGGCGGCGTCATCCGGAGAGGCCGTCAGCGGGAGGTCGGTTGCCAGCAGCCAGCCCTCCCGGTCGCAGCGCCGGATGACCGGCGGACGGGAGACAGGGATGCCGCGCATCCATTCAGCGGCGGCGGACCGCAGCCCGGTCAGCACGGCGACGCCTCCCAGGCAATCTCCATGCGGCGCCGGGTCTCCCCGCTGCCCGGGAGGCTCAGGCTGTAGTCCAGCAGGATCCGGCCCTCCGCCGGATCGCCCGCCACCGCAACCTCCCGGGTCCGCAGCACAAAAGGGAGCGCCCCGTAGGCCGTCCCATAGCTGCCGCGGCGGGTCTGTCCGGCCTCAAACACCATGGTGGCGGAGACCGCCCCCTCCCGGCGCATTATGACCTTGCCGGGAGAAGCCAGCAGGGTGACCCGGGTCAGATCGGCTTCCTCCCCCTCCGCCGCCAGGTTCTCCGGATAGGTCAGGCGGAGCTTCCCCTGCCTTGCCTCGGTCTCCCCCAGGGAAACAGAGGCGATGGCCTCCTCCCCAGGGCGCCCGTCCGGGCCGATCTCCGTCGACCGGATGCCGATTTTTGCCGTCATGTACGTCCCTCCTGGCCTCATCATACCATAGGTCGAATTGAACCGCAACCCACATGGGAAAGGAAAGAGCCATGATCGTTGAAGCCCGCGCCAAGATCAACTGGACCCTGGAAATCCTGGGGCAGCGCCCGGATGGCTACCACCTGCTGGACATGCTGATGCAGCCCATCACCCTGGCCGACCGGATCCTGCTCACCCCCGCCGACAGCCTCTCGCTGGAGACAGAGGGCCCGATCCCCCAGCCCGCCGGGGAAGACAACCTGGCCCTGAGGGCCGCCCTCCGCCTGAAGGAGGCCACAAGCTACGCCGGCGGCGCCGCCATCCGGCTGGAGAAGCACATCCCCACCCAGGCAGGCCTGGGGGGCGGAAGCGCGGACGCAGCGGGTGTCCTGGCCGGGCTGAACCGGCTGTGGCAGACCGGGCTCTCCGGGGAGCAGCTGGAGGAGATCGGCCTGGGGCTGGGGGCCGACGTGCCCTTCTGCATCCGGGGCGGGCTCTGCCGGGTGCGGGGCATCGGCGAATCCCTCACGGCCATGCCCTCCGCCCCCGCCTGGCCGCTGATCGTGCTGCAGCCCTGCGGCGGGCTCTCCACCGGGGAGGTTTTCCGCGCCTGGCATGCCCGGGGCAGGGAGCAGCCGGTCCACACGGAGGAGACCCTGAAGGCCCTGCTCTCCGGCTCCCCCGCAGCGCTCCCGGCCCATCCCGGGAACGACCTGGAGACCGTCAGCTTTGCCCTGGAGCCCATCCTGGCTGAGGCCTGCCGGGCCCTCCGGGAGACCGGCGCCATCTGTGCCCAGATGTCCGGCAGCGGCTCCGCGGTCTTCGGGGTGTACCCGGACCCGTCCGCCCGGGACAGGGCCTGCCCGGTGATACAGGCCGCCTGGCCGGGCGCCGTCTGCTGTGATACCTGCGCTGAGTCCCTGGTGCTGGACAGCAATCCGTGCGCCTTCTCTCACGAACTTTGAACCAATTTCTCATCTTTCATCGCTTGCCAAGGGGCATGTCCTGTGCTATGATAAGCCTTGGGTTTATGTCCCAGAATTTGAAGGAGATCGAGTCTTTCATGGCAAAGAATAACGACAGGGAGACACAGGAGCAGATGATCCGGAAGCGGAAGATGAAGGTGACGGGACTGGCCATGGCCTCCGTGGGTCTTTCGCTGATGTTCGGCGGTTTCCCGCTGTCTCTCTTCGGCGGCGCCGTCGTGGTGGCCATCGGCTACGGCGTATACAAACTGATCAGAACCATGTCGGAGGGGCTGGACACCACCACCCACAACCGGCAGGACAAGCCCAAGGAATTTGAGGAGCTGAAGGCCACCACCGGTGACACCTACGCCGATGAAGTCATCGCCAAGGGCAAGGACGCCCTGGTGGAGATCCGGCAGGCCAACGACGAGATCAAGGATCCCGACCTGACCCGGAAGATGTATGAGATCGAGGAAAAGTGCACCCAGATCTTCCGCACCATCGAGGAGAAGCCGGACAAGGCCTTCCAGATCCGCAAGTTCATGAACTATTACCTGCCCACCACGCTGAAGATGCTCCGCAGCTATCGGAGTATGCAGCAGCGCGGCGTCTCGGAGCGGGAGCTGGCCCAGCACCGCTTCAACCTGAACCGGGGTCTGGACATGGTCATCACCGCCTGCCAGAAGCAGCTGGACAACCTGTACCGCGACAGCATGCTGGACATGTCCACGGACGTGGACGTGCTGGAGCAGATGCTCCGCCGGGACGGCTTCACGGACAGCGAGCTCAGCGAGGCCAGCATCAGTCAGGCCATGGAGGACGCCCGGACCGCCGCCGCCGCTCAGCTGGCTGACCGGGAGATCCCCTACCTGGTGGTTCCGGGGGAGCCCTATCCGGAGGAGCGGAAGGCCGTCACCCAGGTTCACCGCCGCGACGAACCCCAGTGATTGCCCCTGTACTGTTTTCAGGCAAAACCATGCATCATACTGAAAGGAGACGATCCCCATGACCGATCAGAACATGCCGGAACTCAGCCTGCAGCTTCCCACCGCGCCCAACGCGCCCGCTGCCGAAGTGGGGTCCATCCAGCAGGAGCCTGCCGCGAAGCCTGCTGAGCCTGCCCCCGCCTATGACGACTCCATGCTCTCTGACGCGGAGCGCCGGGCGATCGACACTTTCATCGCCAAGCTGGATCTCACCAACAATGACCATGTTCTCCTGTTCGGTTCCGAGGCACAGAAGAAGGCCTCCGCCTTCGCCGACAGCGCCCTCTCCGCGGTGAAGACCCAGGAGACCGGCGAGGTGGGCACCATGCTCATCGACCTGGTGCAGCAGCTCAAGCACTTCGAGGGCGAGGCCGACGGCAAGCCCACCACGCTCCTGGGCCGCATCGGCAGCCTCTTCAGCAAGCCCATCGACCAGATTGAGCGCATGAAGGCCAGCTATGCCAAGGTCTCCGTCAATGTGGAGAGCATCGCCTCCTCCCTGGAGGGCTATCAGGCCCAGCTGCTGAAGGACGTGGCCATGTTCGAGCGTCTCTATGACGAGAATACCGGCTACATCCGGGAGCTGACCCTCTATATCATCGCCGGCGAGAAGTATCTGCACCAGGTGCGCACCACCACCCTGGCCGAGCTCTATGCGGAAGCCCAGAAGAGCGGCGACGCCATGGACGCCCAGAAGGCCAAGGACCTGGAGGCCCAGTGCGACCGCTTCGAGAAGAAGCTTCATGACCTGAAGCTGACCCGCCAGGTTGCCATCCAGATGGCGCCGCAGATCCGCCTGCTGCAGAACAACGACAGCGTGCTGGTGGAGCGGATCCAGTCCACCCTCTCCAACACCCTGCCCCTGTGGAAGAGCCAGATGGTGCTGGCCCTGGGCCTGCACCACAGCGAGCAGGCCCTCAAGGCCCAGACCCAGGTCACCGACATGACCAACGAGCTGCTCCGCCGCAATGCGGACAAGCTGCACCAGGCCACGGTGGAGACCGCCCGGGAGGCCGAGCGCGGCATCATCGACATCGAGACCCTGGTGCACACCAACCAGGAGCTCATCGATACCATCAACGAGGTGGTCACCATCCAGAAGGAAGGCCGCGCCAAGCGTGCCGAGGCGGAACGGCAGCTGCAGACCATGGAGGCCGAGCTCCGCAAAAAGCTCATGGAGCCCAATACCTGACCAGATACACGGCCGGACGGTGTCACAAGCCGTCCGGCTCTTTTCAGACATGACAGAAGGGCGGGAACCCCATGCGGATCATCGGGCTGACCGGCGGCATTGCCTGCGGGAAGAGCCATGTCTCCTCCGTCCTGCGGGAGGCGGGGGTGCCCATCGCGGACGGGGATCAGCTGGCCCGGGTGCTCACGGCCCCCAGCGGCGCGGCGCTCCCGGCCATCCGGGCCGCCTTTGGCGGCGGCGTTTTCAACCCGGATGGCACCCTGGACCGGAAGGCGCTGGGAAAGGTGGTCTTCTCGGACCGGGAGGCGCTGGCTACCCTGGACCGGCTGATGGAACCCCTGCTGATGCAGTTGATCCGGGATACGCTGGACGGCTTTGACCGGCAGGGCGCTCCCCTCTGTGTGATGGACATGCCGCTGCTCTATGAGCGCGGTCTGGACGCCCTCTGTCAGCGGGTCTGGTGCGTCACTGTCCCCCGGGAGGTCCAGATCGCCCGCCTGTACGAGCGGGACGGGCTGAACCGGGAGGAGGCGCAGGCCCGGATCGACAGCCAGCTGCCTGTGGCGGAGAAGGCTGCCCGTGCCGACGTGGTGATTGACACCCGCGGTTCCATGGAGGAGACCCGCAGCATCGTCCTGCGTCTTTGGCAGGAGGAGGTGCGGCGCGCACAGAAGGAGGAAGAGCATGGAGCCTGAGCAGAGCCGGCCTCCCCGTCGGCGCAGAAGCGGCCGCACTGACCTGGGTGTGCGGAGCAATGTGGGCTATTTCCCCGGAGCGGAGGACAATCCCCGGACCGACGATCTCCCCCGCCGCCCCGCCGGTGCCGAGGGCATCGAGCGGAACGGATACTTTGCCGCCGGCGATCATCGCCCCTCCCGCAGGCGAAGCGGCACCCGGGCTCCCGCCCGTGTCCCCACCTGGCTGACAGCCTGCCTCATCGGCGCCGTGATGCTCTGCCTGGCCCTGTTCGCCGCCGAGCAGCTGATGAACGCCTATCTGAAAAAGGTGGAGGATGCGAAGCGGGAAAGCTACCAGGCCATTGTCACCAGCCATCCGCTGTATGACAACTACGCCGGCTGGGTGGAACAGTATGCCCTGGAGTACAACCTGCAGCCCGCCTTTGTCTCCGCCATCATCCTCAACGAGAGCAGCTGGAAGCCCACCGCGGAATCCCGCATCGGCGCCCGGGGCTTGATGCAGCTGATGGAA
The DNA here is from genome assembly GCA_017519405.1 of Clostridia bacterium. Classification (GTDB taxonomy): domain Bacteria; phylum Bacillota; class Clostridia; order Christensenellales; family Aristaeellaceae; genus RUG11272. Next base: position 28,925 of record JAFWSH010000010.1, read on the forward strand.
AAGACCGCAGACTGGATCAACGACCAGTACCTGCACATTCCGGGCTACACCTACCAGCTGATGTGGGATCCGGAGATGAACATCCGCTTCGGCTGCTGGTATCTGAGCTACCTGTCCAGGCTGTTCGGGGGGGATCCGGTGTCCGTCACGGCCGCTTACCACGCCGGGCAGAGCACGGTGCGCAACTGGCTGGCCAACAGCGCCGTGTCCGACGACGGCCTCACCCTGCAGGCCGACCGGATCCCGGCCTCCGACACGAGGCATTATGCCGGAAAGGTGATGAGAGACTTTGCGATCTACGATGCGCTCTATTATCGTTATTATAACAGCGGTGATACTGCTATTGTCGATCCCGCCGCTGCGGGAGGCCCGGGCCAGTAATGTGGGCGACAGCCTGATCGTGGGCATCCAGTCCACCAAGACGGACGGCGTGTACCCCCTGAATCCCGTGGAGCGGGACATCGTGAGCATCTATCACCTGGTCTACGAGTCCCTGGTCTACATCGATGATGATTACATGCCCCAGCCCCTGCTGGCGGAGAGCTGGACAGAGGACGGCGAGGGCAAGACCTGGACCTTCAACCTCCGCAGGAACGTGACCTTCTCGGACGGCACCCCCATGACCGCCCGGGACGTGGTGGCCACGGTCAACTATATCCTGGAGATGGCCAAGGATGAGGAATCCCCGGTGAAGGGCTACTACAGCAACCTGAAATACTTCATCGGGCGGATCACCGCGCCCAACGACTACACCGTGGTGATCCGCGCAGGCTCCGGCCGCAGCTACTACGGCCTCCTCTACGCCATGACCTTCCCCATCCTCTCCGAGAGCGACCTGCGCCAGGAGAACCCCATGGGCACCGGCCCCTACATCATCACCCGCTTCCGGGACGGCCAGAATGACACCATCCTGCTGGAGGCCAACCAGAACTGGTGGAAAAACCTGCCCAAGGTGCGCAGCATCAGCTTTGTCTGCTATTCCACCCAGCGGGACGTGATCGAGGCCTATGAGTACGGGCGGGTGAACACCATATTCAGCCGGGCCATCGCCGCCTCCCAGTACAAATCCGGCACCAACTCCCTCTCCCTGGACTACAGGACCAACCAGCTGGAAGTGCTGATGATGTATCAGGACAGCGGGCGGCTCCGCAGCGTGAACGTCCGCAAAGCCATCCGCCACGCCATCGATGTGGACTACATCGCCAACCATGTGTACATGGGGATGGTATACCGGACCGACACCCCGGCCATTCCGGGCACCTGGCTGTACAACGACGGGGTCTCCGCCTCCTTTGGGCACGACGTGGAGAAGGCGCGCCGGCTCCTGGAGGAGGACGGCTGGGCGGACACCAACGAGGACGGCGTCCTGGACAAGGTGGTGGACGACCAGAGCATCGACCTCTCCGTCCGCCTGTACGTCTATGAGGAACCCGACAACGATGTCCGGTTCGAGGCGGCCAACATCATCAAGGAGCAGCTGGCGGTCATCGGCATCAAGGTGGACATTGTCACCGGCACCTACCAGTCGGTGAAGGAAAAGCTGCAGGCAGGCTCCTTCGCCATGGCGCTGTGTTCCTTCGCCATGGATCCCGTGCCGGATTACGGCTTTCTGCTGATGAACGGCAACACCGGCAACTTCGGCCGTTACCGCTCCGGGGATATGCTGGATCTGTGCAACCGGCTGCGGACCTGCTATCAGCCCGGAGAGTTCAGAAACACCCTGTGGCAGATCCAGGAGCTCTTCGCGGAGGATTGCCCCTTCCTGTGCCTGTACTACCGCGGCGGCACAGTGCTGACCCGCTATATGTACACCACCGTCCGGGATGTGCGTGAGCTGGAGCTGCTGCGGGGCATCGAATCCTTCAACCCCTGATCCCCCGACCCCACATTCTTCAGAAGGCGAGGTTGCAGCCATGCAATGGACAGAACTCATCATCCACACCACCACCGCCGGCTCCGATGCGGTGAGCAACATCCTGATCGATCTGGGCGCCAACGGCACCATGGTGGAGGACCGGGCCGACGTGCCTGATCCCGACAAGCCCCACGGCTTCTGGGAGATCATCGACCCGGCCATGATTGACGCCATGCCGGAGGACGTGCTGGTGCACGCATGGTTTGACCCCGAAAAGGCCTTCGCCCGGACCCTGGAGCAGCTGATGAACCGCCTGGCGCTGCTGCAGGCCTCCGCCGGCTGCGATGTGGGCTCCCTGAAGGTGGAACAGGCCTCTGTCCGGGACGAGGACTGGTCGGAGGTGTGGAAACAGTTCTACAAGCCCTTCCACGCGGGCAAGCGGCTGGTGGTGAAGCCCACCTGGGAGGCCTACGAAGCCGGTCCGGAGGACCTGGTGATCGAGATGGACCCCGGCATGGCCTTCGGCAGCGGCACCCATGAGACCACCTCCATGTGCCTGGAGCTGCTGGAGGAGGCCGTGCAGGGCGGCGAGGACGTCATCGATGTGGGCACGGGCAGCGGAATCCTGGCCATCGGCGCAGCCCGGCTGGGGGCCTGGCATGTGCTGGCGGTGGACATCGATCCGGACGCCGTGCGGGTGGCCCGGGAGAACGTCCGCATCAACGGCCTGGAAGACCGGATTGAAGCCGTTCAGGGAAACCTGCTGGAGCGGACGGAGGCCAAGTGTGAGGTCTGCGTGGCCAACATCATCGCGGACGTGATCTGCATGTTCGCCGAACCCCTGACCCGCCACATCGCCCCCGGCGGCCGTTTTGTCTGCTCCGGCATCCTGAAGGAGAAGGAGCAGATGGTGACAGACGCGCTGCTGGCCAACGGCTATGAGCTGCTGAAGGTGCTGCGGAAGGGTTCCTGGGTGGCCATGCTCAGCCGGAGGCCGCTGTCATGAACCGTTTCTATGCCGGGGAAGCCCCGGCGGCGGACAAACTTGTCCCCCTCAGCCGGGAGGACACGCTGCATGCCGTGCGGGTGCTCCGTCTCAAGCCCGGGGACCGGGCGGAGCTGTTCTGGCAGGACCAGCGCTACCTGGCGGAGGCGGTCAGCTTGGACAGTGAAAGTGCGCTGTTCCGGGTGCTCTCTCCCCTCCCCTCCACCGAGGCACGGCTGCGGATCACCCTCTTCCAGGGGATTTCCAAGGCGGACCGCATGGAGCTTACGATTCAGAAGGCGGTGGAGCTGGGGGCGGAGGCCGTTGTGCCCGTGGCCATGACCCGCTGTGTGGCCAGGCTGGAACCCGGAGACGCAGGCAGGAAGATCGAGCGCTGGCAGAAGATCGCCCGGGAGGCCTGCAAGCAGTCCGGCCGCTGTGTGGAGCCCGCGGTTTCCACCCCCGTCACCATCCCCGCCCTCTGCCGCGCCTTGGCCGGCTACGACGCCGCGCTGGTGCCCTGGGAGGAGGCCGAGGGCTACGGCCCGGCGGCCTTCCACCGGGACCACCCGGAGGTCCGGCGGCTTGCCCTGGTCATCGGGCCCGAGGGCGGCATCACGCCGGAGGAGATCGGGGCGCTGCAGGCCGCCGGCTGCCGTCCGGTGACCCTGGGCCCCCGCATTCTCCGGACAGAGACCGCAGGCCCTGCCGCCATCGCCGCGCTGATGGCCCTCTACGGCGAGATGGACGGCTGATTTTCAGGAGGCTTTATGAGCAAAGCAGTCGCTTTCTATACCCTTGGCTGCAAGGTCAATCAATACGACTCCCAGGCCATGCTGGAACGTTTCCGGGCCGCCGGATACCAGGCCGTGCCCTTCAGCGCAGAGGCGGACGTCTATGTCATCAACACCTGCACCGTCACCGGCGTGGGCGACAAGAAATCCCTGCAGGCCGCCCGCCGCATCCGCAGGGAGCACCCAAACAGCGCCCTGGTGCTGTGCGGCTGCCTGGCCCAGCGCAGGGGCGAGGCGCTGCTGGCGGAGACCGGCGCCACCCTGGTGCTGGGCATCCGGAACCGGGGGCAGATCGTCACACTGCTGGAGGACACCCTGCGTCTGGGCACGCCCCGCTGCGTCACGGAGCCCCTCACCGCCGACACCCCCTACGAACCGCTGACCATCGCCCGCAACGACGAACACACCCGGGCCGTGATGAAGATCCAGGAAGGCTGCAACAACCACTGCACCTACTGCATCATCCCCAGTGTGCGTGGTCCCATCCGCTCCCGTTCGCTGGCGGACATCGCGCTGGAGGCCCGGGCGCTGGCGGAGGCCGGCTACCGGGAGCTGGTGCTCACCGGCATCCACCTCACCAGCTACGGCCGGGATCTGCCGGGGAATACAGGCCTGATGGACGCCATCCGGACGGTGCACGAGGTGCCGGGGGTGGAACGGATCCGGCTGGGCAGCCTGGAGCCCACCCTGGTGACCCCCGCCTTCATGGAGGCGCTGAGGACGCTGCCCAGGCTCTGCCCCCAGTTCCATCTGGCCCTGCAGGCCGGCAGCGACGCCGTCCTCCGCCGCATGGCCCGCCGCTACAATATGCGCATGTACATGGAGGCGGTGAGGCTGCTGCGGGAGGCAAACCCGCTGTGCGCCATCACCACGGATATTCTCACCGGCTTTCCGGGAGAGACGGAGGAGGAGTTCCGGGAGACCTGTAAGGCGGTGCGCAGCATCGGCTTCGCCCGGATCCACGTCTTCCCCTTCTCCCCCAGGGAAGGCACCCCCGCCGCCGCCATGCCCGGCCAGCTCACCCGGGAGGAGAAGGAACGCCGTGCGCGCCGCCTCATCGCCATCGGGGAGGAGACCGCCCGGGCCTATCGACAGCAGTGGATCGGCCGGACGGACACCGTGCTGGTGGAGACGGAGGCGGAGGGCTTCTGGACGGGCTACACCCCCGCCTATGTCCGGGTATTTCTTCCCGCCGGGCCGGCAGTACAGGCCGGCAGGCTTTACAAGGTTCTTCTCACCGCACCGCATCAGGACGGCCTGCTGGGTGAGGTGATCAACGAAAAGAAAGAAGGATGAGACCCATGAGTGACTGTCTGTTCTGCAAGATCATCGCTGGAGAGATCCCCTCCACCCGTGTCTACGAGGATGAGCTGGTGTTCGCCTTCCGGGACATCAACCCCATGGCCCCCACCCACGTGCTGGTGGTCCCCAAAGCCCACGCCGCCTCCCTGGCGGAGGCGGACGCGCTGGACGACCGGACGCTGGCCGCCTGCCTGCGGGCCTGCGGCAAGGTTGCGGCCCAGGAGGGCTTGACCGGCGGCTTCCGGGTGGTTTCCAACTGCGGCAGCGATGCCTGCCAAAGCGTCCCGCACCTGCATTTCCACGTGCTGGGCGGCAAAAAGATGAGCGAAGGCATGGCATAAAAAAGGCGGCTCCCCACTTGCAGCGGGAGCCGCTCTTTTTATGCTCTGTGATTTCCTTCCCTGGTGCGTCTGAGCCGCTGCCAGCAGCGGTCGCACAATCCGCTGGGCCAGGTGGGCGGCAGGCGGACGCCGCACTCGCTGCAGCGCCGCAGGTGGGTCTCCTGCTCCTCCCGCAGAAAACGGTTGATGCGCTCGCACAGCGCCAGCTTCTCATCCATGCGGTCCTCCTCCACGCCGATCCGCCGGAGCAGCTGATGCCGGATATCCAGCTCCTTGTAGCGGCGCTCGCAGGCCTCCAGGCTGTCGGTACCCGAGGGCGGCTCCGGCAGCTCCTCCCGGCGGACAATGGCCATGCAGCAGTCCAGCCAGTAGCCCATCAGGTGTTCCGAGGCCGTATCCATGGGGCAGGTGATCATGCTGAAGAGCAGCCGCCGGTCGATCCGCTTGGCCCGCTCCCCCATGAAGCGGTACAGGATCAGCGCGTCCGACATGTCCACCCGGGAGAACGCGCCCTCCCGGGGCAGGTTGTTCCAGGCATTCAGGAGCAGGTCGATGGGGAAATCCCCCTCCAGCGCCTCCTCCGGGAAGGGGATGATCATGCGCTCCTGCTGCTTCTCCGGGCAGGTCAGCGCCATGCGCACCCTTCCCGCATCCGTCATGGACAGGACATAGCCCTTGTCATAGATGCCGAAGCGCCCGGCCCTGCCCGCCACCTGCTTGATCTCCCCGGAACGCAGCGGACGGCGCTTCTGTCCGTCGAATTTCTCCGTCTCGCAGAAGATCACCCGGCGAATGGGCAGGGACACCCCCATGCCGATGGCGTCCGTGGCCACCACCACGCTGGTCTCCCCCTCGGTAAAGCGCCGGACCTCCTCCCGGCGGGAAACCGGCGGCAGCGCCCCATAGATCACACTGGCGGCGATTCCCCGGGTCTGCAGCTCCGCCGCGGTGGCCAGCACCGCCTTTCTGGAGAAGACAATCAGCGCGTCCCCGGGCTGGGTCTCCGAGAGGTCCCGGAAGCTCCCCTGCCAGACCAGGGGCGCCAGGCGCTTGTGCTCCACGAAGGTGTAGGGAGCGGCAAAGCTGTCCAGGATGCCGCAGATGAGGGTTTGGGCCTCCGGCGCCATGCAGATGTGCACCTCCGTCGCCCGGATGCCGTAGATGGCGCGCATCCAGCGGTCGCCGCGGCCGGCATCGGTGATCATCTGCGCCTCGTCGATGACGGCCACGTCATAGTCCTCCGTGCAGTCCGCCAGCTCGATGGTGGAGGCGATGTGCCGGGCGTTGCCCACCCAGATGGACTCCTCCCCCGTCAGCAGATGGCAGGGAACGCCGTCGTGGTTCATGGTGTCGAACATCTCCAGCGCCAGCAGCCGCAGCGGCCCCAGGTACACCCCGCGCTCCGCCTGCTCCAGGGCCTGCAGGGCCTGCCAGGTCTTGCCGCTGTTGGTGGGGCCGATGTGCAGCACAAAGCGCCGCCGGAGGGTCTCCGCCTCCTGCCGCAGGTTCTCGATGTCGAAGGTGCCCAGGTAGTCCAGGGCCGCCTGCTGGCGATCCCTGCCCCGCTCCGCGCTCTGGATGGCCCGCTGCACCCGGCGCTGCTGCAGCATCTTCCGGATCAGCTTCCCCGACCACGTGGCCACCCGCCGGCCATCCCGCTTGCGCACATGGCCGTCCGCCTTGGGAAAGAAGCGGCTGAGCACTGCCTCCGGAATACCCAGCTCCCGGACCATCTCCTCCCGGGTGTAGGGCCTGTGGTCGTAGATTTCCTTCCGCTTCTGCTCGCTCATGTCCGCACCTCCCTTCGCGCAGCTTTCTCCCCCATGATAACACATTTCCCCCGGCTGCGCCAGTAAGTCTTGACGAATCCCCGGTTTTCTGTCACAATGGAGCCAGAATGACATCCGAAAAGGAGGAAAACCCATGCCGGAACTGAAGGGAACACGCACCGAGGCCAACCTGATGGAAGCCTTTGCCGGAGAGAGCCAGGCCAGGAACAAGTACACCTACTTTGCCTCCCGGGCCAAAAAGGACGGCTATGTCCAGATCGCCCGGATCTTTGAGGAGACCGCCGAGAACGAGAAGGAGCACGCCAAGATCTGGTTCAAATACCTGGAGGGCGGCGCCGTGCAGGACACCCTGGCCAACCTGGCTGCGGCCGCTACCGGCGAGGCCTTCGAGTGGACCGACATGTACGCCCGCATGGCCCGGGAAGCCCGGGAGGAGGGCTTCGAGGAGATTGCCCAGAAGTTCGAGATGGTGGCGGCCATCGAGCGGGCCCACGAGGAGCGCTTCCGCCGCCTGCTGGCCAACATCGAGGGCGGGCTGGTCTTCAGCCGCGAGGGCGACTGCATCTGGGAGTGCGCCAACTGCGGCCACATTGTCATCGGCCCCAAGGCGCCCGAGGTCTGCCCCGTCTGCAACCATCCCCAGAGCTATTTCATGCTCCGCGCCGAGAACTACTGAACCCGGTTCCATGCCCGGCCCCGGCCGGGCTTTTTTCTTTGCGGGCGGCTTGTTCTCGTTGATTTGGCAGGCGTTTCGTGGTATCATGCAGGGTGGGTGATTGTCCATGGATTATCAGGCTTTTTTCAACCAGCTGCACCCCGGCTTTTTCCGGAAGGCCTATATCCGTTCCCTGCCGGAGGACGCGGTCTACCGGGAGATGCTGCTGGATTTGCGTACCCTGGATGTCCCCATGGCACCGGTAGCCGCTCCCCCGGACGTGAGCTTCCGGGTGTGGGACGGCCCCCGGGCGCTGCTCCTGGATGCGGTGGCCGCGGTAGACAGCACCTGGCTTCAATGGTTCCGGGAGCCCGGCCGCGTCTTCTGCGCCGTGCGGGACAGAGAGCCGGTGAGCTTCTGCATGCTGGGCGCCATGGGAAGCTATGAGGGCCTGCGCATCGGCGGACCGGGCTGTGTCGGCACGGTGCCCCGGGCCCGGCGGCAGGGCATCGGCCTGCGGATGGTTCAGCTGGGCACGGAGATCCTGAAGCAGGAAGGCTTTGACTACAGCTATATCCACTACACCGGCGTGGCGCCCTGGTATGCCAGGCTGGGCTATCGGACAGTGCTCACCTGGAATGCCCGGGGCTTCCTCGGCGATGACCCGGCGTCTCAAACCCTTTGATCCGGAGGATGCTGAACATGAAACAGTATGATTCCCTAGACGCTTTCCTCTCCGACTTCGCCGCGCTGGCCGCCGGCGCGAAGGAGAAACTGGCCGGACATCCCGGCAGCTTTGTGCTGGAGACAAAGCAGGGACACCGGGCCGCGGCAAGGATCGATGCCGAGGGAAACGTCACCCTCTCCCGGGATCCGGATGGCGATGTGGACTGCTATGTCACCGCCGACGAGAAGGATCTGCTGGCCATCATCAACGGAAAGCTCTCCCCGGTGACAGCCGTACTGCTGGGAAAGGCAAAGATCAAGGGGAACCCGGTAAAGCTGCTGACCCTGGCCAGGCTCGCCTGAGCCGTTCCCCACATATTGCGAGATGAGATGAAAGGATGGTCTCCATGCGGCGCAGCGGTATCCTGATGCACATTTCTTCCCTGCCGGGGCCCGACGGCATCGGCAGTCTCGGCCCCGAGGCCTACGCCTTTGCGGACTTTCTGCACAAGGCCGGCATGTCCATCTGGCAGGTGCTGCCCATGGGCCCCACCGGCTACGGCGAGTCCCCCTACCAGGCCACCAGCATCTACGCCGGCAATCCCCTGCTGATCTCCCTGGATCAGCTGGCGGCAGACGGGTTCCTGACGCTGCGGGCGGAGGACCGTTTTGTGCCGGAGAACGAGGAGCAGGTGGATTACGGACAGGTCCGGGCCCACAAGATGAAGCTGCTGCGGGAGAGCTTCCGCTCCTCCAGGGACGGCCTGGAGGAGGAAATCCGGCAGTTTGTCTCCGCCCATCCCTGGGTCCGGGATTTCGCCATGTTCACGGCGCTGAAGGAACACTTCGACAACCGGATGTGGTCCCAGTGGCCGGACGCAGGCGCCCGCCACCGCACCTACGCCGCCATGGAGCATTACCGGGCAGCGCTCAGGGACGAGATCGACTTCCACACCTGGTGCCAGTATATCTTCCACGGGCAGTGGCACCGGCTCAAGGACTACTGCAACCGTCTGGGCATCCTGCTCTTCGGCGACATGCCCATCTATGTGGCGGAGGACAGTGCCGACACCTGGAGTCGCCCGGAGGTCTTCCAGCTGGACGGGGAGGGTGTGCCGAGGCGCATTGCGGGCGTGCCGCCGGACTACTTCAGCGAGGACGGCCAGCTCTGGGGCAACCCGCTGTACCGCTGGTCCCTGCTGAAGCGCCGGGGCTTTGACTGGTGGGTGGACCGCATGGCCCACATGGGGCAGATGTATGACATGGTGCGGGTGGACCACTTCATCGGCTTCGCCAACTACTACTCCGTAGCCCACGGCGCGCCCAACGCCAAGAACGGCGTCTGGATTCCGGGCCCCGGCGAGGACCTGTTCCGGACCCTGAAGCGGGAGCTGCCGGATCTGGACATCGTGGCGGAGGACCTGGGCGCCGTCAACGACCGGGTCAGGCGGCTGCTGGCCTACACCGGGTACCCCGGCATGAAGGTGCTCACCTTCGCCTTCGGCGGGGAGGAGGACAACATGCACCTCCCCCAGAACATCCCGGAAAACACCGCCTACTACACCGGCACCCACGACAACGCCACCGCCCGGGCCTGGGCGGAGACGGCCTCCGACAAGGAGATCGCCTACGCAGCCAAACTGCTGGGCTTCAAGACCCGCAAGGCAGCCCCCTGGGCCCTGATCCGGACGGTATACATGAGCAGGGCGCGCATCGCCGTGGTGCCCATGCAGGACGTTCTGGAGCTTCCGGCCTGGGCCACCATGAACCATCCCGGCCTCATGGGCGGCAACTGGCTGTGGCGCATGAAGCCCGGCGCCGCCACAGGCGAGCTGGCGGAGAAGCTGGCCGCATTGAACAGGCAGAGCAGGAGAAACCTGCCGTGATGGCAAAGAAACCCCGGACCCCGGAGAAAGGATTACGGATGCAAGCAAATCAAACCGAAGTCTCCGCCCCGAAGAAAAAAAGCATGGTGGCGAAGCTGGCCGCCTATATTCAGCAATACAGGAAACCCGCTATTCTCACCCCGCTTTGCATGATCGGCGAGGTGGCCATGGAGATGCTGATCCCCTTTGTGATGGCGCCGCTGATCGACCTGGGCGTACAGCCGGGCAACATCGGCGTGGTGATTCAGTATGGCGTACTGATGCTCCTGTGCGCCTTTGCGTCCCTGGCCTTCGGCATCGGGGGCGGCAAGTTCGGAGCCCAGGCCTCCGCCGGCTTCGCTGCCAACCTGCGCAACGGCATGTATGACAGCATTCAGCGGTTCTCCTTTTCCAACATCGACCACTTCTCCACCGCCGGCCTCATCACCCGGCTGACCACCGATGTCACCAACGTGCAGAACGCTTTCCAGATGATTCTGCGGATTGCCGTCCGGGCGCCCCTGACCCTGATCATCGCCATGATTCTGTGCTTCATCAAGAACGCGCGGCTCTCCTCCATCTTCATGATCGCCGTGCTGTTCCTGTCCTGCTGTCTTGCGCTGATCGTCCTGGCGGCCACGAAGCGGTTTTCCCAGGTCTTTACCCGCTATGACGATGTGAACGCCTCGGTGCAGGAGAACGTATCCGCCATCCGGGTGGTGAAGGCCTTTGTCCGGGAGGATTATGAGAACCAGAAGTTCTCCCGGGCCGCCCAGAACCTGTATCGGCTCTTTGTCCGGGCCGAGAAGGTGGTCATCCTGAATGCGCCGGTAATGATGTTCACCATCTACGCCTGCTCCATTCTGCTCTCCTGGCTGGGCGCGAAGCAGGTGGTTTTCGAGGGCATGTCCACCGGCGACCTCACCGCGCTGTTCTCCTATGTGATGAGCGTCCTGGGCTCCCTGATGATGCTCTCCATGATCTTTGTCATGCTGACCATGTCCTCCGCCGGCGCCAGGCGCATTGTGGAGGTGCTGGATGAGGAGCCCGGCATCGTGGACCCCGCGGAGCCCGTGACCACGGTGCCCGACGGCTCCATCGACTTCAACCACGTCACCTTCTCCTACCAGCAGGGCACCGGCGAGGCCACCCTGAAGGACATCGATCTGCACATCCGTTCCGGCGAGACCATCGGCATCATCGGCAGCACCGGCTCCGGCAAGACTTCCCTGGTGAGCCTGATCCCCCGGCTGTACGATGTGGTGGAGGGCCAGGTGCTGGTGGGCGGGACGGATGTCCGCAGCTATGACCTGAAGGTCCTGCGGGACAGCGTCTCCGTGGTGCTGCAGAAGAACGTGCTGTTCTCCGGCACCATACTGGACAACCTCCGCTGGGGCAAGGAGGACGCCACGCTGGAGGAATGCAAGGCGGCCTGCGCCTTGGCCTGCGCGGACGAGTTCATCGACCGCTTCCCGGACGGGTATGAGACCCGCATCGAGCAGGGCGGCAACAATGTCTCCGGCGGGCAGAAACAGCGCCTGTGCATCGCCCGGGCGCTGCTGAAATCCCCCAAGGTGCTGATTCTGGACGACTCCACCTCCGCGGTGGACACCGCCACCGATGCCAGCATCCGCCGGGCCTTCCGGGAGAGCCTGCCGGGCACCACCAAGCTCATCATCGCCCAGCGCGTCTCCTCCGTGGAGGACGCCGACCGGATTCTGGTGCTGGACAACGGCCAGATCAGCGGCTTCGGCACCCACGAGGAGCTCATGCGGAGCAACGCCATCTACCGCGAGATTTATACCACCCAGACAGAGGGCGGCGGCGACTTTGACCGTCCCGAGCAGAAGGGGGGCGCAGAGGTATGAGTCATGGACCGAGAGGCCGCGGCTTCATGCCCCGGCAGTCCATCAAGGGACAGGGCGCCATGCTCAAGCGTGTGCTGCAGGCCCTGCTCAAGTACTACACCCCGCACCTGATTGTGGTTCTGGTCTGCATCATGATCTCCACCTGGTGCACGCTGCAAGGCACCATGTTCATGAAAACCCTGATCGACGACTACCTTCTCCCCATGACCAGCGGGGCGCTGGACACGAAGACAGGCTTTGCCCGGCTGGCCGGCGCCCTGGTGCAGCTGGCGGTGGTGCTGGCCTTTGGCGTGCTCACCACCTACGCCACCAACCGGATCATGACCACCGTCTCCCAGGGCACCATGCTGCGCCTGCGCACGGAGCTCTTCTCCAACATGGAAAAGCTCCCCATCCAGTATTTCGACACCCACTCCCACGGCGATATCATGTCGGTGTACACCAACGACATCGACACGCTGCGTCAGCTCATCGGCCAGAGCATTCCCTCCTTTGTGGACTCCCTGGTTACCGTGGTGATGACCTTTGTCAGCATGGTGGTTCTCAGCTGGCAGCTCACCATCCTGGCCATGCTCATGATTGCCCTGACCATGTTCGTCTCCGCCAAGCTGGCGGGGAAGGCCGGGCGGGTCTTCGTCATCCAGCAGAAGAGCCTCGGCGCCCTCAACGGCTTCATTGAGGAGATGACCTCCGGCCAGAAAGTCATCAAGGTCTTCAACCACGAGGAGCAGAGTGTCGCCGTCTTCCGCCAGCTGAACGAGGAGCTTCGGGACGCGGCCACCACCGCCAACAGCACCACCAACATCATGGGCCCCATCAACAACAACCTGGGGCACATCAGCTATGTGGTCTGCGCCGTGCTGGGCGCGGTGGCCTGCATCGCCGGGTGGATTCCCCTGGCCCTGGGCGGCCTGGTGACCTTTCTCACCCTGAACCGCAACTTCTCCCGTCCCATCAGCCAGGTGAGCCAGCAGATGAACTCCATCGTGATGGCCCTGGCCGGTGCCCGCCGCGTCTTTGAGCTGATGGACGCCGAGCCCGAGAAGGACGAGGGCTATGTGATGCTGGTCAACGCCCGGGAGAACCCCGACGGCAGTCTCACGGAGACGGAGGAGCGGACCGGTGTCTGGGCCTGGAAGCACTGGCACCGGGAGAGTGACACCACCACCTACCGCCGGCTCCAGGGCGGGGTCACCCTCAACGACGTGGACTTCGGCTATACCCCGGAAAAGACGGTGCTCCACGGCATCACCCTCTACGCCAAGCCCGGCCAGAAGATCGCCTTCGTGGGCGGAACCGGTGCCGGCAAAACCACCATCACCAACCTCATCAACCGCTTCTACGACATTCAGGACGGCAAGATCCGCTTTGACGAGATCAACATCAACAAGATCCGCAAATCCGACCTGCGCCGGAGCCTGGGCATGGTGCTGCAGGACACCCATCTGTTCACCGGCACGGTGATGGACAACATCCGCTACGGCCGCCTGGACGCCACGGACGAGGAGTGCATGGAGGCCGCCCGGCTGGCCAATGCCGACGGCTTTATCCGCCGCCTCCCCAACGGCTACCAGACCATGCTCCATGGGGACGGGGCCAACCTCTCCCAGGGCCAGCGGCAGCTGCTGTCCATCGCCCGGGCCGCCGTGGCCGACCCGCCCTGCCTGATCCTGGACGAGGCCACCTCCTCCATCGATACCCGCACCGAGGCCCTGGTGCAGAAGGGCATGGACGCCCTGATGAAGGGCCGCACCACCTTTGTCATTGCCCACCGCCTGTCCACCGTCCGGGACGCGGACTGCATCATGGTGCTGGAGCAGGGCCGCATTATCGAGCGCGGCACCCACGACCAGCTCATCGAGCAGCGGGGCAAGTACTATCAGCTCTATACGGGCAATTCCATCAACAACTGATCCCATGAAAAAGAACGTGACCGGGGTTGCTCCTCCGGCACGTTCTTTTGTTTGTAAGTCTTCCGTCATCAGCATTTCAGCCTGTCCAGTCTCTCCATGGCCTCCCTGGTTTTCTCCAGGCTGTTGAAGGCGGTGAGGCGGAAATAGCCCTCGCCGCTGGGGCCAAAGCCCGCGCCGGGGGTGCCCACCACCTGGCACCGGCTCAGCAGTTCGTCAAAGAACCGCCAGCTGTCCACGCCCTCCGGGGTTTTCAGCCAGATGTACGGGGCGTCCACCCCGCCGAAGACCCGGAAACCGCGGCTGGTGAGGCCCTCCCGGATGATTTCGGCATTGCGCATGTAAGCGGCAATCACGGCTTTGATCTGCTCCTGCCCCTCCGGCGTGTAGACCGCAGCCGCCGCGCGCTGCACCGGATAGCTGACGCCGTTGAATTTGGTGGCCATCCGGCGCTTCCACAGGGCGTTCAGCTCCACCATGGTGCCGTCCGCCGCGCGGCCCTTCACCTCGTGGGGCACGATGGTGTAGGCGCAGCGCGTCCCGGTGAAGCCTGCCGTCTTGCTGAAGGAGCAGCACTCCACCGCCACTTCCCTGGCGCCCTCCACCTCATAGATGGAGAGCGGAACGCCGGGGGTTTTGATATAGGCCTTGTAGGCGGCGTCATAGACGATCAGCGCATGGTGCTCCCGGGCCCAGTCCACAAAGACCTTCAGCTGCTCCTTGGTGAGCACGGTGCCCGTGGGGTTGTTGGGGTAGCACAGATAGATCACGTCCACCGGGACGTCCGGCACCGGCGGCACAAAGCCGTTCTCCTCGTTGCAGGGAAGGTAGACCAGGCGGTCCCAGCGCTCCCCCGTCCAGTCGCCGGCCCGGCCTGCCATGGCGTTGGAATCCACATACACCGGGTAGACGGGATCAGTGACCGCGATCCGGGCATCCGCCGCAAACAGCTCCTGGATGTTGCCCACATCGCTCTTGGCGCCGTCGGATACAAACACCTCGTCATAGGCGAGGTCGATGCCGCGGCCGGCATAGTCTCCCGCCCGGATGGCGTTCACCAGAAAATCATAGCCGAAGTCGGGACCGTAGCCCCGGAAGGTCGCCTCGCAGCCCATCTCCTCCACCGCGCTGTGCATGGCGCTGATGACGGCAGGCACCAGCGGCCTGGTCACATCCCCGATGCCCAGGCGGATCACCGGCTGGTCCGGGTGGGCCTGCTCATAGGCCTTGGTCCGCCGGGCTGTCTCGGCAAACAGATAGGAACCCGGCAGTTTCAGATAGTTGTCATTGATGCGGAACATAGGACTCTCCTTCCTCCGGCCAGTCGCCCTCGAAGACGAAGGCTGCCGGCCCATCCTGGTATACACACCCGTCTGCCTCCCAGCTGACCCGGATGGTCCCCCCCAGCAGGGAGACATCCGCCGTCCTGTCCGCAAGACCGTTGGTCACCGCCGCCACCAGGGCGGCACAGGCACCGGTTCCACAGGCCAGCGTCTCCCCGGACCCGCGCTCCCATACCCGCATGGCAAGGTGCTGCCGGTCCACAATGCGCACAAACTCCACATTGGTTCTGGCGGGGAACATGGCGTGGTGCTCGATCTCCGGTCCCAGCCGGCTCACCGGAGCGTGCTCCACATTCTCCACAAACAGCACCGCGTGGGGATTTCCCATGGAGACACAGGTCAGGCATTTCTCCCCCTCGGATGTCATGAGCCGGACATTCGGCCCACCGGCTGCATCGGCCAGCACCGGGACAGCCCCGGGACGCAGGTCCGGCCGGCCCATGTTCACCCGGACGGAGGACACGCGGCCGTCGGAGACCGTCAGATGCAGCACGCGGCGCCCCGCCTTGGTTTCCAGCCGGATATCGGTCCTGTCGGTGAGGCCACGCTCATAGACATACTTGCCGATGCAGCGGCAGGCATTCCCGCACATCTCCCCCTCGGAGCCGTCTGCGTTGAAGATCCGCATGGAGAAGTCCTCGCTCTCCGACGGTCCGATGAGCACCAGCCCGTCAGCCCCCACGCCAAAGCTGGGCTTGGCCATCTGCACAGCCAGCGCCGCCGGATCCTTCACGTGCTCCGAAAACAGATCCACATAGACATAGTCGTTGCCCGTGCCCTGCATTTTGGTGAAATGCACCCTGCGCACCTCCCCTCCCGGTTCACAAGGCACAGTATACATGCTTTGGACCGGCAGGGGGGCGTAAATACACCAAAAATGCAAAAGGCGGGGCATTTCTCCCCGCCTCTTTCGTCACTGGATGGCCGCCGTCACCGGAATGCCCGCGCCCGTCTCCGGCAAGGACGGCTGCGTCTCCTGTCCTGCGTTCTGCAGCTGCCGGCTGAGCTGGTTCAGGCGCTGCGTACGCTCCTTCACCCGGTGGCTTGTCATGGCTTTGGACTTGTAGTGGTCAAAGGCAAAACGTACCCCCACCGTCACCGGAATGGCAGCCGCGAGCCCCACGGTGGACATCACAGCGGCGCCCACCCCCATGGCAACGCCGGTCTTCACCATCCGGAAGGCGCCGTCCTTGAGCCCCGTCGCCCCCGGCTTCCGCCCCAGGATCACCTTGGTGCCCTCGGTGGCGGCGATGATCACAAAAGGCAGCACCCCGGTCACCGCGGAGGTCAGCTCCGTCATCAGGCCGGTCTGCTCCAGGAGGCCGGTCTCCACGGCCACCTCGTCCGCATAGGTCAGGCTGGCGGCGATGGTATCCACCAAGGTGTTCCGCTGGCGTTTTCTGTAGCCCGCCAGAATCTCCTCATAGGTTTTCATCTGCAGAGCCCTCCTTTCCCTTCAGGCTCAGTGGAAGAGGTTCAGCACCGTCACAATCACCCACGCGCCGCACACGATGGCCGCCAGGATGATCACCTGTCCGAGCCAGCCCTCCCCGAGCCATTTCTTTTTTTGTCTCTGCTTTTGCTTCTTTTCGTCCTGATGCTCCAGCGCGTCCAGGCGGGTGGTCAGCTGCCGGATCTGTTCCCGCAGCTCCCGGGTGCTCTCGGCCCCCTCCTGCTCCAGGGAGGCCACCTCGCTCTCCAGGCGCTGGCGATCCCGGTCCTGGGCATTCTCCAGATCCGTCATGCGGCCGCGCAGTTTCGCCTGGTCCTCGCAGAGGCCCTCCGCAACGGTGGTCATCTCCGCCGTGAAATCCTCCACCAGGCTCTGGATGCTGTCGCCCTTCACTGCCCGCAGTGCGTTATCGATAATCTGCCTCGGGCCGTTCTTCGGTTTGATCTCCGTCACGGTATCACCTCCTCCGCCGTCTGTATTATACCACAGCCTGTCAACCTTGGGCAGACACGGGGACTCAAAACATCGTCAGCCCGGCTCACCTGTCGTTTTTCGGGCCTCAACGCTCTGCAGGTAGGCCTGCTGGCCCTGGGCGAAGGCATCCGCGCCATAGGCATCGGCGGCCACGATCAGCGGCAAATCCCGGAGGGTCAGGCGCTTCACGGATTCAGGCCCCAGATCGTCCCAGGCAATGACCTCACAGCCGGTCACACATTGGGCCATGAGGGCGGCCGCCCCGCCCACCGCGGCGAAATAGACCGCGCCGTACTGCTCCATGGCCTCCAGCACCGCCGCACCCCTGGAGCCCTTGCCGATCATGCCCCGCAGCCCCCGGGCCAGCAGCGCCGGCGTGGCGGCATCCATCCGGGTGGAGGTGGTGGGCCCGATGGACCCGATGACACGTCCCGGCGGGGTGGGCGTGGGACCCGCATAGTAGATGACCTGCCCCTCCAGTTCAAAGGGCAGGGGGCGGTTCTGTTCAATGCACGCCATCATCCGCAGATGCGCCGCGTCCCGGGCCGTGTAAACCGTGCCGCTGAGCAGCACCCGGTCGCCGGCGCGGAGGGAGCGCACGTCCTCCTGGGACAGGGGCGTGGACAAGCGTTTCTCCATTCCTTCTCCCTCCCTCAGATCACAGCGGTCTTGTGCCGGGTCACATGGCAGGAAATGTTGACAGCCACCGGGAGCCCGGCGATGTGGGTGGCCATGGTCAGGATGTGGAGCCCCAGGCAGGTGGTGCGCCCGCCCAGGCCCTGGGGGCCGATGCCCAGGCCGTTGATCTCCTCCAGCCAGGCGGTTTCCAGCGCCGCATAACGCGGATCCGGGTTCCTCTGGTCCAGGGGCTCCAGCAGCGCCCGCTTGGCCAGCTCCGCCACCATCTCAAAATCGCCCCCGATCCCCATGCCGATGATCATGGGCGGACAGGGGTTAGCGCCTGCCAGACGCACCGTCTCCATCAGGAACGCCCGGACGCCCTCCACCCCCTGGGCGGGCACCAGCATCTTCAGGCGGCTCATGTTCTCGCTGCCGAATCCCTTGGGCGCCACGGTGAGGGTCAGCCGGTCCCCGGGCACCAGGCGGGTGTGCAGCACCGCCGGGGTGTTGTCCCCGGTGTTCTTTCTCTCCAGCGGGTCCCCCACCACGCTCTTGCGCAGCCAGCCCTCCGTGTAGCCCCGGCGGACGCCCTCGTGAACCGCCTCCTCAAAGGAACCGGCGATGTGGAGATCCTGCCCCACCTCGGCGAACACCACCGCCATGCCGGTATCCTGGCAGACAGGCATGGCGGTCTCCCGGGCAATCACTGCGTTCCGGGAGAGGATGTCCAGCATGTCCCGGGCCGGGGCCCAGGGCTCCGCCATGCCCGCCGCGGCCAGCGCCTCCGTGACGTCCGCCGGCAATTCCCGGTTGGCCTCCACGCAGAGCCTGGCCACCGTCGACGCGATCTGTTCCGCATCAATCTCCCTCATGTCTCATCCGCCTCCCCGAAAAGTCGTTTCAGCCGCAGCGCAGCCGCCTTGACCGCGTTTTTCTTCTCACCGTCTGCCACCAGCCGCCCCTGGGCCTCCCGAAGGTCCGCCCCCGCCAGCAGCATCTCCAGCAGTTGGGATTCCAGGGAGGCTGGCGGTGTCTCCCGGTCTTCCGGGGGCAGCTCGACGCCATGGAGGTCCAGCACCAGGCAGTACTCGCCTTTCTCCGTCTTCGGGTTGGCCCGCAGCGCCTCCAGCACCGCCTCGGGCGTTCCCCGCAGGGTCAGTTCGTAGAGCTTGGTCAGATCGCAGGACACGGAAAGCCGCGCCGCCGGCAGGGTTTCCTGAATGCACGCCACCAGCTCCGTCACCCGGTAGGGGGACTCATGGACAATGGCCACCTTCGGCCCTCTGGCGATGTCGGTCAGTTTCTCCCGCAGCGCTTTCTTCTCCCTGGGCAGGAAGCCGTAGAAAGCCCACTCTCTGGCATCAAAGCCGCTGACACTCAGGGCTGCCACCCCGGCGCAGCATCCGGGCACCGGCTGCACGGCAATCCCCAGCTCCAGGCAGGCCTGCACCAGCAGATAACCGGGGTCGGATACACAAGGGGTGCCGGCGTCGGTGGTGAGGGCAGCGTCCAGGTTCTCCGTTGCCATCCGCTCCGCCAGCCGCCGGCCTTTGTCCGCCTCGTTGTGCTGGTGGCACGGGGTGAGGGGCGTGTGGATGCCGAAAACCTGGCAGAGCTTCATGGTGACCCGGGTGTCCTCCGCCGCGATAAAGCCGACGTTTTTCAGGATCTCCACCGCCCGGGGGGAGAAATCCTGCAGATTGCCGATGGGGGTTGCCACCACATAGAGGGTCGGCATCAGCTCACCTCCAGTTTCTCGCACACCCGCAGGATGGCGGAGTGGGCCCGGGGATTGCGGGCGATCTCCTCTTGGGAGGGCTTCACGGCGCCCCCCGCCAGGACACGGACCTGGGGCTTCTTTCCGCAGACGCACACCGGCAGCCGGGGCGGGCAGGTGCAGGGATGCTGGAGCCGCTGGAAACAGCGTTTCACCAGCCGGTCCTCCAGGGAGTGGAAGGTGATGACGCACAGCCGGCCACCCGGTTTCAGCAGGCTGACAAAGTCACACAGCGCCCTGTCCAGCGGCGCCAGCTCGTCGTTCACCGCGATGCGGACCGCCTGGAAGGTCCTCCGGGCCGGGTGGCCGTCGTCCTTGCGCCGCACCGCCTTGGGGATGGCCGCGTCCACACAGGCCACCAGGTCCATGGTGGTGGCCAGCGGTCTCTCCGCCCGGCGCGCCACAATGAACTGCGCGATGCGGACCGCCCATTTTTCCTCGCTGTAGTCCCGGAGAATCCGGACAATCTCCGCCTCGTCCGCGGTGTTCAGGAGCTGGGCCGCCGTGATGCCCCCCGCAGTGTCCATGCGCATGTCCAGCGGCGCGTCCTCGTGGTAGGAGAAGCCGCGTCCGGCCTCGTCCAGCTGGGGGGAGGAGACCCCCAGGTCCAGCAGGGCGCCGTCCAGGGCCGTCACCCCCGCCGCCTCCAGCAGGGCCCTGGCGTCGTGGAAATTCCCCCGCAGCGCATGGAATCCTGGATGCCCGCCCAGCCGTTCCGTGGCTGCGGCAATGGCCCGCTCGTCCCGGTCGATGCCGTAGAGGGATGCGTCCTTGCCCGCCAGGCGGAGAATGCCCTCGCTGTGGCCGCCGCCCCCCAGGGTGCCGTCACAGTAGACGCCGCCCGCCCGGGGCTGCAGCCAGGTCATGACCTCGTCGAACAGGACAGGGATATGCACAAACGCCACCCGGCTCACCTCGCTTTATCAAAGCAGGGATGCCCCGGGCTTTTCGCCGAAGCATCCCTGTCTATTCTACATGATTTTGGCCTGTCCCGCAACGGGCTTTTGGGCAGTTCCATCCTGCCCGCTCCGCTTCTGCGTCATCAGCCCCAGCCGAAGTCCTCGGTCCAGGTCTCCAGCACGTCGCCGTTGAAGGGGTTCAGCAGCACATGGTAACGGTAGATCTCCACAGCCTCATCATAGCCTGTGGACTCCGGCCAGGCCCGCATGTCCAGGAGCGACACGGTCCAGAAGGGCACCTCCGGCGCGATCCCGGTCTGCTCGAAGTCCATGGAATAGTTCTCCGCCTGGCCCAGCACCATGGAGGCATTCTCCATCTGCAGATACTCCGCCGCGTCCCCTTCAAAGTGCGGTGCGACGGCTTTCAGGGCCAGCTCATAGGCCTCCCCGATGGACAGACAGCCCGGATAGCGCACGTCCCAGTTGTGGTCCAGATCCACATAGGCCATCAGCTGCACGCCGCCGTCCGCGCCCTCCTCCGGCACCCGGAGGATCAGCACCGCGTTCATCTGCTCCCCGATCATCTCCAGGCCGTAGACCCAGTCCTGACCGGAGAGGCGGTACTCCGTTCTGACGAATTCCTGCTCCAGCAGCTCACCGCCGCGGAGCCGGGCGAAGATGGTCTCCGCCTCCTTCAGCCTGGCATCCCCCGCTGCCCTGTCCTCCGGGGCTGCCGCCGCCCGGCCGGACGTCAGGTCCTTCAGGTCCGGCATGCTGTATCCGTCCGCCTGATACAGGGCCACAAAGTCCTCCCAGTCGCCGTCAAGCGCCATCTCCCCCGCCGCTGCCCCGTCGCGGGTCAGATGGACATGCCACAGGCCGTCGCCTGGTTCACAGGCAAATGCCGCCCCATCCGGCAGCCAGGTCTCGTTCAGCAGTCCACGGACAATGGCCTCCACCGGCTCATTCTCCGCCGGCAGTTCCGCCTGCCCTGCCGCAGCCCAGGCCATCACACACAGGATCATCAGAAACGCAAGGATTCTTTGCTTCATGATCAGCACCGCCTTTCATCCGATTCAACGGTGGATGCGCAGCCTTTCTTCCCCGGCTCATGAAAAAGGGGACGGCCGGCTGTTCTTCCGGCGCGTCCCCGCAGGGTTCGTCACAGGGTTTCCTGCAGCTCCGCGATGCGCTTGCGCACCGCCTCGGCCTTCTCCCGGTTGGCGGCCAGCTTCTCCCGCTCCTGTTCCACCAGGGCGGCAGGGGCCTTGTCCACGAAGCCGGGGTTGCCCAGCTTGCCCTCCGCCCGGGCAATCTCGCCCTCCAGGCGGGTCAGCTCCTTGTTCAGCCGGGCCGTCTCCTTCCCGATGTCCACCAGGTCCCCCAGGGGGATGTACACCGTGCCCGCGCCGGTCACCGCGCTCACCGTCTTTTCGGTGAGGTCAGCGGCGGAGGCAATGAGGCTGCTCTCCGATGCCCCGGCCAGGCGCTGGAAATACGGCGCGGCGTGGCTGAGGGTCTCCGCCCAGCCCTCGCCGGGCAGCAGCATCAGCCGGGTGCGCTTGCCGGCCTGCACGTTCATCTCGGTGCGCAGGTTGCGGATGGCGCGGATCACCTCCATGATCCCCTCCATCTGCTTCTCCTCCGCGGGGAAGTCATAGGCCGGCGTGGCCTCAGGCCAAGCCTTCAGCATCAGGAAGCCCTCGCTGCCGGGCAGGTACTTGTAGACCTGTTCGGTGAGGAAGGGCATGAAGGGGTGCAGGAGCTTCAGCAGGCCTTCCAGCACATACAGCAGCACCGCCTGCACGTTCTCCTTCGCCGCCTGATCCTCCCCCAGGAGCCAGGGCTTGGCCAGCTCGATGTACCAGTCGCAGAACTCGGACCAGGCAAAGTCATAGGCCTTGGCCGCCGCCAGGCCGAAGTCACCCTCCTCGTTGTGGGCGGTGATCTCCCGGACCGCCTGCTGATAGCGGGTGAGAATCCACTTGTCCGCGGGGGTCAGCCGGGCGGGGTCGATCTCATGGCGGGCATCGGTGTTCATCAGCACGAAGCGGCTGGCGTTCCACACCTTGTTGGCGAAATTCCGTGCGGACTCCACCTTCTCCGTGCCAAAGCGCACGTCATTTCCGGGGGACACACCCATCAGCAGGGAGAACCGCAGGGCATCCGTGCCGTACTGATCGATGATCTCCAGGGGATCGATGCCGTTGCCCAGGGATTTGGACATCTTCCGGCCCTGGGAATCCCGCACCAGGCCGTGGATCAGCACGGTCTTGAACGGCGTCTCCCCCATCTGCTCGATGCCGGAGAAGATCATCCGGGCCACCCAGAAGAAGATGATGTCATAGCCGGTCACCAGCATGGAGGTGGGGTAGAAGTACTTCAGGTCCTCGGTCTGCTCGGGCCAGCCCAGGGTGGAGAAGGGCCACAGGGCGGAGGAGAACCAGGTGTCCAGCACATCCTCATCCTGGTGAATGTTGGTGCTGCCGCAGCGGGAGCAGGCGCAGGGATCCTCCCGGGCCACCATGGTCTCGCCGCAGTCGTCACAGTACCATGCAGGGATCCGGTGGCCCCACCACAGGTGCCGGCTGATGCACCAGTCCCGGATGTTCTCCATCCAGTTGAGGTACACCTTGCCGAAGCGCTCGGGCACAAACTGGGTCTTGCCGCTGCGCACCGCCTCGATGGCAGGCTTGGCCAGGGGCGCCATCTCCACAAACCACTGCCGGGAGATCATGGGCTCCACGGTGGTGTGGCAACGGTAGCAGGTGCCCACCTCGTGCTTCAGGGGCTCCACCCGCTTCAGCAGGCCCTGGGCCTCCAGGTCCGCCACAATGGCCTTGCGGGCTTCCAGGGTGGTCATGCCGGCATACTTGCCGCAGTCCAGCACCCGGGCCTCCCCCACCGCCGCCTTGCCGGAGGCGAACAGCTCGTCGTTCTCCGCCTTATCGGCCGCGCCGGTCATGTGTCCGTCCGGGGTGAACACCCGCACGATGGGCAGGCTGTGCCGCTGGCCCACCTCATAGTCGTTGGGGTCATGGGCCGGGGTGATCTTCACCACGCCCGTGCCCTTGGTCATGTCCGCATGCTCATCGCAGACAATGGGGATCTCCTTGCCCACCAGGGGCAGGATCACATGGCAGCCGTGGAGATGGGCGTAGCGCTCATCTGCCGCGTTGATGGCCACCGCCGTATCGCCCAGCATGGTCTCCGGCCGGGTGGTGGCCAGCTCCAGCATCTCCCCGGTCTCTTTCACGGGATAGAGGATGTGCCAGAAGTGGCCGTCCTGCTCCTCATACTCCACCTCGGCGTCGGACAGGGAGGTCACGCAGCAGGGGCACCAGTTCACCAGGCGGCTGCCCCGGTAGATCAGGCCCTTCTCATACAGGCGGCAGAACACTTCCCGCACCGCCTTGGAGCAGCCCTCGTCCATGGTGAAGCGCTCCCGGCTCCAGTCGCAGGAGGTGCCCATCCGGCGCAGTTGGGTGGTGATCCTTCCGCCGTACTCCTTCTTCCAGTCCCAGGCCCGGCGCAGGAACGCCTCCCGGCCGATCATCTCCTTGGTGAGGCCCTCCTTGCGCATGGCGTCCACAATCTTGACCTCGGTGGCGATGGCGGCGTGGTCCGTGCCGGGCAGCCACAGGGTGGGGTCCCCCTTCATCCGGTGGAAGCGCACCGCCGCGTCCTGCAGCGTGTTGTCCATGGCGTGGCCCATGTGGAGCTGGCCGGTGATGTTGGGGGGCGGCATCATGATGGTGAAGGGCTTCTTGCCCTCCTCCCGGTGCGCCACAAACGCGCCGCTCTCCTCCCAGTCCCGGTAGATCCCGGCCTCAATCTCCTGGGGGTTGAAGCGCTTTTCCATCTCAAAGGATTTGTTTTCCGCTTCCATTGTTGACTCCTCCATGATTCATGGTATGTAGTGGAAGATTCGCAGGGCACCGACGATGGCCATCGCCAGTCCCGCCAGCTTGAGGATCAGGCTCACGCTCTCCCGCGCCGCCTCCGGTGCCTTCTCTGCCAGCTTGCCGGCCAGCGCGGCCAGAAGAACGCCCGCGCACAGCAGGAGTGTCCCCCAGTTCGCCATCTTCTCCCGGATTCCTTCCCATTGCAGCACGGTCATCACCCTCTCCCGGAAAAACAGAAAAGCACCCCGCCCGAAGGACGGAATGCTTCCGTGGTACCACCTTGCTTCACAGACGTCTGTCTGCCTCATATGCACGATAACGGGTGCACCCGGACGGAGCTCAGGCGTTTCCGCGTTCACCCCGCACTCTCTGAGAGCGACCTTCACCCGCGGTCCCGGAGGCGGACTCCCAGCCAGTGATCCGCCCTCTCTTGCCGCGCCTTGCGGGTTACTCCTCTCCCGTCTGTGAGCTTCTATGGTTTTTTCAGGCCTTATCCTCAGCGACTTTCAGAACCTGACGGCCATTGTAGTAGCCGCAATTCTTGCACACCCGGTGGCTCAGCTTCTTCTCGTGGCACTGCGGGCACTCAACGATCCCCGGCAGCTCCAGCTTCCAGTTGGCCCGACGGCTGTTCCTGCGCGCTTTGGAGACTTTCCCCTTCGGTACTGCCATGTTCACACCTCCTCAACCATTGACCTCAGTCAGTTCCTTCGCCGGTTTTCTCAGCCAGCAACTGCTTCAATGCCGCAAAAGGACGCTGACCAGGCAGTTCCTCTTGGCAATGAGTGACTGTGACGCCCCCCGTCTCGTATGCGGGAACCCGGTTGCAGCCCTCCCTGCAGAGCATGCGGATCGGCAGACCCAGCACGGCTGTGGTGAGGGCGAGGCGCTCCAGGTCGACCTCCTGGCCCGTGTAGACAAAGATTTCGTTGTCCTCCGGGTCGCCGCCCAAGACGAACAGCTCCTCGAAGTCCTCCCGAATCTCCGCCGAAGCGGGCTCAAGACAGTTGGCACAGTGGCCGCGGGCCGTGGTGGTCAGGGTTCCGCGGAGCAGCACATTGCCATGTTCCACCGCCGTGTAAGTTCCCAGCAGCCTGGCCGGATCGAAGGTCACCACGTCAGCGAAGACCTCCTGGGGTGCAATGGCCTGCACCACATCCAGCGCAAAGGGTACGCCGGGCTGTTTCAGGGCTCCGGATACATCCAATGTCATGCTTGCCGCAAGGCTCCTTTCCTCCGTCAGGGCACACGTGACCGCTGTCTATTATAGGCTCTGCCCGCTCTTTTGTCAACGGGGAATTTTCATGTTTTCCGTTGTTTTTCCCGTCAGGCCGCCGGCTGCTCCGCCCCTCGCTTCCCGGCCTTCCCGCCCCTCGCCCCCGGGGCCGCCGGTCATTGACATTTGACGCGCCCTGTGATACCTTTGACTCAGTCCGAGAAGCCGGAAAAGAGAAAGCGAGGGAAATTCACCATGATCTATTATGTCAACGCCTCCGCCTCCCGGGACGGCAACGGCAGCCGGGAGATGCCGTTCCGTCACATCAACGACGCCGCCGCCGTGGCGGTGGCCGGGGATGAGGTGCTTGTCGCGCCGGGCATCTACCGGGAATACGTCAATCCGATCCACGCCGGGACCGAGGCCCAGCGCATCGTATACCGGTCCCTGGAGCCCCTGGGCGCCGTCATCACCGGCGCCGAACTGCTGACCGGGTGGCAGCCCTTCCAGGGAAATGTCTGGACCAACCGGGTCCGCAACGGGGTGTTCGGCGCCTACAATCCCTACACCACCTTCGTCTGCGGCGACTGGTATTTCGCCCCCACCGTCCGCCACACCGGCTCCGTCTTCCTCAACGACCTTGCCATGTATGAGACCGTGAGCCTGGAAGCCTGCCTCGCCGGGGAGCCGGATCCCTGCGCCTGGAACCAGGAGGAGGCCCGCTATCTGTGGTACACCGAGCAGGATGGCGAGGAGACCGTGCTCTACGCGAATTTCCAGGGCCTGGATCCCAACCTGGAGAAGGTGGAAATCACCGTGCGGCGCAACTGCTTCATGCCGGACAAGACCGGCGTGGGGTATATCACGGTCAGCGGGTTTGACATCCAGAAGGCGGCCACCACCTGGGCGCCGCCGGCCGCCTACCAGGACGGCATGATCGGCCCCCACTGGTCCCGGGGCTGGATCATCGAGGACTGTGAGATCAGCGGCAGCCGCTGCTGCGGCATCTCCCTGGGCAAATACCGGGATCCGGAAAACGACATGTATTTCTATACCCGCCATGTCAAGTCTCCCACGCAGATGGAGCGGGACGCCGTCTGCCGGGGCCAGTATCACGGCTGGCTGAAGGAGAACGTGGGCGGACACATCATCCGCCGCTGCCACATCCACCACTGTGAGCAGACCGGCATTGTGGGCCGCATGGGCGGCGTCTTCTCCACCATCGAGGACTGCCACATCCACCACATCTGCAACTCCCAGCAGCTGGGCGGCGCCGAGACCGCCGGCATCAAGCTCCACGCCGCCATCGACGTCACCATCCGCCGCAACCATATCCACCACTGCATCATGGGTGTCTGGTGCGACTGGCAGGCCCAGGGCGCCCGCATCACCCAGAACCTGCTGCACGACAACACCCCGCCCGCCGGCAGGCCCCATGCCCAGGGCGCCATGTTCAGCACGGACGTGTTCATCGAGGTGGGTCACGGCCCCACCCTCATCGACAACAACCTGCTCCTCTCCCCCGTGTCGGTGACCATCCCCAGCCAGGGCATCGCCTGTGTCCACAACCTGTTCCTGGGCTCCTTCAGCCTCATCAACTCCGGCGTGGACAGTGTGGTCAACGGCCAGCGGGAGCCCCGCTACACGCCTTACCACATCCGTCACCGCACCGAGGTGGCGGGCTTCATGACCATCCTCCACGGGGACGACCGGATCTACAACAACATCTTTGTGCAGCAGTATCCCGTCACCGCGCCGGAGAAGACGCCCCAGAACAACGACTACCAGGTGGTGGGCACGTCGCCCTTCGACATTTTCCCCGGCTATGAGGAGTGGATCTCCCACTTCATGATGGATCAGGAGCCCAACATGGGGGCGCTGGCCACCTACCATTTCGGCCATCTGCCCGTGTGGGTGAAGGGCAACGCCTATTTCAACGGCGCCACGGTCTCCAAGCATGAGGCGGACCATTTCGTCAGTGAAGACCATGTCTCCGTTTCCCTGTGCGAGAAGGACGGAAAGCCCTGTCTGGACACCGGGCTCTTCGCGCTGCTGAAGGACTTCCGGGACGGCCTGGTGGACAGCGATCTCCTGGGGCAGGCCTTTGAGCCGGAACAGCGCTTCGAGAATCCGGACGGCACCGCCATTCTCTTTGACCGGGACTACTTCGGCGGTCACCGGGGCGTGGACACCCTGCCGGGGCCCTTCGCCCGGGCAGAGGACGCCCTGAAGCCCCTCTGGTAATTCTTTCATCGAAAAGGCAGGGCAGCGGCACACAGCACCGCTGCCCTGTTTATGTGTCTGGTTCGATTGACAAACCGCCGTCTTATCCGCCGGTCTGCTGGCAGAACAGTTCAATCTCCTCCCCCAGTGGACCCCGGCAGAAGGCCATCCGGGCCCGGAGCGGCGGATCAGAGGGAATCAGCAAATCCCCAGGGCGGATGAACACCTCGTATCCGGCTGCCTCAATGCGCTCCGCCAGGGCATCCACATTCTCCACCGACAGGGCGAAGTGCCGGACCGCCCCCTTCTGCAGGATGCCAGGTCCGTTGCAGAAGATCTCGATCAGGCCGCAGCCGGTATCGATCAACACCCCCTCCGGCCACGTCCTGGCCACCGCCAGGCCCAGGACATCCGTGTAGAAGGTTTTGGCCTTCTCAAAGGCCTCCCGGGTATCACACTTCATGGAAACGTGGTGCAGGCCGGTGATGCGGGGTGCAGGCTTCATTCGGGGCACCTCCTCACCGCAGGGTGACATAGCCCGCCTGACCGACGCAGGCCTGACCCTCGTCGGAGGTCAGCCAGTTCACAAAGCGCTCAGCCTTCTCATTGCCCTCCTCATAGACGGCGTAGTAGTACACCGTGAAGGGATAGGCGCCGCTGCGCAGGTTCTCGTCCGTGGGGGCCGCGCCGTCCACCGCCAGCACTTTCACGCTGCCGCTCTTGTAGAGCCCTTCCACATAGTAGAGGTAGGAGTACCCCAGGGCCTCCCGGGCGTTGTCGTAGTTGCCCACCTGGGCGATGAGGTCCGCCATGCCGTTGGAGATGAAGTTGGACTGGGCGGCGGCCAGCTGCCAGCCGTCCATCACCAGCTCCTCCATGGCGGTCTGGCTGCCGGAGCCGTGGGGCCGCTGGTAGGCCGCGATGGGGAGATCCTCCACCCCGCCCACCTCGCTCCACAGGCCGATGGCCCCGGTGTAGATCCGGCGGATCTGGTCCGCGGTGAGGCTGTCCACCGGGTTTTCGCTGTTCACCAGGAAGACGAAGGCGTCGTAGCAGATGGGCACCATCACCAGCTTCTTGCCCGCGTCCTCGGCGGCCTTGCGCTCGTCGGCATTGGGGCCGGTGCCCAGGACGATGTCGACGGGGTGGGTATCGTCCATCATCACGCCCCGGGAGACGATGGTCACCATGGGGTTGGGCTTGTCGTTGGTGAGGCGGTCGTAGGCGTAGGGGGTGGTGGAGAAGTTGACGAAGCCGTTCAGATCCTCCTCCGGCAGGTCCAGCCACTGGCGGGCCAGCTCCATGGCCAGGGGCACGCACACGGTGGAGCCGTCCATGGAGGGGTAGTCCCCCCAGCTGCAGATGGCCAGGGATTCGCTTCCCTCCAGGGGTGTCAGCGTCCCCAGCTGGAAATCCGCGGGATCCTCCACATACCGTACCCAGTCCGTGCCGCGTTCCAGGGACTGGTTGATCTGGCTCCAGGAGCCGGAATCCGCGCTGCAGAGCCCGAGCGCAAGACAGAGCGACAGAATCAGGGTTGCCAGGACGATACGTTTCATAGGGACAGCCTCCTCTGTTCAGTTCAGTCAGACCCGTCCGGCAGGGGTTCCACCCGGACAAAATACGCCGCCGGCAGCCAGCCCGTCATCTCAGCGGTCTGCACCTGCAGCCAGCCGTTCTCCTCCGTCAGCACCAGCGCCTGGGTCAGCGGGAAGAGGTGGCCCACCGCCTCACCCCCCGGTTTGTCGCAGAGGGAAACCGTGGTCTTGCCGGATACAATCAGCCCCATCCCCCGGCCATCCTCCGGGCCCTTCCGGTACAGGCGCACCTGGGCATAGGGAAGCGTGACCTCCTCCGTGTCCGGAAAACTCCCCCGGGAAAAGACCGCGCCGTCAGCCTGAAGAAAATCGTAGACCAGGGGTGTTTCACCACTGTCCCACATGCCCGGGTCCGCAGGTTCCGCCGTCAACACGCTGAAGAGCGTCTCTTCCACATCCGGGCGGATGCAGCGCAGGGGGACCCACGCCGGGGCTTCTTCCTCGTCCCACGGGTAGGTGACCAGCCCCCGGCCGTCCCGGATCCTGTAGACCCAGACCTTCTCGCCCACAGGAAAAGCGGCGCTGACCGTGTCTCCGGTGCTGTCCGCGTAGGCGGTCACCTCCCCCTCCCCCGACGGGGTGTCCAGAATGCCGCTGAAGGAGGTGTACAGGTCCGGGTCCTCCCACTCCTCCGGCGGCTTCCTCCGGGGAAGGGTGCTGCCATTGTCGCCGTTGAAATAGGTGAAGTCCCCCTGCTCCGCCCAGCCGGTGTTGAACTCAGCCGTCAGGCCGGGTGGCAGAGAGAGCCGCTCCAGGCTGACACAGCAGTCGAAGGCGGTGGGATCCAGCTCCGTCACCGTCAGGGGCACCGTCAGACTCATCAGCCGTCCGCAGCCGGAGAAGGCGTCCGCCCCGATGCGCTTGAGGCCGATGGGCAGGGAGACGGTTTTCAGGGGGAGATCGATATTGTCGTCGCCGAAGGCGTTCTTCCCGATCGCTTCAGTCCCGGCCGGTACGTCGTAGTGCTCCGCCTTGCGCCCGTTGGGGTACTTCAGCAGGGTCTTGCCGTCGGCAGTGTACAGCACGCCGTCCCGGTCGCTGTAGCGGGGATTCCCGGGCTCCACCCGCCACTGTCCCACCATGACATACTCCCCCACAGGGACATCCAGCACGTAGTCGGCGGCCAGCACCAGGGTCTCCACCCGGATCCCGTAGAAACACCAGGGGCTCACCGTCTCCAGGCGGCCGTCCAGCCGGAGGGTGTCGAACAGGCCCTCCACAAAGGCCTCGCCGCCCAGCCGGCGGAGGCTGTCGGGGAAGACAACCTCCCGGATGCGCTGGGACGAATACAACCAGAGATTCGGGAGGTCAATATCCCCCGCCCGGACCATGGTGTCACTGTTGGAACCGCCATCCTGCGACTCGTAGAAGCTGCCGGCGAACCCCATCCCGCTGACCCCCTCCCGGATGATCAGCCGGCCGTTCTCCAGGCGGTACAGGTCGCTGTCGGGATCAAGGCGCACCGCCTCCGCCGGCACAAAACCCCAGCAGGGCTTTCCCTCCACCTGAGCCTCCACATAGAGCCAGTCTGTCTTCTCCGTCCGGCAGACCGCCATGGCAATGATCCCTTGGCCCCCGGTCAGGACCGTCAGCGCGCTGCGGCTTGTCCGGGGGTCGTCGGTGAGTTCCGCGGTTTGAGTCAGGATACTGCCGGAGCGGCGGTTCAGCTGGAAATCCTCGTGCCTCCTCCGCTGGGGCGCGCCGGCGGGCAGTTCAATCCACCCGATCCGCCGATGGCCGCTGTCAAGGCGGTATTCCACCATGGCCCAGGTGCCTCCCTGAAGCGTGCCCAGCAGGCTGAAGGCCTCGCCGGTGCCCAAGGCGGCTTTCCCACCTGCCGCCCGCAGCGCATCGGCGAAGGGTGCGCTGTAGACAGGCAGTTTTGCTCCTCTCTTTGCGCCGATGGTCTCCCAGGTGGCGCGCCGGGCGTCATCGAAATCGATCACGGTGTCCAATTCGTCCGCCGCGCTGTAGCCGTCCTGCTCATCCGCCCCGGCGGAAACAGCCCACGCCAGCATCAGCAGCAGTGCCAGGAGAAAAGCCGCCGCCCTGCAAGCCCGGATACGCATCCTCATCCCCTCCTGCCCGGTCGTCCTTCCCATTTCTCAAAAGGCGCAGATCCGCGCCGCGCCCGCTGTGCCATCATTCAATTCCGTGCCGGATTCATGGGTATTATACAGTCCCGGGCTGCAAATGGCAATCCCCCTGGGTCCGCACATTTGTAAATATACCTGAGCGAAAATCACCCGTAAATCACCTATGAAAACCTGTGAAAAGACGCAGAAAAGGCGTTGACATGCCGAACAAAAAGTGTTATACTTCGTAACTGTCAGCCCGGAAAGGCTGGCAAGCGCGTAGCAAGGCACGCCCTGCGCCTGTAGCTCAGTTGGATAGAGCAACGGCCTTCTAAGCCGTGGGGCGGGGGTTCGAGCCCCTCCAGGCGCGCCATCGTGGTGGGTATAGTTCAGTGGTAGAGCGTCAGATTGTGGCTCTGAATGGCGTGGGTTCGAGTCCCACTACTCACCCCATCTTTGATCAGTCTGCTGCCAGAGGCAGATGGAATATAACCTGCGTTGGGGTGTAGCCAAGCGGTAAGGCAAGGGACTTTGACTCCCTGACACGCAGGTTCGATCCCTGCCACCCCAGTATGCATGACCCATTAGCTCAGTTGGCAGAGCACTTGACTTTTAATCAAGGTGTCTGGAGTTCGAATCTCCAATGGGTCACATCCCATCTGCCTCTGGTGCACGCGGGCGTGGCGGAATTGGCAGACGCGCCGGATTTAGGTTCCGGTGTCCCAGACGTAAGAGTTCGAGTCTCTTCGTCCGCACTCCTCATATGCGGTAGTAGCTCAGTTGGTAGAGCGCCACCTTGCCAAGGTGGAGGTCGCGAGTCCGAGCCTCGTCTACCGCTC
>JAFWSH010000002.1 GCA_017519405.1 Clostridia bacterium
CTTGTCCGCAATCCCCTGATGCGGGATGACGGCACATGGACAAAGGAACTCTATGGGGCGACGGGCAGTTTCTCCTATGATACCGCAACAACCAAGTTCGCCGTCAGCAGCGTGAAAGCTGACAAGACCAGCGTCGTCGGCATGCTCTGTATCTCCCAGACATTGGTGGTGCTCCCGGGTGAGACAGCCACCTTCTCCGCATGGGCAAAAACCAGCGGTGACGCGCAGGCCAAGCTTCTGATCCGGTATAACCTGCCCACGGATACAGACTGGCATCTGATTGAGGGTGATGCGGTCAGCAGCCCGGATGACTGGACGCGGCTGGAAGTCACGTTTACCATCCCTGCGGAAGCCACCGTCGGCACAATTGTTGGTATGATGTACACCACGGGCGGCATCGGCAGTGCCTGGTGGGACGGCGCACAGTGTGTGCATGGCACTACTCCGGGGAGACTGAACCTGCTGAACAACAGCAACTTCACCTTCTCCACAGCGGACTGGTCGGACGCGGCGGGTTCCGGCTTGACCGTGCACTCGGTTGCATCGGACACCACAGCCCCGGCGGAGATCGGCAGCAACATGGTACGATTTACCGGCACCCCGGACGGAGCAGTCTCGTTCGTCCAGCAGATCAATGTCAAGGGCAGCCAAGGGGATTGTTTCACCGCCGGCGGCTGGTCCCAGGCACACTCGGTACCGAGGGGGACAAAAACCGAGCGCTATCGTGCCTACATTGCTTTCCAGAACACAAGCGGCGGCTGGGTTGAGGGCGGCAAAGTCCTGTGGAGCGAAGGCTGGAGCGGCTGGCACCTGGCGGCGGAGGCCATCATCGCTCCGTGTGATTACACTGCCATCATGTTCTCCATCCACTACTACGACAACTGCAACGAAGCCAATTTCACAGGCCTGTTCCTGCATCAGGAGGAATTCGGTCAATCTTTCTCCTACGACAGCAAGGGAAACATCATCGCAGCCACAGACCTGGCAAAGCTACAGGACGCGGCGGAGTATGACGATTTCAGCAACCTGACCCAGTGGCGGGGGGCCGGGAAGGGAGCAACGGAAGTCACAACTATCACCTATGGTGCGACAGACGCCGAAAAACAGCGCCGGCTTCCGCTGACCATCACCAGCCCCATGGGCACCGTGACCACCAACACGTATAACACTCATGGCGGTCAGTTGACACAGACCGTTTCTGGCGGTGGTCTTACTACCTCCACCAGTTCAGAGTGGAATGGAGCAGAAGATGGTTTTGCCTGTGCTGCCGATAACTATGTTGTGAAAGAAACCGATGCCAGAGGTGGTCAGACCTGCCGAGCATTTGATTTGGACAGAGGAACCGTTGTGAGCGTGACTGATCCCAGGGGCCAGGCTGTCTCTTATCAGTATGACGCACGTCTGAGGATGACGGAAGCATCCACGCCCATGACCACAACCACATCATGTGTTAACAACTATACCTATGACCAAGACCGCTTGGATCAGGTCAGCCACAACACGGGCAATGGTGATGTAGTGTACACTTTTGGGTACGATTCCTTTGGCAGGCCCACAACGGTGGATGTCGGCGGCGGCCTGCTGTCCACCACCGCCTACAACGCCCAGGGACAGACTGCCAGTGTGACTTACGCCAACGGCGGTCAGGTTGCCTGGACCTACGACGCATTTGGTCGTGTGGTGGGCGTCACCGTTGACAACGCAGCCTCCCCCCGGTATACTTACACCTACGGAGACATGGGAGAAATCTGTGAGGCAAGGGACAGTGTGCTGCAGGAGGTGACGAGGAGCGGTTATGATCTGTCCAACCGGCCCAGGAGAAAGACCATTCTGCGGGCAGGCCAGCACCATTATACCGGGGAAGTGAGCTACGATGCTTGCGGGAGGCTCTCTGCCTTCAGTGAACAGGTCGGCGCTGCCAGGACGCCTTTTGAGACCACCTTTGTCTACGATGCCGAGGATCGGCCCACGACCATTCAGTTTGGTGCAGCAACCCGGAAGACTGTTTACGGCTATGACAGCCTGGGCCGGATGACACAGCAGACGCTGACATTGCCCTCGGGATGCGTTCAGACGAGCTACGGCTACCTTCCCGGAGCCGGAACAAGCACAACGCCGCTGGTTCAGACGATCTCGCAGGGTGGAGTAACCCTGACCTACACCTACGACGCCTGCGGGAACATCACCAGCGTCAGCGATGGAACAAAGACCGTCTCCTATGTCTACGATGCAATCGGTCAGCTCAAACGAGTTAACGACCCGTTCGACACCACAAAGGGCAGCACGGGGACCACTTGGGTCTTCACCTATGACCTGGGCGGGAATATTACGAAAAAGAAGGCCTACGTGTATACAACCGGGACTGTCAGCGGAACGGCCAAAACCACCACCTACAGCTATGGGGACAGCACCTGGCGTGATAAGCTGACCACCATCGGAAGCAAAACGCTGAGTTATGATAATGCCGGCAATCTTACCGGCGACGGCACCTGGACCTACACATGGCAGCAGGGCAGGCAGCTCCAGCAGATGAGCAAAACCGGCGAGACGGTTTCGTTCGTCTACAACGGCGACGGCCTGCGGGTACAGAAAACATCCACAACAAAGGGCACGACAAACTATACCCTGCATGGCAAAAATGTTGTTCATGTAACAAACGCGCAGAACAGCATTGATATGCACTTCTTCTATAGCGCCAATGGCAGGCCCGCTGTTGTCATGTACAACGGTGTAGCCTACGGGTATCTGTATAACCTTCAGGGCGATGTGATCGCGCTGGTGGATGATACCGGCGCGAAGGTCGTCGAATATACCTACGATGCATGGGGCAAGCCGCTTTCGCGCGTCGGAAGCATGGGGGATACGCTGGGATATTGGCAGCCGTTCAGGTATCGGGGGTATGTGTTTGACCAGGAGACGGGACTGTACTATCTGCGGTCGAGGTATTATCGGGCGGAATGGGGAAGGTTTTTGAATGCTGACTCCTTGATAAAGGATAATCTGTATTGTTATTGCAATAATGTGCCCAGTATATCTTACGATCCAGATGGGTATTCTTCAAATTCTGGGTTAGTTAGATTTGCTCTTTTGCATCCATTTGTTGCCCTCAATATCGGGCGAACCGATAAAGATATGAAGAGTAAGAATATATCAACTACTGCTGTACGATTCTCCAGGGGCTTGGGTTTGTCAGATTCGGGTAAAACCGGTAGAAAAGGTACACAAGTTAACGCCGTTCGGCATGCTTTATGGACAGGAATAATCAGAAGCAAATACAGCGAGGATATTACAAGGCAAGCAATAGAAAGCCATGAGGATGAACAATTCGTTGGTATGTATAAGAGTTGGATAAGACACATCAAGCCTCAACAGCTTTCAAAAATGGAGTTTGGTGATATTGATTTTGTTGATGGCATGTGCGATATGTTGAATAATGATATCGCTTTAGGTATGAGTATTGAAGGCAAAACCGCACGTGAGATATGCTACAATGTACTTGACGTATACCATACATCCGGTTTGTGGGTTATACAAACTTGTAGCCATGGTTATAGACTATATAGAGAACGCCTTAGCGATGAAGAATACTCATTTGCTATACAAAGGCTAGATGTGATGGATGACTATGGCTTTGTCAAGTGAGCAAACTGAAGGTGAATCAAATGACAAAGAGAAAAAGATATCTTTGCTGTATTGTAGCATTGCTTATTGTGACTTGCTCTATCATCTGTTATTTCAAGTATAAAGCCGAATCAATCGATACAAGGATGATTAGGGCAATTGACGCACAGCTAGATGGGCGTCTTTCGCTGGGGGAGATATGCAGACTCCGGCTCGGGGACGTCTATGACTGTTTCTTCTGGGATACGGCTGTCATCTTTGAGGGGCCGTACGACGAGAAACTGTATCCGTCGCTGGGGATTGAGGAAAAATACTTCGACAATGGCATCGCGTTTTATCTCCGCGGGAAGTTGGTCAGGATTTTCTACACGTATTACAACTACGACAAGGATATGGAATCTGTGATCTCATTTCAGGTTAACCGATACTATACAGAGGAACCTTACACACACCACGTTCAGCTGACCCCTGACTCCTTTGTGTACGCAAGGAAAGAAAAGCGCCGCAGCGGACCCACGGTCTTCGATGAGTTCTGGCGGTATATCGTGTCTGCATATTGATGATGTCCGGAATACACCCACTCAGGGCAGGCCGGCTATTGTCCTGCTCAGCGGAACAGCTTACGTGTACTAAAAGTGAAAGCGGATTTAATGTTTACGATGTAGCTTCTACGTGACATAAAGGAGAAATGACTATGACAACAGCACAAGCGTCTAAAGCAGACAACACGAAAAAGTATAACCCACAGGACTTCATTGATGCGCTAAAACGCAAAACTGGCCCTAATATACGCCAATGTCCGTTTTGTCATGGTAACAGATTCACTTCAACAGAACAATTGGCATCAATACTAATAGGTGACAATATTGAGCACCTCAGCCTTGGACCGAGTATACCGTCCGGGATGATTATTTGCCAAAACTGTGGCCATATAGACTTTTTCGCACTTGGTGCGCTTGGATTACTAAATAAGGAGGAATCCCCAGATGCCTAATAATCCTCGCCGCAACCAAATGACGAATAATCATCCCAACCAAAGCAGGGGCATTATTGACAGCACGTCCCCCACCATTGTTATACAGGAAACTCCCATCTCGTTATCAGATGAGAAGCTAAAAAGAATCCTTTCTCAGACTTACGAAGCGGCTGTTAAAAATACAAGCGCCTCAAAGTATTACAAGCATTATGATGTGTTGATGACGATAGCGTTAACACTGGTGCTTCCGCTGATCACATCAAAGTTCAATTCTATTGGCATGGTAAGCGCAGAGACAATCACTGTGATTCTATGGGTAATATGCCTTGGTTGTTTTGTAGTTGGATTTGTGTTTTTGATGATCGCATCAAACCAAAAAATGAAGAGCGATACAGAGGAAAGGGATGGAACAATCGATCGCATCTTCAAATGCAACTTTACGGAAGAATAATTCCTTCTCGATAGAACCAAACTGAACACAGTGTTGCTGTACTGGTATGCATAAACGATTTGAAAGCTATTGACAAAACCAGCCGCCGGCATTATCGTTTGTTTGCCGGCGGCTGGTGCCGTTTACAGGCTGTTGATAATAATACGATGCCTTTGGTCATGTGGTTGGCGTCACCGTTGACAACGCAAGCCTCACCCCGGTATACTTGCTCCTATAGGAGTTGAAACTGGCAGTCCGAATGCAGGAATGGTCAGCACGGGTTACTGAGTGCCGTAGTAGCGGTGAGATTAGGGCTGCCTGTGACGCACTGTATGAAACCCCGGTACCTGAGTATGACATTTCTGCGGACGGGATCATAGTGCATTGCCGAGCGAATGCTAAGTATCTCCACCTGTCCGAAATCAATCAGATCGGGACTGATGAGCCGATTCTGAGCCGATTCCGGTACACAGAGCGGGTGGATGTGATCCGTATCATGGAAATCATTGCCTTTTCCGGGTCCATCAACAACGCCGAAGCGCGGGAAGCGACAGGCAGGTCAAAGCCAGCAACGACAAGACTTCTGGCAAAAATGCTCGACTGCGGATTGATCACATCCCAGGGAGCTGGACCGGCAGTCCGGTACATAGAATCGGATCAAAAACGCTGAGCCGAATTGAGTCGATTCGTGAGCCGATTTTGAATGGGGTATTACCCCGTTAAAGGAAATCCGTGCGGATCCATGAGGTTAGAATCATGCCCGACGAGTCAGACAGAACGACCCTGGGGAACGAAATCTGCCACCTGCAGCAGGAAATCAGCCGGTCTCATCTTCTCCTGGATCAAAACGGCATCTGCAATGGACTGCCACAAGTGGAGGAAAAGCCACAGATACGGTTGTATGCGTGCTTGATTGATCATTCATAATGGCTTTGCAGAAAAACCAGCATGTTGACGCGGCAATACTTATGGATTCGAAAAGCATTCATGTGAGACAGACGGAAGAACTCTCCCAACGATAGAGGTGTGACAATGGATATTACAAGAGTATTCACCGAAGAACCAGAACAAGAATTGTGGCGCTCATTATTGCAGTTTTCGTACAGAGCAAATATCCTTCGGCATTTCGATGAAAACCATATCGCAAAAACCGATGAGGATGATAACCTCACAAATTGTATTGCAGGTGCGCTTCTGCAAGCAGATGAGTACTACAAAGCGAGCAAAACGGTAAGCCTTCAGGTTGAGCCATTATTGCTCTACTATGGAACCACGAATTTGTTCTATGCTATGTACATATTATTGAATGGAACAATCCCAGAAATTAGAAGTCATGGGATGCACATCACTGTTAAGCCGAAAAATGGTTTTATTGCTGAAACGAGTATTTCGTTTGACCATCACTTAGATGGAGGCGTCCATGTTTTTTCGGAGATTTGTGGGTTCACCGAGAACTTGTGCGAATCGCATTCTTGGGATCTTGGTGAATTCTTAGATTCTATTGCCGAAATTAGGGATGACTTTGAACGCTGCTATCGTGGAAGAAAATCACACATTATTCCTCTATACGTGATTAAGACCCCGGATTGTGTTGTTGAAAGGGTGTTTCTTGATGGTGAAGATGCCTTAGCTACATTAAGCATGGTAGACGGCTTCGATTCTGCCTATCTTTCTCCACAAAGAGCATCAACAAGAAATGGTGATTCATACTTAGTTCTTCACCATAAGATGACTGGCAAACAAATCCACCAGATCTCCTATTCTGGCCAGCCTTACCTACAGATCAGTCATGAGAAGAATGGGAAGAAACTAACTGTTCCGAAAGAACTCAATATGTATGTGGTTTTATTCGCATTGGGAAATCTCTGCAGATACCATCCGGAAATTTGGAATCCATTTGTTGTTCAAGATTCTACGGGAGAAAAACTGTTGGTTGAGAAGCTGCTGTATTATGCACGCCGTATGCTTCCGAATTTTGTTCTAAACTGCATTCTGAAAAAACAAGTAGTATTCGTTTCAGATAAGTATGTTCCTGAGGATCGTGTTCATTTAGTAGGGCGGCACGAAGTTCAAGAGATTGTAGCAGAAGAGATAAGGACACAGATGAGGACAAATCTTGCAAAGACAGTCATGCAGTCAGAGAGGAGTTTGGAATGAGTACATGTTTTAGGTCTGCGGTGTTTGGACTATGTAAAAAGCTGTCTAATTGTTCAGAAGTACAAAATGTCAGGAACCTAATTCACAGATTGTGTATAACAACTGAGAAGACGAATAAAGATCACAGAGAAGTACTAAGACCGCCGCATGGTGATCTTGCCTATATTGGTTCGAATCAAGGGCTTCAGTTCATGGGATATCTTTTCGCAGATGAATCGGTTGACGAAATAAATCGCAAAGGCACGTTCAGAGTGACTGCTTTAGATGATGAGGAAAGAAGCCTTATTGAGCGAGCACATAATACGATCAGGTTTTTCTTAGATTCATGTATATCGGGTATTGTTAGTCTATATCCCAAATCTGCAATACTCATTGATCCTTACTCACAATACAGAATGCCGACACTTCGATTTGACGCTGGAACGTTCCTTACCAACGATGATATCAGCGAGTGTATTGAAGCATTCACGTCTGGAAAAGTATATCGGAGAATCGTTACAAATGAAACACTATGCTATTTTGAAAAAATAGATACTTCTATTGTTCGGCAACTTGTTGCTATACAGGCCAAACAGTTTAGTGACGACATGAATTCTATTACTATAGCAACAAAGGAGTTTTTCCAGAGGGCTTACTCAAACAACCAAATAGGGACTGCGGATATTTGTGTTCTCTATGCCAGTTATTGCTATGCACTAAGAAAGTCGTTATGGTTGGCTATCGAGATGCTGTATGAAGCGGTCTTAGGGGTTGATATGCCAGTGATGAATAATGATAACATAATTAGACTTGTCGATCATAAAGACGACATTGTGTATGAGAAATATACAGTTCTTACCCAGAATATATTGTTCGGGTTTGCTGGACGTGGTGTGGACAGTATCACACTTTTGACTTGTAATCCGAGTGAAACTCATCGAATAAAAGAGTTTGGCCAAGTAGTTGCTATGACTGTTAGTTTGGTGAGTGAGTTTGGAAGTACATCAAGAGTTACTATGATTACCGTGGATGAAGAACTCAATCCTATTCATCGGTATACAAACGCACTAATGGAGACAAGACTTGGCCAGTGTCACGTTACTTTCCATGATGAGACCATACCATAAGCGTCGAAGTATTCATGCAATCAACATATCGCGATAGACACAGAAACCCTAATCATACAGTTATTTTACACCGTGATATTTCTCGCAGGGTGTTACATTTTGGCTTTGAGCGGGATATACATCTATGAAAGGGTATCAATGAGGAGGTTGTGGCTATGTTGAAGAGAAGCAGTAACCGCTCAATAAGGCACACCTGCCAATAAACACCATCCTGTGAGATACTGTGTCAAAACCATCTCGAGGATTCTCGAGAAGTCTCGAGATGCAGGGAGGGGCACAGAATGGCAACAGGTAAACTGTACCCCGTAAAATGGACACACGAAATTGCGACGGACCCAAATTGTGGACACATGGAATTGTGAAATCCAAGAAAGTGGACACAAATGTTGCGAATCAGCAGTAGACAAGCAAGATGGAGGTGGTATAGTACAAAACAGGGAGGCTAAAGGCATGCCAGGAAAGCTATTCACACAAGAAGAACTCCAAGTTCTCAATGCGAACCCGTATACGCTTAACGCAACGCCAACCAGAATCATGTACACAAAGGAAGCAAAGCAGATGATTCTAGCTATGGCCGAGCAAGGAAAATCAGTTGTGCGCATTGTCAGAGAACTGGGATATGACCCTGAAGTATCTTCTTTCGTCTGTCCCTACGGCGGCACGGTGCTGAACTGGCTGCGGGAGAAGGGGTATCCGGTGTATATGACCTGCTACAACTGACTTGTGTTCGATATGACAAAACTACGGGAATTACTGTGGTTGCTGCATATAATGTGCGATGACATATATAAACAGATTGAAAACTATTGACAACACCAGCCGCCGTCATTATCGTTTGTTTGCCGGCGGCTGTTGCCATTTACAGGCTGTTGATCACGTTTTCCCTGATGATCTCTTCGGCTCGGCTCCGTATGCCGTTCATCCGGGAAACCCAAGTCATGGGCTCGTAAGCTTTCATCTGTTCAGTGACACCCTCCTACCGTGCCATCTGTACTGTTAGCTGCTCCAGCACGCTGACAGCCCTCGCGTTCACTTCGGCCAGATATCTGTCAAGGATCCCGTCCTGAAGAAGCTGCCGATAGAGATCCGGATGGACCTCTTCCAGGTAGGCTTTGTGCATTTTACCCCATTTGCCAATGTGGTGTTGGGCAGAAACCTCAGGAGTTGTTTTGCGTTAAGACAGCGTCTGCTCTTGTGATTCGTAAGTGAACTCGCTTCCGTCGAGTGATTGTTTCATTGGTGGCATCCTCCTCCGTACTTTGTATTGACCAATCCAGATTACAGATGCCATTATGATTGTTTTGAGGCTATTACTGTTTTATGGGTACCCTGCTAAGGAGGGGGCTGGGGGTGAGGTTTTGTCACCCTTCCGCCGCGCTCCGCCCCGCCAGATACCCGGTGGAGAAGGCGATCTGCAGGTTGTAGCCGCCGGTGTGGGCGTCCACGTCCAGCAGCTCGCCGGCGAAGTAGAGCCCCGGGAGCCTCCGGGAGGCCATGGTGGCGGGGTTCACGTCCTTCACACTGACGCCGCCCCGGGTGACGATGGCCTCTGCGATGGGCCGGCGCCGGGCCATGGGCAGGGGCAGGGCCTGGAGCATGCGCACCAGGGTCTGCCGCTCCTCCCGGGTGATGTCGGCGCACTTTTTCTCCCCGTCCAGGGCGCACAGGCCGGGAAAGACCCCGGCCAGGGCGGCGGGCATCAGGCCGCAGAGCACCGTGGCCAGCTGCTTGCGGGGGGCGGCGGCGAACTCCCGCTGCAGCCGGGCGTCCAGCTGCTCCGGACTCAGGCCGGGCTTCAGGTTCAGGCTCAGGGCGCAGCTGGAGAAGTCCTCCGGCAGGTGGCAGCTCATCTCCAGCACCAGGGGGCCGGAGTAGCCGAAGTGGGTGAAGAGCATCTCCCCCAGCTCGCTGTAGCGGGTCTTGCCCTTCTCCGTCAGGGTGAGGGTCACGTTGCGCAGGGAGAGGCCTTGCAGCTCCCCGGGCCAGGGGACGCTGGCCTCCATGGCGGTGAGGCTGGGCAGGGGCTTCTCCACCTGGTGGCCTGTGGCCTCAGCGAAGAAATAGCCGTCCCCGGTGGAGCCGGTGAGGGGCGCCGAGAGCCCGCCGGTGGCCAGGATCACCGCGTCCGCCCGGAGGGTTTCGCCCCCCTCCAGCACCACGCCCCGGCAGGCGCCCTCCTCCGTGAGGAGGGAGGCCGCCCGGGCGTTCAGCCGCAGCCGCACCCCCCGCTCCCCCATGGCGCGCACCAGGGCCTTCGTCACGTCGCTGGCCTTCTCGCTGGCGGGGAAAACCCGCCGGCCCCGCTGCACCGTCACCGGGCATTTCTCTTTTTCCAGAAAGGCCATCATGTCCTGGGGCGAAAAAGCGCTCAGGGCGCTGTAGAGGAAGCGGGGGTTCCGGGCCACCTCCCGGAGGAACTCGTCCCGGGTGCAGTCGTTGGTGACGTTGCAGCGGCCCTTGCCGGTGATGTAGAGCTTCTTGCCCGGCTTCTCGTTCCGCTCCAGCAGGGTGACGCCCACTTCCGGGGACACGGAGGCCGCGCTCACCGCCGCCATCATGCCGGCGGCGCCGCCGCCCACCACGATGATCTCACGCATCGCCGTCCGCTTCCCCTTCCTCCCCCTCGATGTACACCGCGTAGGTGTCCCAGATGGCCTCCAGCTGCCGGAAGTGCTCCGCCAGGGCCTCCCGCCGCTGCACGCCCAGGGCCACCAGCACCGCGTTGATCACCGCCATGGGGGCGGTGAGAGAGTCCACGAAGGAGGCCATCTCCGTCCGGGCGGTGAGGCTGTCCTCCGCCACGGCGCACAGGGGGGACATGGGGCCGTCGGTGATGGCGATGACGTGGGCGCCGCAGCGCTTGGCGAAGCGCATGGCCTCCAGGGTCCGGCTGGAGTAGCGGGGGA
This sequence comes from Clostridia bacterium, assembly GCA_017519405.1. GTDB lineage: Bacteria > Bacillota > Clostridia > Christensenellales > Aristaeellaceae > RUG11272. The sequence goes on from JAFWSH010000002.1 coordinate 11,197, forward strand.
AGGAGATGCCGATCATCACATCCCCCGGCCGCATCCGGGCCACCTCCTCAAACACGTCCGCCACGCCGGAGGACACCAGGTGCACGTCGTCAAAGATGTAGTTGAGATAGAAGCCCATGAACTGGGCCAGGGGGGCCGCCGAGCGCAGGCCGATGACATAGATGGCCCGGGCGCCCAGGATGCGGTTCACCACCCGGTCGAAGAGGGCGGGGTCCAGGCCCTCCGCCGTGGCGCGCAGGTTGTGGACGTCGGACCGCAGGACGGTGGAGAGGGTCTGGGCGGGGGTCATGTCCTCCGCCAGCTCCATCCGCTGGCCGGCGGTGAGGCGGTGGCTCACCAACTCCTGCAGGGCCCGCAGCAGCTGGGGATAGCCCTCGTAGCCCAGGGCCGCGGCGAAGCGCACCACCGTGGAGTCGCTGATGCCCACGGCCTCCGCCAGCTTCCCGGCGGTCATGTGGGCCGCCTTCTCATAGTGCTCCTCGATGTACTGGGCGATCTTCCGGTGCCCCTTGCTCAGACGCTTCCCCGAGCGGTTGAGCTGGCTGATCAGGTCCTGCATGCCTCCGTCCCCTTTCCGGTCTGCACCAGCATGGATTATAGCGGAAATCCCCGGGTTTTGCAATACAGGGGGCGCGGCGCCGAAAAAGCCGCGCAAAAAAGGCACGCCGGGGACACACAGTCCGCCGGCGTGCCGGATGAGGCAGGGAAATCAGGCCTTCTTCGGCTGCTTCTTCCCGAAGATGTCCCACAGCAGCAGGGCCAGGGCCAGGACGCTGAGACCCAGCAGGCTCCACTGGGCGATGTTCAGGGCCATCTGCCACCAGGGGGTGATGGAGATCACCTTGGTGTACTCGCTGATGCCGTCCATGCCCCGGGAGTGGAGCACGGTGTACATCACCCGCTTGGAGGCGGTGCGCATGGCCTGGGCCACGGCGGCGTTGGGGGTGGCGCCCTTGGGGCCGTAGGCGCTGAGGTAGCTCATGTCCAGCTCGCCGTCGGGGATGTCGTTGCCCGCCAGGATCTCGTGCACCGGCACCATGTAGGACAGGTCATACATGTCGCTGACGGCGAAGCCCTCCATGCCCGCCTCGCCCCGGAGCCAGTCCGTCAGCAGGGCGGCGTAGGCGCCGCACCAGTTCACGCCCAGGCGGTTGTAGCCGGTCATGACGCACTTGGCCTGCGCGTTCACGATGGGCAGCTCGAAGGCCCGGAGGTAGATCTCCCGCAGGGCCTGCTCGGTGACCCAGGTGCCGATGCCCGCCCGGTTGTTCTCCTGGTCGTTCATGACGAAGTGCTTGTTGTAGACGTAGACGCCCTTGGACTGGATGCCCTTTGTCTCGGCGGTGTCGATGAGGCCCGTGAGGGTGCCGTCCTCGGAGTAGTACTCAAACACCCGGCCGGCGTAGGGGGAGCGGTGGATGTTCAGGCCCGTGCCGTACAGGCCCGCATAGCCCGCCCACATGGCGTCCTCGCCGATGAGCTCGCCCACCTCCTCCGCCAGATGGTCGTTGAAGGTGGCGGCGATGATGCCGTTGCAGGGGTAGCAGGTGCCCTTCAGGTCCTTGCCGGGGTCGTTGTTCACGGTGGCGTAGCCGTTGGGGCCGATGGAGTACTTCTGGGTGACGCCGGAGGGGCCGTTGTGGTCGATGGTGTGGGGCTTGCCCACGGAGGTGACCCCCGCGGTCTCCCGCAGGCCCGTCAGGGTGATGGCGGCCATGTCCTCATAGGTCAGCTGGTCCATGAACTCCTCCCACTTGGGATCGTCGTAGGCGTAGTCCATCATGTTGATCAGCTGCAGGTTGGCGTTCTTGCCCATGGTGGGGAAGTCCACGCCGGCGGCGTCGGGCAGGTCGCTGTCGTCCAGCACCACCCCGGCGGCCATCTCATCGGTCATGGTGAGCTTCACGGCGCCGGCGGGGAGGGTGCCGGTCCAGTCGCTGCGGGAGCAGTACACCACCGCGTTGTCCCCCCGGCCCGCATAGCGGTTGATGTCCGCGTCGGCGAAGAGGGATTTCACCTCCGCGCCGGTGCCGTAGGCCTTGGCGTAGGTGTCCTTGTCGAAGGCCTGGTCAAAGGCGTGGACCAGGGCGGGGTCGCCGGGGGCGGTCATGCCCTGGGAGAAGCCCTTGGCCGCCAGGATGTTGTTGGCGGCGGCATGGGCGTTGTCGGCGGCGGTGAGGTAGTGGGTGCCCTCGGAGAGGATGTAGGCGCCGGTGCCCAGGGCGTCGTAGGCGGTGAGGTAGTACTCCGGCACGGTGACGGTGACGGTCTCGCTGTCCCCGGGGTTCAGCAGGGCGGTCTTGCCGTAGCCCACCAGCTCCACGGCGGGTTTCTCGATCTGGTGCTGCTTGTCATAGTCGGTGTAGGGCTTCTGGGCGTAGACCTGCACGGTCTTCTTGCCGGGGACGCTGCCGGTGTTGGTCACCTGCACCGAGACGGTCCAGGCGGCCTCCCGGCCCTCGCCGGCCTTCTCCGCCTTCAGGCCGGAGAGGGCGAAATCTGTGTAGCTCAGGCCGTAGCCGAAGGGGAAGGAGACCACGTCGCCGTAGACATAGTTCCCGGCGTTCCCGGTGCCCATCACCGCGTCCTCATAACGGGTCTCGGTGTAGCGGTAGCCCAGGTAGAGGCCCTCCTGGTACACCACATACTTGCCGTAGGCGGACAGGGCCTTGAAGCTCTTCCCGTCGGCCCCCGCGTAGGTGTAGGAGCCGAAGTTGCTCATCACCGGGTTCAGGCGGTTGTCCATCCACCAGGTGTCGGGGAGGGAGCCGGAGGGGTTCACGGCGCCGGAGAGCACATCCCCCACGGCGTACAGGCCAGTCTGGCCCACGGAGCCCACCCACAGCGCGGCGTCCACGCCGTAGGCCTCGTCATACAGGAAGGCGGTGGAGATGGGGTTGGCGCTGTTGATGATCAGGGTGACGGAGCGGATGGCGCCCTCGTCCTTCAGCTCCTTGAGGCCCTCCAGGATGGAGCGCTCGTCCTCGTTGAGGGTGAGGTAGTCGCCGTCCAGGGCGTCCTCCTTCTCCGCGGTGACGTCATCGCCCTCGCCGCCCACGCGGCCCACGACGCAGATCACGTCCTCCCCCTGGCCTATGGTGTCGTCGTGGTTCTTGCTGACCTTCTTCCAGCGCACCTCGCCGATCTCGTAGGTGTTGCGCTTGGCCTCGTTCTCCACATAGTAGTCCAGGAGGGGCTTGTTCACCACAGTGAAGCCCGCGCCGGTGAGCACGTCGTAGTAGTTGGGGGCGCCGTCGGCGTCCACGGCGCCGGAGCCCGTGCCGCCGTAGACGGGATCCATCACCGTCACGCCCACCAGGGACACCTTGCCGCCGGCGGGGAGGGGCAGGGCGCTGTTCTCGTTCTTCAGCAGCACGATGCCCTCGCCCTCCACCTCCCGGACCTTGGCCTCCCCGGCCGCCTTCAGCTCCGCCACGGAGGCGAACTTGCTCTCAAAGTACCGGGCGTAGCCCTCCTCCTGCCCCGCGGGCAGCGTGGAGACGGTCTCGCTGGTTTTGGTGCCCAGGAACTGGTTGATCTGTCCGGCGTTCTCGCCGGCGATGATATTGCCTGTGAACACCAGCGCGAAGAGCACCAGCGCCACGTTCAGGAACAGCTTTTTCAGGGTTCTCCGGGTTGAAGCTTTCATGGAAAAAACTCCTTTCCGATCACGGAATGCGCAGCAGGGCGCCATGCGGGGCGCGGTGCTCACGCCTTCGGACGGGCGCACGGCTGATGCTTCCAGGCCGCGGCTTGTCTTGAAAGGCTTTCATGTGCCTCCATTTTAGCCGGAACGCCGGGGAAAGTAAAGAAGAACCCCGGCCGTACACAGCCCTTCCGGGACCGTAAGCCACGCTTTTCGTCATTTGCGCTTCCCGCCGCGCCGTTACCCCGCCTGCGTGTCGTGAACGGGCGGGTTTTTGTCGTGAAAGGCGGCCTCGCCGGTTCGGGCCGCATATGAAAGCGGAAAATCAGATTGCGGCGGCGGCGGCTTTGTGTCATAATGAAGGCAACATGGGAGGGCACCCAGGTTCGGTCCGCCCGGCGGAATGCGGTCTGCGGGACGGACGGATGCTTCAGCCCGATGGTTTCATATACAAATCGGAAAGGAGTCTTTTCCATGAGTCAGAACGACAACCGGTCCGCTGGAGAAAAAAGCTGGGGCTTCTATATCGTGCTGATAGCCGCACTCCTGGCACTGTATGCGGGCGCCTATTTCTTTGATATTCACGGCACATTCGGCCTGGACTCCACCCACAACGGCGACTGCTTTGACCCGCTGATCCCCTGGCTGCTCATCGGCGGGGCGCTGATCGCCGCCGGGCTGACGGTGCTCAGGCGCTACGGCCTGGCCGCCGCCGTCACCGCCCTGGTGCCCGGCGTGGCCCTGTGCCTCTTCATCCACAAGTGCTACTGGTATGTGGTGGACGTGTTTGTGGGCATCGACGAGAAGCACGGCTTCGACCCCCGCTTCATCACCTTCACAGTCCTGATTCTGGCGGCCTTCGTGGTGGGCGAGGTGGCCATCTATGTGAAAAAAACCCGGGCGACCGCGGTGAAGGAGGCATGATCCCATGAAGATGACATTCCGCTGGTACGGCAGCAAGATCGACCCCATCCCCCTGAAGTACGTAAAGCAGATCCCCGGCATGACGGGCCTGATGGGCCTGCTGGACAAGCCCGCGGGCGTGGACTGGCCGGAGGAGGAGTTCGTGGCCCTGAAAAAAGAGGTCAACGAGGCGGGCCTGGCCATCGAGGTCATCGAGTCCGTGAACGTCCACGAGGACATCAAGATGGGCCTCCCCTCCCGGGAGGAGTACATCGCCAACTACATCTCCACCATCCGCATGCTGGCCAGGCACGGGGTGAAGGTGATCGTGTACAACTTCATGCCCGTGTTCGACTGGCTGCGCACCGACCTGGCCCGGGTGATCCCGGAGGACGGCTCCAACTCCCTGTACTTCGACGAGAAGGACCTGGGGGAGATGGGCCCGCTGGAGATCGTGCGCAAGACCGCCGAGGACAGCAAGGGCTTCACCCTCCCCGGCTGGGAGCCGGAGCGCCTGGCCCTGCTGGAGACCACCCTCCGGCAGTATGAGAGCATCGGCCCGGACGACCTGCGCCGGAACTTCAAGTACTTCCTGGACGCGGTGATCCCCGTGTGCGAGGAGGTAGGCGTGCGCATGGCCTGCCACCCCGACGACCCGGCCTGGCCCATCTTCGGCCTGCCCCGCATCACCCACAGCCAGGCGGACTTCGACATCATGGTGGGCCTCCACGACAGCCCCGCCAACACCCTGTGCCTGTGCACCGGCTCCCTGGGCTCCAACCCGGACAACGACATCCCCGCCATCATCCGCCACTTCGGCAAGATGGACCGCATCGGCGCCATGCACGTGCGGAACGTGAAGTACCTGGGCTACCACCACTTCCGGGAGGCCGCCCACCTGTCCGAAGCCGGCGACCTGGACCTGTATGAGATCATGAAGGCCATCTGGGAGACCTGCCCCGACACCTACATCCGCCCGGACCACGGCCGGATGATCTGGGACGAGCAGGGCCGCCCGGGCTACGGCCTGTATGACCGGGCCCTGGGCGCCGCCTACATCAACGGCCTGTGGGAGGCCATCGTCAAGGAAAACAAAGCATAAGCGACATACAAGGAGGATAAGAGAATGCTGAACCTGAACCTGCGCCCCGCCGACCAGTGCCGCTACGACGCGGTCTCCCTGGGAGAGATCATGCTGCGCCTGGACCCCGGCGAGGGCCGGATCCGCACCGCCCGGGAGTTCCGGGTCTGGGAGGGCGGCGGCGAGTACAACGTGGTCCGGGGCCTGCACAAGTGCTTCGGCATGCGTACCGGCGTGATCACCGCCTTCGCGGACAACGAGGTGGGCAAGCTGCTGAAGGACCTGATCGAGCAGGGCGGCGTGGACACCGGCCTGATCCACTGGGCCAAGACCGACGGCATCGGCCGCATCTGCCGCAACGGGCTGAACTTCACGGAGCGGGGCTTCGGCATCCGGGGGGCCGTGGGCTGCTCCGACCGGGCCAACACCGCCATCTCCAAGGCCCGGCCCGAGGACTTTGATTTCGAGCACATTTTCGGGGAGCTGGGGGTGCGCTGGCTGCACACCGGCGGCATCTACGCGGCCCTGTCCGAGCAGAGCTGCGAGACCGTCATCGCCGCCTGCAAGATCGCCAAGAAATACGGCACGGTGATCTCCTACGACCTGAACTACCGGCCCTCCATGTGGTCCGCCATCGGCGGCCTGGAGAAGGCCCGGGAGGTGAACCGGGAGGTGGCCAAGTATGTGGACGTGATGATCGGCAACGAGGAAGACTTCACCGCCTGCCTGGGGCTGACGGTGGAGGGCAACGACGCCGGCCTGAGCGCCCTGAACCTGGAGGGCTACTGCCGCATGGTGGAGGAAGCCGCCCGGCAGTATCCCAACTTCGTGGCCATCGCCACCACCCTGCGCACCGTGCGCACCGCCACGGTCAACGACTGGAAGGCCATCTGCTGGGCGGACGGCCAGGTGCACATGTCCAAGGCCTATGACGGCCTGGAGATCCTGGACCGGGTGGGCGGCGGCGACTCCTTCGCCTCCGGCCTGGTCTACGGCCTGATGACCACCGGGGATCCGGAGCTGGCCGTGAACTACGGCGCGGCCCACGGCGCCCTGGCCATGACCACCCCCGGCGACACCAGCATGGCCAGCGTGGAGGAAGTGGAGTCCATCATGAAGAACGGCAGCGCCCGGGTGAAGCGCTGAGCCCGGCGCCCGGCAGAGATCGAAGGAGGATAAGGACATGTTTGACGAGATGATGAACAAGCTGCAGGCCACCGGCATTATCCCCGTGGTGGTGCTCAACGACGTGGAGGACGCCCTGCCCCTGGGGGAGCGGCTCATGCGGGGCGGCCTGCCCGCCGCGGAGGTGACCTTCCGCACCGAGGCCGCGGAGGAGTCCATCCGCCGCCTGGCCAAGGCCTATCCCGACATGCTGGTGGGCGCGGGCACCGTGCTGACCTGTGAGCAGGCGGACCGCGCCATCGACGCCGGCGCCCGCTTCATCGTCAGCCCCGGCTTCAACCCCAAGGTGTCGGAGTATGTGATGGAGAAGGGCGTCCCCATGACCCCCGGCGTGTGCACCCCAACCGAGATCGAAGCGGCCATGAGCCTGGGCCTGGACGTGCTGAAGTTCTTCCCCGCGGAGCCCTCCGGCGGCCTGAAAATGCTCAAGGCCATGTGCGCCGCCTATGTGCGCCTGCGCTTCATGCCCACCGGCGGCATCAACGCCGACAATGTGCGGGACTACCTGAAGTATGACAAGATCCTGGCCTGCGGCGGCAGCTGGATGGTCAGCGGCAGCCTCATCAAGGAGAAGCAGTTTGACCGGATCGAGGAACTGGTCCGGGAGGCCGCCGGCATTGTCCGGGAGATTCGCGGCTGACAGACTGCACAATCCGGCGAAAGGATGACGAACCATGAGAAAGACGGAAATCCTGAACAAGGGCTGGCTCTTCCTGGGGCCGGACAAGAAGGAGGTTCCGGTGGACCTGCCCCACACCTGGAACGCCGTGGACGGCCAGGACGGCGGCAACGACTACTGGCGGGGCAGCTGCGTCTACACCAAAACCTTCCCCGCCCCGGCCTTTGATCCGAAGCGGGAGTGCGTCTACCTGGAGTTCCGGGGCGTCAACGCCACCGCCGATGTGACCGTGAACGGCCAGAAGTGCATCCACCACGACGGCGGCTACTCCACCTTCCGGGCCGACATCACCGGCCTCCTCCGCCAGGGGGAGAACACCCTGGTGGTGATCGCCGACAACAGCGTCAACGACCGGGTCTACCCCCAGAAGGCGGACTTCACCTTCTACGGCGGCATCTACCGGGACGTGGTGCTGATGGTGGTGAGCCGGCAGCACTTTGACCTGGACCACTTCGGCGGCCCGGGCATCCAGGTAACGGCGAAGCCCGAGGCGGGCTACCACCGGGGCACCGTGAACGTGAAGACCTGGACCAACGCGCCGGAGGGCACCGTGCGGGTGCGGCTGCTGGACGCGGAGGGCATGGAGGTGGCCGCCGGGGAGGGCACGGACGTGGACCTGGCCATCGACCGGGTACGGCTGTGGAACGGCCTGGAGGACCCCTACCTCTACACCGCCGTGGCCACCCTCACGGTGGAGGGCGAGGCGGTGGACGAGGTGAAGACCCGCTTCGGCGTCCGGGACTTCCACTACCACGCCAAGACCGGCTTCTACCTCAACGGCAAGAGCTATCCCCTCCGGGGCGTCTCGAGGCACCAGGACCGCAAGGGCATCGGCAACGCCCTCACCCCGGAAATGCACCGGGAGGACATGGACCTGATCTGTGAGATGGGCGCCAACACCATCCGCCTGGCCCACTACCAGCACGACCAGTATTTCTACGACCTGTGCGACGAGCGGGGCATGGTGGTCTGGGCGGAGATCCCCTACATTTCCGAACACATGCCCAATGGCCGGGAGAACACCATCTCCCAGATGAAGGAGCTCATCGTCCAGAACTACAACCACCCCTCCATCGTGTGCTGGGGCGTGAGCAACGAGATCACCATCTCCACCAAGGACAAGGCGGACATGCTGGACAACCACCGGGTGCTCAACGACCTGTGCCACGAGATGGACCCCACCCGCTTCACCACCCTGGCCTGCTATGCCATGTGCGGCCCCTTCAACAAGGTGGCCCACATCACCGACGTGGTGAGCTGGAACCTCTACCTGGGCTGGTATGTGCCCGGCCTGTGGCTCAACGACGTGTGGATGCGCTTCTTCCACATGGTGTACCCGGACCGCTGCCTGGGCTACTCGGAGTACGGCTGCGAGGGCATGCCCAACCTCCACTCCGCCCATCCCCGCCGGGGGGACCACACGGAGGAGTACCAGGCCATCTACCACGAGTACCTCCTGCGCTGCTTTGAGCGCAATCCCTACATGTGGGCCACCCATGTGTGGAACATGTTCGACTTCGCCGCCGACGCCCGGAACCAGGGCGGCGAGCCCGGCATGAACCACAAGGGCCTCATCACCTTCGACCGCAAGACCAAGAAGGACAGCTTCTACCTCTACAAGGCCTGGTGGTCCAAGGATCCCTTCGTCCACATCTGCTCCAAGCGCTTCGTGGACCGCACGGAGAAGGAGATCACCGTGAAGGTGTACTCCAACCAGAGCGAGATCACCCTGATGGTGGACGGACAGAAGCTGGAGACCCGCTACGGCGAGCACGTCTTCACCTTCCGGGTGCCCCTGGGGAAGGAGACCCGGGTGACCGCCGTCAGCGGCGAGTGCCGGGACGAGGCGGTCTTCCGCCACGTGGACACCCCCAACCCCGCCTACACCCTGAAGGACACCGGCGACAAGGGCGCCAACTGGACCAACCAGGAGACATAAATATTGGAGGATCACCGACATGGCTAAGGAAGCTCCGGCCAGCACCGCCGCGGTCAACAGGGCCAAGCAATGGCAGATCGCCCTGTTCCCCTTCAACAACGCGGCCACCAACGTCTACTTCGCGTTCTACACCTATTTCACCTACTACGCCATCATGTACCTCACCGGCTCCACCGCCGCCGCCCTGGGCACCGCGGTGGCCTCTGCGGCGCTGGTGCTGGGCGTCTCCACCTTCAACAGCCTCTTTGCCCCCCTGATGCGGATCTTCGACGGCATCACCGACCCCATCTGCGGCGGCCTGATGGACCGCACCCGCACCCGCTTCGGCAAGTTCCGTCCCTTCATGGTGGTGGGCAACGCGATGCTGGCGCTTTCCCTGCTGCTGATGATGGTGTTCTTCCGCGGGCTGCCTGATTCCGCCAGCGTCTGGCGCTGGGTGGTCTACATCGTCAGCTACATTGTGTACGTCATCGGCTACACGGCCCAGTGCGCATGCACCAAGGCCGGCCAGACCTGCCTGACCAACGATCCCAAGCAGCGCAGCCAGTTCGTGATCTGGAACATGATCGGCATGATCGGCTCCATCGTGCTGGTGAACGTGATGGCGGGCGGCGTGCTGACTAACGAGGCGATCTGCCCCAAGGGCACCATCACCTACGTCGTCGACGGTGTTGAGACCGTGCTGCGCGGCGCCGCTTACGGCCCGACCTTCTACGACATCATGGTTCCCTTTGTCATCATCATCTCCGCCATCTATACCATCATGGCGGTGGCCGCCATCGCGGAGAAGGACCGTCCCGAGTTCTGGGGCGTCTCCGAGAAGCCTGCCACGCTGAAGGACTATGCCGGCATTCTGAGGAACAACAAGGAAATCCGCTGGCTGGTGACCAGCGCCGGTCTGAACAAGCTGGCCTCCACCGTCGCCACCTCCGGCACCGTGGCCTTTCTGGTGTACGGCTGTCTGATGGGTGACTACAACGGCCTGTTCATTCCCTTCTATGTGCTGTGCTTCATCTTCATGGGCATCTTCTTCGTCTGGGGGAGCAAGACGGCCGGCGCCAAGGGACAGAAGCGCGGCGTGGCCCAGTTCACCGTCTTTGCCTTCCTGTTCTACATCGGCGTGCTGGCGCTGCTGATCGCCTACGACTACAACAACCCCGCCACCAAGCTGAGCATCTTCTCCATGGAGGGCGGATTCCACTTAACCATCAATCTGTACACCATACTGTTTGTCATCTTCTACGGCTGCGGCTACGGCGCCTTCAACTGCTGCGACAACCTCACCATCCCCATGGTGGCGGACTGCACAGACTATGAGACCTACCGCAGCGGCAACTATGTGCCCGGCATCATGGGCACCGTGTTCTCCCTGGTGGACAAGCTGATCTCCTCTCTCCAGACGCTGCTGCTGCAGGTCTTCATCGTCTTCCTGGTGCCCGGCCTCAACGCGCTGCCTGCCGAGGGCACGCCCTACATGGAGGGCATGAAGCTCAGCGCCATCATCTGCTTCTGCCTGCTGCCCATGGCCTCCTGGCTGGTCACCACCTTCTGCATGACCCGCTACTCCCTCTCCGGCGACAAGATGCGGGAAGTACAGGCTGTCAACGCCGTCCGCAAGGCCGCCATCCAGGGCGGCATGAGCACCGAGGAAGCAATGCAGACCTGGCAGACCATCGACCAGGTGCCTGCGGAATTCGTGCAGGAGAAGGCCGACAAGGGCGACAAGCCCCAGTCCTTCCTGGACCGCTGGTATGAGAAGGTGTTCACCAAGCGGGAGAAGATCGGTTCCGCTCCCGCCTCCTCCAACGCCATTCCGATCCCCGAGCAGTACAGAGCCTGAGGCTTGATTCACCGAATTGAAAGGAGAAATACACCATGAACCTTCCCCTGAATGTGGACTTCACCGGCAAAGTGGTAGTGATCACCGGCGCGGGCGGCGTGCTCTGCGGCGACATGGCCCGGGCCTATGCCCAGGCGGGCGCCAAGGTGGCGGCCCTGGACCTGAACGAGGAGGCTGTGAAAAAGCTGGCGGATGAGCTGAAAGCCCAGGGCTTCATCTGCGAGGGCTACAAGGCCAACGTCCTGGACCCCGAGGCCCTGGAGCAGGTGCACCAGCAGGTGCTGCGTGACCTGGGCCCCTGCGACATCCTGGTGAACGGCGCCGGCGGCAACAACCCCCGGGCCACCACCGACAACGAGTATCAGCACGAGGCCAAGGAGGGCCAGAAGACCTTCTTCGACCTGGAGGCCTCCGGCGTGGACTTCGTGTTCAAGCTGAACTTCCAGGGCACCCTCCTCCCCACCCAGACCTTCGCCAAGGACATGGTGGAGCGCAGGCACGGCTGCATCCTGAACATCTCCTCCATGAACGCCTACATCCCCCTGACCAAGATTCCCGCCTACTCCGGCGCCAAGGCCGCCATCTCCAACTTCACCCAGTGGCTGGCCACCCACTTCGCCGGCTGCGGCATCCGGGCCAACGCCATCGCCCCGGGCTTCCTGGTGTCCAACCAGAACCGGGCCCTGCTCTTCAACCCCGACGGCACCCCCACGGCCCGCTCCGCCAAGATCCTGGCCGGCACCCCCATGGGCCGCTTCGTGGACAGCGAGGAGCTGCTGGGCGGCGTGTTCTTCCTCACGGACGACAAGGCCGCCTCCGCCATCACCGGCGTGGTGCTGCCCATCGACTGCGGCTTTGCCGCCTACTCCGGCGTGTAAGGCCCGGAATGTAAAATCTTCCGCCGGCCTTACACCCCGGCCCCGGTTTGTGGTATACTCGGGACAAGGGTTCCCGGATCCACCGGAATCAAAATGGAAAGGAACGTGTCGATCATGAAGAAATTCCTGTCTGTGCTGCTGTGCGCCGCCCTGCTGATCTCCTGCGCCTGCGCCGAGGGCATCCTGGACGCCGATCCCGAGCAGGTGATGGCCTTCAACCGCGAGGCCCTGGTCACCGAGTGGGAGGGCGAGTGGGTGCTGGCCGCCGCCTATATCGGCGAGGACTTCGCCGACGAGAACGACATTGAGGTGAAGGGCCTCATCGCCGTGCCCGAGAACGCCGTCACCATGTCCGTGAAGGCCCTGCTGGACGCCAGCGCCACCGGCTCCGACGCCGGCGTCATGGTGGACCAGGCCGCCTACATCCACACCCATGTGTACGACATCGAGGCCGCCCTGACCTTCGACGCCGCCATCACCGAGGAGCCCGCCTCCCTCAAGCTGCCCTGGGACGGCTGGGACGTGTCCGAGATGACCGGCAAGTGGTCCGAGGGCTCCACCTACGTCTGCAAGGGCGTGGGCAAGCTGAGCAAGGTCAGCGCCGAGGAGAAGAACCTGTTCTTCGAGGCCGTCACCGGCGTGAAGAACGAGGCCATCGCCGACGAGAACATGAAGTACATGGGCCTGAACGAGGCCGGCCAGCTCATCGTCTGCTACAGCGACGACAACATGGTCAAGAAGGACGGCGACGTGGCCTTCGCCTACATCTTCGTCCGGGCCGAGTAATACCCCCCAAGCCAGAGAACACCCGCCGGTGCAGCTGCCGGCGGGTGTTTGCTTGTTCTGGCGGGGCGGAGCATTCAGGGGGAGGCCCGGCTCTGCGCAGAATTTGCGGCGGCGGGCCTGTTCCCCTGTTGCCAAACCCCGCCTTCATGCTATACTGTGGAGGGGACCGCGGTGCCCCGGGTACGCGCCCGGAGGCGGGAGCGGTTCCTGCCATGAATGCAGACGGGGTATACCGCCATGACCACCTTTCTTCATCGCGCCCGCCGGGCCCTGGTGGGGGACCGGGCCTTCTACCGGGCGGTGCTGGCCATCATTCTGCCGGTGATCGTGCAGAACAGCATCACCAACTTTGTGAACTTCCTGGACAACCTGATGGTGGGGGCCCTGGGGGACGCCGAGATGAGCGGCGTGTCTGTGGCCAACCAGCTGGTGTTCGTGTTCAACCTGACCCTCTTCGGCGGGCTGTCGGGGCCGGCCATCTTCGGGGCGCAGTTCTACGGGGCGGAGGACATCGAGGGCCTGCGGAACACCTTCCGCATCAAGCTTTGGGAGTCCATCCTGCTGGTGGGCACGGCGCTGGCGGCCTTCAGCCTCTGGGGGGAGGAGCTCATCTCCCTGTTCCTGCAGGGAGAGGGGGACCCGGCCCTGGCGGAGGCCATCCTGGGCCACGGGCAGCGCTACCTGATCCTGCTGCTGCCGGGGCTGCCGGCCTTTGCCCTGTCGGTGTGCTATGCCGGCACCCTTCGGGAGATGGGGGAGACCCGCCTGCCCATGGCGGCCAGTGTGGCGGCGGTGGCCACCAACGCCCTGTTCAACTGGCTGCTGATCTTCGGCCGGCTGGGCTTCCCGGCCCTGGGGGTCACCGGCGCGGCCATGGCCACGGTGCTGAGCCGCTATGTGGAGCTGGGGATCGTGGCGGGCTTCACCCACCTGCGCCGCCGGCGCTACACCTTCATCCAGGGGGTCTACCGGACGCTGCGGGTGCCGGGGAGCCTCCTCAGGCGGGTACTGCGCCTGGGGGCGCCGCTGCTGGCCAACGAGCTGCTCTGGTCCGTGGGCATGAGCACCCTCACGGCAGCCTACTCCCTCTGCGGCCTGGCGGTGGTGGCGGCCCTGAGCATCTCCTCTACCATCTCCAACCTGTTCAACGCGGTGACCTTCGCCATGGGCACGGCGGTGTCGGTGGTGGTGGGGCAATCCCTGGGGGCCGGGCGGTTTGCCGAGGCCCGGCGGGACGCCTGGCGGCTGATGGCCTTCAGCGTGGCCGCGGCAGTGGGGATGGGCGTCCTGCTGGCGGCGGCCTCCCCCTGGATTCCCCTGGTCTACCGGGCCGTCACCCCGGAGGTCCGGAGCCTGGCCACCCGCCTCCTGCTGATCTTCGCCTGCGTCATGCCCCTGGGCGCCTTCGCCAACTGCGCCTACTTCACCCTCCGCTCCGGCGGCAAGACCCTGATCACCTTTATCTTCGACAGCGGCTACATGTGGGCCGTGGCGGTGCCCCTGGCCTACCTGCTGGTGCGGGGCCTGGGCTGGCCCATCGAGCCCACCTTCGCCACGGTGGAAGGCGCAAACCTCCTCAAGTGCATCCTGGGCTTCCTCTTTGTCCGCAGCGGCCGCTGGGTCCACAACCTGGCCCGGGAGACCGGCCCCCGGGAGAAGCAGCTGTAATCCGATCCGCGCAAAAACCTCCCGCCGCGCTGTGATGCGGCAGGGAGGCTTTTTGAATACTGCGTGGCAGCGGGGGTTATACCCGCATGACCCAGGCGCCTACCGGCCGGATGTTCAGCACCCGGCAGGCGCCCTGGCCGAAGACGCTGTCCATCCGGCTGACAAAGCCGTCCAGCAGCTCCAGGGGCACGAAGTTCAGCGTGGTGCCGGCGAAGCCGCCGCCGTGGACCCGCCAGGCGCCCTTCCCGGCCAGCATCTCCTCCGCCAGGGCCAGGGCCAGGGCCAGGCCCTGCTCCGCGGGGCTCGCCCACACATTCTGCAGATACATGTAGGAGGAGCGGCCGCTGGCGATGATGGCCTCCAGGAAGGCGGGCATGTCCTCCCGGTCCAGGGCCTCCACCTGGGTCAGCACCCGGTCGTTCTCCGCGAAGAAGTGCATGGCCCGCAGCAGGGCGCGGTCGCTGACCTTGCCCCGCAGGGTGGGCAGGGCGGCCTGGAACTCCTCCGGCCGGACCCGCCGCAGCACCTCCTCCCCGAGGCAGGCCGCCACCTGCTTCATCTCCGCGGGGATGGCGGCGTAGTCCGCCGTGAGGTCGGCGTGGCTGCCGCCGGTGGCCACCACGGCCAGGGCATAGCCCCGGGCGGCGAAATCAAAGGACAGGCGCCGGACCTCCGGCTCCTCCCGGGCGAAGTCCACCGCCACCAGGCCGCCGGCGGCGGAGGCCATCTGGTCCAGCAGGCCCGAGGGCTTGCCGAAGTGGACATTCTCCGCGTACTGGCTGATCTTGGCCCGGGTGACGAAATCCATGTCAAAGCGGTTGAAGAGCTGGTCGAAAATGGCGCTCACCAGCACCTCGAAGGCGGCGGAGGAGCTCAGGCCGCTGCCGGAGGCCACGGTGGAGTGGACCACCGCGTCAAAGCCGCCGATGGCGAACCCCCGCTCCGCCATGCCCTGGGCCACGCCCCGGATCAGGGCGGCGGTGGTGCCCTCCTCCTCCGGCCGGGGCTCCAGGCTGTCCAGGGTGAGGGTCATGGGGGCATAGCCCTCGGAGCGCACCTGCACCACCCGGTCCTCCCGGGGGGAGACCGCCGCCAGGGTGTCCATGCTCACCGACGCCGCCAGCACCCGGCCCCGGTTGTGGTCGGTGTGGTTGCCGCCGATCTCCGCCCGGCCCGGCGCGCTGATCAGCCACACGGGCCGGTCCGCACCGAAGTGCTTCTCGTGCTTGCTCAGCAGGGTTTTGCAGCGGTTGGTCTGGCTGACGAGCTCCCCGTTGCGGCTGCCGTAGAGCCAGGTCAGCTGCTCCATCAGGCTGCCGTCGTTCAGGGCACGGATCAACTGCATGGTCTCACTCATGGTCTGCCTCCTTCTGCCGGTCTGCGGCCCGCTGCCAGATCTGGATGATCTCCGCCATGCCCAGGGCGTCAATCTGGCTGCAAAACTCCTCCCAGTGGGCGTCGTCCAGGGGCCAGTCCCCGGTGACGAACCAGGTCATCCGGGTCTCGCAATACGCGCTGAGGGCGGGCATCAGCGCCGCCAGCCGGGCCTCCTCCTCCGGGGTGAGGCTCATCTGGGGCACGGCCTCCCGGGCCACGGACGCCACCTGGGCGAACTCCGCCACCAGGCGGTTGGCGGATACGTCGTCAAAGCTGAGGTTGAAGGACTCGGGCACATAGCCCGGGATGGGGCTGCCGGCGTCGATGGTGTCCTCCCGGCTCACCAGGGAGGCCACCTGCTCGGCGGAGTACAGCCAGCGCCACTTGCCGTCGGCGTCCCGCTGATAGTCCTCGTCCAGGACGCCCGCCCGGGCCATGAAGCAGCCCTCCTCCGTGTAGAGGACGTCCGCCCAGCGCAGCATCTCCCCGGGGTTCTCGCAGGCGGTGGTGACGGCGAAGGTGCCCCGCACCACGGCGCCCATGAAGCTGCGGTAGACCGGGGCCTCTCCCGCCGGGTGCAGGAGCAGGGCGGTGTAGTCCTCCGCCGCCTTGGCGGGCAGCAGGGACATGGGGGAGGTGCCGAAGACCACGCCGTAGGGGATGGTGGTGGCGGAGTCGGAGAGCTTGCGGGTGGTGTCGCTGGTGGTGAAGCCGCTGTGGTCCAGCAGCTCCTCCGCCCACAGATCGTGGAGCCAGGCCAGGAAGGCCCGGCTGCGGTCCCCGGTGATGCCGCAGACGATCTGCCCCGCCTCGTCCCGGGTGAGGTAATAGTCGTTGGTGACCAGGCCGAAGGCGTGCTGCAGGAAGCGCAGGTCCCACATGCCGGTGAAGGTGAGGGGGATCTCATCCGCCTTGCTGTTGCGGTTGGGATCGCCGGCCTTGAAGGCCCGGAGCACCTCCGTCAGGGCCTCCGGGGTCTCGGGCATGGCCTGCTGGGTCATGGTGAGCCAGCGCTTGTTGATCCAGATCAGGTTGTTGCTCAGCAGGGGGTCCAGCAGGGGCAGGGAGACGATGGCGCCGTCGGGGAGGGAGATGGCCGCCAGCCAGTCCGGGTGCGCCTGGAGCAGGGCCCACAGGTTGGGCGCCCACTCCGGCAGCAGGGGCCGCAGGTCCCTGAGCACCCCGGCGTCGTAGAGGGCCTGCTCCTCCCCGGGGGTGAGGGAGGCCTTGAAAAGCACGGCGGGCAGCTCCCCCTCCGCCTTCAGCCCGGTTTTGTAGCGCTGATACTCCGCGGCGTCCTTGAACTGGCGGTAGACGAACCGCAGGCCTGTCTTCTCCTCCATGGCCAGGAAAAAGCGGTTGTTGTCCCAGTCGTGCCCGGTCTCGGCGGCGTCGTAGCCCGCCATCACCGGATCCGCCAGCCCCAGCGCCGGGATCAGCATCATCATGGCCATCAGCCATGCCAGCACACGCTTCATGCCCTTGCCCTCCTTGTTCCGTAACGCCTTGCGGCGACGGCCACCATTATACCCCACTTTCCCGGCTTTGAAAAGGCTTTTTCCGCCGGGGATTGTTTCTGGTGTGTACTGCGGATCCGGGGGAGACGGAAAACCCCCGCCGGGCGGGCGGGGGAGGAAAGGCGGGGAAAGGGATCAGGGCGCCAGGTAGAGCAGGCCGTTCTGCTGGCAGAAGGTCTCCACCGGGGTGCCGTCGATGGTCAGGGCCGCCGGGGCGATGAGGGTCACGGTGATGCCGGCGGGGAAGGCATCCGGGTCGACGACGGAGGCGGCGTTGGGGATGGTGATCCACACCGCGTCCACGGTGAGCCCCGCAAAGCAGTCCGCCGCCACGGTCACCGGGAGGTCCGGCAGCACAAACTCCCGGAAGGCCGTGCCCCGGAAGGCCTCGGCGCCCAGGGACTCCGTGCTCTCCGGCAGGACGCAGATGTCGTAGCCCGGGGCAGGGTCGGGGCCGGCGCCGGTGACCTCCACGTGGAAGACGCGGTCGCTCTCGTTGAAGGTCACCGCCACGGTGACGGCGTTCCCCGCGGTGCTTTGCCAGCTGCGGTACTGCTGCACCATGGCCAGCAGGTGGAACTTCGGGGCGAAGTAGGCGGCATTGTCCGAATCTGACAGGTCGTAGAAAGCGCCGTCGCCGGCGTCCAGACGGGGCTTCAGGTCAACATCGAAACTGGTCTGGCCCAGGTCGATCTGCGCCTGGAACAGGTCGGTATAGGTGCCGGTTTTGCCGGCTTCGTCCTGCCAGGTGTTCGCCTCCGGCCACTCCTCGTCCAGCCGGACAATGGCGCTGTTGGCCAGGGAGGGGCAGGCGTGGCTGGCTGCATAGTCGTGGTGGGTGCTGTGGTACCGCCCGTCCTGGATGAAGGCGTCGCTGAGGCAGAAGAAATGGTGGTATTCCTCGCCGCTCACGGGCCCCTCGCTCTCGCCGGGATCATCCCAGGTGACGTCCACATGGGCCCAGATGTCATCGATGCATACCACGTTCCAGGCGTGGTTCATGGGATTGCTGCTGACCCGGGCGACGTCAATCCCGGCCTCCCGCAGCAGCAGGTTGTAGGCCTTGGAGTAGCTGTCGCACACGCCGGTGCCCTTGTAGAGCACGCCGTCCGGGCCGTACATGGTGTAGGTGTAGTCGTACCGGGCGTGGTGGGTGAGCCAGTCGTGGAGGTTCAGGGCGGTCTGCCAGTCGTCCCCGGGAACCTTGCACTGGTTCACGATGCCCGCCACCTTGTCGGAGAGGGCGGGGTGGTCCGCGTCCGGGTCCAGGGTGAAGGTATAGCGGGCGCTGCGGCTCTCGTCTGCGTTCGAATGGTTCTCGGCGAAGAGGGTGATCCTGTAGGTGGCGGGCATGGCCAGGAGCGGCAGGGTCAGGGTGTCGCCGGAGATGTTGTGGAGGCTGTAGAGCAGCCGGTCGCCGTCGTCGAGGCGGTCGTCATACACCTGGGCGGCGTAGGTGAACGTGGCGTCCGGCGCGGTGGATTCCTTGACGATCCTGAACACGCCCGGGGTGTCGTAGGTGGGGGCCGTCACCACCTCCAGGTGGAAATCCTTCTGCCAGTAGGTGGCCCTGCTGTGGGTCTCCATCCAGTCCCGGCGCTCCAGGGCCAGGTCCTCCTGACGGTAGGGGTTGGTGGGGTAACGGTCCGCCTGGGCGGCGCCGCACAGCAGCAGGGCCAGCAGGGCGGCCAGGACAACCAGCAGTCTCTTCATGGGGTGTACCTCCTGAGGGTTTCATTTTCAGTACGGGGGCGCGGGGCAGCCGTCGTCCCTTATTCTGTTTTGCCGAAGCCGGCCACCGCCTCGTCCACGGTGACCAGGCCGTTGCTCACCCGCCAGCAGGCGTCCCGCACATAGACGTCCGGGGCGTCCTGCAGGCCCAGCTCCGTCTGGTAGATCACCCGGCTGGGGTCCAGCTCGCCGAAGGCGGCGTACACCCCGTCCAGGGACATGTCGTTGCAGGGGGTCACCATGCGCTTGGCCTGGGCCATGCGGTTCAATTCCGCCGTGGTCACCAGGAAGCGCATGAACTCGTTGGCCATGGCCAGGTTTTTGCTGTTGCGGTTCACGCCGAAGTACAGGCTGATCACGTCCAGGAAATAGCTCCCCTCCTCCGTGGAGGGCACGGGCCAGAAGCTGTATTTGAAGGGGTGGGCGGTGAAGGCCTCGGAGCGGCTCTCCCGCTTCTCCGTGCCGGACACGGTGCCCGCCTTGGCCAGCATCATGGGGACGTCCCCCTCGAAGAAGCGGAGGATCACGGGGTCATAGTCCTTCTCCAGGGTGTTGCAGGCCTCCAGGTCGATGAAGCCCCGGTTCATGAAGTCCACGGCCTTCTCCAGGGTGGAGCGCATGTACTCCCCGGCCTCGGGCTTCATGGCGTTGAGGGCGTCCAGGGCGGCCCGGTTATCCCGGATCTGGGCGCAGAAATAGGGGTGGAGCATGGGGTAGAGCAGGAAGGTGCCCCGGTTGTAGCCCATCATGGGGCTGGCGTAGCCCGCCTTCTGCAGCTGTTCACAGGCCTGCGTCAGCTGGGAGTAGGTCCGGGGAATCTGGACGTTCTCCTTCTTGAACAGGTCCTCGTTCACCAGCATGCCGTAGGTCTCGGAGAAGATGGGCACGAAGGGCACATGCCCCTGCTCATCCTTGTAGAGCAGGCCGGGGCGGATGCAGCCCAGGTCGATGCCCAGGGCCTTGTCCGACAGGTCCTCCGCCGCGTCGAACAGCCCCTGATAGGTCTCCTTGGCGATGACCATGGAGGGGTAGGCGAAGAAGATGTCCGGGGCCTCGCTGCCGGTGAGGGCGGTGACGATGCTCTTGTTGTAGTCGTCCAGCTTGACGTATTTCAGCGTCACGTTGGGGTAGTACTGGTTGAAGAGGTTGAACTCCGACACCAGGGCCTCGAAGTTGTCGTAGTGGCCCACCACCTGGATGGTGCAGGCGGTGTCCTTGTCCAGGGCGGGCACAAAGACGCCGGAAGCGGACGGGTCGTCCTTCTTCTCCGGTGCGCCGCAGGCGGTGAGGCACAGGGTCAGCGCCAGGGCCAGCAGGCAGCGCAGCCATTTCATTCCCGTCTTCCTCATGGGGCAAAACCTTCCTTTCGTTTCTCGCTCTCCCGGATCCGCCGGAGCTCCTTCAGCACCAGCTTCATGTCGATGGGCTTGGCAATGTGGCCGTTCATGCCGGCGGCCAGGCACTCCGCGATGTTCTCGGAGAAGGCGTCCGCCGTCATGGCGATGATGGGGATCCCCGCCGCCCGGGGGTCCGGCAGGGCGCGGATGGCCCGGGTGGCGTCGATGCCGTTGAGCACGGGCATCTGGATGTCCATAAAGATCAGGTTGAACTCGCCCTCCCGGGCCCGGGCCATGCGGTCCACCGCCAGCTGGCCGTTCTCCGCCCGCTCGCTGGTGATGCCGTGCATCTGCAGCAGCATGGAGATGATCTCCCAGTTGATGTCGTTGTCCTCCGCCACCAGGATGTTCATGCCGGCGATGTCCGTGTCGTCCTCCTCCTGGTCGGCGTGCTCCCGGGCCTGGCCCAGCAGCTCGCTGATCTTGTCATAGAGGGTGGAGCGGAAGAGGGGCTTGCTGATGAAGCCGCTGATGCCGGCCTGCTGGGCCGCCTCCTCCAGGTCGGACTGGTCGTAGGCGGAGATCAGCAGGATGGGCACCTCCGGGCCCACGGCGCTGCGGATCTGCTCCGCGGCCCGGATGCCGTCCATGTCCGGCATCTTCCAGTCCAGGATCACCACCTGGAAGGGATCGCCCTGCTCCTTGGCCCGGACGGCCTGCTCCACCGCCCCTGCGCTGGTGCCCACGGCCTGCGCCCGGGCGCCCAGGGACTGCAGGGTGTCCATGGCGGTCTCCAGCAGCACCGGGTCGTCGTCGGCGATGAGCACCCGGGTGCCCTCCGGCAGGGTCATCTGCTCCGTTTTCCGGTCCGCGATGGGGATCTCCAGCACCACGGTGAAGGTGGTGCCCTCCCCCAGGGCGCTCCGGCAGTCGATGGTGCCGTGCATCAGGTCCACCATCTGCTTGGTGATGGCCAGGCCCAGGCCCGTGCCCTGGATGGTGTTCACCCGGCTGTCCGTCTGCCGGGAGAAGGGCTGGTACATCCGCTCCATGAACTCCGGCGACATGCCCATGCCCGTGTCCGCCACCACGTAGGTGAGCTTCACCCGGTCCGGCGCGGTGCCGGGCTCCTCCCGCAGGTCCACGCAGACCCGGCCCCGGGGCTCCGTGTACTTGATGGCGTTGGACAGGAGGTTGATGAAGATTTGGTTGATCCGCAGCTGGTCGGCGTAGAGGTACTCATGCTCGATCCGGCTGATGCGGAAATTGAAGTCGATGTTCTTCTCCTTCACCATGGGCTGGGAGATGTTCACCAGGTTCTCCGCGCACTCCGCCAGGGAGAAGGTGACGGGGCTCAGGTTGAGCTTGCCGCTCTCCACCTTGGAGATGTCCAGGATGTCGTTGATGAGGGTCAGCAGGTGATTGCTGGCCAGGTTGATCTTGTGCAGGCTCTCCCGGACGGTGGCGGGGTCCTCCACGTTGCGCCCGGCGATGGTGGTGAGGCCGATGATGGCGTTCATGGGGGTGCGGATGTCGTGGGACATGGTGGAGAGGAAGTCCGTCTTGGCCCGGTTGGCCTGCTCCGCCGCGTCCGCCGCCACCTTCAGGCGCCGGTTGAACTGCAGCATGATGAGGAAGTCCAGCAGGAGCAGCAGCAGCAGGCCCCCGGCGATGATGCCCACCAGGTGCCAGTCCATGGTGAAGCGGCCCAGGGACGACAGGGGGATCAGGGTCACGATGAGCCAGTCGTCGGTGGAGTTGACCCGGGTGTGGGCGATGACGCAGCGCTCCCCCCGGGAGTTGTTCATCTCCAGGCTGCCGGATGCCCCCGCCAGCTCGCTGTGGAGCCGCTCCCGGGTGTCCGGCGCCGTCTGGTTGTAGGACTGGTAAAACTCGAAGAAGTTGGAGTTGGTGAAGGAGCGGCCGCTGATGATGTAGTCGCCGTTGTCGTCCAGGAGGGAGATCTCCGCCTCCTCATACTCGTCGGTGGGGAAGACCCACTCCTCCACAAACACCGACACCGGGATGATCCGCAGCAGCACGGCGGGCCGGGTCTGCCCATCCGCTTCCGTGAGGGTGACGGGCCGGCAGAAGGCGATGGACTGCACCGCGTTCACGGGGTTGGTGTAGGCCCGGGTGACGTTCACGGTGTTGCCCGCGTTGAAGAAGGCGTCCACGCCCTGGGGGAAGAGGTTGATCCTGCCGTAGGAGACGGTGAAGTCCTCCGGCCGGCCGGAGGCGGCGGTGGTGGTGTAGCCCGCCAGGGTGTCCCCGTCGGTGTAGAGGAGGTGGACCATGATGCTGGGGGAGGTGACGGAGGTGCGGACAAAGTCGATGGCCTCCTGCCCCGTCATGCCCGTGGCGTTGATGTGGTTGGCCCAGCTGTCGCAGACCCGCTGCTCGCCCACCAGATAGTTGGTGGTGACGTGCTCCATGGCCACGGTCATGTTCTCAAAGGCATCCGTCCGGCTGGCCAGGAGCCGGCGCTGCTCGTTGCCGGCGTAGAGCACCACAAAAGTCAGGATCGCCAGCACGATCAGCACATTGCCCAGGATAATCAGGCCTTTTCTCATGCCATCACCCCTCTGCCGGGCCTGCCCGGCCGCCGGTGGTTTCTCCGGCTATTATAGCATGAAGGGAGGGCTTTGACAAGCCGTGGGGGAGGGCGGGGATTTCCCCCGGGGCGGGGTGGCGCGCCGGCGGAATCTGTGATAAAATGGAAACACCCGCCCCTCCGGCGGAAAAACACGGGAGGCTGATGCAAGTGAAATACGGCGAGTCTGCTTTTGACATCCTCTATCTGGCCTTTGCCATCGTCAGCGGCTGCGTGATCCTGCGACGGGCCCGGGACGCGGCGGGACGGAAGATGGGGCTGGCGGCCCTGATCCTGGGCTGCGGCGACGCCTTCCACCTGGTGCCCCGGGTGCTGAACTATTTTGTCACCGGGGTCAATTGGACCGCCGCCCTGGGGGTGGGCAAGCTGGTGACCTCCATCACCATGACCGTCTTCTATGTGCTGATGTACCGGATCCGGCAGGACCTGTGGGCCGAAAAAGAGAACCGCGGCATGACGGCGGCGGTCTGGGGGCTGACCCTGCTGCGGACGGTGCTGTGCCTCTTCCCCCAGAACGCCTGGCTGGAGAACGGCAGCGACCCCCTCTGGGGCACCATCCGGAACATTCCCTTCGTGATCCTGGGGGCCCTGGTGTGCCTGCTGTATTTCCGCAAGCGGGGGGAGGACCGGCGCTTCCGCCTCGTCTGGCTCTACATCCTGCTCTCCTTCCTCTTCTACATCCCGGTGGCGGTGGCGGCCGGCCTGCTGCCCATCCTGGGCATGCTGATGCTGCCCAAGACCGTGTGCTACATCCTGCTGATCCTGGTCTTCCTGCGTTACACCCGGCAGGAGATCCCGGCGGTGTAAGGCCTTTGCGACCCGCATTTTACAGAATCAACGCAATTTCTTGTTGACTTTGCAACAGTTTTGCAATATATTTATGGGGGATCAGCTGGGAAAGGGGGAATCGGTATGGCCTTCCTGAGGCGGCACAAGCCGGCGGCGATGCTGATTCTCCTGGCGCTGCTGGTGCTGCTGCCGCTGGCTGTACTGGCGGAGAAGGGCTATGTGAACGTGTCGGCGGTGGTGCTGCGCTCCTCGGCGTCCAAGACCTCGGCGGCGCTCCAGAGCCTGCCCAGGGGCACCACGGTGAACATCACCGGCGCCAGCGGCGACTGGTACCGGGTGACCTACGGGAAGTACAAGGGCTATGTGATGAAGCGCTACATCGACAAGAACGCCTCATCCTCCAGCCAGAAAACCACCACCGCCAAGAAAACCACGACCACCAGGAAAACCACCACCCGGGAGGAAGCCCGGGCCGCCCTGCTGCGCAAGCTCAACAAGATCGGCAAGCCCAAGGCCTGCGCCCCCGGCACCTCCGGGAGCAACGTGCGCAAGCTCCAGCGGTGTCTCCAGGCCCTGGGCTACTACAAGGGCAAGATCGACGGCAAGTACGGCACCTCCACCAGGAACGCGGTGGCCAGGCTTCAGCGGGCCTACGGCCTCACCGCCAGCGGGGTGGCCACACGGCAGGCCATCGCCGCCATGTTCGGCCAGAAGCTGAAGGAGGATTTCGTCACCGAGCGCCTGGACTGGTTCAAGAATGTGTACCTCATCCCCAAGGGGGCGGTGTTCACCGTGAAGGACTGCCGCACAGGCAAGACCTTCCAGGCCAAGCGCTGGAGCGGCGCCAACCACATGGACTCCATGCCTCTGACCAAGGCGGACACCGCCGTGATGCGCTCCCTCTACGGCCAGTGGTCCTGGCGGCGCCGGTCCATCCTGGTGAAGTACAACGGCCACGTCTACGCCGCCTCCATGAACGGCATGCCCCACGGCACCACCACCATCAAAAACAACGGGTTCCCGGGGCATTTCTGCATCCACTTCTACAAGAGCAAGACCCACGGCAGCAAGCGGGTGGACCCCACCCACCAGAACTGCGTGGCCATCGCCATGCACTACAAGTGGTGAGGCGGCTGCCCCCTGCCGGCTGTGTCGCAATTGTAAATCTCCCGGCGAACCCCCAAAAAAGGCTGCCGAAAAAGAGGATTTCCCGCCCCGGTGTCTAAATAATGATTGAATGAGTATACATCCGTCCCGGGAAGCCGGAGACGGTATGGAGAAGGAGGCCCTTCCATGTTCCGCAAATGTTTCGCTCTGCTGCTGGTGGTGGTTCTGCTGGTTCCGGTGCTGGCCCTGGCGGCCACCCCCACCAACGCCAGCCCCACCAACACCCGTCCCCGTTCCACCCGCACCAACACCGGCTATTCCAGCTACGATGACTACGACACCACCACCACCGCCAAGCCCAACGACGGCCCGGTGACGGTGACCACCGTGGGCTGCACCGTGGCCAGGGCCGGCGCCAATGGCAAGGCTGTGGGCGGCGCCAGCTATGAGGTCACCTTTGAGAACGGCATCGGCAACGTGTACATCGCTGCGGAGCTGCCGGCGGGGAAGAAGATCTCCTACTGGGTGATCAACGGCGTGCGCTATGACTTCAAGCCCATCCCCACCAAGTTCCCCGTACTGAACGTGAACGAGGACCTGACGGTGGAGTGCGTGGCCCGGGGCGGCACCGCCCGGACCCTGCTCACCGCGGAGGACATCGAGGCCGCCCGCACCGACGAGCGCCTGGTGGTGACCCTGCACAAGGCCCAGATGTGCCACCTGCTCAACGACACCAAGGGCGGCGGCGGCTGGATCACCGACTTTGACTTCACCGACGACTACCGCAACCGGGCCACCGGCGCCACCGTCCGCGGCGGCACCTACACCTTCAAGATGAAGCCCACCAACCTGGGCAAGCGCACGGTCCGGGGCTGGCGCTTCAACGACATGGAGTTCCGCTTCAAGGGCAACACGGTGGACGTCATCGTGCGGGGCCTGAACACCTCCATGACCTATGAGCCCCTGTTCAAGTAAGCATTCCCATGCCCTCCCAGGCACCGGCCCGCGGCCGGTGCCTTTTGCGTCCCACGGGCGCCCGGCGCAGGTCCTGGGACCCCGCCCCCGACATTTGGGACACAAACCCGCGTTTTTCAGCCGCGATTTGTTGAAATATGTTCCCCGATTTGCTATAATGTGCCACGAAAGCAAAAATCGCTTGAATCACAAAAAAAAAGGAGTGCGAAGCACCATGGAACGCAAAGGCTTGACCTTGGCGCAGGTGGAGGAGAGCCGGAAAAAGTACGGTTCCAACACCCTGACCCAAATTCCCCCGGATCCCCTGTGGAAGAAGATCCTGGAGGGCTTCAAGGACCCCATGATCATGATCCTGCTGGTGGCCCTGGCCATCCAGGTGGTGCTCTTTATCCTGGGCAAGGCGGAGTGGTATGAGCCCGTGTGCGTGCTCATCGCCATCCTGCTGGCCAACGGCGTGGCCTCCATTTCCGAGCACAGCCAGGAGGGCAAGGCCAGCGTGCTGAAGGCCGAGGAGGAGGCCAAGGAGATGACCAAGGTCCTCCGGGACGGCCAGCTCCACGAGATCCATGTCTCCGAGGTGGTGGTGGGCGACCTGGTGTACCTCCAGGCCGGCGACAAGCTCCCCGCCGACGGCGAGATCGTGGAGGGCGAGGTCCATGTGGACCAGGCGGCCCTCAACGGCGAGACCGAGGAAGCCAAGAAGCATCCCAACACCGCGGGCGAGGCCTATGAGGTCAAGGACCTGCTGAACCCCTTCTACGCCTACCGCGGCACGGTGGTCGTCTCCGGCGAGGCCTACATGGAGGTCAAGGTGGTGGGCGACAAGACCCTCTTCGGCGAGCTGGCCCTGGAGGTGCAGGAGGACAGCCGGGAGACGCCCCTGCAGGTGAAGCTGGGCAAGCTGGCGCAGCAGATCTCCATGTTCGGCTACATCGGCGCGGCGGCCATCATCGTGGCGGTCATCGGCATCAACATCTTCAACGGTAATGTGGCCAGCCCCGAATTCCAGGCGGACGCCCTGTCCAACTGGATCAAGCTGGTGATCGAGGCGGTCACCGTGGCCGTGACCATCATCGTGTGCGCGGTGCCGGAAGGCCTGCCCATGCTCACCTCCATCCTCATGTCCTTCCAGTCCATCCGGATGATCAAGGACAACGTGCTGGTGCGCAAGATCAATGGCCTGGAGACCGCGGGCTCCCTGTCCCTGCTCTTCACCGACAAGACCGGCACCATCACCGAGGGCCGGCTCTCCGTGGTGGAGCTGGCCACGGGCAACCAGCGCATCTTCACCAGGCTGAGTGAGCTCCCCGCCTCCATGCGGGCGGACATCATCACCGGCATCGGCCTGAACAACTCCGCCACCGTCTCCGGCAAGGAGATCATCGGCGGCAACTCCACCGACCGCGCCATGATGGCCTTCCTGCTGGGGGAGGACGCCGTGGCCCAGATGAACAAGGACGAGGTCATCGGCTTCAATCCCTTCAACTCCACCAAGAAGATGTCCGACGTCACCGTGACCCGGGGCGGCAAGTCCGTGACCTACATCAAGGGCGCGCCGGAGCGGATCATCGAGCGCTGCTCCCACTTCATCGACGAGACCGGTGAGGTGAAGCCCCTGAACCACGAGACCCAGTCCTCCCTGCTTACCTACATGGACGCCCAGGCGGGCCGCTCCATGCGCCTGCTGGGCGTGGCCAAGACCGAGGGCGACCCCGACGGCACGGGCCTGACCCTGATCTGCGTGCTGTCCATCCGGGACAACGTGCGCAAGGAGGTCATCCCCGCCATCAAGGAGGTGCAGGACGCGGGCATCCAGGTGGTCATGGTCACCGGCGACCGCAAGGAGACCGCCGTGGCCATCGCCCGGGAGTCCGGCCTGCTCCGGGAGCCCTCTGACATCGCCATGACCAGCGCCGAGATGGCGGAGAAGACCGACGACGAGCTCAAGGCCATCCTGCCCAACCTGCGGGTGGTGGCCCGTGCCCTGCCCACGGACAAGAGCCGCCTGGTGCGCATCGCCCAGGAGCTGAACCTGGTGGTGGGCATGACCGGCGACGGCGTGAACGACTCCCCTGCCCTGAAGAAGGCCGACGTGGGCTTCGCCATGGGCTCCGGCACCGAGGTGGCCAAGGAGGCCGGCGACATCACCATCCTGGACGACAACTTCACCTCCATCGACAAGGCCATCCTCTACGGCCGCACCATGTTCAAGTCCATCCGGAAGTTCCTGATCTTCCAGCTGACGGTGAACGTGGCCGCCGTGCTCACCTGCTTCCTGGCCCCCTTCTTCGGGGAGAACGAGATCCTCACCGTGGTGCAGCTGCTGCTGATCAACCTGGCCATGGACACCCTGGCGGCCATCGCCTTCGGCTCCGAGCCCACCCTGAAGGAGTACATGAAGGAGAAGCCCGTGCCGCGGGATGCCTCCATCGTCTCCGGCAAGATGCTCTTCCAGATCATCCTCTCCGCCCTGTACATCACCGCGGCCTGCCTGTGCATCCGCTTTGTGCCGGCCATCCAGAACCTGGTGGGCATCACCGCGGCGGGCTACCCCGGCGTGGATCCCCTCACGGTGGTCCTGAACTCCGCCGTGTTCGCCACCTTCATGATGGCCATCACCTTCAACGGCTTCAACGCCCGCACCGAGCATCTCAATGTGTTTGAGCAGGTCGGCCGGAACAAGAACTTCCTGCTGGTCATGGGCGGGCTGCTCATCGCCCAGTTCGTCTTCGTCACCGTGGGCGGCGACGTGCTGAAGGTGCACCCCCTGACCTCCACCACCTGGCTCACCTGCGCGGTGATCGCCATCCTGGTGATCCTGGTGGGCACCATCGCCAAGATCCTCTCCGGCAAGAAAAAGGCGTAACCCGGTCCGGGACCGGATCAGTATGGATACGAAAGGAGCTGAACCCCCATGGCAGTGAACCTGGTGAAAGGACAGAAAGTCAACCTGGTGAAGGCCTCCGGCGGCAGCGGCCTGCGGGAGATCCGCGTGGGCCTGGGCTGGGACGAGGTGGAGCAGAAGACGGGCTTCTTCGCCTCCCTCTTCTCCACCAAGAAGCCGGACATCGACTGTGACGCCTCCGTGATCCTCTGCGGCGCCGACGGCAAGCTCTACGGCCGCCACGCCAACGACTGCTGTGTCTACTTCGGCAACCTGCACCACGCCTCCGGGGCCATCAACCACGCCGGCGACAACCTCACCGGCGGCGGCGATGGGGACGACGAGCAGATCACCGTGGACCTGGCCCGCCTCCCCGCGGACGTTAACAAGCTGGTCTTCGTGGTGAACATCTACGACGCGGGCATCCGGGGCCAGCACTTCGGCATGGTGCGCAACGCCTTCATCCACCTGACGGACGTGCGGACGGGGCGGGAGCTGTGCCGCTACAACCTGACGGACAACTTCAGCGGCATGCAGGGCCTGGTGGTGGGCGAGATTACCCGGGCCGGCAGCGAGTGGGAGTTCGAGGCCATCGGCCGGGGCGTGGCCCAGGCCAGCCGCCTGGACGCCCTGCTGCGCCTCTACACCTGAGCGGTACCTGACTTGAGACGGATCCAACGACGAAAGGAGCGATTTCCATGGCAGTGAACCTCACCAAAGGACAACGCATCAGTCTGGACAAGGGCATGAAGATGGCCCTCATCGGCCTGGGCTGGAACACCGACCGCTACACCGGCCGGGCGGACTTCGACCTGGACGCCTCCGCCTTCCTGCTGGGCGCCAACGGCCGCGTGCGCAAGGACGAGGACTTCGTCTTCTACGGCAACCTCCGCAGCCAGAACGACGCGGTGGTGCACACCGGCGACAGCCTCTCCGGCAACTCCGGCGGCGACGACGAGACCCTGTTCATCGACTTCTCCAAGGTGCCGGCGGATGTGGACCGCATCGCCATCACCGTGACC
This sequence comes from Clostridia bacterium, assembly GCA_017519405.1. GTDB lineage: Bacteria > Bacillota > Clostridia > Christensenellales > Aristaeellaceae > RUG11272. Next base: position 41,155 of record JAFWSH010000002.1, read on the forward strand.
ATCTATGAGGCGGAGGAGCGCCGGCAGAACTTCGGCCAGGTGTCCAACGCCTATGTGCGGCTGGCCCGCCGCTCCTCCGAGGAGGACACCGTGGGCGTGGAGGAGCTGCGCTACGACCTGCGGGAGGACTTCTCCATCGAGACCGCGGTGGTGGTCTGCGAGCTGTACCGGGAGGGCAGCGCCTGGAAGTTCAACGCGGTGGGCTCCGGCTACCCCGGCGGCCTGTACGCCCTGTGCAAAGCCTATGGCGTGAACGTCTGAGGACGCTGGCGCGGACCGCGGCGCTGCCATACCCGGCGGCGCCGCGTTTTCTGACGGAATGCTGCGTTGCCCGCGGCGGAAAGGGGGAGCGGACATGACCGGCCGCAGCCCGGGGGCCAGGACCCCCCTGCGCCTGAGCTACAACAGCCCGGCGGTGCTGACCTTTGTGTTTCTCTGTGTGGCGGTGCAGCTGCTGCGGGAGCTCACCGGCGACTGGGCCACCACCCACCTCTTCAGCGTCTACGGGGCCTCCCTGCTGGACCCCCTGGCCTGGATCCGCCTCTTCGGCCATGCCCTGGGCCACGCCAGCTGGAGCCACCTCATCAACAACATGATGTTCCTGCTGATCCTGGGCCCCATGATCGAGGAGAAGTACGGCACCTCCAACACCGTGTTTGTCATGGCTGCCACCGCCCTGGTGACGGGAATCTTCAACATGATCTTCTTCCCCCGGGTCTACACCCTGGGGGCCAGCGGCATCGTCTTCGCCTTTATCCTGCTGGCCTCCATCACCGGGGGAGAGGACCGCACCATCCCCCTGACCTTCATCCTGGTGGCCATTCTCTACATCGGCGAGCAGGTCTACGACGCCGTCACGGCCCGGGACAACATCTCCCAGGTCTCCCACATTGTGGGGGGCCTCACGGGCAGCGTGCTGGGCTTCGTGATGAAGCGCCTGCGGATGAACGGCTACCGGGCCGGGAAGGGATAGGCAGGATTTCGCCCGGCGGCGGCGTATTGTCTATTGAAAGAAACAGATCACCGGAAAGGGGGCGGCGAACGCCATGTTCACCCGAGGAAAGGCAAGCCGGCTGCAGGACCTGCAGACTCCCCTGCCCCAGCGCAGGCCGGAGGCGGTGTTTTTCCTGCGCCTGGACCGCTATGCCCCCGCCGCAGCGGAGACCCTGCGCCAGCTGGACGCCCGGGCCCGCCGCCAGGGCACCGTGCTGGAGAAGGGCATCCCCAACCCCGATGCCGGCCAGATCGAGTACTGCCGGAGCCGCCTGGGGGACGACTTCCGCCTGGAGGCCGGCTTTTTTGACCAATCCCTGGAGGCCTGGCTCCCCGCCATGGCCCAGGAAAAACGCCGGGAGGCGGCCGACGCCCTCTTCCGCCTGCTGAATGAGCAGCGGGGCCTGGGCAAGCCCGACGGCGCCCTGCGGAACCTCTACATGAAGCTGATGTGCTGGCTGTACTACCGCTTCCGGGGGATCGCGGACAAGCTGGGTACCCAGCCCCTGCCCCTGGTGCTCTGTGTGGTCCGGGAGGAGCTCAGCGCCCACGCCCTGCTGCTGCTGCGGCTGCTGAACGGGCTGGGAGCGGACATCCTGCTGCTGGAAATGCAGGGGGACCGGGTGTACAGCGCCCTGGACCCGGAGGACCGGTGGTCCCAGCGCCTGGAGCTCCCGGATGCCGCCGCCTTCCCGGCGGACTTCTCCCTCCAGGCCCTCCGGAGCAGCGCCCCGGCGGAGCCCGCCCGGCCGGCTCCCAGGCCCGGCACGCCGCCGACCCCGGTGGTCTCCGGCCGCCCCGGCCAGCCCCGGGCGGGGCAGGCGCCCCAACTCACCCCGGGGAACGGCGCCGCCGGCAAGCGGGAGGAGAAAGTGCCCCGGCTCACCCTGGGGGGCAGTGATGCCGGAAAGCGGGAGGAGCGGGTGCCCCAGCTCACCCTGGGGAACAGCGCCGCCGGCAAGCGGGAGGAGAAAGTGCCGGAGCTCAGCCTGGGCCAGCGGAAGAACACCTGGCAGCCGGTGCAGGACCGCTCCCCCCTGAGCCCGGCGCCGGTGACGCCCCTGCAGCCCAGGGCCGGCGAGCCCGACCCCTTCCAGCGCTTCCTGGCCCCCGCCCGGAAGGTCTGCCCCAACGCCTGGATGGAGACCCCCGGCCTGGAGAGCGCCCTGACGCCGCCGGTGAAGCGGGGCAGCGATCCCGCCCTCATGTACACCGTGCTGCTGAAGCTCACCGGGGTGCGGAACAAGGTGTCCTACCCCAACGAGCTGTACCAGTTCTATACCCGCCTGAGCGCCACCGGCCGCCGCATCCTGGTGGTGGACGGCGCTTTCCCGGCCCCCGACCCGGATGACCTGGCGAAGATCCGCCGCCGGGGCGGCTACCGCAGCGCCGGGGAGATGATCATCGACCTGGCGGTGAACCTGCCCTGGGCGTCGAACCAGGAGCTGGCGCGCCTGGCCCAGTACGCCTTTGCCGTGGCGGTGACGGAGGCCTCCAGGAAGGACGGGGACCTCCGGCGGCTGCTGACGGGGGCGGTGACGCTGCTGTGCTGGATCCGCCACTGGCAGAACGCCCTCTTCGGCGGCTGGCGGGAGACGGACGTGGCCTGCATGATCCGCACCGGCCACTGCGCCAATGAGTGGGAGCTGCTCTTCCTGCGCTGGCTCTCCCTGATGCCCGTGGACCTCATCCTCATCGCCCCCAACCTCAGCCAGCCCGAGACCTTCCAGGCCGAGGGCATGCTGGAGCTCACCGGCACCGACACCCTGCCGGAGTTTGTCTTCCCCAGGGACGCCGCCACCCTGCAGATGCGCACCCTGGCCTCCCACGCCCGGGAGGAGCTGGACGCCATGTTCTCCGGCACCGGCCTGCGGGGGGAGCGCTACAGCCACGCCAACGCCCTGGTGCTGCAGACCACCTGGGACGAGGTGGGGGTCTACTGGGACCGGGAGCTGAGCCTCCGGCCCAACTACGCCGCGGTGGACGACACCGTCACCATGCCCGTCATCTGGGCGAAGATGACCGGCGCCCCCGCGGGGGATCTGCTGCCCTACTGGCAGAAGGTGAAGGCCCTGACCCTGGTGGACGGCGCCCTCCTCTTCCCCCACCTGCCCCTGATGCCCGCCGACATGATCCGCCAGACCGCCGGCTTCGCCAGCCACTACCTCAGCGGCGGCCGCATCCAGGTGAAGGCCCTGCTGGACGACCGGCGCTATCCCTACGGCCAGATGCGGGGCAGCATGCAGCACCATATGCTCATCAAGGCCCAGGAGATGCTGGACCAGCGGCTCATCAACGGGCTCTTCGACGGCTCCGGGGTGGAGAACACCCTGCTGGCCGTGGTGCTGAGCCTGCCGCCGGAGCTCCAGCGCATCATCCACGCCTTTGAATTCACCGGGAAGAACCCCAAGTTTGTCTGCGTGCACACCGGGGAGCGGGAGGGCACCGTGGAGGATGCCATCCTGCTGACCTTCCTGAGCCTGCTGGGCTTCGACGTGCTGCTGGTGGTGCCCACGGGGTACCAGAGCATTGAGCGCTACCTCACGGGGCGCCTGCCGGTGGAGCACCAGGTGGGGCCCTACCGTTTCGACGTCGCCATGCCGGATTTCGCCACCCTGCCCATGCCCAGGAACGGCTTCATGGCCTGGGTGGGCAATCTGCTCAAGAGGGGGAATCAGCCGTGACCATGCAGGCTCCCGGGGCCCCTGTCCCCAACCTGACGCTGCCCGGGGCGCCGGCGGAGACCTCCCTGGTGGAGGCGCAGCCCTATGACGTCCGGGCGGACGGGGAGGCCTATGCCCGCAGCCTGGCGGGCTCCCCGGAGATCGACGCCCTGACCTCCACCATCGACGTGAACGACATGACCACCATCGTCACCTTCGGCGCGGGGGCGGCGGCGGAGATCTCCAAGGCCTCCGACGCGGTGCTGCGCACCATGAGCATGAGCGAGCTGGACGAGTCCAGCAGCCTCCTCACCACCCTGGCGGGGATCATGGGGAAGTTTGACCTGGAGGAAGTGAAGCCCAAGAGCGGCCTCATGAGCCGCCTTTTCGGCAACGCCCGGAAGCAGCTGGACCGGATCATGGGGAAGTATCAGTCCATCGGGGACGAGGTGGACAAGATCTATGTGCGGCTGCGGGGCTATGAGGAGGAGATCCGCCGCTCCAATACCCAGCTGGACCAGCTCTTCGAGGCCAACGTGGGCTATTACCACGAGCTGGTGAAGTACATCGAGGCCGGGGAGCAGGGGGTGCGGGAGATCGACGCCTACCTGACGGAGCGCACGGCGGAGCAGAAGCGCACCGGGGACCCGGCCATCCAGTTTGAGCTCCAGACCCTGCAGCAGGCCCGGGACATGCTGCGCCAGCGGGTCCAGGACCTGCGGGTGGCGGAGGTGGTGGCCATGCAGTCCATCCCCATGATCCGCACCATGCAGTACAACAACATGTCCCTGGTGCGGCAGATCAACGCCGCCTTCATCACCACCCTGCCGGTGTTCAAGCAGGCCCTGGCCCAGGCCATCCTGCTGCGGCGCCAGCAGGTGCAGGCGGAGGCCCTGGGCACCCTGAGCAGCCGCACCAACGAGATGCTGCGGCGCAACGCGGCCAACGCGGCGGAGGTCTCGAAGCTCACCGCCCGCCTCCAGGCCGCCGGCAGCGGCATCGGCACGGACACACTGGAGGCCTCCTGGCGCACCATCATGACGGGCATCGAGGACACCCGCCGCCTCCAGGCCTCCGCCAGGCAGCAGCGGGAGGAGGACCAGGCCAAGCTGGACCGCATCCGGGCGGACTTCCGGCAGCGCATGGCGGAAGGGTGAGGAGGAGAAAGAACGGTTTTTTACGGGAAAGTCAGGGAGACTGTGCTTCGCTGTCCTGCGGGAAAAACCTCATCCGGCTCTGCGGAGCCACCTTCCCCTGAAGGGGAAGGCAGGGAGTGGAAAGAGGAACACTTGCGGTGGATTCCCGAAGAATGGATGAGGAACCAAAAAACGACCCGAGGCTCGGGTCGTTTTGAATTGGATGGATTACCCCAGGGGCTTCATGGTGGGGAAGAGCAGCACGTCCCGGATGGTGGGGGAGTCGGTCATCAGCATCACCATGCGGTCCAGGCCGAAGCCCAGGCCGCCGGTGGGGGGCATGCCGTACTCCAGGGCGGTGACAAAGTCCTCGTCGATCTCGGCGTGGATGCCCTGGCTGGCCCGGAGGGCCACCTGCTCCTCGAAGCGGCGGCGCTGGTCGATGGGGTCGTTCAGCTCCGAGAAGGCGTTGCCCATCTCGTGGCCGGTGATGAAGAACTCGAAGCGCTCGGTGAGGGCGGGGTTCTCCGGCTTGCGCTTGGCCAGGGGGCTGATCTCCACGGGGTAGTCCGTGATAAAGGTGGGCTGCACCAGGGTGGCCTCCACATACTCGTCGAAGAGGGCCGCCAGGCAGTCGCCCCGGGTGGCAGTCTTCTCCACGTGGATCTCCCGGCGCTCCATCTCCGCCCGGGCCTCCTCGTCGCTCTGCCACGCCGTCCAGTCCACGCCGCAGGCTTCCTTCACCGCGTCGGCCATGGTGATCCGCTTCCAGGGCGCCTTCAGGTGGATCACCTGCCCCTGGTAGGTGATGTCGCTGCTGCCGGTAGCCTTGATGGCCACGAATTCGTACAGCTGCTCCACCATCTCCATGACCTCGTGATAGTCCACATAGGCCTGGTAGGTCTCCACGGAGGTGAACTCCGGGTTGTGGGTGGCGTCCATGCCCTCGTTGCGGAAGATGCGCCCCACCTCGTAGACCTTCTCAAAGCCGCCCACGATCAGGCGCTTGAGGTACAGCTCGGTCTCGATGCGCAGGAGCATATCGATGTCCAGGGCGTTGTGGTGGGTGCGGAAGGGCTTGGCCGCCGCGCCGATCTCCACCGTCTGCAGCACCGGGGTGTCCACCTCCAGGAAGCCCCGGCCGTCCAAGAACTCCCGCACGGCGGAGATGATCTTCGACCGCTTGATGAAGGTATCCCGCACCTCCGGGTTCACGATGGTGTCCACATACCGCTGGCGGTAGCGCAGGTCCGTGTCCTGCAGGCCGTGGAACTTCTCCGGCAGCACCTTCAGGGACTTGGTGAGCAGGGTGATGCGCTGGGCGTGGACGGAGATCTCCCCGGTCTTGGTCTTGAACACCAGGCCGGTGACGCCCACGATGTCGCCGATGTCCCACTGCTTGAAGGCGGCGTAGGCTTCCTCCCCCACATCGTCCCGGCGGACGTAGAACTGGATGTCCCCCTCCCCGTCCAGCAGGTGGGCGAAGGAGGCCTTGCCCATCACCCGGCGGCTCATCATGCGGCCGGCGATGGTGACCTCCTGCCCCTCCAGCGCGTCAAAGCCGCTGAGAATCTCAGCGGAGCGGTGGGTCACGGGGAAGTGGGTCAGCAGGTAGGGGTTCTGCCCGGCGTCCAGCAGCTGCTGCAGCTTCTGGCGGCGGATGATCTCCTGCTCGGTGAGCGGGGGCGTACCGGGGGTGACGGGATAATCAGGCATATTGCTCATTCCTTTTGTCGGTTCAGGTTCAGACGGCGTCGCCCTTCTCGATGCCCTTCACCTGGTAGATGAGGGTGTAGCCGTCCAGGGGGATGGTGACCTTCTGGCCCACCTTGGCGCCGATGAGGCTGCGGCCCACCTCGCTCTCGTCGGAGATGCGGTTCTGCAGCGGGTCCGCCTCCTGGTCGCCCACGATGGCGTAGCGGATCACCTCGCCCTTGGTGACCATGAAGTCGTCGTTAGTGGGGGACATGGTCTTCAGGGTGACGGTGGTGCCCACGGAGACCAGGTCGCTGCTGATCTCGTCGTCCTCCACCACCTCGGCGTTGTCGATGATGTCCTGCAGCTCGGCGATCTTGGTCTCGTTCTCCGCCTGCTTTTTCTTGGCCTCGGTATACTCGGCGTTCTCGCTCAGGTCGCCATAAGAACGGGCGAACTCAATCTCCTGGGCGATGGCGGGGCGGACCTCCGCCACCCGGTGGTCCAGATCGGCCTGGAGCTTTTCCAGTCCGGCCCGGGTAATCTTTTTCCTCTCAGACATTCGTGTGAGCTCCTTTCAATGTCTTTGCGACATAAACGAGCACCCCAAATGCATCGGGTGCTCCGCTGTGCCTTCCCGGCCAGCCTGCGCCATTATACAGGAAAGAAATGCCTTTGTCAATGCGGGGCAGGCAGGCCGGCTGCGCAGTTTTCGGCTTTTTCCGGCCGGGAAAACCACAGGGTCAGGTCCTGCACCAGGCCCTGGTCGCACAGGGCCGTGAGGCGCTCCACCGCCCGGCGGATCCGGCGTTCGCGCAGTGCCGGCTCGCCGCCCAGCTTCAGGACCAGCAGCAGATACAGGAAGCGGACGAGGCCCACCGTCTCCACCTTGTTCCGGGCGGCGGCCAGGGCCTCCTCCGGCACAGGGCTGCCCTCCCGGCTCAGGTAGTTGGCCAGGGTCTCCTCGCACACCGTCCTGGACACGGCCTCCGGGATCCCCAGGAAGGCCATGCTGTTCCCCGGGTCGTCCAGGTTGAAGGCCCTGTAGGCCACAAAGATCCCGGCGAAGTCGAACACCGGGTTGCCCACGCTGAGGGTGTCCATGTCGATGAGCAGGGCCTCGCCGTCGGAGAGCATGATGTTGTTCATGTGGAAGTCCCCGTGGATGACATGCAGGTCCTGGGGCATGGCCCGGAACAGGCCGGTGAGCCACGCCGCCACCCGGGGCGGCAGGACGTCGCCCAGCTGGGCCATGTAGCCCAGGTAGGTGTCCCGGGCGTCCGGCAGCTCCCCGGGCTCCGCCTGGATGGCGTGGACTTGGCGGATGATGCCGGTGTAGCGCCGGATCAGCTCGTCGGCCCGCTCCGGCGACTCCGCCAGCAGGCTGTTGAAGCTCCGGGCGTTGATGAGCTCAAACACCGAGCCGTACTTCTCCCCCACCTTCACGATGTCGTAGGAGATGGCGGTGGGAATGCCCTTGATGAGGGCCTGCTTGGCGCGGCGCTGCTCGTTCTCGATCATGGGCAGGCAGTCGGGAATCTCATAGACCTTCACAATGGTCTCCCCGTCCAGGCGGTAGACCGTGCCGATGGCGCCCCGGCCGATCACCGGGCAGCCCGCCACGCTGATCTCCCGCATCTTCCGCACCACCGTCAGGATGCTGGTGAAGCCCGTCATCTGCAGGATGTCGTACACCTCCGGGGTCACCTCCCGGAGGGTGAGGCCGCCGCAATCCCTGGACAAGCCCAGGAGCATCCGCAGCCCCGCGCTGGAGATAAACTGCAGTTCCCCGGCGTCCACCACCGGCGTCAGGCCCGGGTGCTCCGCCATGGCCTGGCGGATAAACGCGCCGGCCTCCCCGCTGTTGACGGCGTCCAGGCGTCCGTCCAGCGCCACCACCAGGCTGCTGCCCTCTGTCCACGTCCTCATGGGGTCACCTCCTTATGTCCTGCTGTATTCCTGTTCTGTCTGAAGCTCGGCGCCCCGCTTCCGGGACATGAAGCTCCCGGTGTCCGTCCCCCAGGCGTAGCCCGCCATGTAGATGCCCCGGTAGCTGCGCACCGCCTCCGGATCCCCGGAGAAGAAGCGCCAGGCGTCGCAGTCCAGCAGCTCCGGCCGGACCCGCAGCGTCCCCCGCCGAATCTCCAGGATCTCCCCGATCCCCTGCTCCGTCAGGGTGTCCCGGAGGCTGCGCAGCACCGCGTCCAGCTGCTTTTGCATGGGCCGGTCATACATCCGGTCCTCCCAGAGCACCGCGAAGGCCTCCGCCCGGGTGACGCTGCCCCCCTGCCGGTCCACCAGGTAGGCCAGCAGCTCCTTGCACTTGGCCTGGCGGAAGACCACGGGCTTGCCCTCCACCAGCAGCTCGAAGGCCCCGAAGGTCCGGGCCGCGATCCGGGCAGGCGCCGCCGCGGCAGCCGGCCGGGCCGAGAGGGCGTGGGCTACCTCCGCCGCCAGCCGCTCCCGGCTCACCGGCTTCATCAGGTAGCCCGAGGCGTGCATCTCATAGGCCTTCACCGCATACTCGGAGTAGCCCGTCAGAAACACAATGGCCATGTCGGGCTGCCGCCGCTTGATCTCCGCCGCCAGGGCCAGGCCGTTCATGTCCGGCATGTCGATGTCCAGCAGGGCCAGCTCCGCCGGGTGGTCCTCCAGCCAGGCCAGGGCGTCCCGGGCCCGGGTGAAGCTCTCCGCCTCCGTCAGGGGGGGCAGGCTCCGGCACAGCGCCGCCACATAGTCGGCGATGAGGCGCTCGTCGTCCACACAGATGGCCCTCAAGGCGTCTCCCTCCCTTCCCGCGCCGCCGGCGGCGCCGGGATGCGGATGGTGACCGTGGTGCCCTCCCCCGGCGAGCTGCGGATGTCCAGGCTGCCGCCGCACATGCGCTCCACCCGCTCCCGCACGCTGCGGATGCCGATGTGGCTGCCGTCCAGCGTCTCCAGGCTGCCCACGTCGAAGCCCTGGCCGTTGTCCCGGATCTCCAGCCGGTGGAAGGCCCCCTCCCGCCGGGTGGAGACCTCCACCAGCCCGTCCTCCCGGATGCGGACGCCGTGGCGGATGGCGTTCTCCACCATGGGCTGGAGGGTGAGGGGCGGCAGGCTGAAGTCCCCGTCCCCGATGTCCCAGCGCACCCGGATGTGGGGGAAGCGGGTCTCCTCAATGGCGGCGTAGGTCCGGGTGTGCTCCAGCTCCTTCCAGAAGGGGATGAGCCCCGGCCGGCTCAGGGAGTCCAGGTTCTGCCGGAGATACTCGCTGAACTGCCCCGTCACGTCCGCCGCCTTCTCCGGGTCCGTGTGGCACAGGACCTGGATGGTGGAGAGGGTGTTGTAGAGAAAATGGGGCTGGATCTGGGACATCATGATCCGGACCTGCTGCCGGTCCCGCAGGTCCTCCTCGTGCTCCCGGACAAACTGGCCGTGGAGCCAGATATAGTAGAACACACAGCTCAGGGCCATGGCGGCGGTGAGGCAGGAGATGGGGAAGTCCGTCTCCCCGGCGCTCAGGTCCAGCCAGGTGGCGGCCAGGATCATGCCCACAATCAGCACCGGCAGGGCCAGCTCCCGGACGGGCCCCCGACGGCGATAGCGGATGGTGATGAACAGCAGCTGCAGCAGCAGGGCCAGGCTCACCGCCAGGCAGGTGTAGCCCAGGGGGCCCCGGATGAAGTGGTTGTCCGGGCTGATGGAGAAGCACAGGCCGGAGAACAGGGCGGTCAGGTGGACCAGGGCGTTGATCCCCAGCAGGACCAGGGCCCACAGCCGCCGCCCTCCCCCGGGAGACACGATGGAGATGAACAGGGCGATCACCGCCGGCCGCAGGCAGTAGCCCAGGATGGCCGCCAGCGTCCGGGCCGTCACCCGGGGGGCGCCCGCCGCCAGCAGGCTCTCCACCTGGTTCTGCAGCACCAGGGCGGCGCAGAGCACCACCACCGCCAGCAGCGCCCGGCGGTGCACCCGGCGGATGTACGGGTCGTTGAAAACCGTGAAGGCCAGGCCTGTCAGCATAGCCAGCAAAAAGGCAATCTGAACCGCCGGCGTGCCCATACCGCTGCCTCCTCCGCTTCCGTTTCCCTTGTCCCGCCCGGGTATACGGCGCCATTATAGCACGCTTTCCCCGGGACTGCAATTGCTGCGGGCGGGGGAGATGGGTTTTATTTCCTTTTTGTGGGGGAGGGAGGGGACATCTCCCCGGCGAACCTCACCCCCCGGCCCCCTCCCCTTTCAGGCGAGGGGGGTTCTGGACTGGTATGGAAAAGTGATAGTGGGTTGTGATATCATATGCATAGAATTGAGAGGTGAATTCTATGCCAAGCAACAACAGCAAGTATTCGCAGGAGATGAGGGAGCAGACGGCACGGCACATTCTGGAGACGGGGAAATCGGCGACCAGCATGGCGGAAGAGCTGGGGATCGGTGTGGATACCGTGTGCCGGTGGGTGCGTGAATACCGGAGAAAGCACGGGATGCCGGGGCTTCGGGAGGCCGTGCGCTGCCGCCTTAAGAAGGTGGAGGAGCGGAGAAACCGGCGGATCCGGGAGGAACGGGAAGACATCCTGACCGTGAAAGAGGATTTTGAGGAAAACAATCGAATCTGTGGAAGTACAGCGACAGGTAATATCGGCAGACACTTCACGACCACGGGATCAGAGGTGGCGTGATCAGGCCCGGATCTCTTCTGCTGCATCGGGATGTTCTACAGCCGGAAGCGTCTGCACAGCACCCTGGGCTGCATGAGCCCGGTGGCCTGCAGACTGCAGCACTGTCGGGCCGGAACGGCCTGAAAACTACTACCGACTGGTATGCATATGCCCGCAATGACCACTCCGCATTTCCATACCAGTCCAGCCGCGGAGGTTTTGTATCATGCCAAGAACAATTCCTGAAGAATTCTGGAAGCCCAGAAAAAAGCTGTTTGTTATGCTGGTGATTTTTGCGCTGTGCTTTGCACGTTGTGCAGTCCACGATTCAGCAGTGGAATACAGCGAGTGGTACAGTAGCAGCGTTGACAATCACGGACAGATCTACATTGCCACCAGCAGAAACATTATGGTGTACAGCGGGGGTGAGCTTGTTGATCGGATCTCTTTGCCAAGGCGACAGATGTATGCCTACAATGTGATCATTGATTCTCTCGATGAGATGCAGATTATTACGTCAGACAACGAAGTGTTTCTGTACGATAAGTGCGGAAATGAATTCACCAAGGTCGAAGCAGTCGGTCAAAGAAGCAGGATCGAAAAGGGCGGCACCTCGAATAATGGTCTTTATTCTGTGATGATGTACAGCACTTTTGGCTGTCCATGGATTGAGTATACTGACGGGAACGGGATGAAGCAGGTCATCTTGTTTCCAATTGCTGACTATCTGTTTCATCTTGGTACAATCTTGTTTGGTGTCCTGTTTGCCGTATGCGGGATAAAACTACTGATCGACGCACGTGTACTCTATCGCGAGCAAATCCGTCTTATCAGACTTCGGATCAAGGGCAAGCAAACCTGAACAGACAAAGTGGATCCGTTCAGTGACACCTTCCTGCCGTGCCATCTGTACTGTCAGCTGCTCCAGCATGCTGACAGCCCTCTCGTCCACTTCGACCAGATATCTGTCGAGGATACTGAAGAAGCTGCCGATAAAGGTCAGGATGGCCTTCCTCCAAGTAGGCTCTGTGCATTCTGCCCCATTTGCCAATGTGGTGTTGGGCAGAAACCTCAGGAGATGTTCTGCATTGAGACGGCGCCTGCTCTTGGGGCTTGTAAGCGAACTCGCTTCCATTGACTGACTGTTGCATTGCGGCATCCTCCGTATTCGATGTTTTGACCAATCCTGTACGCAGATGCCGTTTTTGTTGGAATTTGTGCTATTACTGGTTTATGGATACCCCTCCTTCAGGGGAGGGGAGAGGAGCTGCGGGATCACTTGCTTTGCCTTCCCCTGGCAGGGGAAGGGGGACCGCTTGCGGTGGATGAGGTTCTCCGGGCAGGGCATGAAAAAGCCCGGCCGAAGCCGGGCTGGGGAGGGGGAAAACTCACTCGAAGAACTTCATCTCGCTGATATGGACGTCGTACTTGTTCACGTCCCCCACCCAGATGTGGGCCACGAAGATCTCGATCTTGGTGACGCCGGTGAAGGTGCCGCCCAGGCTGTAGGGCCGGACCTCCTGGTAGAAGCCCTTGGGGATGGGCACGGTGCGCTCCACCACGCCCTGGTCGCAGTAGATCACCAGATCCAGGGAGCTGGGCTTGCTGTTCTCGGTGAAGTCCGAGTAGCTGCGGACCTTGCCGGAGGTGAGGCCCAGGGTGCTGACGGTGGCGCCGTTGAAGTAGCAGGTGAGCTCCGGGATGCCGTCCTTCACATCGCCGTTCCAGTAGATGTAGTGGAAGGAGGTGTTCAGGTTGTTGTCATAGAGGTTGGGCAGGTCGTTGACGGCGTTGGGGTTGGTGGAGCCGGCCACGAACTGGGTCTCCCACTGGGTGGGATAGACCTCGGGACCCACGTTGCTGCTGGGCTTGGCGGTGACGGGGGGATTGGTGGCGCTCTTGCGCTTGTACTCGAAGTAGATCTCCGAGGGGGTCACGGAGCCGTCGGCGTTCACGGTGACGTTCACATAGCTCTCGGAGTAGAGCCTGTAGCCGCTGGGGGCGCTGCCGGCGTTGACCCGGTGGGTGCCCTGCTGCAGGGTCTGGGTCCGGGTGGAGAGGATCCGCATCTCATCCACGTCGTAGTTGTGGATGGTGACCGTGCCGGTGACGGGGATGTACTCCTGATAGTAGAAGTACACCGCGGAGGTGGAGAGGGCGCCGCCGGAGGAGAGGGTCACCGTCTGGCTGGCGGAGGAGGTCAGGTGGTACTTTCCGCCGGAGAGGGTGGCAGGCGCCGTGATGCTGTTGGTCCCCTGGCGCACCGTGACGGACTTGGTCTGCAGGACGTTGCCGTATCCGTCGCAGTAGTAGACCCAGACCGTGGCGGTGGTAGGCACGGGGGTGGGGGTGACCCGCCGGGCGTAGGTGAAGCGCAGGCTGGTGGGGGAGAGGCTGCCGTTGGCGTAGAGGGTCACCGACTGGGAGGCAGAGGAGGTCCGGTAATACTGATTGTTCATCAGCTGGGAGGGCGCCGTGATGGTGGTGGTGCCCTGGCGGACCGTCTGGCTGGTGGTCTGCAGCAGGCTGCCGTACTCGTCGTAGTAGTAGATCATCACCGTGGCGGTGGTGGGCACGGGGGTGGGGGTGACCCGCCGGGCGTAGGTGAAGCGCAGGCTGGCGGGGGAGAGGCTGCCGTTGGCGTAGAGGGTCACCGACTGGGAGGCAGCGGAGGTCCGGTAGTACTGGTCATTCATCAGGGAGGCCGGCGCCGTGACGGTGCTGGTGCCCTGGCGCACCGTCTGGCTGGTGGTCTGCAGGAGGTTGCCGGCGGTGTCGTAGTAGTAGATCCAGACCGTGGCCGTGAGCGCGGCGGGGGCCGGGGTGGGGGTGACGGTGTTCACCGTGGTGGACACATAGTAGAAGGTGAGGGTGCTGGTGGAGAGGCTGCCGTTGGCATAGAGGGTCACGTTCTGGCTCTCCACGGAGATGCGGCGGTACATGCCGCCCTGCAATGTGGCGGGGGCGGTGATGGTGTTGGTGCCCTGGGTGCAGTAGTGGGTGGACTGCTGCAGCACATTGCCGTAGGCGTCCCGGTACTCCACCGTCACGTTCTTGCCGCCGGTCTGGCTGCCGGTGCCGGTGCCGCTGCCCTGGGCGGGCTGGCAGCCGGAGGCCGCCGTGAGTCCCCAGGCCGGGGGCGTGCGCCAGGTGCCGAAATAGCCCACCTGCTGCCGCATCTCGTCGTCGGCGTAGGGGGTCACCGTGATGGTGTAGGTGCCCGTGCGCTTCAGGCTGAGGGTGAAGGTCTCCCGGCCCGTGGTGCTGTTCCAGTCCGCCCGGTTGCTGACGCCGTTCACCATGCAGTCCACATGGTAGCAGCCCCAGCTCAGGGCGGAGTAGTAGCCGTTGCTGTACACAAAGGTCCCCCGCTCCTGGGTCAGGGTGATGGTGGCGTTGGCGGACCAGACGTTGACGGTGAAGGTGGCCGGGCCGGAGCCCGTCCCCGTGACGTTGTAGGGGCTGTCCGCCGCGGCCGTCCCCAGGAAGAGGACGGTGAGCAGTGCCGCTGCCAGCAGCACCGCCGTGAGATGCCGGTGATTGAGTTTCATATTGTCTCCCTCCTTGCGCGAAGCAGGTGCGTTTCACCCATGAAACGCTGCTGCCCCGGCTTTTCTTCCACACCGGAAGGGTTTTTCGGAAACTTTTTTGCTCCGGGGCGGGACCCTGCGCCCTGCGTCCCCCGGAGGCAGCCTTGAATCTGAGCCCATTATATGCTATAATCAGCCGAAAAAGAAGAGCTCCGGAGGTTTTTTGATGAAAAAGATGGCGTGCTTCCGCCTGCTGGCGGCCCTGGTGATGCTGGCGCTGGTGCTTTCGTCCGGCGCGGCGGGCGCGGAGATCCATCTGGATCAGGAACCCCCGGCGGAGTGGGCGGACCGGGAGGTCATGACCCTCACCGCTTTCCCCACGGTGGAGAACGACTGCACCCTGCTGGAGGTGGGGGGCAAGTCCATGCTCATCGACGGGGGCTTCAAGGGCTGGCGCTACCAGCTGGAGCCGGCCCTGGCGGCCATGGGCTACAAGGGCCGGGTGGACGTGCTGTTCAACACCCACCCCCACGACGACCACCTGGGCTGCGTCTCGGTGATGGTCCGGGACGGCTTCCAGGCGGGGGAGTTCATCTCCACCTTTCCCCGGGACTACAAGGAAGACATCCAGAAGCAGACCGTGAAATACCTGGACGCGGCGGGGATCCCCTACCGGCAGATCGAAAACGGGGAGACCATGGAATTCGGCGGCGCGCAGCTGGTGTTCTGGTACTATCCCGACGGCCGGGACCCCAACGCCCTCAGCGCCCTGATGCACATCACCTTCGGTGACTCCACCGTCCTCATGGGGGCCGACACCACCAACGCCACCCACAAGTGGTTCCACCAGCACCTGGGGGCGGAGAAGCTCCACGCCGACATCCTGAAATACCCCCACCACGCCTACACCGCCGTCTCCGGCGACTTCATGGAGGACGTGAACCCCGGCTTTGTCTACGTCACCAACCGGGCCCGGAAGACCCCCGCCGCCAACAAACAGCTCCGCAGCCGGCACATCCCCTACTACCACACCTCCATCGGCCGCATCGTCATGGTCACCGACGGCACGGACTGGTACATCAAGCAGTATACGGACCGCTTCTGAGCCTTACGCAGGCCCGCGGCCAGAGAAAAACCCGGTCAGGCTTCCGGCCGGGTTTTTTCGGTGTCCTTCTGCTGCTGCTCTGTCTGGAGCTGGTCCAGCCGGGCCACCACCTTGCGGAAGGTGAGGACGGCGTCTCGCAGGAGGGCGCGCTCGCTGGCCCAGGTACCCTGCATCAGCAGGGTGTTCAGGGGGCGCTGGGGGATCTGGAGCCGGGGATCCGACTCGTGCATGGCCTGCCACAGCAGCAGGGGGTCCGGCACGAAGGCGCTGTCCACCCGCATGGTGAGGGCGCCGGGGGCGGCCCAGGCCTGGGTGACTCCCAGCCGGCTCAGCAGCGCCCGGAGCTGGCTCACGTCCAGCAGGGTCTCCACCACCGCCGGGGGATTCCCGTAGCGGTCGATGAGCTCATCCACAATGTCCTCCCGGTCCGCCTCAGTGGACAGGGCGGCGATGCGGCGGTAGATCTCCATCCGCTGCAGCTCGTCGGCGATGTACTCCGTGGGCAGGAAGGCGTCCACGTGGAGGTTCACCCGGGTCTCCAGCTCGCTGCGGTCGGGGATGCCCCGGGCCTCCGCCATGGCCTCCTCCATCAACTTGCAGTACATCTCATAGCCGATGGTGGCCAGGTGGCCGTGCTGCTCCGGGCCCAGGATGTTGCCCGCACCCCGGATCTCCAGGTCCCGCAGGGCGATGCGGAAGCCCGCCCCGAACTCCGTGAACTCCCGGATGGCGCTGAGGCGCTCCTCCGCCGCCTCGGAGAGGATCTTGTCCTGGCGGACGGTGAAGTAGGCGTAGGCCTGCCGGCTGGAGCGCCCCACCCGGCCCCGGAGCTGGTACAGCTGGCTGAGGCCGAAGCGCTCCGCGTCGTAGACAATGAGGGTGTTGGCGGTGGGCACGTCCAGGCCGCTCTCGATGATGGTGGTGCACAGCAGCACGTCGTAGCTGCCGGCGTAGAAGTCCATCATCACGTCCTCCAGCACCTGCTCCCGCATCTGGCCGTGGGCCACGCCGATGCGGGCCTCCGGCACCAGGGCCCGGAGCCGCTGGTAGAAGCGCTCGATGGACTGCACCCGGTTGTAGAGAAAATACACCTGGCCGCCCCGGCCCAGCTCCCGGAGGATGGCGTCCCGCACCAGGGCGTCGGAGTACTCCGCCACATGGGTCTGCACCGGCAGCCGGTCCTCCGGCGGCGTCTGCAGCACGGACATGTCCCGGATGCCCACCATGGACATGTGCAGGGTCCGGGGGATGGGGGTGGCGGAGAGGGTCAGCACGTCCACCTGGGTCTTCAGCTGCTTGATGGTCTCCTTGTGCTGCACCCCGAAGCGCTGCTCCTCGTCCACGATCAGCAGGCCCAGGTTCTTGAACTTCACGTCCTTGGCCAGGAGGCGGTGGGTGCCCACCAGCAGGTCGATCTTCCCCTCCGCCAGGTCCTTGAGGATGGCCCGCTGCTCCTTGGCCGTGCGGAAGCGGGAGATGACCTCCGCCCGGACGGGGAAGGCGGCGAAACGCTGCCGCACGGTGTTGTAGTGCTGCTGGGCGAGGATGGTGGTGGGGGCGAGGATGGCCACCTGCTTGCCGTCCACAATGGCCTTGAAGGCGGCCCGGAGGCTCACCTCCGTCTTGCCGTAGCCCACGTCCCCCACCAGCAGGCGGTCCATGTTCCGGGGCTGCTCCATGTCGTGGGTGATCTCCCGGACGCTCTGCTCCTGGTCGGGGGTGAGCTCAAAGGGGAACTGGTCCTCAAACTCCCGCTGCCAGGGGGTGTCCGGGGCGAAGGCGTGGCCGGGCTGGTGGGCCCGCCGGGCGTAGAGGGCGGTAAGGTCGAAGGCCAGCTTCCGCAGGCCCTCCTTCACCCGGCCCTTCTGCCGGCCCCACTCCGTGCCGTTGAGGCGGTTGAGCTTCGGGGCCTGGGCGGGGTTGCCGATGTAGCGCTGCACCCGCTGGAAGGACTCCACCGGCACATAGAGCTGGTCCGTGCCGTCGTACTGCAGGAGCATGTAGTCCCGCCAGGCGCCCTCCTGCTGCAGCCGCACCACGCCCTTGTAGATGCCCACGCCGTGGTCCTCGTGCACCACATAGTCCCCGGGCTTCAGGTCGGTGAAGGCGGAGAGCTTCTCGCCGGAGGAGCGCCGGGACTTTGCCTTGCGGTAGCCCGCGCCCCACAGCTCCGTGTCCGACACCACCGCCAGGGACGCCTCCGGCCACAGAAAGCCCGCGGAGAGGGTCATGGGCAGGATGCTGATCTCCCCCCGGGGCAGGGCCTGGGCTTCCTCCAGGAAGGCGGCGGTCACCCCGAACTCGGCCAGGGAGGCCGCCAGACGCTGGCCCCGGGCCACGCCGCCGGAGAGCAGCGCCACCGTCCAGCCCCGCTCCTGCCAGGCCTGCAGGTCCTGGGCCAGCAGGCGCAGCTGGGAGCGGTAGCTCTCCACGCCGGTGGCCTCCAGGTTCAGGGCGGTGTCCGGGGTGAGGCCGCCCATGCCCCGCAGCAGGGCGGTGCAGGCGGCGTAAGGCAGGCGGCTCAGGGGGGCGGAGGCCTCCTCCCAGGGGAGGAGCAGGCCCTCCTGTTCCCGGACGGCCTCCCCCCGGTCCATGGCGGCCAGCAGGTCCTGGGCAAAGGATTTCTGCCGGTCCTGGAAGCGCTGGCGCAGCTGGTCCGGCTCGCAGAAAAACACCAGCTGGGGCTGGTACCAGTCGGTGAGGCTCCAGCTCCGGGGCTGGAGCACGGGCAGCCAGGCCCGGATCCGACGGAAGGGCAGGCCCTCCGCCACCTGGTCCGCATCGGCCAGCAGGGCGGCGGTGCGGCGCTCCAGCTCCGTCTGGCGGGTGACGGACAGGGGCTTTTCTTCCGCCTCCGGGGCGGCGTCCTCCTCCTCGTCCTCGGGGAGGGGGGGCAGGTCCGGCCGCAGCAGGCTGTCCTCCCGGTCCGACACGGCCCCCAGGGCCTCCCGCATCCGCCGGGCCGCCTCCGGGCGCTCCACCTCCGGGATCAGCACCTCGCAGGCCGGGCCAATGAGGGCGGCCTCCACGTGCTCCTGGCTGCGCTGGCTCAGGGGGTCGAAGGTGCGGATGGAATCCACCTCGTCCCCGAAATACTCGATGCGGTACGCCTGGGGCGCCGCCGGGGGATAGATGTCCAGGATGTCGCCCCGCAGGGCGCACTGGCCCTTGCCCTCCACCAGACTCACCCGCTCATAGCCCATGCGCACCAGCCGGTCCAGCAGGTCGGCGGGCTCCCCCCGGTCCCCGGGCTGCAGCCGGAGAATGGCCTCCCGGAAGCAGGCCGGGCTGCCCATCCGCTGCTGCAGGGCGTCGGCGGAGACCGTCAGCACCCGGGTCTCTCCCAGGGCCACCCGCTGGAGGCAGTCCAGCCTTCGCCAGGCGCTCTCCTGGCTGGCGGAGCCCCGGGTCAGGTCGATCTCCCCCCCGGTGAGGGTGGCGGCACCGCTGCCCAGCAGCTGGGCGGCGTCCTCCCCGGTGTGGAGGGCCCGCAGGTCGCTGGGGGTGACGATGAGTACCCGGCGCCCGGTGTCCTCCGCCATGCGCACCGCCAGCGCCGCCGCCAGGGATTCGCCCAGCCCGGTGACGGCGGCGGATTTTCCGCAGGTCAAAGTCTCCCGGAGGGTGTCCAGGAGGGGGGAGGAGAGGGCGGCCAGCAGGGCGTTGGACATGGGGGACCTCCTTATTGACGGAAGAAAGCGGGGGGCGTCGGGGAAAAGCCCCCGATGGCTGCGGGGGCATCTGCCAAACAGGATCGGACCGGTTCAGTATAGCACAGTTCCGGGCTTCTGTCATGGTCCGATGCGGCCTTTTTCTTGCCCCGGCCGGCGCCCCCCGGGCGGGAACGGCCCTGGCGCAGCCATGCATCCATCCCCGCCCCCCAAAGTACCCCCTGTACCCTTGCAACATCCGCCAGTTCTGTTATAATGGGAGCGTTGCAATAAGGAGGAGGAGGCATTCCATGGAGCATTGGACCTTGCCCAACGGCATGCAGGTGGTCACCGAGCAGTTTCCCCACATCCGGACGGTCTCCGTCGGGATCTTTGTCCATGTGGGCTCCCAGCTGGAGCTCCCTGAGGAGAACGGCCTGAGTCACTTTATCGAGCACATGGTCTTCAAGGGCACGGAGCACCGCACCCTGCGGCAGATCGCCGAGGAGACCGACGCCCAGGGCGGCCATCTCAACGCCTACACCGGGCGGGACCACACCTGCTTCTACACCAAGGTCATCGATGAGGACCTGCCCCAGGCCCTGTCCCTGCTCTCCGACATGGTGCTCCACGCCACCTTCCCGGAGGACGAGCTGAACCGGGAGCGGGGGGTGGTGCTGGAGGAGATCGCCATGTCGGAGGACGACCCCAGCGACGTGATGTCCGATCTGATGAGCGTGGCCATGTACGGCGGCCACCCCTCCGGCCAGACGGTGCTGGGCCCCGCGGACCGGGTGGCGGCCTACACCCGGGAGGACCTGCTGGCCTTCCGGGCCCGGCACTATACCCCCGGCCGGACCGTGCTGTCCGTGTGCGGCAGCTTTGACCCCGAGGCGCTGCGGGACCAGGTGCTGGCCCTCTTCGGGGACTGGCAGGACACCGGGGAGCCCGTGGCCTTCCAGCCGCCGGTGTTCCGCCAGGGGGTGCGGATGGCCCGGGACAAGGAGATCGAGCAGCTCCACCTGTGCCTGGCCTTCCCGGCCCCGGTCTACGGCGATCCCCGGGCGGTGCCCATGAACCTCATGTCCAGCGTCCTGGGGGGCGCCATGTCCTCCCGGCTCTTCCAGCGCATCCGGGAGCAGCTGGGCATGGCCTACGGCATCTCCTCCTTCCCCTCGGGC
The DNA here is from genome assembly GCA_017519405.1 of Clostridia bacterium. GTDB lineage: Bacteria > Bacillota > Clostridia > Christensenellales > Aristaeellaceae > RUG11272. The sequence continues at coordinate 61,744 of JAFWSH010000002.1, forward strand.
ATGGAGGGGGCCGGCAGCTTCCACATCTACGCCGCGGTCTCCCCGAAAAACGGCGCCCAGGTGCTGGAGGAGATCGGCAAGGAGTACCGGAAGCTGCTGGAGGAGGGCATGACGGAGAAGGAGTTCGCCGACGCCCGGAAGCAGCGGCGCATCAGCCTGCTGATGAGCATGGAGAGCGCCTCGGCCTGGATGCCCGCCATGGGCACGGGCCAGCTGATCCTGGGGCGGATCCGCACGGTGGAGGACCGGCTGCGGACCCTGGACCAGCTGACCATGGAGGACGTGGCGGCGGTCACCCGGGACTGCCTGAGCGCCACGCCCTGCCTGTGCGCGGTGGGCCCGGAGGCGGCCCGCTTCCTGGAGGGGCTGTGATGAACGAGCGGATTGTGTGCCTGGACGTGGGGGACGTGCGCATCGGCGTGGCGGTGAGCGACGCCCTGCGCCTGATCGCCACCCCGGTGGAGGTCATCACCCGGGTGGGCTGGGGGCCGGACACCCGGAAGATCATGGCCATCTGTGAGCGCTACGACACCCGCCTCGTCCTCAGCGGCCTGCCCCTGAACATGGACGGCAGCGAGGGCTTCCAGGCGGAGAAGGTGCGGGGACTCTGCGCCCAGCTGGAGAAGGCGGGGCTCACCGTGCGCTTCCAGGACGAGCGCCTCACCACCGTGACGGCGGAGGAGGCCCTGCTGGAGGACAACATGCACCGCCGGGAGCGGAAGCAGCACGTGGACAAGGTGGCCGCCGCGGTGATCCTCCAGACCTGGCTGGAGACCCCGGAGGAGAAGCGGGAGAATTTCTGATGGGAGGATGCCCATGAAGATCATCTGGGACGGCGCCCTGGAGACCCCCTGTGTGGCGGCCCTGGGCATGTTTGACGGGGTGCACCTGGGGCACCGGGCCCTGCTGCGGGAGGGCCGCTGGCTGGCGGACAGCCTGGGGCTGCCCCTGGCGGTGTGCACCTTCGAGCCCCACCCCCTGCAGGTGCTGTGCCCGGAGCGGATGCCCACGCGGCTCACCACCTTCCCGGAGCGGGCGCGGCTCATGGCGGGGTGCGGGGTGGACATCCTCCATGTGCGGAGCTTCACCCGGGCCCTGGCGGACCAGCCCCCGGAGGACTTCATCGCCGCCCTGGTGGAGGCGGACCGGCCCCGGGCGGTGGTCTGCGGCTACAACTTCACCTTCGGCCGGGAGGGCCGGGGGGACGGCAGCCTCCTCACCGCCATGGGCAACGCCCTGGGCTTCCGGGTGAGCGTGGTGCCGGCGGTGACGGCGGAGGGCGCGCCGGTGAGCTCCACCCGGATCCGGGGCCTGCTGGAGGGCGGGCAGCTGGAGACGGCCAACCGCCTGCTGGGGCACCCCTATGCCCTCAGCGGCCGGGTGGTCCACGGCAAACAGGTGGGCCATGCCCTGGGCTTCCCCACGGCCAACCTGGGGGTGCCGGGGGAGAAGACGCTGCCGGCCTTCGGGGTGTACTTCGGGGACTTCGCCGTCCGGGGGGAGACCTGGCCGGCGGTGGTGAACATCGGGCGGCACCCCACCTTCCCCGAGGGGGACGTGACGGTGGAGGCCCACCTGCTCAAGAGCGACGGGCAGGCCCTGTACGGGGAGCCGGCCCGGCTGAGCCTCCGGCACTTTCACCGGCCGGAACAGCGTTTCCGGCAGCCGGAGCAGCTCCAGGCGCAGATCCGGGAGGACGTGGAGGCGGCCTGCCGCTGGTTCGGCCTGAAATGAGATGAAATGAGGACAGAAGGGAAAGACATACCGTGCATATGCGGCTGAAGAAGTGGGCCCGGCCGGAACTGGCGGCCTGTCCCTGGGCGGTGGACGAGCCGGAGAAGCTCCGGGGACACTGGCGGGAGGCCTTCCCCCGGGAGGCGCCGCTGCACCTGGAGCTGGGCTGCGGCAAGGGCGTGGCCACGGCGGCCATGGCGTCGGACAACCCCGGGGTGAACTACATTGCCGTGGACATCTCCCCGGACGTGCTGGGGGACTGCCGGCGGAATGTGGCGTCCGCCTGCGGGGAGGACGTGGACCACGTCCTGCTGGCCCGGGCCAACATCGAGAACCTGGGCTGGTTTTTCGCGCCGGAGGACCGGGTGGAGCGGATCTACCTGCGCTTCCCCAACCCCTGGCCCCGCCGCCGCCACGAGAAGCGCCGCCTGACCCACCCCCGGCAGCTGGTGCAGTACCGGGCCCTCCTGCCCGTGGGCGGGGAGGTCTGGTTCAAGACGGACGATGCGGCGCTGTTTGAGGTATCCCAAATGTATTTCGGGGTGGCGGGCTTCGAGCCGGTGTGGCTGACGGAGGACCTCCACGCCTCCGGCTTTGCCCCCAACTATGTGAGCGAACACGAGCGAAAGTTCACCGCCCAGGGGATCCCCATCCGGGCGGGGATCTGGCGCAAGACCGACGCCCCGGTGGAGGAGGACTTCACCCGGTGGCGCCCCGACGGGGAGGACGCCGGGGACTGAGCCTGTTTCCACACAAGCAGAGCACCCTGCCGCAAATGCCGCGGCGGGGCGCTTTTTCGGTGGTTTCGGGACGGGGGTGACCGGCGGGGGGAACCTCATCCGGGGAACCTCATCCGGCGCTGCGGCGCCACCTTCCCCTGCCAGGGGAAGGCAGGGAATAGACGGGAAGCGAACAAAACGCCTCCCCCGAAGGGAAGGCAAAAAGGGACAAACTATCATCCGGCGCTGCGGCGCCACCTTCCCCTGCCAGGGGAAGGCAGGGAATAGACGGGAAGCGAACAAAACGCCTCCCCCGAAGGGAAGGCAAAAAGGGGCAAACCACCCAAAGCCCTCCCCTCCCAGGGGAAGGTGTCCGTGCCTGCAGGTCCGGATGAGGTCGTCCTACTCCACCCCGCGCTTCCAGTGGCCGGCGGTCACCGGGCCGCCCCGGGCTTCCGCCATGCCGTCGGGCCGCAGCAGGCGGGGCCAGCCCTCCCGGGCCGCCTCCTCCCGGATGTCCAGGGGCAGGCTGTTCATCACCCGCACCAGGCAGCCCTCGGGCAGGCGCAGGCGCCGCAGGGGGAAGGCCGCGCCTCGGCGGTCCGTGAGGGTTTTCCCCCGCAGGGACGCGGGGTCGCCCCGGTCGCAGAGGCTGCAGCGGGCATGCCCCCGGTCCAGGCCCAGCTTTGTCCGGGCGGGACAGACGTGGAGCAGCATCAGCTGGGAGAAGCCCCAGGCGGGCACCATCACCGGCGGGTTTCCGGCCATCAGGGTCCGCAGCTCCTCCCGGTTCAGCTCCTCCGAGGCCACCACAAAGCGGCACCCGGCCGCCAGCAGGAAGGCCAGGGCGTGGCGGTTCATCACGGGGATGCCGCTGCCGGCGGCCACAGGCACCGGCCAGTCCAGGCCCAGCTGGCCCACGGAGCCCAGCACCACGCCCCCCAGCTTCCCCCGGTGTGCCTCCGCCAGGCGGTGGATCATCCCCAGGGTGGCCTCCTCACACACGGTGGGCAGCTGCAGCCAGCAGCCGGCGGGCAGCCCTGCCAGCCCGGCCTCCAGCGCCTCCTCCCGCCAGTCCTCCGGGAACCAGATCCCCCGGGTGCCCTCCGGCAGTGCCGCCAGCGCCGCCGGGTCGGCGGACACGGCCATGTCCGGCAGGGGCCGGGGAGCGCTTCCCACCTCCGGCTCCGGGACCGCCGGCACCGGGGACACGCCGTCGTTCTTCTCCCCGATGGCGGCCAGGCAGGCCCGGCGCAGGGCGTTGAGGGCGGCCAGGGGCACAAAGGCGTGCTCCGTCTCCACCCGGCAGTCCTCCGGCCGCACGGTGAAGGGGGTGTCCCCGGTCTTCGTCAGCTGGCGGATCATCTCCTCCGCGGTGACGCACCGCTTCTGGGCCGCCTGCACCACCTCCCCCGCCGCCTGCCCCACGGGCAGCCCGTCCCGGAAGGCCAGCAGCATCAGGGGCTGCCCCGGGAGGGCGGTGAGGGAGAGGGTCAGGGGGATCCTCGGCACGGGCAGGGCCAGGGCCCGGGCGTTCAGGGCGCTGTCGGAGAGGCGCACCACCCGGTCCCCGGGGCGGACATGGCCGCCGTCCTCCGGGCGCAGGCGCAGGGTGGCGGTGCCCGCGGCGGGGACCTCCGGCCCGGCGTAGGCGGTCTCGTAGTCCCCCCGGCGGGTGAGGATCCGCAGCTGGTCCCCGTCGTGGAGGGGCCGGTCCACCCCCAGGGCGGCAAAGCGGCCGTCCCCCCGGAGCACCCGGCCCAGGGGCAGGCCCCCGTGGTTCACCCGCTCCGGCGCGATCACCCCCGCGTCCTCACAGCCCATGATGAAGCCCCGCATAAAGCCGCCCCGCTGGAAGGCCTGAAGCAACTCCTCCTTCTCCTCTTTGGAAGCCGGCGCCATGGTGTCAAGGCCCCGGCGATAGCTCTCCGTCACCGTGGCCACGTAGGCGGGGCTCTTCAGGCGGCCCTCCAGCTTCACCGAGGCCACCCCGGCCTCCCGCAGGGCGGGCAGATCGTCCCGCAGGCACACATCCCGGGGGCTGAGCCAGGCGCCCTCCTCCCCCTCCAGGCCGTAGTTCAGCCGGCAGGGCTGGGCGCACCGGCCCCGGTTGCCGCTGCGGCCCCCCACCAGGGAGGAGAACAGGCACTGGCCGCTGACGCACACGCACTGGGCGCCGTGGCCGAAGACCTCCACCTCGATGCCGGCCTCCGCCGCCTTCTTCACCTCCCCCAGGGAGCACTCCCGGGCCAGCACCACCCGGACCATCCCCTGCCGGGCCGCCCAGCGCACCCCCGTCAGGTTGTGCAGGCTCATCTGGGTGGAGGCGTGGACCGTCAGCTCCGGGAAGCACCGCCGCATCAGGGAAAGCACCCCCAGGTCCTGCACCAGCACCGCGTCCGCCCCGGCGTCCCGGATCAGGGTCAGCAGCGAAAAAAGGGCCGGGATCTCCCGGTCCTTCACCAGGGTATTCACCGCCACATGGACCTTCACCCCGTGGAGGTGGCAGAAGCGCACGGCCTCCCGGAGCTCCTCCCCGTTGAAATTTCCCGCCCCGGCCCGGGCGGAGAAGGCGGAGCAGCCCAAATAGACCGCATCCGCGCCGGCGGCCACAGCCCGCTCCAGGGCCTGGGGGTTGCCGGCGGGGGAGAGCAGCTCCATCCGCCCCGCCCCGGCGCTCACCGGTCCGCCTCCCCTGCCGGCGCTTGTCCGGCAGCGGCCAGGGCCTCCTCCAGCGTCCGGGCCCGGCGGCGCAGGCGCTGGTTCTCGTCCTGGGCCTTCAGCAGCTCGTCCGCCAGGTTCAGGGCGGTGAGGGCCGCCGCCTGGGGGGCGGGCAGCCGGGTGGCCAGGGCGGTCTCCCGGAGGAGACGGTCGGCGTAGGCCGCCACCCGCTGCACATGCTCCGGGCTGTCCGTGGACACCAGGGTGTAGGCGCGCCCCGCCAGGGTCACGGTGGTTTTCTGTTTCTCCATCAGGCGTCTCCTGCCTTTCCCTCCCGGGGCTTACAGCTGGTCAAAGGGGTAGCACACGCCGTCGGTGTCCACCCGGATGGAGGCCATCCGCTGGTCCTGCAGCGGCTTGTCCCGGCCATCCCGGTCCGCGTGCACAATGTCCTCCGCCACCTCCATGCCCTCCAGCACCTTGCCGAAGGCGGCGTACTGGCCGTCCAGGTGGGGGCTGTCGCTGGTCATGATGAAGAACTGGCTGCCGGCGGAGTCCGGGCGCATGCTCCGGGCCATGGAGAGCACGCCGTAGGTGTGCTTCACCGGGTTGGGGATGCCGTTGGCGGCGAACTCGCCCCGGATGGCATAGCCCGGGCCGCCGGTGCCCACGCCGTTGGGGTCGCCCCCCTGGATCATGAAGCCCGGAATCACCCGGTGGAAAATCAGCCCGTCATAGAAGCCGCTGTTGGCCAGGGCGGCAAAATTGCCCACGGACTGGGGGGCAGTCTCGGGATACAGCTCGCCCTTCATCTGGCGGCCGTCCTCCATGGTGATGACAAAAGTCGGTCTTTTCGCCATTGTGAATTCCTCCTTACAAAGCCTTTCGGCTCCCCTATTGTAGCAGTTTCCGCCGGGGTTTGCAAGGGCGGAAATCTTGTGCTATAATGCAGCCAGAGGAACCTCTCAAACAAATTCAAAGGAGTGTCGTTCATGAAGGCGAACCGGTTGATCGCTGCCCTGCTGACCCTGGTCCTGTGTCTTTTCTCTGCCCCCGGCGCCCTGGCCGAGGCCGCGGAAGCCCTGGAGGAAACCCCTTATATCATCCCCGAGTTCAACTTCACCGAGAAGGAGGCCCCGGAGAGCGAGGCCCTGGCCTTCACCCGCCGCATGGGCCTGGGCTTCAACCTGGGCAACACCTTTGACGCCATCAAAGCCAACTGGAACCGCAACGCCGATGAGATGACCGTGGAGACCAGCTGGGGCGCCCCCCGCACCAGCGAGACGGTGATGATCGCCCTGAAGCAGGCGGGCTTCTCCAGCATCCGCATCCCTGTGTCCTGGCACGACCATGTGGACGCGGACTACAACATCAGCCAGCGCTGGCTGGACCGGGTGCAGGAGGTGGTGGACTGGGCCATCGGCCAGGACCTGATCGTGATCCTGAACATCCACCACGACGAGGACCAGTTCCTGCCCTCCGCCGCGCATTATGAGGAGTCCGCCCGCTATGTGGAGAAGATCTGGCAGCAGCTGGCGGAGCGCTTCGGGGACTATGACGAGCGCCTGGTGTTCGAGTCCATGAACGAGCCCCGGCTGGTGAACACCATCTATGAGTGGAACTTCAACGAGACGGCGCCCCAGTGCATCGAGGCGGCGGACTGCCTCAACCGGCTGAACCAGCTCTTTGTGGACACCGTGCGGGCCACCGGCGGCAACAACGCCACCCGCTACCTGATGGTGCCGGCCTACGCCGCGGACCCGGGCAACGCCCTGAAGAACGCCTTCGCCCTGCCCACGGACACCGTGGAAAACCGCATCATCCTCTCTGTCCACGCCTACCGGCCCTACAACTTCGCCCTCAACGTCAACGGCACCAGCTCCTTCTCCCTGAGCAGCAACAGCGCCAAGGGGGAGATCACCTCCTTCATGACCTCCCTGTACAACCGCTACATCGTCAACGGCATCCCGGTGGTCATCGGTGAGTTCGGCGCCATGACCAAGGGGGACAACCTCCAGGACCGCATCGACTGGGCGGCCTTCTATGTGGCCTCCGCCAGCATCCGGCACCTGCCCTGCCTGTGGTGGGACAACGCCGGCTTCACCGGCAGCGGCGAGCTCTTCGGCCTCATGGACCGGGTGAACGGCACCTGGGTCTTCCCGGAGCTGGTGGAGGCCATGACCCGCTACAAGCTCCAGTAACCCGGCCAAAGCCCTGCCCCCGGAAGGAGGTTCCGCCTCATGGATAACCTGAGCTCCCTGCAGTATGTGCCGCTGCCGGAGAGCATGCAGCCCATGCTCAAGGACTACCTGGAGGTGCGCTGCCGCTATCAGGCCGCCATCCGCCTGATCCGCGCCCGGCTGGAGACCCTGGACGAGGAGTTCTCCATCCGCAATAAGCGCAATCCCATCCACTCCATGCAGCACCGGCTCAAGACCGTGCCCAGCATGATGGAGAAGCTGCAGCGGCGGGGCCTGCCCGCCAACATCGCCTCCGCGGTGCGCAACCTCACCGACATCGCCGGGGTGCGGGTGATCTGCTCCTACATCCAGGATATCTACACCGTGGCGGACGCCCTCACGTCCCAGAACGACATCCGGGTGATCCGCATCCGGGACTACATCAAGAGCCCCAAGCCCAACGGCTACCGCAGCCTCCACCTGGTGCTGGAGGTCCCCGTCTTCCTGCGCCGGGAGCGGGTGAGCGTCCCGGTGGAGGTTCAGATCCGCACCATCGCCATGGACTTCTGGGCCACCCTGGAGCACACCCTGCGCTACAAGGTCCCCGGGGGCGTGCCCGGGCGGATCTCCGACGAGCTCCTCCTCACCGCCAACGACATCGCCGCCCTGGACCAGCGGATGCAGCGCATCCACGACCAGCTGGAGGGCATCGAGGACTCCCAGGCCCACCCCATCGTCTATCCGCCCCGCTGAAGGAACGGACCGCATAAGGAGAAATGCCCTTGGATACGACCCTCGACCCCGAAACCGCCGTGGAAACCATGGACAGCATCCGGAAAACCCTGGCCGGCCTGGACCTGAAGACCGCCCTGCTGGCGGTGCTCTTCCTGGTGCTGGGGATCGTGGCGGTGAAGCTGTTCATCCGCCTGGAGCGCAAGGTCCTCACCCGGAGCCGCTATCTGCCCCCCTCCACCCACAACATCGTCCTCACCCTGTCCCGCTTCGTGCTGTACTTCGTGCTGGTGGTCACCGTGGCGGGCTATGTGGGGATCCCCGTGACCTCCTTCGTGGCCGTGCTGTCCGTGGTGGGCATCGCGGTGTCCCTGGCGGTGCAGGGCCTGCTCACCAACCTGGTGGGCGGCTTCATCATCCTGGGGGCCCAGCCCATGGAGGTGGGCCAGTTTGTGGAGACCAACGGCCTCATGGGCACGGTGGACCGCATCGGCATGATCTACACCCGGCTCATCGGCATCGACGGCCGGCTGATCTACCTGCCCAACGCGGGCCTGTACACCTCCCAGGTGATCAACTACTCCCAGTACGGCAAGCGCCGGGTCACCGCGGTGATCTCCGCCTCCTACGGCGATCCCCCGGACCGGGTGTGGGAGGCCATCCAACTGGCCATCTCCCGGGTGGAGGGCATCCATCCCGATCCCGCTCCCCTCATCTGGCTGGAGAGCTACGGGAACAGCGGCATCGTCTACAACGTCCACGTCTGGTGCGACGGCAGCGCCTTCCTCCAGGTGAAGTACAGCCTGAACGAGCAGCTGTACTACGCCTTCCGGGACAAGGGCCTCACCATCCCCTTCCGTCAGGTGGATGTGCACCTGGACGGCCCCGCGGCCCCCAAGCCCGAGGCCTGACGTCCCCACCCCCGAGCAAAAAAAACGGAGACAGCCCGTCTGCCTCCGTTTTTCTTGCGGCTGATTTCACTCCGCCTGATCCAAGATAAAGTCCGCGATCATCCCGATTACCCCGGCGTCCACATGGGCGTCCCGGGCGTAGGCCGCGGCGCCCTCCGCCTTCTGTCCGGGGGTGAAGAAGTGGGTCAGGCCGGGGCAGGAGACCAGGCGCCAGTTCGCCTTCTCCCCCAGGGCGGCCTGCCAGATCCCGAAGTCCTCCAGGGTGACCTGGTAGTCCTCCTCCCCCTGGAGCAGCAGACAGGGCCGGGTCATCTCCGCCGCCATGCCCAGGGGATCATAGGCCGCCAGCCACCGCCAGTAGGAGGCATAGGCCCCCGCCACCAGCTCGTCCTCCGGCAGGGCCTCCGGGTCCGCCAGCCGGTCCAGCTCCCCGAAGAGAGCGTCCCGCGCCGCCTGGTCCTCCGGGGTGATCTCCGGCTGGAGGGAGAGGAGGAAGTCCGTCTGCTCCCGCATCAGCACCTCCAGCGGCCGGGGGGACGCCGCCAGCATGACATAGCCCCGGGCCTGCACCGGCTTCTGCGCCAGCGCCTGGTCGATGGCGGGGATCGCGTTCCCGCCCAGGCTGTGCCCCAGCACCCAGATCCGCGCCGGGTCGATCCGCTCCTGCCCCGCCAGCAGCTGCACCGCGTTCGCCGCGTCCCCGATGGACTCCTCCACCAGGGTGAACTCCCGGTCCGCCGCCAGCTGGGCGCCGTACACATACGTCCGCTTGTCGAAGCGGTAGACCGCGACGCCCCGGGCCGCCAGGCCCTCCGCCAGGTCCCGGAAGGGCTTCAGGGTCCCCACCGTCTCGTCCCGGTCGCTGGGGCCGGAGCCCTGGACCAGCACCACCGCCGGGAAGGGGCCCTCCCCCTTGGGGATCAGCAGAGTGCCCGGGAGCTCCCCGTTCAACTCCGGCACCGGCAGGGCCAGCGCTACGCTGTCCCAGGCCGCCGGGGCGTTCTCCCCGGTCTCCTCCTCAGCGCCGCTGTAGGGGCCCACCGACAGCCCCGCGATGGCGCCGTTCTGGACGCTCAGCACCAGGTCCACCGGCATCAGGGCGAAGGCGCAGGGCACCTGGAAGGTCCTGAAGCCCTGGACCGTCCCCTCCCGGGCGGGGCTGATCTTCCCCGGCGCCCCCAGGGAGGCCAGGGACTGCGCCAGACCGGCGATTCCCCCCAGCTGGGCGACCGCCGCCTCCATCTGGGGGGTCATCTCCCAGACGCCCTCCAGCGTCTCCGGGTGCTCCCCCAGGAAGGCCGCCGCCCACTCGTCCGCGTCCGCGGCGCTCTCCATCCGCCGTTTTGTCTCCGCCCCCGCGGTGCACAGGGCTGCCAGCAGCATCACGCCGGCCAGCAGCAGGGCCATCATCCGCTTCATTTGCGTCCCCTCCCGTCTGTTCGTTTTTGCAAAAAGGGAGAGCTGCCTCTCCCTGTGTGTCAGTCATAGATCATCCGGCCGTGGGCGTCCTCCACCCCCGACAGGCGGTGGAAGAAGGTGTTGATCACGTCCCGCCACTCCCGGGCGTTGCGGCACTGGGCCTCCATGCGCCGGAGGGCCTCCTCCCGGTCCGGGGAGGGCAGGGGCAGCTCCCGGAGCACCGCCGCCATCTGCTCCGCCATGGCCGCGCCGTCGAAGTGGTCGTCGTAGATCCGCTGGATCATGCTGCGGCCGTCCGCCATGCGCCAGCTGTAGGGCAGGCGGTGGAAGAAGAGCAGCAGGTTCTCCGGGCAGGTCTCCGGGTCGCTGTAGCGGGCCTCCAGCTCCGGGGGATACTGGGCGGCATAGCCCGTGCCCTCCCGGGTGCGGTCGATGCCCACGGCGTCCCGGCTGGCCCGGTGGTAGGTGCCCCAGCGGTCGTACTCATAGCCGGAGGGGTTGGGGCCGTAGTGGTCCCCGGGGGTCACCATCCAGCCCAGGCCCAGGGTGGCGGTGTAGCGCTCGTAGACCCCCCGGCTGGGGATCATCAGCTTCTCCGCCAGGTCCTCCCCGGCCTCGGGATAGCTGAGCCGTGCCCAGGAGCGCAGGCTCTCCTCGGCGCTCTCCCCGGGGTTCCAGGCGAACTTCCCGTAGCAGTAGAGGTTGGCCGCGGCGAAGGGGTGGCCGAAGAGGCTCTCGTCCCGGCCGATGTTGGTGACGGCGGCGATGGCCCGCAGCCGCTGCGCCGGCACGTCGTCGAAGAAGTCCCGGAACACGCTGGCCAGGGCGTAGAGGTCGATCTGGTGCCCGGTGTACTCCTGGGCCAGCTGGAACTCCACCGCCAGGGCGGTCCGCTCCATCCCCAGCAGGGTGGGGGACACGGGCTCCCGGACCTGGAAGTCGTAGGGGCCGTTCTTCACCTGGAGGATCACGTTGTCGTCAAAGGCGCCGTCCAGGGGCATGTAGGTGTCGTAGGCGGCGCAGGGCCGGTCGATGGAGTGGTCCCGCCAGTCCTGCATGCAGTTGTAGACAAAGGCCCGCCACACCACCTTGCCCCCGTGGGGCGCCACCGCCCGGGCCAGCATATTGGCGCCCTCGGCGTGGCTGCGGCCGTAGGTGAAGGGGCCGGGCCGGTGCTCGCTGTCCGCCTTCACCAGGAAGCCGAAGAAGTCCGGGATGGCTGCCCACACCGCGTCCGCGCGCCGGGCCCACCAGGCCTGCACCCCCTCGTCCAGGGGGTCCGCCGTGGCCATGCCGTCCCGGATGGGCTGGGCGAAGTCCACCGAGGTCATCAGCCGCACGCCGAAGGGACGCAGCAGCGCCCCGAAGGCCGCCAGCTCCGGCAGCAGCTCGTCGATGAGCCCCTCCGCCGGCTCGTGAACGTTCACGTTGTTGACGCACAGCACGTTCAGGCCCACGGAGGCCATGAGCCGCCCCAGCTGGCGGATCCGGTCCGGTTCATAGGCGAAGCGCCCGCCCTCGAACCACAGGGAACGCCCGGCGTAGCCCCGCTCCACCGTGCCGTCCATGTTGTCCCAGCCGTTGAGCATCCGGTCCGGGAAGGCCGGCGCCTGCACGCCCCCGGGAAAGTCCGCCGGGGCCTTCCCCTGCAGGGCCGCCTCCGCCAGGGCATAGGCGCCGTAGAGCACGCCGGCCTCCCCGCCCCGCAGGATTTTCCCCTCCAGGGCATAGCTGTCCCGGTCCATGGCCGGGTCCACCGAGATGCCGATGCCGCCCCAGGCCGGACAGCGGGCCGCCAGCTGCCGGAGCTCCGCCCGGGCGGTGTCCGCCGGGGTCGCGCAGTGGGCAGGGGGCAGCTCCGGCAGGGACCGGAGCCAGAAGCCGCGGAGGTTGGTCATGGTCTTTTTCCTCGCTTTCACGATGCACAGAAAATTCCATGATTATGGTAGTCCCATCCGGGGGCTTTGTCAAGCGGCGGGGGGCGGGGGAACGGGGAAAATGCAGGAGGGAAAAGGGACGGAAAAGACCTCCCCCGGGCAGGGGAGGCCCTTCCTTGGATTCGTGTCTTCCGCCGGGTCAGGCTTTGCCTTACTCGCCGGTGATGCCCGTCCGGTCGATGCTCTCCACGAAGTGCCGCTGGAGGATGAAGTAGAGGATCAGCAGCGGCAGCACGGCGATGAGGGTGCCGGCCATCTTGATGGACTCGTTGAGGCTGGTGGCGCCGCCGGAGGCCGTCTGGGCGTAGGTGTTGTAGTTGGTGTTGAAGTTCTGCAGCTGGATGATGAGGGTGGTGAGGCCCGAGTCCGTCAGCACGCCGTGGACGTAGAGCTGGGTGAGGTAGAACTCGTTCCAGTACCACACGAAGGAGAACAGGGCCACGGTGATGAAGGCCGGGGCCGCGCTGGGCAGGGAGATGGAGAAGAAGCTCTTCAGCGGGCCGGCGCCGTCGATCTTGGCCGCCTCAATCAAGGCCTGGGGCACGGTGCGGAAGAACTGCCAGAAGATCATGATGAAGATGGGGGCGTTCAGACCCATGGCCAGCAGGGCAGGCACGATGAAGGCCCAGACGCTGTTGAGGATGCCCAGCTTGGAGTACATCACATAGGTGGGGATCATGGTGATCTGGCTGGGGAGCACAAAGGTCAGGATGATGAGGCCGATGATGGCGCCCCGGCCCCGGAACTTGAACCGGGCCAGGCCGTAGCCCGTCAGGGAGCAGCTCACCAGGGTGCACAGGGTGGGCAGGCCCGCGATCATGAAGCTCTGGAGCAGGGAGTTCCAGTAGTCCATGCTGGCGGAGGCCTGGCGGTAGTTGGACAGGTTCAGGCTGGAGGGGATCCACTGGATCGAGGAATCCAGCAGGTCGTCCAGGGTCATGAAGGAGGCGGACACCATGTAGAGGATGGGGTAGAGATAGATGAAGCCGATGCAGATCAGCAGGCCGTAGATGGCCACCAGCTTGAGGAAGCCGTTCTTGTCCCGGGTGCCCATGAGGAACTTCTGCACCCGTTCCCGGCTCAGCTTGCGGCGCACCGTCTTCTCAGCCGGCGCTGGGGCGGTGGTATTTCTTTGCATGGCGCGCCTGCCTCCTTTCCAGCTTCAGTATCTTGCGGCGTTCCTTGCGCATCTGACGGTCGATTTTCACCGCCCGGCGCTCATAGTGGTCCTTGCGGGTCATGAAGATCAGGGCGAAGAGGCCCACCAGCAGCAGCACCACCAGGGAGTAGATCCAGGCCATGGCGCTGGCGTAGCCGTAGCCCTTCTCCGACGTACCGGAGAACATGGCGCTCTTGATGAGGCCGATCAGCTGGTTCTGGTCGTTGGAGGAGACGAAGATGATGGTGTAGATGCAGTTCAGCAGGATCATGGGCTTGATGGAGGGGAGGGTGATCTTCCAGAACATCTCCCACCCGGAGGCGCCGTCCACATAGGCGGCCTCGTACTGGGCCGTGTCGATCTTCTGCAGGGCCGAGAGGAAGATCAGGATCGGCACGCCGGAGTACCAGAGGATGGTCACCATGTTGGCGAAGAGGGAGGAGATGGGGGCGGCGATGATGCCGGGGAGGAAGGCGGAGATGGCGCCGGTGACGGCCTGGGCGTCCACCACCGAGATGGTGGAGGCGTTCTGCTCCGTCAGGCTCCCCAGGATGGGGCCGGAGACGATGATCACCGGCAGGAAGAAGATCAGGCGGAAAAAGGATTTGCCGCGGATCTTCTGGTTCAGCATGATGGCGATGATCAGGGCGAAGACCACGATCACCGGTACCGAGATCACCGTGGAGAGCAGGTAGTCCACCAGCTGGGGCAGGAAATCCGGGTCCGAGAGGAGGATCTGGGTGAAGTTGCCCTGGGCGATGAAGGTGAACTTCATTCCCTCAGAGGTGAGGCGGATGTTGTTCAGGGCGTACCAGAGGCTGGCCCCCAGGGGATAGAGAAGGAAGAAGGCGGCTCCGATGAGCCAGGGCAGGACGAAGAACACGCCCACCCGCGCTTCCCGCTTCTCCAGCTTGCCGCGTTTCACCCGGATGCGGTTCTCCTTCTTGACCCACTTCGGATTGGCCGTGCTCAAGGCTGTTCACCCCCCTTTGGGACGACGGTCCAGCTCAGGGGCGGCACGATGACCCCGTCGGTGCGGACCTCCGTATCGCTGTAGTTCACCCAGACCACCGCGCCGTTGGCGTAGGTCACCCGGCGGAGGCTGCCGTCCCCCAGCTTCTCGTGCCGGAGAATCACGGTGCCCTCCGTCTCCGCCGCCAGCCCGCGCAGGGCCTTGTCATAGGCCGTCACGGTGTCCCGCCAGGCCGTATACTGGGTGGAGTAGAGGTTGTTGGAGTTGGTGTAGATCAGGGCGGAGGCGTCCTCCCGGGTCAGGCAGAAGGAGGGGTAGACCCCGGTCTCCGCCATGCGCAGGAAGAACTCCGTCTTGTTGGCCTCGAAGTTGACATAGTCGCCGTAGAGGGGAAGGACGCCCCGGAGCACCAGGGGGAGGAAGGGGACTTCCTCGTCGATGTACATGTAGTCCGAGCCGTCCAGGGGCATGTTGAGGAAGGCGGACATGGCGTCCCACTGGCAGGCGATGGGCTCCTCCAGGGCCAGGCTCACGGGCTCCGCCGCCCCGTCCAGGGCGTCCCGGTAGGCCGCAGCGCTGTCGTCCCGGCTGTACTGCACATCCCGGGCGCTGTAGGAGAAGAGGTGGTCCGTGATGCCCCCCACCGCCATGGCGGCGATGCCGTTTTTCCGCAGGTCCGCCGCCAGGCGCTTCAGCCCCTCGGCGGCCTTGTTGGGCAGCAGGTAGTAGAACAGGGGGAAGACCGGCTTGCGGCTCTGCTCCTTCAGGGTGGTCTTGTTCACCATCTTGGCCGCGTCGTAGGTGAAGGAGGTGGTGGAGGCGTTGATCCGCAGGGCGTCCACATAGAGGCAGAGCTGGCCGCCCATGCGGCTCACCTCGCTGTGGAGGCGCCGGACGGCGTCATTGCCGCCGATGGCCCCGTCGGCGCTGAAGGAGGAGACGGGCAGGCCGTAGAGCCCGCCGTTCTGCCAGCCCCGGTAGACCACCAGGGTGCTGGTGACCCCCGCCAGCTGGAGCTCCCGGAGAATCTCCGAGGCCTCCTCCGCCGTGGTCATCACCACCGGCCGGGTGCCCACCAGGAACTTCTCCCGGTCGCTGCCGATGAAGTCGATGCGGGTGCGGTAGGCGGTGTCCCCGGCCTTCACCCGGCCGGTGTCCAGCAGGTATTCCCGGCAGCGCACCGCCATGCCGGTGTAGTCCGCCTGGTCCCCCGCCAGCAGGAAGTAGCGCACCGCCATGTCGTGGTGGATGCGGTCCTTCTCCACCATGTCCATCTTGGTGGAGCCGGACTGGTTCAGGGGCTGCTTGTACACGTCCCGGAGCAGGAACTTGGCGAAGCAGCGGTTGTAGCTGACGCGCATGGCGCCGTTGGGGTGAGCCTCCACGGAGCAGCGGGTCTCCCCCTGCTCCACATAGCCCAGGAAGCCGGCGTGCTCGCCGGTATGGGCCATGCCGAACACCGGCAGGATCACCCGGTGGGGGCTGACGGTGGTCTCATACTCGTCCCAGAGGTAGTAGGCGGCGCCGCCCTCGGTGAAGCCGTAGTCCGTGCCGTAGATCATCTGGGAGTAGCCCGTGGGGAAGCGCTCCTCCTTGTCCGTGAGGCGGATGAGGGCGCCGGCGCCGTCGGGCACCAGCATGTAGCCGGGCTCCTGGTCCATGTAGGTGGCGCCGAACATGGGACACAGGCTCACGGTGGCGATGTACACGCCCTCCTGCTCCTCCCGGATGGAGGCGTCGGGCACCCGCACCAGCAGCTCATCCCCGTGCTCCCCGGCCAGGGACACCTCCACCGAGAGGCCCGCGCCGTACTCCGTGAAGAAGATGTCCGCCGTGAAGCCGTCCGGCCGGTAGGTGTAGGCGATGGTGTGCTCGTCCCGGACCAGGTCCGCCTGCTTGTAGTTTTTCGAGGAGCCGGTGAGGACGTCCAGCACCACGCCGGAGTAGGTATAGCCCGTCCAGGTCTTGTTCAGCTTGCCCTGGGCGGTGTGGTCGTTGAGGGTGGAGGCCAGCAGCACCCCGGTCTCCCGGTTCCGCAGCACCATGGCCAGGTTGGGCTCGCTCAGGTAGAGCTCCCAGGTGTCGGTGGCGGTCACCAGGCTGTAGTCCCCGTAGGCCTCCGGCAGGGCAGACGCCTCCGGCTCCTCCGCGGGGGCAGACGCCTCCGGCTCCTCCGCGGGGGCGGGGGCCGCCGTTTCTTCCGTCAGGGCGGGCGCCGCCTCCTCCCCCAGGGCGGGGAGGTGGGGCAGCAGCAGCCCCAGGCAGAGCAGCAGCAGCAAAATCCGTTTAGCCAATGCGATACACCGCCTCTCCGAAGATGGCGCTGATGAACTCAAACACCTGCGCCCAGAGAATGTAGAGGATGAAGATGATCAGGGCCAGGATCAGCACGGTGAACAGGGTCAGCAGGATCACCTTGGTGGTCTCCTTGGCCGTGTAGTTGTTGACCTCCCGGATGCCCAGCACCGCCAGCACCAGCATCCAGCCCCAGGTGAGGATCCGCAGGAGGGTGATGAGGAAGACCTCGTTGAGGGTCAGCACATGGGAGAGGAGGAAGGCGATGGGGGTGAAGACCAGGAAGGGGGTCAGGGAGTAGCAGAAGTAGGTGAAGATCTGCTTCACCGTGCCCTCGCCGTCGTTGATGGTGCAGACCAGGTAGTTGCAGGCGGTGAGGCCGATGACCCCCAGCAGCACGCCGGCGACATCGGTGAAGAGCTCATAGCGCCCGTCCTGCACCGTCTTCTGCAGGAAGCCGCAGAGGTACTTGTCCACCAGGAAGAACACCAGGAACAGCAGCAGGATGGTGAGGGAGGCGCCCCAGTTGGCCCGGCCCTCCCGGGCGATACCGTAGGAGGCGTCGATGGGGTGGCGCATGTAGTAGAAGGCGTAGCGCAGGTTGGAGAGGTATCTGTTCTTGCCCAGGGGGGCGAAGAAGGCCTTCACCTTTGCCTTCCAGCCGGTCTTGCGGTCGATGCGCCCCAGGATCCAGCTGAGGACAAAGAGCCCCAGCACCACCAGCAGTATGGTGGTGATGTTCCGCTTCAGCCAGGCGTTGCGGATCTCCCAGTAGGCGTCGGAGTAGCCGTCCCGGTCCTTGGCCAGGCGGGCGTAGCGCAGGGCCTCGGAGAAGTTCTCCTCCTGGAAGAAGGCCCGGCCCATGGCCTTGTTGGCCACGTCGAAGAGGCTGTTCATGGCCAGCACCTGGGTCAGGGGCGCCTTGGACTCGGTGTAGCGGCCGATGGCGTAGAGGTGGAGGGCCTCGTGGATCAGGTCGGTGAACTCCGTGGGCTCAAAGACCTGGATGGTGTTGCTGGCGGAGTCCAGCACATACAGGCAGCCCGCGCCGTCCACGCCGATGCCCGTCACCGTGGTGAACAGGCCCACCCGGCTGTTGCCGTCGTCCTTGCCGCCGAAGACGAAGATCAGCTCGCCCCGCTCGTCGTACTCGTACAGGAAGCCCTTCTGGTCCGCCACATACACGTTGTCGTGGCGACCCGCGGCCACCGCCGCCGGGATGTCCACGGGCTGGGCGTCGGTGATGAGGTTCTTGCCCGCGATGTTCAGCCGCTTCAGGGTGTTGTGCCCGTCCCCCCGGGTGACGGTGTAGATCAGGCCCCGGCTGTCGATGGCCAGGTTGTCCGGGGTGGAGGGGATGTTGGCCACCATCTTGGCCCGCTGCTGCTCCGTGAGGATGGCGCGGTAGAGGATGGTGCGGAAGTCCGCCGAGGCATAGTTGGTGCCGAAGTAGCCCAGGAAGGTGCCCCCCTCGATGGGGGAGATCTCCGCGATGCCGTTGGTGTTGGACTCGCAGATGACGAAGAGGATGCCGGCGTCGTTCACCACCAGCTTCTGGGGCATGAAGGTGACCTTCTCGCCGTAGAGGGGGCTGTCGGGCTTGGTGTAGGTGTTCACCAGGGTGCCGTCGGGGGCGAAGACAAACACAGCCTCCGCGTCCCGGTCGGCCACATACACCGAGCCGTCCGCCGTGACAAAGACACCCTTGGGGGTCTGGAGCACGCCCTTGCCGATGATCCCCAGCAGCTCGCCCTGCCGGTTGCCCACCAGCACGCGCTTGTTCTTGGTGTCCGCCACGTAGATGGTGCCGTCCTCCGTCACAAAGATGTCGTCCGGCTTGTTGAGGGATTCGTCGCCGAATTTCACAATGGCCTCTGCCGCCAGGTAGGCCGTCTGGGTCTCCTGCACGTCCCCGTAGCCGTTGACGGTGTAGGTCAGGTAGGGGGTGTCCGCCAGGGCCGGCGCCGCTAACGCGGCCAGGAGGCAGAGCAGCAGGAGCAGGGAGCAAATCTTTTTCATTCCGCCGCCCCCTTACTTGATGCCGGACGTGGCCATGGTGTTCATGACCGCATTCTGGCAGATGATGAAGAGTACCAGGTTGGGGATGAACATGATCAGGGAGGCTGCCGCCGCCACGCCCTGGCCCGCCACGCCGTTGGAGGCGTTCACCAGGGTGTTCATGTAGAAGGTGAGGGTCTTCATGCTCTCGTCGTTGGTGAAGTAGGAGGAGGTCTCCAGGTTGGTCCAGACCTGCTGGAAGACCAGCACCATGGCGGTGGCGATGGCGGGCTTGATGATGGGCAGCACGATGCGCCACCAGACCTGCAGGTCGTTGGCGCCGTCCAGGTGGCCGGCCTCAATGAGGCTGTCGGGCACCTGGTCCATGAACTGCTTCACCAGGAAGAGGGCCACGGGCATGGCCACCAGGGGCAGGACGTGGGCCCACACCGTGTCGATCATCCCCATGCGGGAGATGACCATGTAGCGCGGGATCAGCACCGCCGTGGCCACGAACATGATGGCCACCTGGTTGATCTGCAGCATCACGGCCCGGCCCCGGAACTTGATCTTGGAGAAGGCGAAGGCCGCCGCAGTGGTGAAACCCAGGGAGAGCCCCACCGTCAGCACCGTCACCAGCAGGCTGTTGAAGAGGTAGCGGGTGAGGGGGATGCCGGCGGAGCGGGAGAACTTCAGGAGCTTGGTGAAGTTCTCCAGGGTGGGCCGCCGCACAAAGAAGGTGGGCGGGAAGGCGAAGAGCTCCTCCATGGGCTTGAAGGCGTGGTTCACAATGAACACAATGGGCAGGGCCATGAACAGGGCCAGGGGAAGGAGGATCAGCAGGATCTTGATCTGGCCGCGCTCAAAGCGCCGGGGGTTGATATGCCGTCCTTTGTATGCCATCTGCGCTCACCCCCCTCAGTCCTTCTCCGTCAGCAGCTTGTTGGCCGCCTTGGAGAAGATCTGCACGATGAGGAGCAGGGCGACGGAGACCGCCGCGGCATAGCCCATCTCATAGCGCAGGAAGCCGTAGTCCTCGATGTGGTTCACAATCAGCTGGGCCGCGTAGCCCGGGGAAGGGTTGCCCGTCAGCAGGGCGGAGACCGTGCCGTTCTGGAAGGCGTTCACCACCGCCATCACCGCCGCGAAGAGCATCTGGGGCTTCATCTGGGGGATGGTGATGTAGATCATCTCCTGGAAGCGGTTGGAGATGCCGTCGATGGCGCCGGCCTCGTAGAGGGACTCGTCGGAGTTGGCGATGCCCGCGATCATGGCCAGGAAGCCGATGCCCATGGAGGACCACAGGCCGATGATGATGACGATGGGCAGCAGGTACTGGGTGTTCACCAGCCACACCACCGGCTCATCGATGACCCCCAGGGACATGAGCCAGCTGTTGAGCAGGCCTGTCTGGTCCCCGGAGAAGATCACCTTCCACAGCACCGTCATGGCCACGCCGGCGGTGAGGGAGGGCGAGTAGATGATCAGGGCGAGGACCGTGCGCACGCCCCGGGTCAGGTTGCAGAGCATCCAGGCCAGCAGGAAGGACAGGATGTAGCCGCCGATGCCCACCACCACCGCGTAGAGCACGGTGTTGGGCAGGACGTACTGCATGAAGACCTCGTCGCCGGTCAACAGGGTAATGTAGTTGAGGAAGCCCACCCAGCGGGGCCACTCGATGGCGTTGAAGCTGGTGAAGGACAAGATCACCGCCAGCGCCACGGGTACCAGGATGAACACCAGGAAGACCAGGGCATAGGGGGCCGCGAAGAGATAGCCGGAAAGGCTCCCCGGGCCAGTCTTCCGTTTTTTGCGGGTTGCTGCCGTCATTCCGTTTCCTCCTCCCTTCTCAGCGTCCCAGGATTTGTTTCACAGTGTCGATGGTGGGGATGCGGTAGTCCTTGAGGACGTTGCCCTCGCTGTCCAGGTAGCCGAACTCCTCCAGCTTGCGGCGGATCTCCCGGTTGATGGTCTTCACCGCCCGGTCGATGCGGGTCTGCTCGTTGTCGCCGCCCACCACAATGTCGTTGAAGGCGTTGGACATCTCCCGCTCCAGCATGTAGGTGCCGGGGACCCGGGCCACGTCCACCACGTTCCGGGCCGCCTCCCGGACGATCCGCTTGTCCTCCGTGTCCCAGGGCAGCAGGTCGAAGGCGTCCAGGTTGGCGGTGGGCCAGATGTACTCGTCGCCGTAGATGGACTGGACCATCCGGCCGAAGCTGCCCTGCACCGGGGTGGAGGACCACCAGCGGATGAAGGCCCAGGCCTGCTCCTCCCGCTCCGGGGTGGAGCGGAAGATCACCGTGGACTCGGCGCAGCCGCAGGTGGTGCGGTCGATGGTGCCGTCCTCCTGCCGGGTGCCGGGGATCAGGGCGATGGCCCAGGAGCCGTCCAGCTCAGGCGCCGCGTTCTTGATCAGGTTGTAGGTGAAGAAGTCCGCGATGCCGATGGGCAGGTCGCCGTTGCGGAAGTGCTGGTAGAAGTTGTCCACGTTCACCGGCATGTTGTAGATGGTGAACAGGTCCGTCAGGGCCCGGAAGCCCTTCACGGAGCCCCGGGTGCCCAGGGCGGTGCCCTCCGCCGCGGTGGGGAAGTAGAGGGAGCCGCCGTTCTGCACCAGCAGGGGGGTGGTGCCGTGGAAGTTCCGCATGGAGAGCATGCCGGCGGTGGCGTAGTAGAAGTTCAGGCCCCGCATCTGCAGCTCCGGCAGCAGGTCGATCACGTCGTCCATGGTGGTGGGCACCGGCAGCGCCAGCTTCTCCATCACGTCCGTCCGGTAGAACAGCACCCAGAAGTTCATGGTCTCCGGCATGGCGTACACCCCGTCCCCGATGGTGCCCGTGAGGAAGAACCCGGGCTCGTAGACGGAGGCGGCCTCCCGGAAGTCCGGGAATTGGGTCATGTCCGCCAGGGCGCCCCGGATGGCCAGCTCATAGGGCACGGTGTAGTTGATGCCCGTGGCCACGTCCGGCGCGCTGCCGGAGGACTTGGCCAGCACCAGCTTGTACTGGTCCGGCATGACGGAGAGGTCCACCTGGATGCCCGTGGCGGGGGTGAACTCCTCATCGATGAGCTTCTGCATGATCTGGACGTACTGGTTGGAGCGGTTGACCCAGACCTGCAGGTGGCTGGGATCGGTGTTGGCGGTGGAGTAGCGCTGGGAGGTGAAGGAGGAGACAAAGCGCTCCCCGCTCTTGAGGGCCCCGGTGCCGAACCCCGGTGCCGTGGGCAGCGATGCGCCCTCCTGGTAGAGGTAGACCCGGTCGATGGCCAGGTTGTTCCGCAGCAGGGTGTCGATGGTGTTGGCCAGGTACTGGTTGGCGGAGTTGGAGGAGGAGGAGAGCTCGGCGATGCGGTAGGGGATCTCGTCCGGGCTCTGGGCCAGGCTCTCCAGCTGCCGCGCGGCGATGAGCATGGAGGCCATCACCGGCACGTTCCTGCCGGAGGGGGTGTAGGGGGCGTAGTGGGCCTCCAGGGACCGGAGCCGGCCGGCGTAGCCTCCCAGCTCCTCCGTCAGGCCCGGGATGAAGCGGGAGAGCTTCAGGTCCCGGTACTTGTCGGCGTTGGTGCCCGCCACCTTGGTGATCTCCAGGGCCAGGTCGTTCACCCCGGCCATGATCTCATCCAGGCCCTCCATGGCCTCCCGGAGGGGGGCGATGGTGATGCGCAGGGTCAGGCGGTTCTCCCCCGCCTTCAGGTGGAGGGTGAGGGGCTCCCCGTCCTCCCCGGAGAGGGTCCGGGTCTGCCAGCCGCTGCCGTAGGCCAGGGGGCAGGCGGAGAAGGCGGTGGAGGGGATCTCCCCGTTGAGCAGCACATCCACGAACACGGGGAAGTCCGTCTTGTCGGACTGGCGGTAGTTCAGGGCCAGTCGGTAGTCCCCCTCCGCCGGGGCGTCAAACACCCAGGTGACGCTCTGGCCCGCCTCCTTGAAGGCGTCGCCGTCGATGACGTTCAGCCGGGTGTGGTCCACCTCGTAGGGCTCCACGGCGGTCTCATACTCCATGACGCCGTGGATGGAGGAGCTGTTGGCGTAGGTGAATTCCTCCCCCTGCAGGGTGATGAGGGCGCTGCCCTCCGCCCGGGAGGAGCCGGTGTAGGCCGGGATCTCCGGTGCGGCGCCCAGGGACAGGGCGTCCAGCAGGAACACACCCTCCTTGCCCGTGAGGGACAGCTCGTGCTCCCCCGCCGTGAGGGAGAGCAGCAGCGGCTCCGTGCGCCTTCCGGCGGCGTCGGTCACGTACCGCCAGTCCCAGGCGTCCACCTTGGTGGGCAGGGCCACCATCTCGTCGCCGTAACGGTCGTAGCTGGGGGTTTCCGCCCGCTTCCACAGGGCCTCCAGCTTCACGTTGCGGCACTCGTAGAAGGGAAAGGCGCCGTCCACCTGCAGGGCCAGCTTGTCCGGCAGCACGCTCTGCTCGTCGGCGGGGACCTCCGGGTTGTAGGAGCGCCAGTGGAAGGCCAGGGCATAGAGCCCGTCTTCAGGCACGGTGACGCGCAGCACGGCCTCCTCGCCGTAGGCCAGGCGCAGGGCCTGCTCTCCCACGCCGGAGCCCTCCGCCGGGCGCAGGCTTTCCTCCCCGGCCGACACCAGCGTTTCCGCCGGCAGGAAGACCAGGGTCTCCCCGGTGTAGGGCGCAAAAGAATAGCCGGCGGCTACATGGGTGTAGTCCCGGCTGATTCGCTCGCTGACATACGTGTTCTCTTCCGCCCCCGCACACGGGAAAAGCCCCAGCAGCAGCACAAGGCAAACCGCCAGGACTCCCCGGCGCAGGGTTCTCGTCTTGACCATGGTATCTCCTGCCTTTCGCGCCGGAGCGCCATCCATGCGGCGAAACCGCCGCGGTATCTATGCTGAACGGACAACCGGGGGCCCATGCCCCCGGTGCCGTTATTCCTTCTCTTCGCCGGACTCCTCCAGGGCCAGCTCCATCTGGTTGCTGCCGTCGTTCCAGAGCTTCTCCAGGTTGTAGAAGGCGCGCTCGTCCTGGTGGAAGATGTGCACCAGGATGGTGGCATAGTCCAGCACCACCCAGCGGCCCTCTCCCATGCCCTCGGAGCGGCGCAGCACCGCGCCCTCCTGGGCCATCATCTCATCCACGCTGTCCGCCAGGGACTTCACCTGGTTGGCGTTGCGCCCGGAGGCGATGACCATATAGTCGCACAGCACCGTCAGGCCCCGCACGTCCAGGGCCACAATCCGGGAGCCCTTGTGCTCCCACAGGGTGGAGGCAATCTTCTGTACCAACGCGTTCTGATTCTCCTGCATTTGCAAACCTCCTTTTTGTCTGTATCCCGCCGGCGGATGCGCTACCGCCGTTATTTCGATTCCTTCAGGACGGACTTGACCCAAGTCAGGGTTTCGGCGGAGCGGGGGTGAAGCTTCCGCCCGCTCTCCTTCACATAGTCCGCCGTGCCCTCCAGGGACAGGCACATGGCCCCGGGCAGGGACCGGGGCGCCGTCTCCCGCATCCGGGCCAGCAGGGGGAAGCCCGGCCGCCCGGGCTCGATCTTGTCCGCCAGGAACACCACCATGTCCAGGGTGCCCATGCCGGGGCAGCCGGTGGTGTGCACGGCGATGGCGGAGAGGATCTCCGGGTCCGTGACGCCGTAGACGTGCTCCGCCATCCAGGCCCCCACCGGGGCGTGGAGCAGGGCGCCGCTGTCCATGATCTCCGGGTCCTCCGTGAGGCGGTTTTCCCGGGCGATGCGCTGCATCTCCTTCAGGGGGAGGCACTTGGCGCAGTCGTGGAGGAGGGCGGCGGTCATGGCGCTGCGCAGGTCCGCGCCGTGGGCCAGGGCCAGCTCCCGGGCGCTGCACACCACCCCCAGGGTGTGGGCAAAGCGCTTCGGGGACAGGTCCCCGAAGAGGCGGGGCATCCAGGCCGCCGCCTCGGGCACGGCGGGGGTCATGCCATACAGCCCCATGAGGCCGCAGTACTCCCGGACCTGCACCGGCAGCAGGGGGGTGTCCTCCCCCCGGGCCAGGGCCTCCCGCAGTCCGCTGGAGGAGACGTCCATCACGTCCATGCGCACCGGCTTGAACCGGGCCCCCAGCCCTTCCAGGCGCTCCCGCTCCGCCCTGATCTCCTCCCGGTCCCCGCCGAACTCCCGGGGGCACACCAGGAAGGTGCACAGGGGAAGCACCTCCTCCCACCGGTACCAGTTCTTCAGCTGCATCAGGGTGTCGGCGCCGATGATGTAATACAAAGCGGCCTTGGGGAATTGTTCCCGGAGGCTCGTGAGGGTATCGTAGGTGTAGGTTGTCCCCGGCCGGTCCAGCTCCATCCGGCAGGGCTCCACGTGCTTCAATCCGGCGGTGGCCGCCACCAGCATCCGCCAGCGGTCCTCCGCCGGGGCGATGCCGGCCTTGTGGGGCGGCTGCCCGTCGGGCAGGAAGAGCACCCGGTCCAGGGAAGCGCTCTCCATGGCGGCCAGGGCCATGGCGATATGCCCGCGGTGGACCGGATTGAGGGTGCCGCCCATGATTCCGATGCGTTCTTTGGGCACGATAAATCTCCCTCGTCGTTGTTTCTGATGTGATTATAACCGATTTTGGCCCGGGATGGAAGGGCTTTTTCCCGGATCCGGGAAAAAAGATCGGAAGCCCCGGCCCTTTCGCCGCCCCGTCACACCACCCGGCAGGGGATGTTGTGCTCCTGGCAGTAGCGCTCCCCCAGGCTGTCCGGGTGCACCTGCACCGTCAGGTTCGGGCAGTTCTTGAAGGCGTCCACGCCGATGCCCCGCAGCCCGGCGGGGAGGGTGAGGCTGGTGAGGGCGGTGCAGTCCTTGAAGGCCTCGTTGCCGATCCGCAGGAGGCCGTCGGGCAGGTCCAGCTCCGTCAGGGCGGTGCAGCCCTGGAAGCAGCCGCTGCCGATCTCGGTCACCGTGCCGGGGATGTTCAGGTCCGTCAGGGCGCTGCAGCGGCCGAAGGCGTCGGTGCACAGCTGGGTGATGCCGCTGGGGAGCAGGACGCAGACGATTCTGTTGTTGCCGTAGAAAGCGCCGTTGCCGATCTGGGAGAGGGGCTTGCCCTTCAGGCTGCCGGGGACCATCAGCTGTTCCTCCCGGCCCTTGTAGCGGCGGATCCGCAGGGTGTCGTCCTTCAGCTCCGTGACGGCAAAGTCGCCGGCGGTGGAGCCGGTCTGCCGGGGCGGTGCCGGGGGCACTTCCTCCGGGACGGGTTCCGGATCCGGCAGGGCGGGCGCCTCCCGCGGGGGCTCCGCCTCCTGCAGCACAAAGGGCAGCTTGTGCTCCACGCAGTAGCGCTCCCCGGCACTGCCCGGGTACACCCGCACCGGGTGCTTGCCCTGGAGGCTCAGGCAGATCTGGTCCCCGAACCGGGTGACGCTCCGGGGGATGGTGAGGGCCAGCTCCTCGCACAGGAGAAAGGCGGAGTCCCCGATGGCCTGCAGCCCCTCGGGCAGGTCGGCCCGGGAAAGCGCCATGTCCCCGCCGAAGGCCTTCTCCCCGATCTCCTCCAGGGTGGCGGGGAGCACGATCTCCTGCAGGGAAATGCAGAAGGCAAAGGCCTCCGGACCGATGCGGCGCACGCCCTCCGGCAGCACCACCCGCCGGACATCCTTGCCCTGGAAGGCCTGGGCGCCCACGGCGGTGACCCGGGCGCCCGCCGGGGCGGTGACCGTCACCTCCGGGTCCGTGCCGTTGTACCCTGTGAGCACCAGGCCGCCGTCCCCGCCCGTCTCCCAGGAGAAGACGCCGTCGGAGCGGGGCCCGTCGGCGCCGGGCTGGGTGACCGGGGTGTCCGGGTCTGGCGGGAACGCGGGGATCACGGGGTCGGCTGCCGGCGCGGCGTCCACCCGGAAGGGCAGCCCATTCTCCTGGCAGTACTGCTGGATAGCGCTCCCCTCCTCACCGCTGAGGGTCAGGGCGTCGCAGCCCTCAAAGGCGTCCCTGCCGATGGAGGTGACCCCGGCGGGGACAAAGAGCTCCGTCAGGGCCTTGCAGCCGGAGAAGGCGCTGGTGCCGATGCTCCGGAGGCTGTCGGGCAGGGCGATGTCCTTGAGGGCGGCGCAGCGGAAGAAGGCGTGGTGGCTGACGGCCTGCAGCGCCCGGGGCAGCGTCACCTGAACCAGGGCGCTGCAGCCGCTGAAAAACTCCGGCGCCAGCACCGTCATGGCCGGGGGCAGGGCCACCGAGGTCAGGGCCTCGCAGTCCGCCATGGCCATGCTGCCCATGACGGTGAGGCTCCGGGGGAGGGTCACCGAGGTCAGGACCCGGCAGCGGCGGAAGGTGTCGCTCCCCGCCCGGGTGATCCCCTCCGGCAGGGTGATCTCCGTCAGGCGTTTGTTCATGGCAAACACGCCGTTGCCCAGCTGGGTCACCGCCGTCCCGTCGATCCGGTCCGGGACCCGGAGGGTCTCGTCGGATCCCTTGTACATCATGATCCTGACGGTGCCGTCCGCCAGGCGCTGGCACGCAAAATCACGGCTGGTAAAACTCCTGCTCTCCATGCGGTTCCCTCCCAGACGGATGCAGCTGTAGAAAGCCGAAAAGCTGCAGCGAAAAAGCCGCCGTTTCTGCCTTTATCATAGCATACGGCGGCAAAGGGTGTCAAGGCACGGGCGGCCGCGGGCCTCAGGCCGGGGCCCAGGTGGCGTCGGCGTACTTTGCCCGGAAGACGGGGTCCTCCGGGTTCCCGCCCTGCCACAGGTCCTGCGCCAGGGTGAGGATCACGTCCTTCAGCTCCAGGTCCCGGAGGAAGCGCTCCGGGATGCCCTGCAAGCCCAGCTTCGCTCCCAGGAGGTTCCCCAGCACGGCGCCGGTGGAGTCGCTGTCCCCCCTGTGGTTCACGGAGAGGATCACCGCATCCTCGAAGGAGTCCGGGCAGCGCAGGGCGCAGTACACCCCGATGGCCAGGGCCTCCTCCCCCACCCAGCCCTCGCCCAGGGCGTGGATGGCGTCCAGGGGCTT
Organism: Clostridia bacterium; assembly: GCA_017519405.1. GTDB lineage: Bacteria > Bacillota > Clostridia > Christensenellales > Aristaeellaceae > RUG11272. The sequence goes on from JAFWSH010000002.1 coordinate 89,393, forward strand.
TTGGGTGCCCGCCGCCAGGGTCACAGCCTGCTCCAGCAGCTCCGACTGGTACGCGGCGTCCTGCTCCGCCCGGGGATACAGGGGCGGCACCGTGGCGATGGCGTGGGCCACGGCCTCGGGGAGGGAGGCGTCCTCCTGGGCCACGCAGTGGATCATGTCCACCAGCATGGCGGCGGAGAGCCAGCCCAGAGGGTGGCCGTGGGTCAGGGCCGCCGCCCCGGCGCCCAGGCGGTCGATATAGGCGAAATCCGTGCCGGTGTCCCCCCGGTACAGGCCGATGGGGGCCACCCGCATCACGCCGCCGCAGCCCTTGCTGTCGTTGATGGGCTGCTCCGGGGTGCCCATGCCGCCGGCCCCCAGGGCCCCCAGGCAGGTGGTGCCCGGCAGCCGGGCCGCATAGAGGGCGGGCACGTTCATCAGCCAGGAGTGGCCGGTGTGGGCCGGGGAGAAGGCGGCGCGCTGGGTCCGGTACCAGTCCAGGTAGGCCTCGTTGATGGAGAAGATCGGATCCTCCCGGCCCAGGGCCCGGTCCGTGAGCAGGCCTGCCCCGGTGAAGAGGGTCATCTGGGTGTCGTCGGAGATCGGGGCCACGCCGTCCACCAGCTTGTAGGCCCGGAGACCCTCCGGTCCCCAGGTCCCGAAGAGCTCCGGCTCCTTGGTGAACTCGATGCCATAGCCCAGGGCGTCGCCCACGGCGCCGCCCACCAAGCAGCCCTGAAAACGGTTCAGATCGCGCATAGGTTTCTCCTTTCCTGCGGTGGATGAGAACGACCTCATCCGTCCGTGCCGGCACGGACACCTTCCCCTGGGAGGGGAAGGCTTTTGGCCGGCTTTGCTTCCTGATTGCCTTCCCCTGTGGGGAAGGGGGACCGCTTGCGGTGGATGAGGTCGTCAGGGGTCAGTCCCCCAGGTGGAACATCCGCTGAGGGATGTGGCAGTAGCCGCCGGGGTTCTTCTCCAGGTACTTCTGGTGGTATTCCTCGGCGGAAAAGAAATTCTGCAGGGGGGCCAGCTCCACCGCCAGGGGGGCGCCGGCCTTCTCCTCCTCCAGGCGGAAGGCGGCCCGGATCACCGGCAGCTGGGCTTCGTCCGTGTAGTAGACCCCCGTGCGGTACTGGATGCCCTCGTCCTCCCCCTGTTTGTTCACCGAGAGGGGGTCGATGACCAGAAAGTAGTCCCGGAGCAGGTCCGCCAGGGAGATTCTCTGCGGGTCAAAGACGATCCGCAGGGTTTCGGCATGGCCGGAGTCGCGGCAGACCTCCTGGTAGGTGGGGGCCCGGTCCGGGCCGTTGGCGTAGCCCACCTCCGTCTCCCGGACCCCGGGAAACTGGTCGAAATACTTCTGCATGCCCCAGAAGCATCCACCCGCAAGATAGATGGTTTCCATGGTGCCGGACTCCTGTTCTCCGCCCGGGGCGGCGCGGTCTTACTCCGCGATGTCGATGTTCACGCCGGTGAGGCCCACCCAGGCGCCCTGGGCCGCCTCGGCGCTGTCGGGATGGGCCAGCAGCCACTTGTTCCGCGCCCAGAGCATCCGGTCCTCGCCATTGCGCGCCCGGATGGCGGGGGTGTAGGTGTTGGTGCCCCGGGGGAGGACCACCGCCACCCGGAAGCCGCTGTCGTCCACCTGGCAGGGGGCATAGTGCAGGCTGGTCTCATAGACCTCCACCACCACGCCGGCGGGAGCCCGGAAGGCCTTCACCTTCGCCGTGTCCAGCTTGCCGTCCACAATGTCCTCCATCTTGGCCAGCAGGAGGATGAAATCCCCGGTGCCGATGTTCAGCTCGCTGTCCCGGTGATACTCCAGGCAGTTGAGCTTCGTGTTGTGGCCCCAGCACATGCCCAGCTGCACCGGCATGCCGCCGTAGGCCCGGTCCCCCAGGCAGCCCATGATGCGGCAGGCCTCCAGGGAGGCGATGCCGGGCTCGTAGGCCACGCCGGATTCGGGCAGGGGGATGGCCGCCATGGCCGCCCGGAGCTCCTCCGTGTCATAGCCCTCCAGCACCTTGCCGTAGGGGCGGAATTCCTCGTCGTACACAGACCAGATTTTCATGCTTTTCCCTCCTGTATATGATTTATTCGAGCCTGAGTGGAGTATTTATCCGTCCGGGCCGGATTTCCTGCCGCCGCCTCCCCGCCCGGGAAAGTTTTTACCGCTGCCAGCCCTCCAGGCACAGCCGGGCGGCCTCGGCGTTCTCCGGGGTGGTGTTCTCCAGGGTCATGGGGATCCCCGGCCGGCGGTCCGCCAAGCGCAGCAGGGCGGTGTAGTCCATCTCCCCGGTGCCGCAGGCGCAGGCCACCACGTCCGTCTTCCCCGGCACCACCCGGTAGTCCTTCAGGTGGAGCACCCGGATCCTCTCCCCGAAGCGTCTTTCGCTCTCGGCCACCAGGGCGTCCCGCTGCGTGTGGTTCGCCGGGGTGAGGAGGTTCACCGTGTCCAGGATGATCTGCAGCATGGGGCTGTCCACCGCCGCCAGGACCCGCTCCGCCCGCTCCGGGGTGGAGACGATGTGGCGGCACACCGGCTCGATGGCCAGGGGCACGCCCTCCTCCTCCGCCCATCTCACCACGGGGGTCACGCGACGGATAAACAATGAAAGCGCCTCGTCGGTCCAGCAGGCGGGCTCGCTGCGGTAGGCGGTGTTGGGGGCGCCGGTCTCCGTGCCCACGGTGAGGGCACCCAGCCACCGGGCGAAGCGCAGGTGGGCCCGGTAGATCTCCAGGGTCTTGGCGTAGGCCTCCTCGTCGGGGGTGGCCAGGTTCAGGTAGCAGCCCAGGACGGCGCAGCTCATGCCATACGCGTCCAGGGTTTCCCGCACCTCCCCGGCCAGCTCCTCCGTGAGCAGCGTGGGGGCGTCCCCCATCCTGAAGCCGGGGACGGCCTTCTGCATGGCCAGGTGGACGCAGGAGAAGCCCTGGGCCTTTGCGCCTCTCAGGCGCTCCGCCAGGGTCTCCCCGGCGGTGTCGTGGAGGCGGATGCCGATGTTCATTTTCCCATCTCCTTCTCAGATCCAGGCGTTGTAGGTGGCCACGGTGCCCAGGAACTGCAGGGCGACGCCCAGGGCCATCAGGGGGAGGTTCCAGGCGGTGAAGCGGGGCTCCGTCTTCTCCGGCAGGTGCAGCAGCACCCCCAGCCAGATCCAGGGCATCACGTCCACCAGGTATCGGTTGCCGAACTGCCAGGCCCCCAGGGTCCGGTGGCACAGCACCACCAGGAGGTACAGCAGGGTCACGGCGGGGATCAGCGCCAGGGAGGCCCCGCCCCTGCGCCGCCGCAGCCCGGCGATCCAGGCCGCCAGGCCCGTCCACAGCAGGGGATTCACCAGCCAGGCGGACCCGCCCTCCACCGTGTGCAGCCGCATCCGCCCCGCCTGGTCGAAGGCCGGCCCCCGCAGCAGGGTCTGCAGGTTGGGCCAGAGGTAGGACAGGCTGAACTGGCTGCCGTATTGGTTGAACTCCGGCAGGTAGGTGTGGCCGAACTCCAGGGGGTTCCCGAAGCGGGCCTGGTTCAGCCCCATATAGAAGGCCGCCAGGAGCACCGGCCCCAGGGCCCAGTACCACCTTCTGCGCACCATCTCCCGGAGGGAGAAGGCCGGATCCGCCGCCCGCCCCTGCCGCAGCAGGAGCCACAGCAGCACCGGGGCGCAGAACACCGCCATGGGCCGGCAGCCCACCGCCGCCGCCCAGCAGGTGAGGGACAGCCCACCCCGGCCCGCCAGGGCGTGGTGGATCGCCGCCAGGGACAGGGCGAACATCAGGTTCTGGGCGATAAACCACACCCAGCCGTTCAGGCACAGGAAGAGATAGCCGTTCCCCAGCAGCAGAAAGAGCACCCAGAGCACCACGCTCCCCCGCCGCTCCGGCAGCAGCCGCCCGCCGATGGCGCAGGCGTGGTACAGGGCCAGCAGGGCGAAGAGGAGGGCCACGCAGGTGTCCGGGGTGTTGGTGCCGAAGATCAGCACCAGGGGCAGCATCACCAGGGAGGGGAAGGGCGGGAAGGACACGTAGTATTTCCCGTCCCGGATGGCCAGCTCCAGCCACTCATAGTCCTGCCCCAGGTCCAGCCGGCCCTTCAGCCAGGCATCCGCCTGGAGGCTGTAGCTGTTGTAGAAGGAGTCAAACCCCGGCAGCCCCTGGCCGGTGAGGAGGGCGGCCAGGCTCCACAGGGCCAGAAAGGCCGCCGCCGTGATGCCCAGGGTCTCCCATCGCGCCCGCCTGCTCATGGTACCAGCCCCTCCAGCAGCGCCCGGAAGGCCTCCGGCTCCCCGGAGAGCAGCATGCCCTGGGCCATCTCCGGCCGGCCGCCGCCCTTGCCGCCAAAGCGCTCGCACAGGGCCTTCGCCGCCGGGCGCACGTCCGCCGCCCCCGTGAGGGCGAACTGCCAGCCCCCCTCCGGCCGGGGAAGCAGGGCCAGGGCGTACACCGCCCCCGTCCCCAGGCGCCCTGCCGCGTGGGTGAGTCCGGCGCCGGTCATGTCCTCCGCCACCGCCACCCGCACGGGCTTGTCCCGCTCTGCCGCAGCGGTCTGGTCAAAGAGGCGGGAGGCCAGGAGCACGGTCTGCGCCTTCAGGGCGTCCCGCTCCCCCAGCAGGCGCTCCACCTCCGTGCACAGGGCCTCCTGGATGGACAGCAGCCGGCAGGCCCCCTGGTAGTCGTCCCGGACCGTCACGAGCCACGTCCGGGCCCGCTCCCCGCAGCGGATGGCGATGCGCACGCCCCCCTTGTAGTTCATCCGGCTCACCACCGTGAGGATGCCCACCTGGCCGGTGGCGGCCACATGGGTGCCGCAGCAGGCGCAGGTGTCCGCCCCCGGGATGTTCACGATGCGCACGTCCCCGGGGATGGGCTTCTTGCTGCGGTACTGCAGGCCCTCCAGCTCCTCTGGACGGTAGAGGCGGATCTCCACCGGCAGGTTCTCCCGGATCACCCGGTTGGCCGCGTTCTCCATCCGCTGGACGTCCGCGTCGGACAGGCCCCGGTTGAAGTCCAGGGTCACCACATCCCTGCCGATGTGGAAGCCCACGTTGTCGCAATGGAAACTCCGGCAGATCAGCCCGGAGAGGATGTGCTCCCCGGTGTGCTGCTGCATCATGTCGAAACGCCGGTCCCAGAGGATCTGCCCGTGGACCCGGGTTCCGGCGGGGATGGGGGCGTCGGTGCGGTGCACGATCACCCCGTCCCGGTCCTCCGCGTGGATCACAAAGGGTTTGGAGGCCCCCGCCGGCGCGCCTTCGGGCTCCAGGGTCCCCGTGTCGGACCACTGGCCGCCCCCCTCGGGGTAGAAGGCCGTCCGGTCCAGGACGATCTCCCAGGCCCGCTCCGCCACAGGTTCGCAGGACACCACCCGGGCGTCGAAGTCCGTGCGGTAGGCGTCCTGGTCAAAAAGCCGCTCTGTCTTCATCTGCTTCACCTCCGGCGATGGTAAAGGGCACGTCGTCCGTCTCCCAGCGCTCGTCCGAGACCATGGCGCTGACCCGCAGGAAATAGTCCCCCGGCTCCGCCAGGCTGCCGTCGGTCCTCCGGCCGTTCCACGTGAAGGTGGAGGCCCGGGGCACGGTCTGCTCCGGCCGGGTGGGCTCCCGGGAGGCCAGGCGGCGGATCACCCTGCCGCTGCTGTCCGTCACCGCCACCGAGAGCTCGCAGGGCACCCGGTGGGCCACGGCGAAGGTCAGCTCTTCCCCCGCCGCCGGGTCAAAGGGGGCGTCGGGGAGGATCACCTCCAGCTCCGGGTCGCCGCTGCTGGGGGGGATGGTGAGCACCGTGGAGCCCACCACCGTCACCCGCTCCCCGGTGACCGCCAGCAGCTGCAGCAGCACATAGCCCTCGCCGTAGTCCTCGTCCCCGGCGTAGAAGGTGATGGCCCGCTCCCGGTGCCCCGGGGACAGCACGCCGTCCAGGTTTTCCTCCATGCGGTCCTCCACCGTCTCCACGTGCTGGAAGTCCCAGCGGCCGTTCTGCTGCCACACCAGCTGATACACCATCCGCAGGGGGGTCAGCACCGTGTAGGAGAAGCGGATCTGGGGTTCGGCCATGGACAGGGCGCCCTTCTCGAAGGTGACGCCCTCCACCAGGGCGCTGCTCCGGGCCTGCCGCAGGGACGCCGCGTCGTAGCGCATGACGGGGAAGGCGCTCTCCTCCGGCCAGGTGCAGGCCTTGGAGGCCCCGTGGATGGCCAGCAGGTACCGCCGCAGCTCCGTCAGGGTGATGGTGCCGTCCCGGTCCATGTCCGCCGCGTACTGGCCCGCCGCGGAGATGCCCCGGGCCAGGGCCCCGGAGAAGAAGCCCGCCCCCGCCGCCTGCTCCAGCGAGTCCTCCGCACCGGCCCAGAACCAGCTCTCCTCCGCCCCGCCGGAGGAGCAGATCACCACCCAGTCCTCCCCGGTGAAGAGGCGGTCGAAGGGCGCGGGCACTCCCTTGCCGATCACCGCGCCGGCGTGGCAGCAGTCCAGGATCAGCACCTTGGTGCCGGGGACCTCCTCCAGCATCGCCTTCAGGCGGCGGGCGGGGAGGGGGAGCTCCCGGCGGCCGTCGGAGAGCAGCAGGGTGAAATCCCCCGCCGCCTGCCCCGGCTCCCACAGGCCGTGGGTGCTGATGTAGAAGTAGTTCACATCCCCCTGCTCCGCCTCCCCGAAGGCGTCCCCGATCAGCTGCCGCAGCTCCGCCTCGCTGCCCAGGCCGCTGCGCCGGGTCACCAGGGTCTCCAGGTTCATGGCGCCGCCGGAGAGGGCCCGGGCCATCTGCACCACATTGTTGGCGGAGGCGGGGGTGGTGTCCGTCTGGCTGAGGAAGCGGTCGCAGCCCAGCAGCAGGGCCCGGTTGGCCGCCAGGGCGGAGGGGGCCAGCAGGCACAGCAAAAGCACCGCCAGGCACAGAAAACCCCGCCGGATGCCCATGCCGCCGCCCCCTTTCCCCGCATTGGATGTCCACAGTATACCCCGAACCCCCCTTTGCGTCAATCACGGCGGCCCCCCCGGACCGGAAGGGGCGGTTTTTGCCGCCGCCGCGTTGCGCTTTTCCACAGGATATGGTAGAATGGTCGCCGGTTCTACCCTACCACCGGAGGCATTCATGTATCTGAAGAAACTGGTTCTCTACGGCTTCAAGTCCTTCGCCGGCCGGACGGAGATCGACTTCAACGAGGGCATCACGGGCATCGTGGGCCCCAACGGATCGGGCAAGAGCAACATCGGCGACGCGGTGCGCTGGGTCCTGGGCGAGCAGAGCGCCAAGGCCCTGCGGGGCGCCAGCATGTCCGATGTGATTTTTAACGGCACCCAAAAACGCAAGCCCCTGAGCTACTGCGAGGTGTCCCTGGTGTTCGGCAACGAGGACGGGGCGCTGCCGGTGGCCTTCACCGAGGTGATGGTGACCCGGCGGGTGTACCGCAGCGGCCAGAGCGACTACTACATCAACGGCGCCGCCTGCCGCCTGAAGGACGTGGTGGACCTCTTCCGGGACACGGGCATCGGCCGGGAGGGCTACTCCATCGTGGGCCAGGGGCGCATCGACGAGATCCTCTCCCGCAAGTCCGAGGACCGGCGGCAAGTCTTTGAGGAGGCCGCCGGCATCGTGAAGTTCCGGGTCCGGAAGGAGGAGGCGGACCGGAAGCTCCAGCGCACCCTGGAGAACGCCGCCCGGGTGGACGACATCCTGGAGGAGCTCTCCCGGCAGCTGGCCCCCCTGGAGGAGCAGAGCCGCACCGCCCGGCGCTACATGGCGCTTTTTGACGAGATGAAGCGGCTGGACCTGAACCTGTATCTTGTGCGGGCCCGGCGCATGGAGGAGAAGCTGCGGGAGCTGGCGGACACCCTGGCCGGCCTGCAGCAGGTGCTCTCGGACGCGGAGGCAGCCCTGGCGGAGAAGGGGCTGGAGCGGGACCGGGCTCAGGAGGCCGTGGATGCCATGGACGAGGAGATCCGCCTCGCCCGGGAGACCCTGCTGCAGGAGGCGGAGACGCTGCACCGGCATCAGGCGGAGCTCACCGCGGTGGAGAGCCGGGTGGCCAACCGGGCGGAGAACCGGCAGCGCCTCCGGGCCGAGGAGGAGCAGGCCCGGGAGAAGCTGGCGGAGCTGGCGCGCCTGCGCCAGACCGGCGACCTGGAAGCCCAGGCAAAGAGAGAAGAAGAGCAGCAGGCGGAGCACGCCCTGGCGGACGCCACCGCCCGGGAGGAGCAGTGCCGCCTGGCCCTGGAGGCCGCCGAGCAGGAGCTGGAGGCCTGCAAGGAGGCCGTCATCAGCGCCATGAACCGGGCCTCCGCCCTGCGGGCGGACGAGGCCAGGCTCACCGCCCTCCAGGGACAGATGGCGGAGCGGGTGGAGAGCTTCCGCAGCAGCCGCGCGGCCCTGGCGGAGTCCGGGGAGGCCCTGGCGGAGAAGCTCCGGCAGACGGAGGAAGCCCTGGCCGCGGAGCAGCGGCAGCAGGAGGCCTGCGCCTTGCAGCTGGCGGGCTGCCGGCAGGCCCTGGACGCCGCGGACGCCGCGGTGATCAGCCGCCGGAGCGAGGCGGAGCAGCTCTCCGGAGAGCTGCAGGACAAGGCCACCCGCTGGCGGCTCCTCAGCGAGATGGCCCGGGAGATGGAGGGCTATCAGCAGAGTGTGCGGCGGGCGATCCAGTATGCCCGGGACCGGGGGATCCCCGGCGTCCGGGGCGTGCTGGCCCAGCTCATCGAGGTGCCGGCGGAGCTGGAGACCGCCATCGACATGGCCCTGGGCGCCGCCCAGCAGGACATTGTCACCGACACCCAGGAGGCCGCCCGGGTGCTGATTGACTATCTGCGGGAGGGACGCTACGGCCGGGCCACCTTCCTGCCCCTGGAGGCCATGCGCCCCGCCAGCCTCTCCCCCCGGGAGCGGCAGGCCCTCTCCATGCCCGGCTGCATCGGCGTGGCGGCGGAGCTGATCCGCTGCCCCGAGGCCTTCCGCCCCGCGGTGGCGAACCTGCTGGGCCGCACCGTGGTGGCGGACAACCTGGCCCACGGCATCCCCATCATGAACGCCTGCGGCCACTCCTTCCGCCTGGTGACCCTCACCGGGGAGCTCATGCACGCAGGCGGCTCCATGACCGGCGGCTCCAGCCAGTCCCGGAATGTGGGGCTCCTGGGCCGGGAGCGGGAGCTGAAGGAACTCACCGCCCGCCTCCGCTCCGGCAAGGAGGAGCTGGAGCGGAAGAAGGAAGCCCTGGGGGCGGCCCAGGCGGAGAAGGACCGCTGCAAGGCCGCCGTGAGCCAGGCCCTGGACCAGTTGCACCAGCAGGAGATCGCCGTGGCCCGGGAGACGGAGCACACCGCCGGCGCCCGGCAGGAGCTGGAGGCCCAGCGGGAGCGCCTGGCGGAGCTGGACAGCGCCGTGGCCCAGCTGGAGGAGCAGCAGGAGGACATCGCCCGGCAGTTGGAGGCGCTGCACTCCGGCCAGGGGCAGGAGGCCTTTGACCGGGAGGAAGCCGACCAGCGCACCGCCCGCTGCCAGGCGGCGGTGGCCAAAGCCCGGCAGAACCGGGAGCTGGCCCAGGGCGACGCCGTCCAGGCCAACATCCTGCTGATGGACGTGCGCCACGCCCTGGCCCTGATGGACCGGGACGCCGCCCACTGGGAGCAGGACCGGGCGGAGATCCTCCGGGAGCAGGCCCGCCGGGCGGAGACCCTCACCCGGATGGAGGCCGAGGACGGCCGGGACCGGGAGGAAATCGGACAGCGGCAGGCGGAGCTGGATGCCCTGCAGGCGGCCCAGAACGGCCGGGAGGACAGCCTCCGGGCCCTGGAGAAGGACCGGGGTCAGCAGCAGCGGCGCCTGACGGAGGTCCTGCGCACCATCGAGGAGCTCCATGCCCGCCGGGAGCGGGACACCGAGGCCCTGCACAAGGCGGAGCTCAGCCAGAGCCGGCTGGACACCGACCTGCGCACCCTCTCCGACCGGATCTGGAACACCTATGAGGTGACCCTGGGCGGCGCGGAGGAGTTCCGGATGGATGACTTCCGGGAGCGGGAGGCCGACCGCCGGGTGAAGGAGCTGCAGGAGGAGATCCGGGGCCTGGGGAACATCAACTTCAAGGCCGTGGAGCAGTACGCGGAGGTGAAAGCCCGCTTTGACGAGCTCAGCACCCAGCAGGAGGACCTGCGCCGGGCGGAGAAGGACCTGCGGGAGCTCATCGGCCGCCTGACCCGGGAGATGGCCAGCACCTTCACGGAGAATTTTGCCCTGATGCAGGGCTACTTTGCCGAGTCCTTCACCCGCCTCTTCGGGGGCGGCCGGGCGGAGCTGAAGCTCACCGACCCCGATGACCCCCTGAACTGCGGCATCGAGATCAACGCCCAGCCACCGGGGAAGAAGCTGCAGCTGCTGTCCCTGCTCTCCGGCGGCGAGAAAGCCCTCACCGCCATCGCCATTCTCTTTGCCATGCTGAAGCTCAAGCCCACCCCCTTCTGCATCCTGGACGAGATCGAGGCCGCCCTGGACGACGCCAACATCGGCTACTACGCGGATTTCCTGAAGGAGTACTCCCGGAGCACCCAGTTCATCGTGGTCACCCACCGCAAGGGCACCATGGAGCGCTGCAACAGCCTCTACGGGGTCTCCATGGAGGAGCGGGGCGTCTCCCGCATGGTGTCGGTGCAGCTCCAGGACTGGAAGGAGTAAAGCCTCAGCCGCCCCTTGCTTTTTCTCCCCAAATACGCTATACTCTCCCTGCCGTACTTGCGATGAAGACTGGGTCCCGTGCGATTTGCCGGTGTGAACCTTGTCAGGGCCGGAAGGCAGCAGCAATAAGCATTTGGCCGATGTGCTGCGGGTCAGCCCAGTCTGAGCGGTGCGGTTTTCTTGTGCTTTCGGGCGCCTGCAGATTATCTCTCCGGCCCCCTCTCCGGGGAGACTAAGAAAGCCGGAGAAAAAGCCCTTCTTCCAGAAGAAAAACGCGTAGAATGCAACGCACCCCCGCAACTGCCCTCAAGCAGCCGCGGGGGTGCCGTGTTATATTCGGTTCAGTCCGGATCAGCCGTTGCTCTCCCGGCGGGGGGGACGGCGGCTGCCGCCCTCGGTGCGACGAGGAGCGGTGTTCTCGTAGACGATGTCGTTGCGCACCAGGTCGATGCCCTTGGGGCCGATCTCGCTGATGCGGACCTCCAGCTCGTCGCCGATCTTCACCACGTCCTCCACCTTCTCCACCCGGTGGTTGGCCAGCTTGGAGATGTGGATCATGCCGTCCTTGCCGGGGGCCAGCTCCACAAAGGCGCCGAAGTTCATGATGCGCACCACCCGGCCGGTGAACACGTCGCCCACCTGGAAGTCCCGGGCAATGCCCTCGATGATGCCCCTGGCCTTGGCGGCCGCCTCGGTGTCGGGGGTGGAGATGAACACGCGGCCGTCGTCCTCGATGTCGATCTTCACGCCGGTCTCCTCGATGATCTTGTTGATCATCTTGCCACGGGGGCCGATGACCTCGGAGATCTTCTCGGGGTTGATGGTGAAGGTGATGATCTTGGGGGCGTACTTGTTCAGCTCGGCCCGGGGCTCGGGCAGGCAGGCCAGCATCTTCTCCAGGATGAAGAGGCGGCCCTGGAGCGCCTGGTTCAGCGCGGTCCTGAGGATCTCACGGGAGATGCCCGCGATCTTGATGTCCATCTGGATGGCGGTGATGCCGTTCATGGAGCCGGCCACCTTGAAGTCCATGTCGCCCAGGAAGTCCTCCAGGCCCTGGATGTCGGTGAGCACCGCCAGCTTGTCGCTCTCGGTGTCCTTGATCAGGCCCATGGCCACGCCCGCCACCGGCGCGTGGATCGGCACGCCCGCGTCCATCAGGGACAGGGTGGAGCCGCACACGGAGGCCATGGAGGAGGAGCCGTTGGAGGAGAGGATTTCGCTCACCAGACGCAGGGCGTAGGGGAACTCCTCCTCAGAGGGGATCACGGGGATCAGGGCGCGCTCCGCCAAGGCGCCGTGGCCGATCTCGCGCCGGCCGGGGCTCTTCATGCGGCCCGCCTCGCCGGTGGCGTACGGGGGCATGTTGTACTGGTGGATGTAGCGCTTGAAGGTCTCGTTGCTGAGGCCGTCCAGCACCTGGCCCTCGCTGACGGGGCCCAGGGTGGTGACGGTAAGGGCCTGGGTCTGGCCGCGGGTGAAGACGGCGGAGCCGTGGACCCGGGGCAGCACGCCCACCTCGCACCAGATGGGGCGGATCTCGGTGAGCTGACGGCCGTCGGCCCGGATGCCCTCGTCCAGGATGCGGCGGCGCATGACTTCCTTGTTCAGGTAGTACAGGGCGTCGGCGATCTCATCCTCCCGGCCGGGGAACTTCTCGGACAGGGCGGCGATGGTCTCGGCCTTCACCTGGGCCTCCCGCTCCTGGCGCTCGTGGCGGTCGAAGGTGTCGAAGGTCCAGCGGGCCTTCTCCAGGGCGTACTCCCGCACGGCGGCCTTCACGTCGTCGCCGGTCTTGATCAGCGGCACCACGGCCTTTTCCTTGCCGATCTCCGCCACGATCATGTCCTGGAACTCCACCAGCTTCTTGATGGCCTCGTGGGCGAACATGATGCCGTCCAGCATCACGTCCTCGCTCAGCTCGTTGGCACCGGCCTCCACCATCATGATGGCGTCCTTGGTGCCGGCCACATACAGGCTCATATCGGAGACCTTGCGCTGCTCCTCATCGGGGTTGAGCACATACTCGCCGTTCACCCGGCCCACATGTACGGCGCCGGTGGGGCCGCCCCAGGGGATGTCGGACACGGCGATGGCGATGGAGGAGCCGATCATGGCCGGGATTTCCGGCGGCACGTCCTGCTCCACGCTCAGGATGGTCACCACCACCTGCACGTCGTTGCGCATGCCCTTGTTGAACAGGGGGCGCAGGGGCCGGTCGATGAGGCGGCAGGTGAGGGTCGCCTTGTCGGTGGGCCGGCCCTCCCGCTTGATGAAGCCGCCGGGGATCTTGCCCACGGAGTACTGCTTCTCCTCCACGTCCACGGCCAGGGGGAAGAAATCCACGCCCTCCCGGGGGGTGGGGGCCATGGTGGCGTTCACCATCACCACGGTGTCGCCCAGGTGCACCCAGACGGAACCGTTGGCCTGCTCACAGTACTTGCCGAACTCCAGGGTCAGTTTCTTCCCGCCCAGGTCCATGCTGAATGATCTGTAGTCCATTTTTCGTTTCTCCTTCTCTTCTCTCTCGTCTTCTCCCTGCTGCGCAAAGCAGCCGCCGCGGGCTTCTCCGGTCCGCGACGGCTGTTGCATACAGCAAACGCCCCGAGCGCAGCCCCTTACTTGCGCAGGTTCAGCCGGGCAATCAGGGAACGGTAGCGCTCAATGTCGGTCTTCTTGAGGTACTCCAGCATGCCGCGGCGGCGGCCCACCATCAGCAGCAGGCCACGGTTGGAGTGGTGGTCGTTCTTGTTCTGCTTCAGGTGCTCGTTCAGGTTGTTGATGCGCCAGGTGAGCAGCGCGATCTGCACCTCGGGGGAACCGGTGTCGCCCTCGTGGACGGCATACTCCTGGATGATTTCCTGCTTGGTCATGGGTCTTTCCTCCATTTCTTTGCTTGGCCAATCGCCGGGTGCCCAGCGCGCCGTCGGAGTGATCGGTCGCCCGGGAAGCCGGTTCATGATGGCCTGCAGGCTATTGTAGCAAATTCCCGCGGGTTTGTAAACGGTTTTTCACAATTTTCTGCCGGACAAGGGCAAAGAGCGGCAAAGGCGGGCCGGGGAGGGGCCGTATTTCCCGGAAACGGTTGCCAACCGCGCCGCCCTGTGGTACAATGGCGCCGTAGAAAAGAGACACCCGGGAGGGATTCCGATGGATATTGTGAAAACGCTGCTGCTTTACATGACCATGACCTATGCGGCCGCGGCGGCCAGCGCCCCGCCCCCGGCCCAGATGCCCACCCCCACCCCGGCGCCCACCGCCATCGTGGCTCAGGCGGAGACCCCTGCCCCTGCGGTGCAGCCGGCGGAGACCCCGGCCCCCGAGATGCCCGTGCTGGCCACGGAGGCCCCCACCGCCACTCCCCGGATCACCCCCAACAAGGGCTACCGCATCCTCCGCCGGAAGGACAAGGGCGACAACGTGCGGAAGCTGCAGGAGCGGCTGCGGGAGCTGGGGTACCTGAACGGCACCATCGACGGGGCCTTCGGGGACCAGACCTGGCGGGCGGTGATCAGCTTCCAGCGGGCCAACGGGCTCACCCCCGACGGCGAGGCCGGCCCCGCCACCCAGACCATGCTCTTTGAGAACCCCTATGTGGTGCCCAACCTGGCGGCCATGACCCCCACCCCGGTGCCCACCTTCACCCCCGGCCCGGACGGGCTGATGCCCATGCCGGAGGCCGGCACCCAGGGCTGGCACCAGATTCACCTCCACACCATCCTCTACAACACCGACACCCTGACCCTGGTGAACGGCGAGGGCCGGCGGGAGGCGCCGGGGATGTGGATGCGGGGGGAGGGGCTGATGCTCTCCCTGGCGGAACTCAGCGAGGCGGCGGGCTGGAACCTGACGGCGGACGGCGGCGAGAACTTCAGCCTGCAGGCGGCAGGCTTTGAGATCGACGTGGCGGCCCGGGCGGAGGTGCTCCCCCAGCGGGAGGACCCCCAGGGCTACTTCGACGCCTACACCGCCACGGACGCCGGCACACCGGTGGCCGTGAACCAGGGGGACATCGTCTCGGAGAACGGCGTGTGGTACGTCTCCCCGGACTTCCTCCGCCAGGCCCTGAAGGCCGACGTGGCCTGGGACGAGGACGAGAACACCCTGATCATCCGGGTGGCGGGCAAGGGCCGCGCCAACTCCCGGGACTGAGGCGGCTGAGCTGCATCGAAAAACGCGGGCGCACCTGAAGGGCACGTCCGCGTTTTTCTGTTCCGGTTTTCAGCGGTGAGGGGGCTTACTCCACCTTGGTGAAGGCATCCTTGCCCAGGCCGCACACGGGGCAGACCCAGTCCTCGGGGATGTCCTCAAAGGCGGTGCCGGGGGCGATGCCGCCCTCGGGGTCGCCCACCTCCGGGTCGTAGATGTAGCTGCAGGGGCACTCGTACTTGTCCATGCTTTTTTCCTCCTTTGCCGGCGGCTTGTCCCGCCGGGGTGATGGTCTGTTCATTCGACACGGCGGGCGGAAATCCTGCCGGGTTTTCCGATTCGGGAAATTATGGAATACGGCTGAAGTAGCGCAGGAGGTTCTCCCCGGCGATGCCCGCGATGGCCGCCTCGTCATAGCCCCGGCGGCCCAGGGCGGCCAGCAGGTTGGGCAGCTCCCCAGCGTGGCGCAGGTCCCCGGGGGTGACCTCGATGCCGTCGAAGTCGGAGCCGAAGCCCACGATCCCCGCGCCCCCCAGCTGGCAGATGTGGTCGATGTGCTCCGCCACCCGCTCCGCGTCCGCCCTCCCGTCGTCAGAGAGGAACCAGGGGTAGAAGTTCACCCCGATGTAGCCCCCGCCCTCCACCAGGGCGCGGATCTGCTCGTCCGACAGGTTGCGGCAGTGGCCGCACAGAGCCCGGCAGCAGGAGTGGGAGGCCATGGGGGGCACGTCCGTGCGGTTCGCAATGTCCCAGAAGCCCGCCTCGTTGAGGTGGCTCACGTCCACCGCCATGCCCAGGCGCTGCATCTCCCGCACCACCGCCAGGCCGTAGGGCTTCAGCCCCCGCTTCTCCCCGCTCTTGGCGGAGCAGCCGATGGCGTTCTCGTTGTTCCAGAGGATGGCGGCCATGCGCACGCCCCTGCGCCGGAAGTCCTCCACCGTGTGCAGGCCCTCCTCAAAGACTTCCCCGCCCTCCACGGAGAGCAGGATCCGGGGCTCCACCGAGCCCAGGGCCTCCCGGGGGTCCTCCACCCGGGTGAGGCCGGCCCGCTCCAGCTCCGCCAGGGCGGCCAGCTCCCGGGCCACGATCTCCCCCACCGGGCCCCGGTTTCCCTTGGGGCCGGTCCACAGGGCCAGGGTCTGGAGGGTGACGCCCCCCTCCCGGAGCCGCGCCGGGGTGATCATCAGCTCCTCCGGCGGCCGGTGGGCGACCCCCATGGCCCAGAGGGTGTCCGCGTGGGTGTCTGCGATGAACATCCCGCTCACTTCTCCTCCGCCTCCGCCGCTGCGATCATGTCCCGGTAGGTCTGGGTGATCCGCTCCATCAGGGCGGCGGCGGTGGCGGCGTTGACCCCCTGCGCCCGCAGGTCCTCCGTGGGGATGGCCTCCCCGCAGTAGACGGTGGTGCGCCGGAAGGGCCGGAACTTGCCCCGGATGTACACCGGCATCAGGGGGACGCCGCTGCGCAGGGCGATGAGGCCCACGCCGCTCTCCGTCTCCTCCATCACCCCCCGGTGATAGCGGGTGCCCTCGGGGAAGATCCCCAGCACGCAGCCCTGCTTCACCGCCTTCAGGCAGGAGCGCATGGCCTCCATGTCACTCTTGTGCCGGTCCACCACGATCATGTGGAGCTTGTCCAGCAGCCAGGCGATCGCCTTGTTCTTCACCAGCTCCTTCTTCCCCAGGAAGACCACCTCATAGCGGCGGATCACGCCGCCGATGGCCACCGGGTCCAGCCAGGAGGTGTGGTTGCCGATGACGATGAAGGGCGCGTCCCCCTGGAGGCGCTCCGGGTGGACATAGCGGGTGGGACAGAGGGTCCTGAGCACAAAGCGGCCCAGGACCCGGAGGAAGGTGTACCAGCCCGAGTGGGCGTCCAGGCGCTTCTCCGTCTCAGCCAACGCCGGTCACCTCTTTCACGATCCGCAGGATCTCCGCCACGCTCTCCTCGAAAGTGAGCCTGGTGGTGTCCACCACGATGGCGTCCTCCGCCTGGCGCAGGGGATCCGCGGCCCGGTGGGTGTCCTGGTAGTCCCGGTCCTTCAGGTCGCTGAGGACCTGCTCATAGGGGGTGGGGTCGCCCTTGGCCTGCAGGTCCAGCCAGCGGCGGCGGGCCCGCTCCTCAGGGGCGGCGGTGAGGAAGATCTTCACGTCCGCGTCCGGCAGCACCGTGGTGCCGATGTCCCGGCCGTCCACCAGCATGGAGGCGGTGCGGGCGATGCGCTGCTGGGCCGCCACCATGGCCCGGCGCACGTCCATGTAGGTGCCCAGGGTGGAGGCCGCCAGGCCCACCGCCTCGGTGCGCAGTCCGCCGGTGAGATCCCGGCCGTCCGCCAGGGTGTGCTGGCCGTCCGCCTCGTGGCGCACGTCCAGGTCCAGGCTCCGGCACAGGGCCACTGCCGCCTCCTCGTCCCCGATGTCCACGCCCCGCTCCAGGCAGGTGAGGCCCGCCGCCCGGTACATGGCGCCGGTGTCCAGGTGCAGGATGCCCAGGGCCCTGGCCACCGCGTCGGCGATGGTGGATTTCCCCGCGCCTACGGGGCCGTCGATGGCGATGCGGATGGGGTCATTCCCGCCGTAGGGGCGGGGATTCAGGTGCTTCTTCAGGGTGATGCGCACGGCGCCAGGGCCCGCCAGCTCCTCCCGCAGGAGGGCCTCCACCTTCCCCGCCAGGCCGGCGGCGTACAGGTCCACCCCGAAGAGCACCGGGTTGGACAGGATGGGCCGCAGCTTCCCCACCACGGAGTCCGGATCCCCCAGGGTCACCCCCGCCAGGGCCCCCTGGAGCTCCGCCAGCATGGGGTCGTCGGAGACGACCATGGGGTTCCCCCGGTCGTCCACCCCCAGCAGGTAGCGCAGCCAGCCCGCCAGAGCCAGGGGGATGCCGGTGAGGTCCGCCGGATTCCGCTCTGGGTCCGCCATGTAGCTCTTGATGGTCTCCCCGAAGCGGATGGGCACCTTCTGGGAGGTGTCCGTGGCGATGCGCTGTGGGGTGTCGGGCATGAAGACGTTGGGCAGGCGCTCGCCGATGACCTCGTCGATGAAGGCCTTCGGGGAGAGGATGCCGGGGTCTGTAACCACGGGCAGGCCCTCGGTGTAGCCGATGCGCTTCACCAGCCGCACCAGGTCGGGGTCCTTCATTTCATTCGCGATGAGATCGTAGCCCAGCAGGCAGCCGTAGACCGCCAGGGCGGTGTGCAGGGGGTTCAGGCAGGTGGTGACCTTCATGCGCTCCACCCGGTTCACGGTGTCCCGGTCGGTGAAGTACACCCCGGCCTCCTCCAGGGGCGGGCGGCCGTTGGGGAAGCGGTCCTCCACCACCAGGTACTGGGGCCGCTCGGCGTTGACGAAGGGGGCCAGGAAGGTGCCCCGGGGGGTGACCACCGGCCCCATGCCCTCGATGCCCGCCGCCGTGAGGCTCTCCTCCACGGACTTGGCCGGCCGGGGGGTGATTTTGTCGATCATGGACCAGGGGAAGGACACCTTCTCCTCGTCCTGCAGCCAAGCCAGGAAGTCCTCCCCGGCGAAGCCGGCCTTCACCCACGCCCCGGCGATGTCCAGGATGGCTCCCCGGAGCTTCTCCCCGTTGTGGGAACAGTTGTCCATGCTCACCACCGCCAGGGGCGCGGCGCCGGCCCGGAAACGCTCCAGCAGCAGGGCGGTGACGATGCCCATGGCGTGGCGGGCCTGCTCCGGACCGCCCGCGATGTCCCCGGCGGCCACGGGGGTGTAGGCCCCGTCCATCCCCCGCAGGGCGTAGCCCTTCTCGGTGATGGTGAAGGAGATCATCTGCAGCCCGGGGTCCCGGAAGATGTCCTTCAGCCGGGCCCACTCCGCCGCCTGGGCGGGCTGGGCCACCAGGGCCTCCGCCACGGAGCCCACGATCTCCCGGTCCGTGGTGCCGTCCGCCTTCAGGACCACGGAGAGGGTCAGGTTGTCATAGCCGCCGTAGATCAGGCGGATGTTGTCCACGTCAAAGGTGTCCGCCGCGATGATCCCCCGGTCCGCCAGCCCCCGGTCCAGCAGCCGCTGCTGCAGCACCGCGATGAAAGCCCGGAAGATGTTCCCGGCGCCGAAATGTACCCACACCGGGTGCTCCTTCGTCCGCTGCCGCATGGCGGCCACGTCGTATCCGGGAAGGGTGACGCCCGCCGCGGCCCAGCCCGCCTTGTCATGAAGCGACGCAAGATTCACTTTCATGGAATGCCTCCTGCTCAAATGGGGATTTGGATTACCCCTCCATTATAGCATACCGGCGGGGAAGAGGAAAGGTGCTTCATGTTTTCTTTGGGGGAAATGGGGGAGAGGGGCCGGCCCGATTTCCGAACATTCCCTGTATTTCCTCTTCCATTATTCGGAAATCTGTGGTATACTCTCTCGGAATGCCCAACGCCGGGCAGGAAATGCTGTATAGGAGCGAGTGCATCCCATGGAGAAGATTCGCCGCAACGAGCGCATGAGCGCCATGCTGAAGATCCTCACGGACGCCCCCAACCAGATCTTTACCCTCTCCCATTTTTGCGATCTGTTCGGGGCGGCCAAGAGCACCATGAGCGAGGATATCGACCTGCTGCGGGAAGTGACCCGAACTTTCGGCCTGGGGGAGCTGGAGACCGTCACCGGGGCCGCCGGCGGCGTGCGCTACCGGGGCACCGTCAGCCCCCGGGACGCCCGGGCGTATATCGAGGGCCTGTGCGCGAACCTGAGCGGCGTGGACCGGGTGCTCCCCGGCGGCTTCCTGTACTACAGCGACGTGCTCTCCAGCCCGGAGATCACCACCCGGATGGGGCAGATCATCGCCACGGCCTACTTCGACACGGCGCCGGATTTTGTGCTCACCATGGAGACCAAGGGCATCCCGGTGGCCCTGACCACGGCCTACGCCCTGGGGGTGCCCCTGGTGATCGCCCGGCACAACTCCCGGGTGTATGAGGGCAGCGCCGTGAACATCAACTACGTCTCCGGCTCCTCCGGGAGCATCCAGACCATGTCCCTGGCCCGCCGCGCCGTGCGGGAGGGCACCCGGGCCCTGATCGTGGACGACTTCCTCAAGGGGGGCGGCACCGCCAAGGGGATGGTGGACCTGATGCACGAGTTCAACGTCTCGGTGGTGGGCATGGCCTTTGTGATGGCCACCGTGAACCCGGAGAAGAAACGGATCTCCGGGGAGAAGGCGCTGATGACCCTGGACATCCGCCGCAGCGGCGAGGACATGACCGCCGTGGTGAAGCCCGCCGCCTGGCTCTGCGGGCAGTGAGCGGAGGGGAACCGTGAAAGGCAGACCGCACTGGTGGAAGCGCCCGCAGGAGCAGCACCGGCTGCTCCCCGTGTTCCGCGGGCTGGGAGGCGCCATGGAAAAGGAGACCTGGATCATCGCCGGGCTGGGCAACCCCGGAGGGGAGTACGCCCACACCCGGCACAACATGGGCTTTGAGGTCACGGACCTCATCGCCCGGAAGCTGGGCACCGGCATCAGCAAAAGCCGCTGCAGCGGCCTCACCGCCGAGGTGACGGAGGATGGCCGGCGGCTGGTGCTCTGCCAGCCCCAGACCTATATGAACCTGTCGGGCCGGTGCATCGGGGAGCTGCTGCGCTGGTACAAGTGCCCGCCGGAGCACCTGCTGGTGGTCTGCGACGACGTGGACCTGGCCCCGGGCATGCTGCGCTTCCGCCCCAAGGGCAGCGCCGGCACCCACAACGGCCTGCGCTCCATCATCGAACAGCTGCCGGAGGGGAACTTCCCCCGGCTGCGGGTGGGGGTGGGCAGCGCGCCGCCGGAATGGGACCTGGCGGACTGGGTGCTGGGCCGGCCCCTGGTGCCGGAGGAGCAGGCCTGCATCGACGCAGCGGTGGCCCGGGCTGCCGACGGCGCCCTGGACTGGTTCCGCCACGGCATCGATTTCGCCATGAGCCACTACAACGGGAAAGCAAAATAACCCCTTGCGCCGCCTCCCGTCCTCTGCTATGATGGGAGGCGTTCCGTTTGACCATTAAAGGAGCTGAGACACGCATGGACATGCTCACCAGAATTGCCGCCCTCACGGCGGAAACCCTTGCTTCCCTGTGGCCCGAGGCCCAGGGCCTCCCCGGCGCGGAGGAGATCCGCGGCCTGCTCTCCGTGCCCCCGAACCCGGAGATGGGGGACTACGCCTTCCCCTGCTTCCGCCTGGCCAAGGCCCTGCGCATGGGTCCGCCCGTCATCGCCGGGAAGCTGGCCCAGGCCTGGCCCCACGCCGAGGTGGCCCGGGCGGAGGCCCTCAGCGGCTACCTCAATTTCTTCCTGAACCGGGAGAACTTCGCCCGGGAGACCCTCACCGCCGTGCTGGCCGCCGGGGAGAACTACGGCAGCGGCACCGAGGGGCAGGGAAAAACCATCTGCCTGGACTACTCCTCCATCAACATCGCCAAGCGCTTCCACATCGGCCACCTCTCCACCACCATGATCGGCCACAGCCTGCGGCGGATCTACGACTTCCTGGGCTACAAAACCGTGGGCATCAACCACCTGGGGGACTGGGGCACCCAGTTCGGCAAGATGATCTGCGCCTACAAGATGTGGGGCACGAAGGAGGAGGTGGAGCAGGGCGGCGTGGACGCCCTGACGGCCCTGTATGTGCGCTTCCATGAGGAGGCGGAGCAGAACCCCGCCCTGGAGGACGAGGGCCGGGCCTGGTTCAAGAAGATCGAGGACGGGGATCCCGAGGCCCTGGCCATCTTCAACTGGTTCAAGGATCTGACCCTGAAGGACGCGGCGAAGACCTACGACCTGCTGGGCGTCACCTTCGACAGCTACGCGGGGGAGAGCTTCTACAACGACAAGATGGAGCCGGTGATTCAGGAACTGCGGGACAAGGGCCTGCTGGTCCAGAGCGAGGGCGCCTGGGTGGTGGACCTCTCTGAGGACAACATGCCCCCCTGCCTGATCCTCAAGAAGGACGGCGCCACCCTCTACGCCACCCGCGACCTGGCCGCCGCGGTCTACCGGCATAACACCTACCACTTCGACAAGTGCCTCTATGTGGTGGCCTACCAGCAGGACCTGCACTTCCGGCAGCTGTTCCGGGTGCTGGAGAAGATGGGCTATCCCTGGGCGAAGGACTGCGTGCATGTGGCCTTCGGCATGGTGAGCTTCGAGGGCCAGGCCCTCTCCACCCGCAAGGGCAACACCGTGCACCTGGACGACCTGCTGCAGGAGGCTATCGAGAAGGCCCTGGCCATCATTGAGGAGAAGTCCCCGGACCTCCCCAACAAGGAGGAGGTGGCCCGGCAGGTGGGCATCGGCGCGGTGGTCTACTCCGACCTGAGCAACAACCGGATCAAGGACATCGACTTCTCCTGGGAGCGGGCGCTGAACTTCGACGGGGAGACGGGCCCCTATGTCCAGTACACCCACGCCCGGTGCTGCTCCCTCCTGCGCAAGGCGGAGGAGGCGGGCCTCACGGCGGAGGCGGACTACGCCTCCCTCACCGACGACGAGAGCCAGGCCCTGCTGCGCCTCATGGGCCGCTTCCCCGACGTCATCCGGGAGGCCGCCGACAAGTATGAGCCCTCCATGATCACCCGGGCGGTCACCGACATCGCCCAGGCCTACAACAAGTTCTACTATGAGCACCGGATCCTGGACGGCGAGCCGGCGGAGGCCGCCGCCCGCGTGGCCCTCACCCGGGCCGCCAGGGACGTCATCCGCGTGGGCCTGCGCCTCATCGGCATCGAGGCGCCTGAGCGGATGTAAGCCGCCCCTTCCCACCCGGATCCCGAAAGAAGGTACTTCATTTCATGGACAAGAATCCCCAGAGCCAGCGCTCGGTGATGCTGGGCACCCTGCCCATGCGCACCCTGGTGCCCAAGGTCTCTGTCCCCATTATGGTCTCCATGATTGTCCAGGCACTCTACAACGTGGTGGACTCCATCTATGTCTCCCGCTTCGACCCGGACGCCCTGACGGCGGTCTCCCTGGCCTACCCCTTCCAGATGCTGATGATCGCCCTGGGGGTGGGCATGGGCACGGGCATCGCCAGCCTCCTGAGCCGCAAGCTGGGAGAGGGCGCCCGGGAGGAGGCCCGGCAGGCCTCCTGGAACGGCATGCTCATCGAGGGCGGCGGCAGCCTGCTCTTCGTCCTGCTGGGCCTGTTCCTGGCCCCCACCCTCATGGGCCTGGTGGTCACCGACAACCTGCAGAACGCCGCGGGCATCCTGGACATGGGCGTCACCTACCTGCGGACGGTCACCACCTTCTCCACCGGCCTGTTCATGTCGGTGCTGATGGAGCGGATGCTCCAGTCCACCGGCAACACGGTGTTCTCCATGCTGACCCAGCTCTCCGGCGCCCTGACCAACATCATCCTGGACCCCATCCTGATCTTCGGCTACTTGGGCGCCCCCCGCCTGGGGGTGCTGGGGGCCGCCGTGGCCACCGTCATCGGCCAGTGGGTCTCCGCCGGGGTGGGCTTCACCTTCAACCAGGTCAAGAATGCAGAGCTGCGGCTGAACCCCCGGGACTGCAAAATCAGCGGGTGGCTGCTCCGGGCCATCTTCGCCGTGGGCCTGCCCTCCACCGTGATGCAGGCCATCGGCTCCGTGATGAACATCGGCATGAACCGCATCCTCTCCACCTTCCCGGAGGCGGTGGGCAACGCGGCGGTGAACGTGCTGAACGTCTACTTCAAGCTCCAGTCCTTCATCTTCATGCCGGTCTTCGGCCTGGGGACGGGGATGATCGCCATTGTGGGCTACAACTACGGCGCCCGGCTGAAGCAGCGGGTGTACGAGGCCATCCGGGTGGCCATGATCTACGCCGTGTCCATCCTGGCGGCGGGCACGCTGATCTTCCAGCTCTTCCCGGAGCAGCTCATGGCCATCTTTGAGTCGGAGTCCGGCGGCGAGGTGGCGGCGCAGATGGTGGTGCTGGGGGCCACGGCCCTGCGGATCATCAGCCTGAACTTCGTCATCGCCTCCGTGGGCATCACCTTCTCCAACGTGTTCCAGGCGGTGGGCCGGGGCACCTACAGCATGCTGGTGTCCATCCTGCGCCAGCTGGCGGTGCTGCTGCCGGCGGCCTGGCTGCTGAAGGAGATCTTCGGCACGGTGGACGCCGTGTGGTGGTGCTTCGTGCTGGCGGAGTTCTTCTCCATGGTGATCTGCCTCCTGCTCTACCGCAAGCTCCGGCGGGAGGTGCTGGAGAAGCTGTGACGCGCCCCGGCCCAGGGCATGTCAAAACCCCGGCTCGCGTGAACCGGGGTTTTTCGCTGCGTCAATTCTCCTGACTGTCGGCCCAGCACTCGTGGACCGTGCTGCCGTCGGGGTAGGTCTTCTCCCAGGCGTCCGCGGGATCCTCCTCCGTCTCCGGATCCGGGATCCCGTCCGTCCAGGCTGTCTCCTTCCGGGTCTGCTCCCGTTCGCTCATGGGACGCTCTCCTTTCCGCCGCGGTTCCTGAGGAGCCGTCTGTCTCCCATGGTCAGTTGCCGATGAGGCACACATTGCTGTAGTGGGTCAGGTAGGTCTTGCCGTCCATGACCACCTGCACCACGTCCGAGTCGTCGTAATCGTACCAGGAGGTAACCTTGCCCTCCACCGAGGTGCCGTTGGGCAGGGCGATGATGGCGTAGTCGAAGCGGTATTTTGTATCCACCAGCTGGCGGTTCCCCTGGTGGGTCTCAAACCAGAGGACCACGCCGATGATCACCAGGACCGCCACAATGGCCACCACCAGGATGCCGATGCCTTTTTTCTTCTCCACGGGATGCCGTCCCCCTCTCCGGTCAGGCGGTGATGATCCGCGTCTCCACCAGCACGGTGGTCCAGTAGTCGATCTGCTCCATGTTGGCGATGGTGCCGTCGAAGCGGTTCACCCACGCCCGGGTGCGCTCGTCCTCGCCGGAGGACAGGTCCCGGGGCTTCGGGGCCTCGCTGCCGCTCCTGCGGATGGTATCCTCTTTCGGTTTTGTCCGCTCAGAAAAAAAGTCTGCCATTGCACAACGTCCCCTTCCGCGCTACAGTATACCCCATTCCCCCGGGTTTGTCCATGGCAACTCACGGTTTTTTTCCTGTCTTTCTGCAGCCGTTTTCTGGTTCTTCACGGTATGTTTCGGGGATAAACCGGGGGTATGGCGGTGGTGGGGTACCCCGTGGGACCCCTCTGTCCCTGCGGACCGTTCCGGCATGAAAAAGAGCGCCCCCCGCAGGGAGCGCTCCTTGAAGGATCAGATTACTCGATGACCTTGGCCACAACGCCGGAGCCCACGGTACGGCCGCCCTCGCGGATAGCGAAGCGCAGGCCCTGCTCCATGGCGATGGGGGTGATCAGGGTGATCTCCATGTCGATGTTGTCACCGGGCATCACCATCTC
>JAFWSH010000003.1 GCA_017519405.1 Clostridia bacterium
CAGGACGGCATCCGGCCCGACAGCGTGGAGCTGGTGCTGCTGACCGGCAACACCCCCGTGGCCAAGGCCGAGGTGACCGGCGAGGGCGACACCTGGACCTACACCTTCTATGACCTGCCGAAGTACGAGGCGGGCGAGGAGATCACCTACACGGTGATCGAGCCCAACGACGTCACCGGCTATGAGAAGAAGGTGGATGGCCTGACCGTCACCAACAAGCACGAGCCGGAGACGGTGACTGTAACGGTGGTGAAGGTCTGGGACGACGCGGAGGACCAGGACGGCGTGCGGCCTGACAGCCTGAAGGTCAGCCTGAGTGTCAGCGGCTACGAAGTGACGCTGGACGAGGGCGGCGACTGGACGGGCAAGGCGGAGGGCTTGCCGAAGTACGAAAAGGGCAAGGCCATCACCTACACCTGGACCGAGGAGACCATCAGCGGCTACACGCTGGTGGGCACCGAGATCAGCGAGGACGGCCTGACCACCACCCTGACCAACCGCTATACGCCCGAGACCGTGGATGTCACCATTGTCAAGGTCTGGGAGGATGCGGATGATCAGGACGGTCTGCGGCCTGACTTCCTGCCGGTCACCCTCTCCGACGGCACCGTGGTGGTGCTCAGCGAGGACAACGGCTGGACGGCCACGGTGAAGGATCTGCCGAAGCTCAACAAGGGCGAGGAGATCACCTACACCTGGACGGAGCCCGCCGTGGAAGGCTACGAGCTGACCGGAACCGACATCAGCGAGGACAAGCTCACCACCACCCTCACCAACACCCATGAGCCCGCGGTGACCGGGATCACCGGCACCAAGGTCTGGGTGGACAACAACGACAACGATGGACTGCGGCCCGAGAGCATCACGGTGAAACTGCTGGCGGACGGCGAGGCTGTCCAGACCCGGACGGTCACCGGCGATGACTGGAGCTTCACCTTCTCCGACCTGCCTGTGTATGCTGCCGGCAAGCCCATCAGCTACACGGTGGACGAGGATGCGGTGGAAGGCTATGTGAAGAGCGTCACCGGCAATGCGGCGGACGGCTTCACCATTACCAACACCCATGCCACCACCACCATCAGTGTCAGCGGCGTCAAGATCTGGGACGACGCTAACGACAGCGACGGCGTGCGGCCCGGCTCCATCACCGTGAACCTCCTGGCCAACGGCAAGCCCGTGGCGTCCAGGAAGGTCACCGGTGTCGGAAACATCTGGTTCTACACCTTCACAGGGCTGAGCCAGTATGCGGACGGCAAGCTGATCGATTACACCGTCAGCGAGGAGCCGGTGGATGAGTACCTCTTCGAGATCCGCGGCACCACCATCACCAACACCCACCGTCCCACCAGCGTGATGCTGACAGTGCGGTATTACTACATGAACGGCCAGACGGCGGCACCCACGGTGCAGGAGACGCACCAGAGCGGTGATCCGTACAACGTGGTCTCGCCGGTGATCCCGAACTATGTGGCAACCCTGCTGCGTGTGACAGGCACCATGCCGGACCACGATGTGGAGTTCGTCGTCATCTACACGCCGGCGCCCACACCGCCGCCCGGAAGACCCACCACCGAGATCGAAGAGCCGGAGACCCCCTTGGGCCTCGGCAATGCAAGCCTGAACGCAGGCGAATGCTTCGAGTAACGCGCAGAACCTGAGGCGGCGCGGGGGGAGGAGTGAAACCTCCTCCCTCCCGCGCCAAGGATCAGACTGACGAGAAGGAGATGCCCGATATGAAGAGATTCGCTGCCGCGTTGCTGGCACTGATGATCCTGATGACCTGCCTCTCCGCCCTGGCGGAGGGGGAGACAGAAACCGACGCCCCCGCCTATCCCCTGGATTCGCTGACCGTCGGCAACACCACCCGGCTGGACGGCCGTTTCTTCACCGAGATGTGGGGCAACGCCACCAGCGACTACGATGTCCGCCAGCTCCTGCACGGCTGCAGCCTGGCGGAATGGGACGGGGTAGAGAGCATGTTTGTGCTCAATCCCCAGGTGGTGACCGGCAGCGCCGTCACCGAGGATGAGCAGGGAAACAAGACCTACCACCTGGCCCTCTCCCATGCCCTGTACTACTCCGACGGCAGCCGGATTACAGCGGCGGACTACGCCTTCACCCTGCTGCTCACGGTAAGCCCGGTGATTGCGGAACTGGGGGGAACCCCCATGCACCGGGACCACATTCTGGGCTGCAGCGAGTTTGCCGCAGGCACCAGTCCGGTGCTGGCCGGCGTAAGAATGCCCAACGAGTTTTCCCTGGATATCACCCTGAGCGCGGCGTATCTGCCCTTCTTCTATGAGCTGGGCCTGCTGGAGGTTATCCCCTCGCCGATCCAGGTGATCGCCCCGGGAGTAAAGGTGCAGGACGACGGCGACGGCGTCTACCTGACCAATGCGGATGCGGCCGTGACAGAGCCGCAGTTCACCGCGGAGAACCTGGCCCGGACCCTGCTGGATGATCCGGAGAACGGCCGCTTTGGCTACATCTCCCATCCCACGGTGGTCTCCGGCCCCTACACCCTGGCCGGCTTTGACGGCACCACCGCCGAGTTCGACCTGAACCCCTTCTACAAGGGCAACCGCAGCGGCGTGACGCCGTCCATTGCTCACATCACC
The DNA here is from genome assembly GCA_017519405.1 of Clostridia bacterium. GTDB lineage: Bacteria > Bacillota > Clostridia > Christensenellales > Aristaeellaceae > RUG11272. The sequence continues at coordinate 2,619 of JAFWSH010000003.1, forward strand.
TACACCCTGGCGGACAACGCCACCATGATGGAGGATCTCCGGGCCGGCAAGTTTGGTCTCCTGAATAAGGTGACCAGGGCGGACTCGGTGACAGCGGGCCTGGAACTGGCCCAGACCGGGCACTGGCGGATGAGCAACTACGCCAGAAGCGGTCTGAGCCTGCTGAATTTCTGCTGTGAGCGGCCCATCCCGGCCAGCCAGGCGGTGCGGCAGGCAGTGGCGTACTGCCTGGACAAGGAGAACCTGACGCGGGCCTATGTGGGCGACAACGGCGTGACCGTGGACGCCTGGTACGGCATGGGCCAGTGGATGGTTCAGGTCCTCAGCGGTACCATGGATTACCCGGTGATCGACCCGGGCGAGGGCGCCAGCGCAGCCCTGCGCAAGGCTTACGATGCCATGATTGCGGAGTGGGAAAGCCTGAGCATGGCCAACATCCGCAGCTATGGCCTGGATCTGGGCCGGGCGAAGGCCCTCCTGGCGGGCGACGGATGGACCCTGAATCGCCAGGGACAGCCGTATCGCGAGGGGGAGGACGATGTCCGCTGCAAGGATGTGGACGGCACGATTGTTCCGCTGGAGCTGGTGCTGGCCTACCCCGACGGCAATGCCATCGCCGACGCCATGCAGGAACACCTGATTCCCGGCGCGGCGGAGGCGGGTATCCAGATCACCCTGCAGCCCATGGCCATGTCCGAGCTGCTGGACCAGCTCTACCGCCGCACGGACCGCACAGTGGACCTGGTCTATGTGGCCACGAATTTCGAGGTGCTCTATGACCCGGCGGTGCACTTCTCCCTGGACGAGGAGGGCAGACCGGTGTGGAGCTACACGGGCCTGGCGGACGACATGCTGTGCCAGATCGCGGACGAGATGCGCCATACCGAGCCCACGGATTACCTGACCTACGTCAAGCGCTGGCTGGCCTTCCAGGAACGGTTTGCGGAGCTCCAGCCCGCCATCCCCATCTACTCCAACATCTACTTCGACTTCTACACCGACCTGCTGCAGAACTATGAGATCACCTCCAATGTGTCCTTCAGCACGGCCATCGTGCCCGCATGGCTGGGCGAGGCCGCGGAAGACACGATCGAGGAGTAACACCTGCGGCAGAAACTCCGGAGCGTAAGGCTCCACCGGAGAACGGAAAAGGGCCAGTACCCCGGCACCATGTCAGGGGACTGGCCTTTTTCTGATTCTGTGATTGGGCAGCGCGGAGGCTCAGAACGGATAGCTGGAGCGGCGGCCGGGGAAGCCGGAGCTGTCCTTGACGCCCCATAGTGCCGGTCACGAAAGTTCCCAGCCCCTGGTTGCAGGAAAATCAGGTCAATTGTAGAATAATGGCTGACGTCCCGGCTCAGTAAGGCGGGACACAAGGGAAAATGCAGATGCAGGAAACGCGCGAAGCCCATCCGGGCCGCATTCTTGAAATCGAGCTGATGAAGGCGGTCGCCATCATCGGCATGGTGTTTGTACATGCTTTCGAGATGGGGGTCAACCTGTCGTATCCCTCCTCAGGGGAATATGCGGCGGCCTTTCTGATGGAATTCCTGGGCGCCATTCCCAGCGCGGGGGTGTTCATGTTTGCCATGGGGTGGGGCGCGGCGTTCTCGAAGCGGGCCACAGTGCAGAGCTACCTCAAGCGGGGCGTCTCCCTGTTTGTGCTGGGTGTGGTGATCAACCTGTTCGAGGAGTATCTCCCGGCCATCCTGGTTCCCGATGCCCTTGGCCCGCTGGGGGAGGTGCTGCCATCCATCCTGGCCACGGATATCTATTTCTTCGCGGCCCTGGCCAGCCTGTACTTTGCCCTGATGAAAGCGCTGGAGGAGAGAAAAGGCCTGAGGATCCTGGTCAGCGCCTTGCTGGTGAGCCTGTGCTTCTGTGCCAACATTTTCATCGGCTTTGAGTCCTTCACCACCGGCAATGAGTGGCTGGATACCCTGCTGGGGCTGTTCATCCGGGTCAACGAGTACTCCTACTTCCCCTTTGTCTCCTGGATTGTGTTCCCTGTGCTGGGCTTCGGCGTTGCCTCCCTCTGCCGGATAATCGGCAAGAAGAAGCTGGTTCTCTTTGCTGCGCTCACCGGCACGGTTGCCCTGATTGCGTCATCGGTCGCGGTGCGGGCGATGGGCATGCCGGATGCTACCATCGTGGACGTGGTCAGTGTCCGGGAGGGAGTGTATTACGCCCTGCACCCGATCTATGTGGCCGGGTATGGCATCATCATGGTGGAGTTCGCGCTGACTTACCTTGTGCTGCTGGCGACCAAAAACCGGCTGCCAGGTTTCATGCTCACCATGAGCAAAAACGTGGCGCAGATCTATATCGTCCAGTGGCTTGCCATTGGGCTGCTGTCCCCGCTGCTGGTGATGATTGAAAACATCTGGGTCAATGTTGGGATGGGCTGCCTTGTGCTGATCATCTCGTACCTTGGCGGCCTGCTGCTCAAAAAGACAAACTGGATCCGGGTTTAATCGAATGGCGCTGTGAGCACTGAAAAAGAGAGGAGATTGCCCCATGAAGAAAACAATGCTGCTGCTGACTGTAATGGTTTTCCTGGTGACATGGACTGCCTGGGCACAGGCGGAAGGCACAGTCGTGCGCCCGCGGCTGGTCAGGACGGTGACGGAGTACGGCGTCGACTTTGATACACAGGAATGGACGCCGGTGAGAACATGGAGTTACAGCTACGAGAACGGGTATCCCGTGTCTGTCGACCGCTACGAGATCGATGCGGATAACCACGTCATCACCAGTTTCTCGTATGTGTTTGACGGGGACCTCCCCACAGAGCGGAAATCCCTTGATGACGACGGAAACCTCCTCTCGGTGACGGAGTATCATAACGGCCGCGTCTACAATGTGATTGAAGAGGATGAGGACCGGAGGAACGTGCTGTATTATCAGTATGGGAACGGGGATGAATACTTCACCCTGGTGCTCCGGGACGAACGCATCCGCAACACCGAGGATCCGGAGGGCGTCAGCGATTACAGCGAGGAGGTGGACGCCATCTCCGTGACAACGGAGAACGGGCTGCTGGTCAAAACCGTGAACACCGGCATGTATGCCAACTGGAGCGACCGGGAAGAAAAAGAGTGGCTGCGCTTCAGCGGCACCTACACCGCTGAGTATGATGAAGACGGCATCGCCGTCCTCACCTCCGCGGTGCACAGAGTGGGCCCCTCCGGCGTGGACGGCCGCTATGAGCTGACAAAGGCCGACGGCGTGGTTACCGGGGGAAGCTGCTTCATCCCGGAAGAGAACGACAGCTGGCTCGAAACCGCCCGGTTCACGTTTGAATACACGGACACAGAGACGACGCCCGCCCGCTATGCCCAGATGATCAACAGCTTCCTGATGGGCACCGAAAGCTCCTATTACAAATACAACTGGTATTGAGACGGAACGCAAAAACGGATCCGCAATGGACCCGCAGGGAAAACGGAATGAGCACGTTATTCGGCGCGTACCGGGAAAGACTGCTGCAGCAGCTGTCCCTGGACCTGAATTGTTCCCCCGCCGATCTGATGGCGGAAGGAAATGTTGTCACGGAATCGGCACTGAGGGACGGCAGGAGAAGCTACAGCCCCGGCAAACCCTTCCTGGAGATGGCGACCCTGGGCGGAAGTACGGTGATGATGGCGGACCCCTGCCTCCATGACTTCCTGGGGAAGCTGGCCAGGGATGTGGAGGGGCACCGGCTTTTCGAGCTGGGATACCTGGAAAGGCTCAACGGGGAGCTCCGGAAATACGGCTATCAGATGGCGCCGACCCACCACATGTTCCTGCCCTGCCGACAGGCGGCGGCGGAGGAGAGATGCCGGGTACGGTGGCTGTACGGCGATGAAATCAGGCCGTTCTATGGGGAACCGCGGTTTCCCAATGCCATCGCCTATCCGGAGCCCTGTCCCGTGCGGCCGGACAGAATCGCGGTTGTGGCCCTGGACGGCGACACCATCATGGGCATGGCCGGCTGCTCGGAGGACGCCCCCCACTGGCAGCAGATCGGCATCGATGTCCTGCCGGCGTACCGGTCAAGGGGGATCGGCTCCTTCCTGGTGAGCCTGCTGAAAAACCGGATCATGGAGATGGGGGACGTTCCCTTCTATGGCACCGCCGCGGCCAACATCCGCTCCCAGAACATTGCCTTCAACAGCGGGTTCAGGCCTGCGTGGGTGGAAACCGAGGCGGTGAAGGTCGGGGAGGCGGACTGAGGGCTTACGCCAGCGCCTCGCTCAGGCTCCGGGGAACGCCCCGGGGCCCGCGCACGGCACAGACACCGTGGTCCCGGGTCAGCACGCTGAGGGTAAACTGCGTGGGGTCATAGCGCTTCATCAGGCGGATCCGCATCAGGCTCCGGATGTTCAGCGCCCCCTGATCCCCCTGCCAGGGGATGTCGGTCCGGGTCACCACGCACTTGTAGCAGACGGCGGAGACCGGCGCGCCGATGTACATGAACACGATATCCCCTGTCCGGATGCCGGCGCCCTGCTTCCAAGCGATCTCATCCGTATGGTCGAAGGCGTGGACACTGTCAAAATACTTCAGGTTGGAAGGAATCAGCCACTCCTTCGGCGGACGGGTGGCTTTTCTGGTGGCGGCGGAGGCGGTGGCCTGATAGCTGGCGTCGACCAGGCTGCAGACCTCCGCCAGGGGGACGGTGCCGTCCAGCAGGATGGAAATCCAGCTGCCCCGGCTGATGTGGTAGCCGGGGAGAATGCCTTCCCGGCGTATCAGCAGATCCCGCAGCAGCGGGTCGCCCAGCTTCACGTTCAGCACATCCGCTGCCCCTTCGCCGGAGAGCCCCAGCTTGCAGCGCGGCACATCCATCAGCAGGGCAAACCACTTCCTGTTGTCCGGGTGCCGGAAGATACCATAGGAGGGGAAGCGCATCCACAGGTACTCGATCCCGCAGTGGTACTTCTCCCGGATCCAGTCAATGACCTGCCGGCGGATGCTTTCTTCGCCCTTTGGCGGCACACCATGGTTTTCGGATGTGCCGCTGTTTTCATGGACAGCCATCTGCTCTTCCCCCTTTATCGGCAGAAATCCCCCACCCGCCGGAGGAAATCGGGGGCTTCCTCGTAAAGCCCGTGTCCCAGCCCCTCGTACATGTGGAGCTGACAGCCCGTGATCCTGTCTGCGATTTCCCGGGAGGCCTGCCCTGTCACGATCTTGTCCTCTGTCCCGCCGATGACCAGCGTCGGGCACTGGATGCGGTCCAGCAGGCCCCAGGCGTTGTGGGCCGCACAGGATGCGGCCTGGATCAGAAAACGGTCAAAGGACTTCGGCTTGCCGACGCTGCCCAGGAGCCGGTAGGTCAGCCGCGTCTGCCGCAGCCGCTTCTCCGAGTAGGAGCGCTCCGCCGTGTCCAGCATAATGCCGCGGTAGTCGCCCCGGTGCGCCATGTCAGTCCAACGGGCGATAACATCCCGCATGGTGTCGTTGGGGCGGCTGAGGGTAACCACCAGCACCAGCTTGGACACCTTGTCCGGATGGTCGAGGGCCAGCCACTGAGCGATCATGCCGCCCTGGGAGACGCCCACCACGGCGCAGGCGGAGAGCCCCAGCGAATCCAGGGCCAGGTTCAGGTCCTCCGCCATGTCCCGGGTCGTCATGCCCGGCACCAGCTGGCGGCGCCGGCTGAACACATACACCGTGAACGCCTTCGCCAGGCTCCGGTAGAGGAAGGCGAAGGGGAGGGCCGTGCCCCTGACGGTCTTCAGGCCGTCCCCCACACCGGGGATCATCACCAGCGGCCGGGCACCGCTGCCGAAACGGATATAGTCCATCTCACCTCCGGGCAGCTGCAGACAGCAGTTTCTGGCATTCAGCACGGGGCAGCCCTCCTTTGCATCGCCGTCGTTGCCGCGGCAGCATGCTTGCCAAACGGCAGGCTTTCGCATATAATTGTATATACAGCGGGAATCGCTGTCAACAGGAAGATGAAAGAGGTGCTGAACAATGAAAAAGGATCTGGGGCTGGTGCAGGCGGTCTATCCCATGCCCGTGCTGATGGTGGCGGCCTATGACGCCCACGGCAAGGTCAATGTGATGAATGTGGCCTGGGGGCAGATCTGTGATGAGGACAAGATCATACTGTTCATCGGCGAGGGCAAAAGGACCTGGCTGAACATTCAGGAAAGCAGGGCCTTCACCGTGTCCCTGGCCGACGAGGCGCACATGGACGTGGCGGACTTCTTCGGCATTGCCTCCGGGAACAGGATCGACGACAAGTTCGAGAGAACCGGCTATCACGCGGTGGAGAGCGACCGGGTGCATGCCCCTGTCATCCAGGAGTTCCCGGTGGTGATGGAATGCGAGCTGCTGGAGTTCCTGCACACGGACTATGTGGACGGCATTGTGGGGCGGATTGTCAACGTGAAGGCGGAGGAGGCCGTATTGTCCGAAAACGGCAAGGTCGACCCGGCGAAGCTGCATGCCCTGATGTTTGACCAGTTCCAGCACGGCTACTATGTCACCGGCCCGAAGGTGGGCCAGGCCTGGAATGCCGGCGCGGCGCTGATGAAGAAGTAACCGGGCAGCCGGGAAAACAAACCGGGAGAGAGGCCCGGACGGTCTCCCCTGGCAGGGTGCCCAGGCGCTCTGCCTTTTGCTTTTCAGGCGGCGGAGATTTCACTTCGGACCTGTGCCGTCTCCCACGGTGATCTTCAGAACAACGGCAATACTTGCACAGCGGCGGATTTCGTGGCATAATGGGAGCGATAAAACGGGGGGAGGATGAGCATATGGCCACATCCCTGTGGGTGCGGGTGATCCGCAGACACCGGACGGAGCGGGAGACCGTGGAGCCCTGCGGCCGGGAAAACCCGGAGGAAGCCCTCAGTGAGGCCTGCCGGAAGCTGGACCTCTCCCGCCCCCTCTGGCTGGAGAAGAACCAGCGGGAGTGGGAGGCCTTCGGGCAGACCCGCTTTTTGCCGGACGCCTTTATGGAGCCGGTGCATTTTGACCGGCTGGAGATCGAGTTCATCGATCCTGAGGCGAAGAAACGCCGGTCCAATGACCCGAGAAATGCTTGACGCAGAACGCAACAGGAGGAGATCAATATGCTGGATCCCAAAGTGGCTGCCCTGATTGACAGTTACGCGGCGGAGTATGCCGCCATGCTCACCCGGTGGGTGCAGGTGCCCTCGGTGAAGGGCGAACCCGAGGACGGCGCGCCGTTTGGCGCACAGGTCCGGCGCATGCTGGACATGGCCATGGTGGACTGCGAGACCATGGGCTTCCTGACCCACGTCTATGACGGCTATGCCTGTGACGCCACCCTGGGGGACGAGGACTGGGAGATGCTGGCAGTGCTGGCCCACCTGGACGTGGTGCCCGCCGGGGACGGCTGGCGTGTGCCGCCCTTCTCCGCCACCCGGGAGGGGGACAAGATCCTGGGCCGGGGCACCAGCGACGACAAGGGGCCGGCCCTGGCGGCCATGTTCGCCATGAAGGCCATCAAGGAGGCGGGCATCCCCCTGCGCCGCTCCATCCGGCTCATCCTGGGCTGCGACGAGGAGAGCGGCTGGGAGGACATGGACTGGTACTGCGAGCACGCGAAGATGCCGGCCATGGGCTTTTCGCCGGACGCCAGCTTCCCGCTGATCAACACCGAAAAGGGCATGATCCACGCCCTGGCCAGGGCGGAGGTCTCCCGGGAGGGACTGCAGGTGAAATACCTGCACACCGGCGAGCGGCTGAATGTGATCCCCGGGGAGTCGGTGGCGGTGCTGGAGGGCAGCGCGGCGCTGGCAGAGCGCGTGAAGGCCTATGCCGAGAAGAGCGGCCTGCCCTACACGGCGGAGCTCACAGCGGAGGGCGTCCGGGTGACGGCCCACGGCATTCCCGGCCACTCGGCCTATCCGGAGGGCTGCCGCAATGCCAACGGCATGATGCTCCTGCTGCTGAAAGCCCTGGGGGTTCAGGGGGCGCTGGCCACCCTGGCGGACGCCTACCCGATGGAGTATGACGGAAAGGCCCTGGGCATTGCCTGTGCGGACGATGTTTCCGGCCCCCTCACCTGCAATATGGGCATCCTGCACCTGGACGACGGGGTGATCACGGCTTCCCTGGACTGCCGCTGCCCGGTGAACGCGGACCTGGATGCCCTGGTGGCGTCCATCCGCCAGCACCTGCCCGGCTTCCGCCTGGAGAACCTCTCCACCACACAGCCCCACCATGTGCCGGCGGACAGTGAGCTGGTGACGGCGCTGCTGGCGGCGTACCACGATCAGACGGGGCTGCCGGCCGTGGCGGAGTCCACCGGCGGCGGAACCTATGCCAAGGTGCTGGCCCAGGGCGTGGCCTTTGGCGCCGCCTTCCCCGGGGACGAGGACCTGGCGCACCAGGCCAACGAGTATGTGGAGATCCCCAAGATGATGCTGGCAGCCAAGATCTATGCGGACGCCCTCATCCGGCTCTGCGGCGCTCAGGCCTGAGAAACCGAATCCGGAGGATAAGGGAAGATGCCGATTCGTCTCAACGACCAGATGCCGGTCTTCCAGCGGCTGGAAGCGGAAAACATCTTTGTGATGCGGGAGCAGCGGGCGTCCACCCAGGACATCCGGGAGCTGCATATTGCGATCCTGAACATTATGCCCAACAAGATTGACACGGAGCTGCAGCTGCTGCGCCTGCTTTCCAACACGCCACTGCAGGTGCGCATCACCTTTGTCCGCCTGGACTCCCACCGCTACAAGCACACCTCGGAGGAGTACCTGAACCGGTTTTACAAGCCCTTCAGCGAGGTGCGGGAGGAGCGCTTCGACGGCATGATCATCACCGGCGCGCCGGTGGAAAACCTGCCCTTTGAGCAGGTTGACTACTGGGAGGAGCTGCGGGAGATCATGGGCTGGGCGGATACCCACGTTACCTCGGTGATGTACATCTGCTGGGCGGCCCAGGCGGGCTTCTACTACCACTACGGCATCCAGAAGCATGCGCTCCCGGAGAAGCTCTCCGGCATCTACCGCCACACCACCCTCTACCGCAACGAGGCGCTGACCCGGGGCTTCAACGACCGCTTCTATGCCCCCCACTCCCGCTATACCGAGGTGCGGCGCGAGGATGTGCAGGCGGTGCCGGAGCTGACCATCCTGGCGGAGGCAGACGACGCCGGGGTGTATCTGGTGCACGACAAGAAAAACCACCGGGTCTTTGTCTGCGGCCATCCGGAGTACAGCCGGATGACCCTGGATGCGGAGTATCAGCGGGATGTGAACAAGGGCATCGATCCCAACATGCCCATCCACTACTACCGCAACGATGATCCGGAGATCGGCCCGGTCTTCCAGTGGAAGGCCCATGCCTACCTGCTCTTCTCCAACTGGCTGAACTACGAGGTGTATCAGGTGACGCCCTACCGCCTGGACGCCATCGGCACCGGCCAGACCACGGAGGTGGACTGAGGCTGGATCGCAGGCCCATCAACCGATGCTGAACAGGCATCGGTTTTTCGATGCCCTCCCCATGCGGCGGTGCCCGCCGGCGGCCGAAAAGGACGCCCCGCAGACTTTACTTTTCCGGCGGCGGCTGGTATAATGATCGGGTATACCGCAGGAATGCCACCGGGAGATGAAGGAATGGGCAAGATCATTGCGATCACCAACCAGAAGGGCGGCGTGGGGAAGACCACTACGGCGGTCAACCTGTCCGCGCTTTTGGCGAGCGCAGGGAAACGGGTGCTGGTCATCGACCTGGACCCCCAGGGGAACACCACCTCGGGCCTGGGTATGGAGGCCGGCGCTGTCAGCATCTACGAGACGCTGACCGGTGCGGCGGACATGGCGGAGGCGGCGGAGGAGACCGACTGGCCGGGGCTGTATCTGGCGGCCGGGGACATCCGCCTGGTGGGCGCCGAGCTGGAACTGGCCGGCCTGCCCCAGCGGGAGCACCGGCTGAAAAACGTGCTCCAGCCTGCCCGGGCGCTGTATGACTTTATCATGATCGACTGCCCGCCCTCCCTGGGCCTGCTGACCCTCAACGCCCTCACGGCGGCGGACACGGTGCTGATCCCCATCCAGTGTGAGTATTTCGCCCTGGAGGGTGTCTCCAGCCTCATGAACACCCTGAACCGCGTGCGCAAGAGCCTGAATCCCGGCCTGGAGATCGAGGGCGTGCTGCTGACCATGCTGGACGGCCGCACCAACCTGGGCCTGCAGGTGGTGGACGAGGTGAAGAAGCATTTCCGCCAGAAGGTCTATGCGGTGACTATCCCCCGGAGCGTGAGACTGGGGGAGGCCCCCAGCCATGGCGAGCCGATCCATATCTACGATCCCAACTCCACCGGGGCGCTGGCCTACCGGAACCTGACGGCAGAATTCCTCCGCAGGAACGGCATGGAGGCGCCCGAAGGTTTTACCGCCGCGGCTGCCGGAAAGGCAAAGAAACCCAAGGACAAGAAGAAGCACAAGAAAAAGTGAGCATCGGAGGATACCATGCCGAAGAAGATTCACGGCCTCGGCCGGGGGCTGGATGCGCTGCTGCCGGACACCGTCCCGGAGGGCGGCGTGCAGGAGATCGACATCGGGCTGATCGATCCCAACCCGAATCAGCCCAGGCAGAGCTTTTCTGAGGAGAACCTGGAACAGCTGGCCCAGTCCATCCGGGACCAGGGTGTGCTTCAGCCGATTCTGCTGACACCCTCGGCAGACGGGCGGTACAGCATTGTGGCCGGCGAGCGCCGCTGGCGTGCTGCCAGGATGGCCGGCATCAGGACGGTTCCCTGCCTGGTGCGGGAGCTGAGCCGCCAGCAGCAGATGGAGGCGGCCCTTATCGAGAACATGCAACGGGAGGACTTGAACCCCGTGGAGGAGGCACTGGGCATCCGCGCCCTGATGGATGAGTGCGGTTACACCCAGGAGCAGGCGGCTGAGCGCCTGGCCAAAAGCCGCCCGGCGGTGGCCAACCTGCTGCGGATCCTGACCCTGCCGGATGCCGTGCTGGACGAGGTGCGCAAAGGCCTCCTCAGCGCAGGCCACGCCCGGGTGCTGGCGGGACTGGACAGCGCCCACGCCCAGCTGGCCCTGGCGGAGGAAACCCTGCGGGAGGGCTACAGCGTCCGCCAGCTGGAGGAGCGGGCGGCGGCAAAAAAGAGCACCGCGGCGTCAAAGACGAAGGCGTCCGCCCACAGGGGGGATCTCTCGGCGGAGCTGCGGGGCCTGGAGGACGAGATGCGGGAGACCCTGGGTCTGCGGGTGACCATCGCCGGCAGCGAGCGCAAGGGACGCATCATCCTGCAGTATCACACGGCAGCGGAGCTGGAAGCCCTCTACGAGGCCATCCAGCGGCTGCGGGAAGGCTGACATGACGGCAAGAGAAAGGAGAGGTGCGGGAATGGCCAGGGAGGAGCTTCCCCAGCTGCCCTATTGGGACGGGCCGCTGTCCCACCCTTTCTATTCCCATGTGGTGAAGCGGGTGCTGGATTTCCTGCTGGCGCTGATTCTGCTGATCCCCGGCAGCATCATCATGCTGCCCCTGGCGGTGTGGGTGAAGCTGGACAGCAAGGGGCCGGTCTTCTACCGGGCGCCCCGGGGCGGATACCACAACCGGACCTTCTACATCCTGAAGTTCCGCTCCATGGTGGTGGACGCGGACAAGACTGGCGGCACCACGGCCCTGGGGGATCCCCGGGTTACCCGGGCGGGACGGGTGATGCGGCGGCTGAAGCTGGATGAGCTGCCCCAGCTGTTCAACATCCTCAAGGGGGACATGTCCTTTGTGGGCCCCCGGCCGGAGCTGCTGCTCTATACCATGCAGTACACCCCGGAGCAGGAGTGCATCCTCTGGGTCCGGCCCGGGGTCACGGACCGCTCCTCCATTGTCTACATTGCTCAGGACGAGATCGTGGGCACGGAGAACCCGGTGGAGAACTATGAGAAGTATGTGCTGCCCAACAAAAACCGCCTCCGGGTGGAATACGCGCTGAACCAGTCTTTCGGGCTGGATGTTAAGCTCTTTCTGGAGACCATCGGCGGCGTGTTCGGCAAGATGAAGGGCAGACACCCGGAGAACCCGTAAGGAGGCAGAATGGCATTGGGAGACTATGAGGCCCTGACGCATGCCGCGTTTCAGGGGCGGGAGATCGACACCGCTGACCCCCGCGTGCTGGCGTGGCTGATCCGCCGCCACGGCCTGGAGATGACCCACATCAGCCGCGGGAGCCATATCGGCGCCGTTTTTTCTGTCGCCGAAATCATCGCGGTGCTCTATACCAGCGTACTGCGGGTCCGGCCGGAGGAACCCGGCTGGCCGGAGCGCGACCGGCTGATTCTCTCCAAGGGCCATGCCGGTGCCGCCGTCTATGCAGCCCTGGCGGAGCGCGGCTTTTTCCCGGTGGAGGAGCTGAGCACCCACTACGCCAACGGCTCCCGGCTTTCCGGCCATGTGTCCGCCAAGGGGGTCCCGGGGGTGGAATTCTCCACCGGCTCCCTGGGCCACGGCCTGGCGGTGGCGTCGGGTCTGGCCTTGGGCGCCCGCATGAATGGCGAGAAATGGCGGGCTTACGCGGTCCTGGGGGACGGAGAGTGCGACGAGGGCGAGGTCTGGGAGAGCGCACTGCAGGCGCGGCAGTACAAGCTGGACAACCTGATCGCCGTGGTGGACCACAACCGGATGCAGTCCCTGGACTTCTGCGAAAACACCCTGGCCCTGGAGCCCTTCGCCGACAAGTGGCGGGCCTTCGGCTGGCGCACCCTGGTGGTGGACGGCCATGACACGGACGCGCTGCGGCGGGCCTTCGGCCAGTGCCGGGGTGCCCAAGGCTCCGGCGTGCCCAGCGTGATTATCGCCCAGACCACCAAGGGCAAGGGCGTGTCCTTCATGGAGAACGACATCCTGTGGCATTACCGGACGCCCCAGGGCGAGGAATACGAGGCGGCGCTGCGGGAACTCAACGCACAGTGCCCCGGTGCGACGGGAGGTGAGCAGCGGTGAGGGATGCTTTTTGCCGGGCGCTGATGAAGGCGGCCGCGGAGGACCCCAAACTGACCCTCATCACGGGGGACCTGGGCTTCGGCGTCCTGAAGCCCTTCTGGGAGACCTATCCGGATCAGTTCATTAACGCCGGGATCGCCGAGCAGAGCATGGCCTCCATGGCGGCAGGCCTGGCCATGACGGGCCGGACGGTGCTCACCTACTCCATCGGGAACTTTCCCACCCTGCGCTGCCTGGAGCAGATCCGGAACGACTGCGCCTATCACGGCCTGAACGTGAAGGTGGTCTGCGTCGGCGGCGGCTTTGTCTACGGCTCGCTGGGGGTCAGCCACCACGCCACGGAGGACATGGCCATCCTGCGGGCCCTGCCCGGGGTGACGGTGTTCACGCCGGGAGATCCGGCGGAGGTGGAGGCGGTGGTGCCGGTCATGCTCCGGACCCCCGGCACCTGCTATCTCCGGCTGGGCCGGGGCGGTGAGCCCACGGTGCACGACACGCCGGTGACAGACTGGCAGATCCCCCGGGCCCTGACCCTGCGCCAAGGCTCGGACGTGGCGCTGCTCTCCGCCGGCGGCATTCTGACGCAGACCTGGGAGGCGGCGGAGCTGCTGGCCCGGAAGGGTGTCTCGGCGGAGGTGGTCTCCTTCCCGTGCCTCAAGCCCATTGACACGGAGAAGATCGCGGACCTGTGCCACCGCTTTGCCCATCTGGTGACGGTGGAGGAGCACACGGTGATCGGCGGCCTGGGCGGCGCCGTCTGTGAGGCGGCGGCGGAGCTGGGCTCCGCCTGCAGGATCCACCGCATCGGCATGCCGGACGCCTACGCCGTGGAGGTGGGCAATCAGCAGTACCTGCGCGGGCGCTACGGCATGGACGCGGCGGGCATCTGCGGCCAGACCCTGGCCTGGCTGGGAAAGAAAAAGACGGAGGAGCATGCCTGATGCCGGAGGAGAAGGGACTCTCCCTGGAGAGCATACACGAGGAGCTGCTGGAACAGCTGCGGGATATCACGGCGGTGTGCAAGCGGCATAGCATCCGCTACAACATGATGTGCGGAAGCCTGCTGGGAACGGTGCGCCACAAGGGCTTCATTCCCTGGGATGACGACGTGGACCTGCTGATCACCCGGGAGGAGTTCACCCGCTTTCGGGAGATCTATCCCCGGGAGTGCGACCCCCGCTTTGAGCTGACGTATCTCAACACCTGGACGCCCCGGGTCATGAACCGGGATCCGGAGAAGGCGGCGGCCTTCACGGACCTGTTCATCCTGGACCATGTGCCACCGGAAGGGCTGAAGCGGAAGCTGTGGTTCCTGGAGCTGCACACGCTCCAGGGCATGCTGAAGCGCAACGTGGACTATTCCCGCTTTGGGCTGAAGCACCGGATCCTCCTGTGGGGAACCCATGTCCTGGGCCTGCCCTTCACCACAAAGTGGAAGACGGCGCGCTATGAGAAGGTCTCCACCCGCTGCAAAACCGGGGACGACCTGTGCATGTCCAACGGCGCCTTCGAGCTGATGATGCACATCTGGCACCCGAGCCAGTTTGAGAAACTGGTCCCGGCACAGTTTGAGGACGTGGAGGTCCTGATCCCGGAGAACTGGGACGAGATCCTCACCATCCTCTTCGGACCGGACTACATGACCCCGCCGCCGCCGGAGGAGCGGGTGGCCAAGCATCTGGACCTGTAAGCGGTGCGCCTCTTCTGAATGGAAAGCAAAGGTTGGGAAGAAACTTGGACATGAAATTCTGTCCGCTCTACTCCGGCTCCAGTGGCAATGCGCTCTATGTGGAGTGTGGGCAGACACGGCTGCTGATCGACGCCGGCAAGTCGGGCAAGACCATCATCGAGGCGCTGCAGTTTATCGGGGTGGATCCCTGGAGCCTCTCCGGCATCCTGATCACCCATGAACACTCCGACCATATCGCCGGGGCAGGTATCCTGGCCCGGAAACTCAAGATCCCGCTGTATGCCACCACCGGCACCTGGCTGGCCATGGAGGGCAAGCTGGGGAAGATTCCGCCGGAGAGCAAGCGCTTCATCGAGGCAGACACAGACTTCTATATCGGGGATCTGGGCGTGGCGCCCTTCCGCATTCCCCACGATGCGGCGGATCCCGTGGGCTACCGGCTGTGGGGCGGAAGATGCAGCGTTTCCACGGCCACAGACCTGGGACACTTCCCCCAGCGGGTGCTGGATGCCGTCCGGGACAGCAGCCTGGTGCTGCTGGAGTCCAACCACGACCCGGACATGCTCCTGGCCAACGACCACTATTCCCAGGCGCTGAAGCGGCGCATACTGGGGCAGAAGGGCCACCTCTCCAACCAGACTTGCGCCGAGGCGGCGGTGCAGCTGGTGAATGCCGGGGTGCACAACCTGATCCTGGGCCATCTCTCCGGGGAGAACAACACCCCGCGGCTGGCCCTGGAGACCACGGAAAGCCGCTGTGAGATCGAGGGCATGCGGCTGGGAACGGACGTGTGCATCGACATCGCCTACCGGGACCGGGTGGGCTCCGTCTACACCATCACAGACGAGTGACAGAAGGGAAAGAGACCGATGATACTGCTGGCACTGCAGGGCGTACAGAAATCCTTCGGCACCAACCGGGTGCTGAAGAATGTTTCCTTTACCCTGCAGGACAGCGACCGGATGGCGCTGGTGGGGGTCAACGGCAGCGGCAAGTCCACCCTGATGAAGATCCTGGCCGGGCTGGACACCCCGGATGGCGGCACCATCAATGTCCAGAAGGGCCTGCGCTTCGGCTACCTGGCCCAGCAGGGGGAGGTCAGCCCGGACCGGACGGTGCTGGAGGAGCTGGAAAGCGTCTTCGAGCCGGTGGTGGCCATGGAGCAGCGCCTGCGGAGCCTGGAGCAGGAGATGGCGGACTGCGGGGAGGACGAGCAGCTGCTGCACCGCCTGGGGAGCCAGTATGACCAGCTGACCCGGGACTTTGAGCGGGCCAACGGCTACGGCTGGCGGTCCGCGGTGCAGGGGGTGCTCTCCGGCCTGGGCTTTACCCGGGAGCAGCAGAGCCAGCGGGCTGCGCTGCTCTCCGGTGGGGAACGCACCCGCCTGTGCCTGGGGCGGATGCTGCTGACGGAGCCGGACATCCTGCTGCTGGACGAGCCCACCAATCACCTGGACCTGAAATCCATCGCCTGGCTGGAGGATTATCTCCAGAACTACCGGGGCGCTGTGCTGCTGGTGAGCCACGACCGGTATTTCATGGACCGGGTCTGCAGCCGGATCGGGGAGCTGCTCTTCGGCAGCGTGGAGACCTACGAGGGCAACTATACCCAATACATGGAGCAGCGGGCAGAGCGCTTCGAGATCCGGATGAAGGCCTGGCAGCTGCAGCAGACGGAGATTGCCCGGCAGGAGGCCATCATCGCCCGCTACCGGGCGTTCAACCGGGAGAAGAGCCTACGGGCCGCCAGAAGCCGGGAGAAGCGTCTGGAGAAGATGGAGCGGCTGGAGCGCCCGGAGGACGAGCACGCCATCCGCTTCCGCTTTGAGACCCGGCGGCGGACCGGGGACGATGTGCTGATGGTGGAGGACCTGAGGAAGAGCTTCGGCGGACGGCAGCTCTTTGACCATATCCGCCTCCACCTCCGGGCCGGCGACCGCTGCGCGCTGATCGGGGACAACGGGGTGGGCAAGACCACCCTCCTGCGCTGTATTGTGGGGGAGGAGCGGCCGGACGCGGGGGTCATCCGCTTCGGGGCCGGGGTGGACATCGGGTATTACGACCAGCACCAGGCCAGGCTCCATGACAGCAAGACCGTGCTGGACGAGGTGTGGGACGACTTCCGCCGCCTGGACCAGACCGAGGTCCGGGGCGCACTGGGGCTGTTCCTCTTCACCGGGGACGACGTGCTGATGCCGGTGGGAACCCTCTCCGGCGGCGAGAAGGGCCGGGTGGCCCTCACCAAGCTGATGCTCCACAAGGACAACCTGCTGCTGCTGGACGAGCCCACCAACCACCTGGACATGGACAGCCGGGAGGTATTGGAGCAGGCGCTGCAGGACTTCCCCGGCACCATCCTGGCCATCAGCCATGACCGGTATTTCATCAACCGCTTCGCCGAGAAGGTGCTGGTGCTGACCCCGGAGGGCATCCAGGAGTATCTGGGGGACTACGACGACTACTACGAGAAGATCACCCGGGAGATGCCGCCGGACGGCAGCCAGCCCCAGATGACCCGCACCGCCATGGACAAGGAGCGCCGGAAATCCCGGGAGGAGGAAAACCGCCTGAAGGACCGCAAACGCCGCCTGGCGGAGGCGGAGGCTGCGGTGGCCCGGGCGGAGGAGGAAGCGGCGGAGATGGAGCAGCGCCTGGCAGACCCGGCCATCTGGCAGGACGCAGAAAAGGCGGCCGCCCTCTCCAAGGCCTACCAGGCCAAGAAGGATGAGATCACCCGCCTGTACGAGGCGTGGGAGGCCATGGAGGCGGAGGCGTAGCATGGCCATGAACATTGTGCTGGTGGAGCCCGAGATTCCCCAGAACACGGGCAACATCGCCCGGACCTGTGCGGCCACCGGGGCGATGCTCCACCTGGTGAAGCCCCTGGGCTTTTCCCTGGACGATCGCTACATGCGCCGGGCAGGCCTGGACTACTGGTTCCTGATGCGCTATGCGGTCTATGAGGATCTGGAGGACTTCTTCCGGAAAAACGGCACGGAGCGCTGCTGGCTGGCCTCCACCAAGGCGGCCCGCTGCTACAGTGAGGTGACCTACCGGGACGGGGACTTCCTCCTCTTCGGCCGGGAGAGCCGGGGCCTCCCGGAGAGCCTGCTGGCGCGGATGCCGGAGCAGTGCGTCCGCATCCCCATGCGCAGCGAAGCCCGCAGCCTGAACCTCTCCAACGCCGCGGCGGTGGTGCTCTATGAGGCGCTGCGGCAGCGGGGCTTTCCGGAGATGCAGCAGGAGGGGAGCCTCACCGGGCGTCCGGAGCCGGAGGCACCCTGGCTGGACTATCTGGGCAAATAAAAAGCGCCGGCCGGAGCCGGCGTCCCATGGTTCCTTCGCCTCAGTTTCCCCTGAGCCAGGGCATGACGGGGCGCAGCGGTACGGTGAGAGCGCGGACCAGCACCACAGCGAGGGCTACCTTGACGGCGTCAAAGGGCAGGAAGGGCAGTACACACACGGAGAGGGCCGCTGACCAGCCGGTGCCCGTGGACAGCACGAACCAGGCTGTGCCCAGCGCATAGCAGGCAAGAATGCCCAGCACCATGCCGGCCGCCATGAGGGGGACTGAATCCCGGCTCCGGCGGATGAACAGTCCGGTGATCAGCACGCAGGGCAGGTAGCCCACCAGATACCCGCCGGTGGGGCCCAGCAGCTTGGCCGGACCGCCCCCCAGCCCTGAAAAAACCGGCACACCCGCCAGCCCCAGCAGCAGGTAGGCGCCCATGGCAGCCAGGGCGTCCGGCAGGGGCAGGAGACAGCCGCACAGCAGTACCGGCAGCAGGCTCAGGGAGACAGGCACCGCACCGATGGGGATGATGAGCTGGGCACACACAGCCGTCAGCGCCACAAACAGCGCACAGCAGCAAAGCCGAAGAATCGGGGATGAACCGCGGGAATTACTCATGGCAGCCTCCTTGCGTAAACCGATATCGATCAAACGGTTTACATAATAGCGCGGTTCCCGGCGGCTGTCAAGCGGCGGCAGCGAAATCACGAGCACTTTGCCGCATGGAATTTGAGAGAAAGGGGAGGCCGGAACCATGAGCACACGGAAAAACACGGCATACAATGTGGCGTACCGCGTGTTTTCGGTTCTGCTGCCCCTGGTGACAGCCCCTTATCTGTCCCGGACCGTGGGGCGGGAGGGCGTCGGCCTCTACAGCTATGCATGGAATATCTCCTACTTCTTTTGCCTGGTGGCGATGCTGGGGCTGGAGAACTACGGCACCCGCGCCATCGCCGCGTGCCGGGACGACCAGAAAAAGCTGAATCAGACCTTCTCCGCCATCTGGCGGATGCAGAGCGCCACAGCCGGGCTGGTGCTGCTGGTCTGGACCGGCTATGTACTGCTGGTGGCCGGGGAGGAGAAGCCCATCGCTATCCCCCTGACCCTGATGTCCGTGTCCTGCCTGTTCAACCTGGACTGGGCGCTGATGGGTCTGGACCAGTTCCGCCCCATTGCCCTGCGGAACACCGCGGTGAAGCTCATCGCAGCGGCCTGTGTTTTCCTGTTTGTCAAGGGGCAGGAGGATCTGTGGATCTACGGGCTGGCCTGGTCGGCAGCCACCGTGGCGGGCTGCCTGCTCAGTGCAGCGTCCCTTCGGGGGAAGGTGCAGCTGGTCAGGGTGACATGGCGGGATGCAGGCCGGCATTTCTGGCCTTGCGCCTCCCTGTTCGTCTCGGTGCTGGCGGTGAGTGTCTACCGGATCATGGACAAGGTGATGGTGGGCGGCATGGCCGGCATGGCTCAGAACGGGCTGTACGAGAATGCGGAGAAGATCATCTACTGCCTGTCCGGTTTCATCTCTGCCGTGGGCACGGTGATGCTGCCCAAGGTCACCGCCATGCAGAAGAAGGGGCAGACCGAACGGATCCGCCGGCACCTGGATGCCACCATGCAGGCTGTCCTGTGCATGACCGCGGCCATGGCCTTCGGCGTCTGTGCGGTGGCGGACAGGCTCTGCGTGCTCTTCTACGGTGAGGATTTTGCCCAGTCGGCAGCGCTGATGGCGCCCCTGGGCTTCACCCTGATGATGATCGGCTTTGCCAACGTCATCCGTACCCAGTGGATCCTGCCCCAGGAGCGGGACCGGGTGGTGGTGCGGAGCGTGTGCGCCGGCGCGGTGGTGAACCTGGCCGCCAATTTGCTGCTGATCCCCGGGATGAAGGCCATGGGCGCGGTGATTGGCACCCTGCTGGCGGAGTTCACCGTGCCGCTGGCCCAGTGGCTCCAGCTCCGGGGCGAACTGGATTACAGGCGGTACCTGGGGCACACGGCGGTCTATGCGGCCCTGGGGGCGGCCATGCTGGCCCTGGTGCGCCTGCTGGCTGTCCCGCTGCCGGTGACCTGGCCGGCATTGATCCTGCAGATGGCGGCCGGCGCCCTGTTCTACGGCGCCGCGTGCCTGATTCTCTGGCGGGCGACGGGAAGTCCGCTGCTGCGGCTGCTTCGTTTCGGCCGCCATGGGGAGGGAAAGAAATGAAGATGCGTGCCTTGATCCTGGCGATGCTCCTGATGCTGTTTTGCATGGGCTGCGCCCGGGCGGATCAGACGGTGACCCTGACCTTCACCGGGGACTGCACCCTGGGCTCGGAGGAGTATCTCCGATCCCGGGAGACATCCTTCGACTCGTTTGCCTATGCGCAGGGCTATGACTATTTCTTCAAACACTTCAAGGAACTGTTCGAGGAGGATGACGCGACGGTCATCAACCTGGAGTGCGTGTTTTCGGATCACCGGGGGGACGAGAACAAGACCAAGACCTACCGGTTCCGCGGCCCGACGGACTTTGTCAACATCATTACCGCCTACTCCATCGAGGCGGCGGTGCTGGCCAACAACCACATCAACGACTACTCCAGGACAGGCCTGGAGGACACCAAGGCTACCCTGGAGGCCGCAGGCGTAGCCTGGGCGCGCCTGAAACAGATCTACTATGTAGAAAAAGGGAATGTCCGGATCGCCGTGATCTCCGTGGATCAGACCACGCTGAACACCAACTATCAGTGGCTGAACAAGGAGATTACCCGGCTGAAGACCAGCGGGGAAGCCAATGCGGTGGTGATGGTTTACCACGGCGGGACGGAGTATGACCCGAAACACAATGCCAGCCAGGCAAAATTCGCCCGGAACTGGATCAAGCTGGGGGCGGACCTGGTGATCATGCACCATCCCCATGTGGTCCAGGGGATCGAGATTTCCCGGAACCGGACCATCTGCTACTCCCTGGGCAACTTTGTCTTCGGCGGCAACAGCGAGATCCGCTCGGAACCCTGGCGGGGCGACCGGATGGCCACCTCCCTGTATGCCTGCGTCGCCCGGGCGGAGCTGCACTTTGACGACAGCGGAGTGTATACGGGTCAGCAGGTCTTCCTCTACCCGGTGTTTATCTCCAGCGACGCGCCCCACAACAATTATCAGCCCTATCCCGTCAGCGGGGAGGACGCGGCAGCGGTGCTGGAGGCGATCCAGTTCGACACCCCCTTCGCGCTTCCGGCCTTCAATGAGGAGACCGGCAGGGTGACCATGGACTTCCTGCCGGCGGAGGAGGAGAATCCGCCCACGGCCACCCCCAGGCCCACCCAGCGGCGTACCACCACCCGCAAGCCCAGTGCGACGCCCGCACCGCAGAAGACGGAACCGGCCCCGGAGCCTGTGCCGGATCCCAAGCCGACGGCAGCGGAAACCGGTAGCCCCGCGGCGCCCCAGGAGCCGGAACCGGGGGAGTAACCCGACGGGCGAGAATGGAGGACAGGATGCGCTTAGAGGACGTGAAAACCCCTCAGGACATCAAAAATCTATCCCAAGATGAGCTGGCCGATCTGGCCCGCCAGATCCGCGAAACCCTGGTGACCACCGTGGCGGAGCGGGGCGGACACCTGGCTTCCAACCTGGGCATTGTGGAGCTGACCCTGGCGATCCACCGTGTTTTCGACGTACCCGACGACAAGCTGATCTTTGACGTGGGACATCAGTCCTATGTGCATAAACTGCTGACGGGGCGCTACTGGAGGTTCCACACCCTCCGCGCCTTCGGCGGAATCTCCGGCTTCCCCAAACGGTCGGAGAGCCCTTACGATGTATTTGACGCCGGCCACGCCTCCACAGCCATCTCCGCCGGTCTGGGCATGGCGCGGGCCCGGGATCTGCTGGGGGAGAAGCACCAGGTGATCTGCGTTGTGGGCGACGGCGCCATGACGGGCGGCATGTGCTATGAGGCCCTCAACGACGCGGGCAGTACCGGGACCAAGATGATCGTCATCCTCAACGACAACGAGATGTCCATCGCCCCCAACGTGGGCGCCCTGTCCTCCCATCTCACCGACCTGCGCATCAGCAAGGGCTGGACCAGCACCAAGCGCCGGGTGAAGACTCAGCTGGAGAAGATCCCGAAGATCGGCGTGCCGCTGTACCGCTTTGTGCACCGGGCCAAGAGCTTTCTGAAGAGTCTGGTGGTGCCGGAGGGCTTCTTCACCTCCCTGAAATTCCACTATTTCGGGCCGGTGGATGGGCACAACGAGGCGTACCTGGAGCACATCCTGCAGCAGGCCAAGGGTGTGGACGGGCCCTGCCTGATCCATGTCATCACCCAGAAAGGCCACGGCTACGACAAGGCGGAGGAACAGCCTGAGCGCTTCCACGGCGTGCCCCCCTTCTATGTGGAGACGGGGAACAACCGGGAGGTGTCCACCCTTCCGTCCTTCGGCTCGGTGATGGCGGAGGAGCTGATCCGACTGGCCGGGACGGACCGGCGGGTGGTGGCGGTCACTGCTGCCATGGCCCAGGGCACCGGCATGGACAGGTTCGGGAAACAGTACGGGAACCGGCTGTTTGACGTGGGCATCGCGGAGGAACACGCGGTGACCATGGCATCCGGCATGGCGGCTACGGGGCTGAGGCCCTATGTGGCCATCTACGCCACCTTCTTCCAGCGCGCCTATGACCAGCTGATTCACGATACCGCCATGCAGCATCTGCCGGTGGTGTTTCTCCTGGACAGGGCCGGTCTGGTGGGGGAGGATGGCGCCACCCACCACGGAATCTTCGATCTGGCGGAGACGATGCCGGTGCCGGGGCTGACGATCCTGGCGCCCCGGGACCTGGAGGAGCTGCGACTGATGATGCGCTGGACCCCGTCCGCCGCCGCGCCGGTGGTGATCCGCTATGGCCGCAAGCCGGTGGACCTGGAGGAGCGCTTCCCCTGCAGGCGGTTTGTGCCGGGGACATGGGAGGTGCTGCTGCCCGGCGCGGACTGCGTTCTGCTGGCGGTGGGCTCCATGGTGCGGGAGGCGGTCAGCATTCACGATATCCTGGCGGAGGAGGGCATCGGGGCGGCGGTGGTGAACTGCTCCACCGTGAAGCCCTTGGACGAGGGCGCCCTGAGGGCCTTTGCGGACCGGCCGGTTTTCACCCTGGAGGAGCATGTGCTGACCGGCGGCTTCGGCAGCGCGGTGACGGGCTTCCTGGTGGCGGAGGAGCTGCCGCCGCCGGTGATCACCTTCGGCCTGCCGGATACTTTCATTCAACACGGGTCCAGGGGACAGCTGCTGCGCTATCTGGGCCTGATGCCGGAACAGATGGCCAGGCGGATCCGGGTGGCGCTGAGCCAGCATCCGCAGCAGGGCATGAGGACATCGGGAGACTGATATGGGAGAGAAAAAGAGACTGGATACAGCCCTGGTGGAGGCCGGCCTGTGCCCCAGCCGGGAGAAAGCTCAGGCGGCCATCATGGCCGGGCAGGTGTACATCGGGGAGAGAAAGGCGGAAAAGGCGTCTGAACAGGTGCTGCCGGGGGACAGCGTGACCCTCCGGGCGCCGGCCCATCCCTGGGTGGGCCGGGGCGGGCTGAAGCTGGAGAAGGCGGTGCAGGCCTTCGGGGCGGACCTGCAGGGCAAGGTCTGCATGGACATCGGCTGTGCCACCGGGGGCTTCACGGACGTATGCCTGCACAACGGTGCCGCCCACGTCTACGCCATCGACGTGGGGTATGGCCAGTTTGACTGGAAACTGCGCCAGGATCCCCGGGTCACCCTCATGGAGCGGACCAATGCCCGGAACCTGACGCCGGAGATGGTGCCCCTGCACCCCACGGTCACCGTGATGGACGTCAGCTTCATCTCCATACGGCTGATCCTGCCGGTGGCGGCGGAGATCATGGGGGACAGCGGCGTCTTCTACACCCTGATCAAGCCGCAGTTTGAGGCGGGCAGGGGGAAGGTGGGGAAGAACGGCGTGGTGCGCGATCCCGCGGTCCACGCGGAGGTGCTCCTGGGCATCGCGGCCTTCGCGGAGGACATGGGCTGGCGGGTGTGCGGCATGGATTTCTCCCCTGTCACAGGTCCCAAGGGCAACATTGAGTTCCTGGCGGAGATCCGCAAGGCCCGGGAGGACCTGGCCGGCGTGACGGAAGCGGACATCCGGGCCCTGGTGAAGCGGGCCCACGAGGCGCTGTGATGGGCGGTTGGCACTTGCTATTCCCGGCCAACATGGTATAATGACATGAGCCTGCGTCAGCGGGCAGGAAAGGGGCTTGTTGCCATGGATGACAAGGCACGCAGCAATTTTATCTGGGATATGATTGAGCAGGATCTGTCGGAGGGCGTGTACACCGAGGTGCACACCCGCTTTCCGCCTGAGCCCAACGGCTATATGCACATCGGCCACTGCAAGGCGCTGATCATGAACTTCCTCACGGCGGAGAAGTTCGGCGGCAAGTGCAACCTGCGCTTCGACGACACCAACCCCGCCAAGGAGGACATGGAGTTTGTCCGCAACATCGAGAAGGACATCCGCTGGCTGGGCTTCGACTGGACCGGCGGCCTTTTCTACGCCTCCGATTATTACGATCTGTGCTACGAGATCGCGGAGGACTGGATCATGCGGGGCCTGGCCTATGTGGACGAGCTGAGCAAGGAGGAGATGCGCGCCTACCGGGGCACCCTCACGGAGCCCGGCCGGAACAGCCCCTGGCGGGACCGCCCGGCGGAGGAGAGCCTGAACCTCTTCCGGCGGATGCGAGCCGGCGAATTCCCCGAGGGCAGCCTCACCCTGCGCATGAAGATTGACATGGCCTCCCCCAACGTGGTGATGCGGGACCCGGCCATGTATCGCATTCTCTACAAGGAGCACTGGCGCACGGGCAAGAAATGGTGCATCTATCCCATGTATGATTTCGCCCACCCCATCGGGGACGCCATGGAGGGCATCACCCACTCCCTGTGCTCCCTGGAGTATGAGATTCACCGCCCCCTCTATGACTGGGTGGTGGAGCACGCCGGGAACAAGCTGCCCGGCCATCCCAGGCAGATCGAGTTTGCCCGGCTGAACCTCACCGGCACCATCATGAGCAAGCGCTACCTCCGCCAGCTGGTGGAGGGCGGCTACGTGCGGGGCTGGGACGATCCCCGCATGCCCACCCTGTCCGCCCTGCGCCGCCGGGGTTACACCGGGGAGGCCATCCGGGACTTTGTCAGCCGCATCGGCATGAGCAAGGCGGACTCCGTGGTGGACTACGCCCTGCTGGAAAGCTGTGTCCGGGACGACCTGGGGGAGAAGTCTCCCCGGGCCATGGCGGTGCTGCATCCCCTGAAGGTGATCCTCACCAACTGGCCGGAGGGCGAGACGAAGACCCTCACCGTGGAGAACCACCCCGACCACCCCGAGATGGGCACTCACACGGTGACCATCGGGCGGGAAATCTGGATCGAGCAGGACGACTTCATGGAGGAGCCCATCAAGAAGTATCAGCGGATGTTCCCGGGCAACGAGGTGCGGCTGAAGGGCGCCTACATCGTGCGCTGCGACGGCTGCGAGAAGGACGCGGAGGGGAACGTCACCGCGGTGCTGTGCACGGTGGACTTCGACACGGAGAGCGGCACCCCCGGCGCGGACCGCAAGATCAAGGGCAAGACCCTGCACTGGGTCAACGCCGCGGACGCGGTTCCCTTCGAGGCACGTCTTTATGAACCCCTGCTGGCGGAGGATGACGAGCTGGCGGCGGAGGCGGACCCCGAGGCGGCGGACCCGGATGCCGAGAGCGCGGTGCCGGCCAAGAAGGACTTCATCAGCCGGCTGAATCCCAACAGCCTGACTGTGGTGAAGGGCTATGCCGAGCCGGTGATCCTGTCCGCGGAGGTGGGGGATACCTTCCAGTTCCTCCGCAGCGGCTATTTCTGCAAGGACCCGGACAGCACGGCGGCCATGCCGGTTTTCAACAGAACGGTGGGTCTGCGGGACACGTTTGCCAAACAGGCCAGGAAGTAAGGAAAGAGGAAAGAGTATGGAAGTCAGAACCAGATTTGCGCCCAGCCCCACGGGCTTCATGCACCTGGGCGGCGTGCGCACCGCGCTCTACGCCTATCTGTTTGCCAAGCAGAACGGCGGCAAATTCATCCTGCGCATCGAGGACACGGACCAGGAGCGCTATGTGGAGGGCGCCGTGGACGTGATCTACGACACCCTGCGGGCCTGCGGCCTGAACTGGGATGAGGGCCCCGACGTGGGCGGCCCCGTGGGCCCCTATGTGCAGTCCGAGCGCAAGTCCACCTACCTGCCCTATGCTCAGCAGCTGGTGCGCAGCGGCCACGCCTACTACTGCTTCTGCTCCAAGGAGGAGATCGAGGCGCGCCGCGCCGCGGTGGAGGCCGCCGGCGGCACCTGGAAGTATGACAAGCACTGCCTGCATCTGACCCCTGAGCAGGTGGAGGAGAAGCTGGCGGCGGGGATCCCCTGGACCATCCGCATGAACGCTCCCACGGAGGGGGAGACCAGCTACCACGACACCGTGTTCGGCGACATGACCTTCCAGAATGCGGAGGCCATGGACGACATGGTGCTCATCAAGCAGGACGGCATGCCCACCTACAACTTCGCCAACGTGATTGACGACCACCTGATGGGCATCACCCACGTGATGCGGGGGATGGAGTATCTGTCCTCCACGCCGCGCTACAACTACCTCTACCGGGCCCTGGGCTGGGACATTCCGGTCTATATCCACCTGCCCACCGTCATGCGGGACGCCACCCACAAGCTCTCCAAGCGGGACGGGGACGCCTACTACTCCGACTACATCGACAAGGGCTATCTCACCGAGGCCCTGGTGAACTACCTGGCCCTGGTGGGCTGGAACCCCGGCGACGAGCGGGAGTTCTTCACCCTGCCGGAGCTGGTGGAGGCTTTCGATGTGCATCGGCTGAACAAGGCCCCCGGCATCTTCGACGTGAACAAGCTGACCTGGTTCAACGCGGAGTACATCCGCCGGATGGACCCGGACCGCTACCTGGCGCTGGCCACCCCGTGGTTTGACCGGGTGCTGGCGGGCCGGAACATCGACTATCACCGCCTGGCCCAGCTGATGCAGGAGCGGACCGAGATCTTCAGCCAGGTGCCGGGGATGGTGAGCTTCCTGGCGGAGCTGCCGGACTACGATATCGAGCTCTACACCCACAAGAAGATGAAGACCAACCCGGAGGTGGCCCGGACCGCCCTGGCGCTGTGCCGCCCTGTGCTGGAGGGCATCGCTCCGGAGGACTGGACCGAGGAGCAGCTCCACGACCGGCTGATGGCGGCCATTGCGGAGAGCGGCATGAAGAACGGCGCGGTGCTGTGGCCGCTGCGCATCGCCATCTCCGGCCTGGCCTCCACCCCCGGCGGCGCCATGGAGATCGCCTACCTCCTGGGCAAGGAGGAGACCCTCCGCCGCCTGACCCTGGGGGAGGAGAAGCTGGCGGCAGCACTGTAACCATTCCACGGAAAAAGCGATGGCGTTTCGGCGTCATCGCTCTTTTCGATTCCAGCAGCTCTCAGCGGCGCTCAGCGGCTCAGGCGAATCTCCCGGCGGGACAGGGCGGCTGCGTACTCCCGGCTCTCCTCCGGGGTCTCCGGCTGAAAGGGGGGCACGGGGATCGGCTTGCCCTCCGCGTCCAGGGCCACGAAAACCAGGTAGGCCCGGTTGATGAGCTCCCGGGAGCCGTCCAGCCGCTCCACATAGCTGTCCACCCGCACCTCCAGGGAGGTGCGGCCGGTCCAGGTGACCACCGCCTCCTGCACCACGGTGTCGTTGAGAAAGGCGGGCTGGAGGAAGGAGAGGTTGTCCACGCAGACGGTGGTGACGTTGGACTGGGTGTAGCGGCGGGCGGCAACGGCGCCGATGATGTCAATCCAGGCCATGATCTGGCCGCCGAAGAGCCGCGGCTGCTCATAGCCATTGCAGTGCTGGGGCATGACGATCTGCACGCCGGTGGTTTTCTCCCGCATGGGCGCTCCTCCTGTCATTGGTTGTACTCCACGGTCTCCTGGTAGGCCTTGTAGGTGGAGGTGCACAGAAGCTCCCGCTTGAATTCAATGCCGTCATGATACCAGACCTGGTAGGTTTCCACCACATAGCCCTTCCGGGCTTTCACCGTGGTCTGGCGGGTTCCGTAGGGGAGTTCCGGGTTATAGACCTCCTTGATGCCGGTGGGCTTTTCCAGGGTTTTGATCACCTTGCTCTCCAGATCGATGGTGATACCCTCGCCCAGACGCACGCCGTAGAGTTCCACGGTCACCACCCGATCCGCATACCAAGCGACGATGTAGACGGGGTATTCCGTGTTGTTCCGCCACTGGAAGTCCAGCCCGGGCCAGTTGACGGTGGCATCCAGGCCTTTCTCCACATAGGAGGAGGGCCAGGCGTGGGGACTGCGCTTCACAATCTCAAAGTTGCCCCGGGCTACGGCGTTGAAGAGGGTGGAGGAGGTCTGGCAGACGCCTCCGCCCACCTCCTCGATGTTCTGGCCGCCGGAGATGGCGGTGGCGGGCTTGTAGCCCTTGCCCTCCGTGCGCTGGCCGGTGGCGTGGTTGAAGGAGAATTCTTCCCCCGGCTGGACGCAGTAGCCGTTGATGGCCTCGGCGGACAGGCGGATGTTGGTGTTCCGGTTCTTGTTGTTGGTGGTCTTGGTGCTGTAGCCGGAGATTCTGCCCAAGGTGCCGGCCAGGTCGTCCACAGTCACTGCGGCAAAGAGGGTGTCGGGCTCCATCTGCACCACGGCGTTCATATTGCCGTGGTCCAGCTCCGTGAGGACGGCCTCGTACAGCTCTGCCGCGTTGAGGGAAGTGCCGCTTTGCTCCCGGGAGAGGGTGAAGTTGTGGGTGGCGGGGTCAAAGCCGGCGATGGCTGCGTTCACGGGCGGCATTTCCAGCTCCGCCGCAATGCTGTCGGTGATGCTCCGGATGGCCTCCTGGTCGAAGGTCAGCTCGGTCTGAAACCAGACCGGGTTCTGTTCCCGCTCCCGCAGGGCCCGCAGCCGGGTTTCCATCATGGTCTCGCCGGGCAGGGGATCGGGCTCGGCGGAACTGACCGCCCAGGCATCCGCCACCACTTCCTCCACGTTGCGGGTCATGGGCACCATGGTGGAGTCAATGGTCCAGGTGCGCCCGGCAATCTGCACCGTGACGGAGAACTCCCCGCCGCCTGCTGCCGGCACCGCCTCCACGGCGGCCAGCGCGTCCCCATAGGTCATGCCGGACACGTCCACGTTGTCGATCCGGATGCCGCTGCCGAAAACGCCGTCGGCGGCTGCCACCTCCGCCTGGCTGCTGGCCAGCGCGGAGACAGCGGCTTCGTCGCAGGTCACCAGCTGCTGCCCCACAAAGGCCATGCGGGGGAGGCCGCCGATGGCTTGCCCCGTCACCTGGGGCAGGATCAGCACTGCCGCGACGGCGATGCCCGCCAGGCTGAACAGGGCCAGCAGCAGCCAGGCAAAGGTGTGCCTTCGGGGCTTTTTTTCTTCCTGGGGCGGGAGATAGCGCATCTCCTCGTACCCCTGATTCCGCGTCTCCCGCTGCCGCTCACGCGCTTTCAGCGCCTCTGTGCGGCCCAGGGCAGATCTGCGGTGTCTCTCCTGTGTCATCGGATGCCTCCCGGTTATACAAGAATGGCAGCCGGTCGGCTGCCGCAGGGTTTATGGCTGCGCCATCCTGTAGGACAGAATGTGCAGGCTGTCGCTCAAGTGGACGTTCACGACGGTGCAGCGCTGGGGGTCATACTGCAGGTCGGTGGGCGCAAAGTTCCATACGGCCGCCACCTGCTTGGCCAGGAGCCGGTCCATGACCTCCTGGGCGGCGTGCTTGGGAACCGCCAGTACGGCGATGTCCACCAGGTTTTCGTCGAGAAAGCGCTCCAGATTCTCTGTGCTCTGTACCGTGAGATCGCCGATCTGCCTGCCGATAGCCTCCGGCCGGTTGTCAAACAGGGCGATGGTCCGGAAGCCCTCGTTGGAGAAGGAGGGATAGCGGGCCACAGCGCTGCCGATGCTGCCGGCTCCGATGATGATCATCCGGTGCTCGTGGTCCAGCCCGAGAATCTCCCCGACGCGTTTCTTCAGCTCCGGCACATGGTAGCCATAGCCCTGCCGGCCTACGCCGCCGAAGCAGTTGATGTCCTGGCGGACCTGGGAGGGTGTCTGGTGCATGCGCTCGCCCAGCTCCTTGGAGGAGATCTGCTCGATGCCCTCCGCTTCCAGCTCCCGCAGATGCCGGTAATAGCTGGGCAGTCGGCGGATCAGCGCGTCCGAGATGTAGTCATTCGCCACGGGTTTCCCACCTTCCATGATGGAATGGAATGACCCATCTTACCACATATTCCGGGCAGGAGCAAGGAGAAAACCGTGAGGAAAAGTAAATTTCAGGACAGTGTCCCGGGTGAGCACCTTTCCGGAATCCCCTTTCCGGAGGAAGCCGTGCGGGTTGCTGTGTCCCCGGCGGCTGTGCAGCGGGGGCGAGGAAGACAAAATCCTCCCGCCCGCAGCGGGCAGGAGGACAGGGGGATGGGATGCAAGCGGCAGGGTCGGACGACCCGCTGCCTTACTGAGCCTTGCTCTTCTTCCGGTAGTTCAGCCAGATCAGGACAGCGCCGGCCAGGATCAGGCTGATGACCACGGCGTCCACCACGTAGAAGAGGGCCTTCCAGGGGGTGGTCTCGGCGCCCTTGTGTTCCTCGTCGTAGATCCAGCTGTTGGCGGTGGTGAAGAGGATGTTCTTGGCTGCGGTGCGCATGTACTGCACGTTGGAGGCGGCGGTGCGGTCGGTGACCTGGTTGGGGCCGCCGGCATAGGTGGAGAGCATAGCGTCCACGCCGTTGGCCAGGGCGATGTCCGCGTTCATGAAGCCATGGCCGTTGTTGCGGAAGAAGTCGCTGACAATGAAGCCGCGGAAGCCCCACTCGCCACGGAGAATGTCGTTGTTCAGGGCGCTGAGCTCGCCCACCCACTTGTTACCCAGGAAGGCCCAGGACTCCATGATGCCGTTTGCCCCGTAGCGCTTCACGGCGATTTCGAAGGGCTTGAGGTAGATCTCCCGCATGGACTGCTCCGTGGCCCAGGCGCAGACCATCTTACCGTTGGAGTCGTACATGGCGAAGTGCTTCACGGTGGAGTACACGCCCCGGTCCAGGGCGCCGGCCACGCCGCAGCCCGCCAGGATGCCGGCCAGGACGCCGTCCTCGGAGAAGTACTCATAGTTCCGGGCGGTGAAGGCGGAGCGGTGGGTGTTCACGGCGGGAGCGTACCAGCCGGTGGAGCCCATCTCCTTGGCCATCTGGCCCATGGTCTCGCCCCATGCGGTGGCGGCCTCCTTGCTCCAGGTGCAGGCGATGACCACCTCGATGGGGAAGCCCAGGGAGCCCGCGCCGGTGAAGTTGTTGTTGATGGCGGCGGGGCCGTCGGAGTCGATGTTCTGCACCTTGCCGATGGACTCGATGGCGGGGGTCTGGTAACCGGCCAGGGCGCTCATGTTGGCCATCTCATCCACGGTGAGCTGGTCCAGAAGCTGCTCCCAGACGGGGTCGTCGTAGCTCTTGCCCCGCACGTCGTAGATGGTCAGCTTGCCGGCGGCGCCGGTGACAGGCATGGCGGCGTCGGGATCGATGAAGGCGGCGGGGTCGTAGTTGCTGTTCAGGTGGTAGCCGGCGATGTACTGCTCCGGCATGTCGGTGTTGGCGGGGGCGGCGGTGGCGGCCTCATAGTTGGCGAAGTGGTCCGCCCGGGAGAGGTACACCACGTCGCCCTGGGCGTCCTGCAGGCGGTTCATGGCGGCCGTCTTGTCGGAGGCCCGGGGATTTCCCTCGCCGTAGGCCACGGTTTTCTCTTGGCTGTAAACCCGGCTGTCCAGCACGTTGTGGGAGTTGTTGTTGATGGACAGGACGTAGTCGCCCTGCTCCAGCACATAGCATCCCAGGCCCTTCTCGTCGTAGGAGGCCATCTCCTCGTTCAGGAAGGTGAAGGTGAATTCCTGGGACTCGCCGGGGGCCAGGATGCGGGTCTTCTCAAAGTCCAGCAGGTTGGCGGAGGCCTTCTCGATGCCGCCGTTTGTGTAGGGCGGGTTGTAGAAGACCTGCACGGTGTCCCGGCCTGCCACGGCGCCGGTGTTGGTGACGGTGACTGTGAAGCTGATCTCATCGCCCTTCACCGCCAGGTCGCTCATGCGCTGGCTGAAGCTGGTGTAGGACAGGCCGTAGCCGAAGGGATACTGCACCACCTTGTCGTAGTCGATGATGCCCTCCGCCGCAGCGGTCTCATAGAACTTGTAGCCCACATAGATGTTCTCGTTGTAGTTCATGAAGGAGGGGGCGTACTGGGTGGGCACGCCGGCGTTCATGCCGTCCACGGTCATGTGGGTCATGTTGGTGTAATCGGTCTTCTCGGCGTTGTAATAGTAGGGTGCCTGGTCGATCTCATACACGAAGGTGTCGTTGGTGCGGCCGGAGGGGTTCACCGTGCCGTTCAGGATCTTGCCCAGGGCGTTGAAGCCCACGTTGCCCGGGCCCGGGGCCCAGATGACCGCCTTAATCCGGGGGTAGTCGTTCACCCAGCCCATCTCCATGGCGTAGGCGGAGTTGAGCACCACGATGACCTGGCTGGAGTTTTCGCAGGCCAGGGCCACCATGTCCCGCTCGGTGCGGGAGAGCTGCAGGTAGTGCTCCCCGGGCTGGAAGTCGTTATATTCCGTGGAGTTGTTGGTGTAGGTGGCCCGGGTCATGTCCTGGGGAATGTCGTTGTGCCCCTCGCCGGCATAGCGGGAGATCACGATGACGCCGGTTTCGGAGAAGGCCTTGGCGCCGCTGAGCAGGCTCTCCGGATAGGTGGAGGCCGGGGGCTCGGGCAGGTCCCACTTCTGCTTGGCCTCGATGTTCATAGCGCCGCGGCTGGCGCAGTAGGCGGTGTAGAAGTCCAGCAGCTCGCCGTTCACCTGGTAGCCCGCGTTCTCCAGACCCTGACGCAGGGAGACCACCGGGAACAGGTCGTTGATGCCGCCGGAGCCCGTGCCGCCGTAGGCCGGATTGGAGGCAGCCCAGCCGTACAGGTTCAGCTTTGTCTGGCCCTGCAGGGGGAGGAAGCCGTCCTTGTTCTCCAGCAGCACGAAGCCCTGGGCGGCCACGTCCTCCGCCACCTCCTCGGCTTTCGCCGTGGTCTCGGCGCTGACGGAGCCCTTGCCCATGGCCATGCTGATGATGCTGTACATGGGGTTCCAGATGATGCCGTTGACCAGGATCACCAGCGCCAGCAGCAGGGCCATCACGGTCTCGCCCCGGATCAGGCTCCGCAGGGGTTGCTTCACCTTCCGCACCGCGATGATCACCGCCACGGCCACCAGGATCGCAGCGCCAATCCCGATCAGCCAGGGCGTACAGGTTTGCAGAACACCGAGGACGTCCGACCAGTCGACTTTCAGCATGGGAATCCTCCTCTTCTTCCGGATGTTCCTTGACATATCCGATTTGCTTCTCCACAGTGTACTGTTTCTTGACACTGTGTCTGTAAATAATATGCCAAAGAGAACCCGGAAAAACAATGTCACTCTTCGAAAAAGGGAACGGTTCTTGACACATTGGGAAAAGTGTCATAGACTTTGGATAGTCATTGACATATTGTATAGAAAAAGTGTTTATGGAAGGAGATGACAACTGTGTCCACCACACCGCGCAAGACAGACCGGCGGACGCTCTACACCCGGCGGGTGATCAAGGACGCGCTGCTGGAGCTGCTGGGGCAGGAGCCCTACAATAAGCTCAACGTCACCATGATCTGCAAGGGGGCGGAGATCACCCGGGCCACCTTCTATCTGCACTACAGCGGCCTGGACGAGGTGCTGGACGAGGTGATCGGCGAGGCGCTGGAGCTGGCGGAGGAGGCGGGGGATCCGTCGGACTACGAGGCTCGGGTGCAGCGGCTGATGCGGGTGCTCAGCGGAGGACCCCAGGCGCTGCGGGGGAACGAGCAGCTCCTGCCCCCCTGTCAGCGCATCGCAGATCCGGCCAAATACCGGGCTCTGTTCATGGACGACTCCCTGTCCTACTATGTGATCCGGCGGATCTACCTGGCGGAGCGGGACAGCGCGGTGCCGTGGATCGCGCGCCAATCCGGGGTCCGGGAGGAGGACGCGGATCGGCTGTTCATGCTGATGATCTATGGCCTGTATTATGTCAACCGCAGCATGAAATGGGAGAAGAATGAAGACTGGTACCGGATGCAGTATCTTGTGCATCATATGTTCTGGGCGGGACTGCAGGGGATAGCCGTCCTGCCGGAAACGGGACGGGATCCGAAAACCTGAAACAGACGACCCGGCCGGGGCCTTTCCCGGCAGATAACGGACCTTATAAAAGCGGGAGGTGGTATGGATGGGCCAGATGATTATCCATGTGGACATGGATGCCTTTTACGCCTCCGTGGAAATGCGGGACAATCCGCTGCTGCGGGGCAAACCGCTGATCATCGGCTCCCTGCCGCAGGAGCGGGGCGTGGTGGCCACCTGCAGCTACGAGGCCCGGAGATTCGGCGTGCACTCCGCCATGAATATCAAGGAGGCCTACCGGCTGTGTCCCGGCGGGATTTATATGCACCCCAACTTCGACAAATACCGGCAGGTGTCCGGGCAGCTGCATGCCATCTGGAATGAATATGCCGCCGCTGCGGAGACCATCGCGCTGGACGAGGCTTACCTGGACGTGACGGAGCGGGCCGGCAGCTGGGAAGGTGCATGTGAGATCGCCCGGACCATCAAGTGCCGCACCCTGGAGGAGGTGGGACTCACATGCTCCATCGGCGTGGCGTACTCCAAGACAGCGGCCAAGACAGCCAGCGAGGAGAAGAAGCCCGATGGGTATTTTGAGATCCCCACCCCCCAGGCCTTTGTGGATCTGATCCTGGACCGGGACGTGCGGGTGCTGTACACCGTGGGGGAGAAGACCGCAGAAAAGCTGCACAGCGTGGGGATCCGCACCGTGCGCGACCTCCAGGCCCGGTCGGATGAGGTGGTCCGGATGATGGGCCGGCAGGGGGAATGGATTGTCCGGGTGGCCTTCGGGGAGGATGAGCGCCCGGTGACCGCCTATCGGCCGGAGGACGCCAAGTCCATCAGCCGGGAGCTCACATTCCAGGAAGATGTGGAGGATGTGGAATTTCTGAAGGACGTGCTTCTGCTGCTGTCCATGAGCGTGGAGCGGCGGGCAGCCCGGGTGGGCTTGTACGGCGAGGGCGTCACCCTCAAAATCACCTACGGGGACATGAAGAACGTGACGCGCTCCCGGCTGATTCCCACCACCCGCTCCGCGGCAAGAATCTGGTCCGAATCCGTACAGATGCTGGCTCAGCTGCAGGGACGGCCTGTCCGGCTGATCGGCACCGGCATCTACCGCCTCTCGGGGGAGAATGGCCGCCAGATCTGCCTGGAAGACCTGCTGCCGGAGACCATGCAGCAGGAGACGGAGATGCTCCGGGCGGGGCTGGAGGACCTGCAGCGGCGCTACGGGCTGGATTTTGCCGGCAATCTGGACAAGATCTTCCATGGCGAGACCCTCTACAGGACCGTGGAGTACATGCGCAGGCACAGGCCCGGGAGGAGCTGAGCCTGCTTCGGCCCCGTCGGCGCAAAAAAACGACCCTGACCTCTCATCAAGGTCAGGGTCGGCTGGAAGTGCGGCCGACGGGACTTGAACCCGAACCCATTGCTGGACACGCCCCTCAAACGTGCGCGTATGCCAATTCCGCCACAGCCGCATATTCACACAGCGTTGCCATTATATAAGTCAACGCGCGGTTTGTCAAGCGTTTTGACGGAATTTTGCCGAAAGTGGGGCGCAGCCGGCATGGAAACCATAACAATCTCCGGCCCGGGCGCGCTATTCGATGACCGCTACGCTGCCCATCATCCCCACATCCTTGCGGACGACGATCTTGCGGTCGATCCGCCGGCGCAGCTCCTCCACGTGGGAGATGATGCCCACCTGCCGGTGGCTGTCGGAGAGGCTCTGCAGCACTGAGATGGCGCCGTTCAGGGCAGCCTCATCCAGGGTGCCGAAGCCCTCGTCAATGAACAGGGTGTCCAGCTGGACGCCCCCGGCGGTGGCCTGGATTTCATCGGAGAAGCCCAGGGCCAGGGCCAGGGAAGCCAGAAATGACTCGCCGCCGGAGAGGGTCTTTACGCTGCGCCGCGTGCCGTTCCAGCTGTCCACCACATCCAGGGCCAGGCTGGTGTTGGTGTTGCCGTGCTGCTCCTCGGAGCGGGCAAAGGTATACTGTTCGTCGCTCATGCGGCGGAGCCGGAGGTTGGCCCGCTGGAGGATCCGGTCGAAGAAGTGCTGCTGCACAAAGGCCTCCAGGGTGATTTTTTTGGTGCTGATCTGACCGTTGGCGGTGGCGTTCAGCGCCTCCATCCACCTGTAGCGGGCGTCGATGCCCTCCAGGGTCCGGTATGCGTCGGTGAGCTTCGCCTGCACGTCAGTATTGGCGTTGCAGCGGGCGTGCAGTGCCTTGACGGCTTCGTCTGTCTCCTGCCAGGCCTGCCGGGCGGCGCTGCGCTTTTCCTGCGCCTCGTCAACGGTGGTGTCGGGCAGTTCACCGAGCTGTTTGTCCAGTGCGGCAATCTCCGCGGCCTTTGCGGCAAGCTGCTTCTCCAGCTCCTGCTGCCGCTGGGTTCCCGCTGCGATGGTCTTGTCGATGTCGTCAGCCCGGGCTCTGAGGGACTGCTGCTGTGCCAGGGCCTCGTTCCGGGAGGGGAAGGGGAGGGTGCGGAGGATCTCCGCCTCCTGCCGCTGCGCTGCATCCAGTGCGGCACCGGCCTCAATCATCCGGGCCTGGTCGGCGGTGTGTGTTTCGACGGCTTCCTGGTGCTGCGTGCGCAGCGCCGGCAGCTCATCCACCAGCTGCTGGCGGCGACTGCAGGAAGCCTGCAGCCGGTGAATCTCACCGTTGACCTCCTGCCAGAGGGCCCGGGTATGGGCCAGCTCGGCGTGCAGGGCATCCGCGTCCTGCCCCGGGAGAAGCTCGGCCAGCGCCGCATGGAGGCGCTCCGCCAGCGCATCGCACCGGGTCTTGTCCTCGCTGGCCTTCCGGAAGGCTGTCTCCTGCCGCTGCCGTTTCTGCTCCGCGGCCCTGCCGGCGCTCTCCAGCTGGGCCTCGCTGGGCTCCTCGCCGGTCAGAACGGCCGGGGCGGGGTGGCAGGTGGAGCCGCAGACGGGACAGGCCTTGCCCTCCACCAGGTCCTGGGCGATCAGTGCCGCCTTGCCCCGCAGGTGGGCATCGCGCATTTCCTTCTCTGTCGTCAGGGCATGCAGGTATTCCTGCTGTGCCTGCAGATACAGGGCGCTGCTTTCCGCCGACTGCTGCCGCAGTTTGATCATGTCGTCGGCGTCCTCGACCGCCTTGCGCAAGGCATCGCCACGCTGCCGGAGCCGTTCCAGCTCCTGCTGGGCTTCCAACTGCAGATCCAGGTCCCCTTCCCGCTGACTGATCTCAGCCTCGGCCGCGCCGATGCGCGCCTGCAGGTCGTCAGCGGCTGCCTTTTTCTCCCGGACGCTCCGGCTGAGCTGATCCCTGAGGCGTTCCGACTGGGCGATGCGTGTCCGCAGCGCTTCCAGCTGATCAAACCGTGGCAGCAGGCTGTCGATCTTCGCGGCTTCCTCCCGATACTTTAGCGCCTTGGGTGCCTCCGCCTTGGCCTGGGTGAGCTGCACACCCGCCTGCTCCAGGGCGGCGGAGAGACGGTCCTTCGCATCCTCTGCCACCTGCTTTTGCTGCAGCGTGTCGACCCGCTGACGGGCGAATGTCAGCAGGCTGTCGGCCGCGGCCAGCGCCTCATGCTGTATATCTCTCCGCTGCTCAAGCTCCGCCAGGGCGGCCTTGTCCCGTGCGATGACGGTGCGCAGGGCCTGGAGTACCTCCTCCGGCGTGAGGCTGTGGGTCTTGAGCAGCGGCTCGGTCTGTGCCAGCTCCTCGCAGCCCTCCATCCGGATCGCGGACTCGTGCACCTGGATTTGCTGCAGCACCGAATCCCGCCGGGCCTTGATTTCCCGCACGTCGTCCTTGATGCGATTCTGAAGCTGACGATAGAAGTCGGTGTTCAGGATCTGCCGCAGGATGTCCTGGCGGTCGGCAGTGGAGGCGTGGAGGACCCGGTCAAAATCCCCCTGGGCAATCATGATCACCTGCTTGAACTGCTCGGCGTTCAGCCCCAGCGCCTCGGTGACGGCGTCTCTGGCCTCCTCGATGCGGGTGATCTGCCTGCCGTCGGGCAGCGTCAGCAGAACGGAAGCCGCCACTTGCCGGGTTCCGGTGCCCCGGCGCTTCAGCACCTCCTGGGAGGGCTTGCGCAGAATGCTCCATTCCTTTCCCTGGTGCAGGAAGTGCAGCTCCACCTCCGTCTCGGTCTCAGGCGATGCATACTTGGAGCGGTGCTCGCTGCCGGGGGCGGCCTTCTCGTCATAGAGGGCGTAGGCGATGGCGTCAAAGATGGTGCTCTTCCCGGCGCCCGTGTCGCCGCAGACCAGGTAAAGCCCGGCACCGTCCAGCTTCCGGAAGTCGATCTCCTGTACGCCGGCATAGGGACCAAAGGCTTGCATCCGAAGATAAACCGGCTTCATACCCCATCCCCCCTCAGGTCGTCGATCAGCTGCTGCAGATAGGCCCGCTGCTCAGGAGAGAAAGGCCGGCCATACTGCTGGGTGAAGAGATCCTCAAAGGAGGACAGGGGGTCGATGGCCTCTGCGGTGATGGCAGGCAACAGGTCCGTGCTCTCCTGAGCGCGGGTTTTGCTGTTGCAGTAGCGCACAGAGAGCACATGGGGATACCTGTGCCTGAGCCGGGAGACGGCGTCCGGGGTCTCCTCCTCATCGGTGATCACAAAGTCCAGGTAGGCGTCCGGATCCATGCCCGGCAGGCCGGCCAGCAGTTCGTCAAAGGCGCCCTCCACCCGGAGCACAGCCCGGGGTACAGGCAGCGGGATGGTCCGCACTTCCGGGTTCCCGGGGCTGTCCAGGGAGACCACCGTGACGGATTTGTGCTGATGGCACTCGGAGACCGAGTATATGAGCGGGGTGCCGCAGTAGCGGATCCGGCCTTGGGCGTCCACATTCTGCGGGCCGTGGAGATGGCCCAGGGCCACATAGTCGAAATCAGAAAAAACCTCCGCATCCACATTGTCCTGGCCACCGATGGAGAGCTCCTCCGAGTCGCAGCGGGCAGCGCCGGTGACAAACAGATGGGCCGCCAGCACATTGCGGGGTGCGGAGAGATCCAGATGCCGGATCGCCACCCGGAGGGCGGAGGTGTAGTCCGTGACTTCCGCCGCCTCCTCCGGCCAGACACGCCGGACGTCTGTGGGCTTGATGTAGGGCAGCAGATGAAAGGCCACCTCACCGGCAGCGTCGGAGAGCACCACCCGCTTCACGTTCCCATCGTAGGCGGGGGAGATATAGATCCGGCTGTTCTCCAGCAGGCCGGCGGCAAAGGCGATGCGCTCGGCGCTGTCGTGGTTGCCGCTGATCATCATCACGGGCAGATCCAGCCGGTGCAGCTGCATCAGAAAAGTGCTGAGCAGGGCGGTGGCCTCCTCCGGGGGTACGGGACGGTCGTAGATGTCGCCTGCGATCACCACGGCGTCCGGCTGCTCAGCCTGAATGAGCTCCAGGATCCGGCCCAGGATCTCCTGCTGCTCTTCCATCCGGGAGTAGCCGTTCAGGCGCTTCCCCAGGTGCAGATCGGAGAGGTGAACAAACTTCATGCCGACCCTCCGATCAGAAGCTGGAGATGCCGTGGCTGTTCACCATGCCGTCCAGCTTCATGCCGGCCTTGCACAGCGGGCAGTCGTGGGAGGAGCAGCTCACATAGTCGTCCAGGTCATGCTGGCGGGTGTAGATGCTGACCACGGGGAAACCCTCGCACTCCTCCACACAGGAGAAGATGGCCGCGATGCCCACCGGGATGCCGCTGTAATACCGGATGGCCTCCACGGCGGCCTGGGCGGTGTAGCCCGTGGTCACAGAGGCGGCCAGCACCAGCACATGCTTGCCCACGATCATGGGGGCGGTGTTGTCCCGGAAGATCAGCTGACTTCCGGAGGTGTGCTCCGGGGTCACCACGTAGATGGTGCGGTGGGCGTTCATATTCATGTAGCCGGCCAGGGAGAGCTCGCTGGCCATGCAGGCGCCGATCACCTCGGTGCCGTCCAGACAGAGGATGGTGTCGATGATGGTGGAGGACTGGTATTTGGAGCACAGCTCCACTGCGGCCAGCTGCGCCTCGGACAGGCGATGCTTGGTCATGGTGAGATCCAGGTAGTAATTGATGTGGCTGTGACTGGTGGCAAAGTGGCCCCTGGCAACACGAAGAGGAAGCGCACCGCCGAGGTTGGGGTACTTGATGATCTGGATGGCCATGAAGGATCACTCCTTTTTTTTCTTTGCTGATCCCATTATACGTCAGTCAGAACTTTTTGACAAGCCCGCCGGGAACTGCAGGAATGAAGAAAAAAAGCTCGAAATTTCTCTGTCGTACGGGATGAAAGCATGGCGCAAACGCGTTATCTGAGTGAAAGCGGATGCGCCGGGAGGGGAGGAAACTGGATGCAGACGCAGACAGTGCGCGGGGACGTCCGCAGCAGCGCGACTTTTGACGAGCTATACACTGCGTATGCCACGGATGTTCTCAGGGTCTGCTACTTCTATCTGGGCGACAGGACACAGGCGGAGGATGTCTGCCAGGATGTGTTTGTGAGGCTGTTGACCACCAAGCCCGAGCTGAGCGAGGGAAAGGAGAAAGCGTGGCTGCTGAAGGTGGCGCTGAACCGGTGCCGGGACCTGTGGCGCTCCGCGTGGGTCAAGCGGGTCTGCCTGGGGCACCCGGCCCTGGAGCTGATCCCCGGGTCGGACGAGTTTGCCGAGCGTGAGGAGAAGCAGGCCCTGATGCAGGCGGTCAACCGTCTGCCCGCTGAATTCCGGGAAGTGGTGCTGCTGCACTATTATCAGAACTTTGGCATCGCGGAGATCGCGACCATGCTGGACATACCGGAGGGCACCGTATCCTCCAGGCTCAACCGGGCCAGGAGGAAGCTCTCGGAGACACTGAAGGGGGAAGAGGCATGAAGGATCTGGAAAAGCTGCGGGT
This sequence comes from Clostridia bacterium, assembly GCA_017519405.1. Classification (GTDB taxonomy): domain Bacteria; phylum Bacillota; class Clostridia; order Christensenellales; family Aristaeellaceae; genus RUG11272. The sequence continues at coordinate 43,675 of JAFWSH010000003.1, forward strand.
GGTGGCAGAGGAAGGCCTGGCGGGACTGACTGCCGGGACGGAGCTGCGGGGACGCATCCTGGCCGCGGCGAGTGAACAAAACAGAAAGACAGCGCCGACGCGCCCTCTGTGGGTACGATGGACGGCGGTGGCGGCTGCCTGTACGCTGGTGCTGGCCGTCGCCCTGGGGGTTGTGCTGGGCGGCAATCAGGCGGCGAAACCCGTGCTGCCCGGCATGACCGTCATGACAGCGGGCGATGATCCCGTGGCCAATGAGCGCGCCTCCCTGGACAGGGGCAGCAGCGGCCTGAATGTGGTCTCCAAAAACGCCGGCACGCCCCAGGGCATCTGGGAGAGCAGCCAGAGCGGCGCCTTCCCCATGGTGGTGCTGGGGGACAGGGTTTATCGCCGGCTGACGGCGGGCAACCTGGCGGAGGACGCCCTGGGGGCGCCCATCGCGACCATCTGGGAGCAGGCCGATGAACCCGACCTCTCCGACGGCAATGTCAGCAATGTGATGCCCAAGGGCACGGAAGTCTACGGCGTGAAGGGCATGGACGGCACCCTGGTGGCCTGCCGGACAGAAAACGGCATTGCCGCCTTCCAGCGCGTGTCCTACAACGGAACCGCCATTTCGGCGGGGGAGCGCTTCACGGACGTGATGCAGCTGGACGGCCATGTGGTGGCCATGTCCCTGAGCGGTGTGGGCATGGTGGAGGGAGAACGGGCAGAGCAGCTGTTCGGAATCCTGGCGGAGAACGCCCAGTATGAGAGCGCCGGCAGCATCTCCGGCAGCCAGGTGCTCCTGATCGAGCTGGACAATGGCGCTGCAGTCCAGATGACCGTGCGGAACGACCGGCTGGCGGCCTGCGGCGTCTGGGTCTGTCCCGAGTTCTTTGAGGCCTTCGGCAACTGAAATCCGCTGCTGCGCAAGAGCGAGGCGTACCGCATGATCGATTTGACACATCCCACGCCCCAGTTCCGCCGGGACAGCTTCCTGTCCCTGGACGGGGAATGGCAGGCAAACGAACAAACCATCCGGGTGCCGTATCCCCTCCAGGCCCCTGCTTCCGGCTGGCAGGGGCCGGTTCCCGACAGCATCACCTGTCATCGGCGCTTCACCCTTCCCGGAGGATTCCCGGGGAAGGGCAGGCGCCTTTTGCTTCATTTCGGCGCTGTGGACCAGGTGGCCTATGTGTTCCTGAATGATCGCCCCGTGATGATGCACGAGGGCGGCTACCTGCCCTTTGAGGCCGACATCACAGAGCTGGTGCGGCCCGGGGAAAACGACCTGATGGTGGAGGCGGTGGACACCCTGAGCCACGACTACCCCTGGGGCAAGCAGTCCCTCCGCCCCAAGGGGATGTGGTATACGCCGGTGAGCGGCATCTGGCAGAGTGTCTGGCTGGAGACGGTGCCGGAGAAGAGAATCCGCCGCCTGCGTGTCATGCCGGACTTGACGGGGATCACCATCCGTGTGGACGGGGATGGGGAGCGTGCGCAGCTGAGCATCGCCATGCCCGACGGCGGGACGGTCAGCGCCTCCGTGAGCACCGGCTGCGATGAGCGCATCGAAATCCCCCAGCCCAGATGCTGGTCACCGGAGGATCCGTATCTCTATGAGCTGGAAATCTGTTCCGGAGAGGACCGGGTGCAGAGCTATTTTGCCTTGAGAACCGTCTCCTTCGGGGAGGATGCGGCGGGCGTCAAACGGCTGCAGCTGAACGGGAAGCCGGTCTTCCTCAGCGCCGTGCTGGATCAGGGCTATTTCCCGGAGGGAATCTACACAGCGCTCTCCCCGGAGGCCTGGACTGAGGAAGCGGCCCGGGTGCAGCATCTCGGCTTCAACTGCATCCGCAAGCACATCAAGATTGAACCGGAGGCCTTCTATACCGCCTGTGACACAGCGGGTGTGCTGGTCCTCCAGGACATGGTGAACAGCGGCGGTTACAGCTGGTTCTTCGACACCGCACTGCCCAACCTCGGCTTCCAGCACAGACCCGACTGGCTGCCCGGCGACAAAAGGCGCAGAGCGTTCTTTGAAAAGCACTGCCGGGACACCCAGGCACACCTGTTTAATCATCCCTGTGTCATCGGCTATACGATCTTCAATGAGGGCTGGGGGCAATACCACACGGGCAGGCTGTATGAAATGCTGAAGGGGAATGACCCGAGCCGCTTCTACGACAGCACCTCCGGCTGGTTCCGGGGATACCCATCAGACGTGGACAGCCGCCATGTCTATTTCCGCAACCGCAGGCTCAGGCCGGGAAAACAGCCGATGCTGCTCTCCGAGTGTGGCGGCTACAGCCGGGCGGTGGAGGGCCACCTGTTCCTGGCCGGGGAAAAGTACGGCTACGGCGAGGAGAGCACCGAACAGGCCCTGACGGACCGGATCGAAAAGATGCTGCGGGAGATGGTGATGCCGGCCATCCCCGGTGGGCTGATGGGCTATGTCTACACCCAGATCACGGATGTGGAGGGGGAGATCAACGGCCTGTATACCTATGACCGCCAGGTCTGCAAGGTGGACGCCGGGCGGATCCGGACCCTGAACCAGGCGTGTACGGAACTCCTGCAAAAGGCGGCAGGCGGCTGAGCGACTCCTGAACCACGAAAAAACCGCCCCGGGAACAGAGGGCGGTTTTTCATTTACAAAGCAGGGTTCACGACTGCTTATCCCCGTGGAGCAGCTCCACCCACTCCGGCAGACGCTCAAAGATCTTGTCATTGGTGGGGAACTTGTCCAGCAGCTCGTTCAGGTGCCGCATCACGGCGGAGTCGGAGATGCCGTTGAACTCCCTGCGGAGGATCCGGATGCCCTCCCTGCGGGTGTCGCTGAGGAAACCGTCGCAGCGGCGGGTGCCGCTCTGGCTGTAGGAGATGGTGGGACGCACCCCCACCCGGGCCAGGCCGTTGTCCAGGAAGATGGTGGCATTGGCGGCTTCCCGGAACTCCTCGATGATGGTGTCGTCCGCCCGGTTGCCGGTGGAGATGTTCAGGGTGCCGATCACCGTGATGCTGCCGCCCTCCCGCAGGGCCCTGGCGGCGCCGAAGAGGTGCTTCGCCCGGTACAGGCTGGTGGGGTTGATGGAACCAGGCATGGCGCGTCCCTGCTGCGCCGCGGCCAGGGTGTAAGCCTTGGAGAGCCGGGTCAGGCTGTCCACCAGCATCACCACATCCTCGCCGGACTCGGCCAGACGGGCGGCCCGCTCCATGGCCAGTTCGCTCATGCGGAGATGGTTCTCCGGATTCTGGTCGAAGGTGGTGGCATAGACGGGGCAGCGGACGGCGTCCCGGAACAGGGTGACGTCCTCCGGATTCTCATCCAGCAGCACAATGAAGACCTTGGCGGTGGGGTGGTTATAGAGGATGGTGTTGGCCAGATCCCGCATGAAAGGCGCCTTGCCGGAGTCGGGCTGGCAGAGCATCAGCACCCGCTGGCCGAAGCCCAGGGGCGCGGTGAGATCCAGCACCCGCATGGTGCGCAGCGCCGGGTTCGGCGGGGTCAGGTTGATCTGGCGGGTGGGATAGGTGGCGGTGAGGGTGTCAAACTGCGGCCGGTCAATGCTCTCCTCGGCGGGCTTGCCGTTCACCTCGGTGACTGTCAGCATGGCGGCGTATTTGTCCCCCTCCCGGGTGGGACGGACCTTGCCCACGATCTGGTCGCCGGCCCGCAGGCGGAAACGCTTGATCTGCGCGGCGGCGATATAGATATCCGACGACGAGGCCAGCAGGCCGTTCACCCGCAGGAAGGCATAGCCGTCCGGGTGTGTCTCCATAATGCCGGAGCACTCCTTCAGCTCCTCCGGCGTGATCAGCTCCTGGGCGGAGGGGGAGATGGGCAGACCGGCCGGCTCCTGGGGCCGCTCCTGGGGAGCAAAGGCATCCGCTGCAGGCTCCGGCGGTTCCGGGGATGGCACGGGGGCAGGCCTGGGCTCCTCGCTCCACACAGGGGTGCGGGGCGTGGTGGCGACCGGCGTCCGCGGCTCGGCGGCAGTTGCGCCGGGACCAAACCGGGGCGCCACACGGGCAGTGCGGACAGCGGCGGGACGGGGCGCAGGCGGGACCGGTGCTGCACCGGGCGTATATGGCGTGTGCTGGTTCGGGCCCGTATAGCGGTTGGACGGGTTATGCCAGACGGCCCGGAAGGTGGTGGATCCGCCGGCGGAAGGGGCAGGTGCCGGCCTGGACGCGGCCGCGGGCGCGGGGGAGGAAACGGGTGCGGGGGCCGGTGTCTGCTGCTCCGGCGTCTCCACCACGGCTTCCGGGGACGCAAAGGAGAGCTGCGCCTCCTGACTGCCGCCTTCGGCTGCGGTGATCTTCGCGATGATGTCCGCCTTGTTGAGACCGGCACCCAAAACAATGCCATGATCCTTGGCGTACTTTCTCAGATCGACGACTTTCATCTCGCTGAAATTCTCTGACAACGGAACGACCTCCTCATCGCGCAACACACGCCGTGGGTGAGAGGGATTGTTTTTTCTTTCCACACAAAATGACAAGCGAAAACTTCCCTGCTGAAATTATAGCAAAACCACAGCAGGAAATCAAGCGCCCGGGAAACTTTCTTTAAAACTCTTGACGAAACCGGAATAGTGTGTATAATGGACATACTGGTTACGGAGAGATGGCCGAGCGGTTGAAGGCGCTGGTCTTGAAAACCAGTGATGCCGAAAGGCACCGGGGGTTCGAATCCCTCTCTCTCCGCCAGTTTGCCACCTATGGAGAAGTACCCAAGTGGCCGAAGGGGCTCCCCTGCTAAGGGAGTAGTCGGTGAATAACCGAGCCCGGGTTCAAATCCCGGCTTCTCCGCCAAAACCCGCGTAGATACTGAATCTGCGCGGGTTCTTCTTTTGCCCTTGCGCAGGGCGCTCCCCCCGAACTATTGCCCAGAATAGGGCGCTATTGCCCGCAACGATGTACAAAATGATGAACAAGCAACAGCCCAAAACGATGTACAGCGCGATGTACAAGCACGAAAAAAACGGGGGCATTCCGCCCCCGTGTCAGGTCCTTCACTCCACCGCTTCATCCGGCACTTCCGGCAGCCCCGCCACGCTGGTCAGCAGGCTCAAAATCCCCGCCAGCAGCGACGCGCTGCCCACCATGATCCAGTTGACCTCCGACAGCACCGCCGAGGTATCGATGGTGTGACTGCGCAGCGGTTGGTGATACAAGACAAAGGTGAAGTCCCACAGCAGACCCGCCCCTGATACTGTCTCGACGGGAGAGACCTCACCCTCGCCTGAGAGTATATTCGAGAAATTGTCTAATCGCAATAGATAATTGGTCAAAGTAGAGAGCAGCACAGCACGACTGAAATGGACCAGGTGTACAGGTCGGTGGGGAACAGCCTGCTCACTGCCTCGTCTTCATCAGATCCAGCACCAGCTGCTCCAGAATCTTGATGAAGAAGGCCGCATCGCTGTCGCTGCGATGGGCGGCGGACTCCGCCAGATAGGACAGGATGGAGGGCACGGGCAGCCCGTCCGCGGTGAACAGACCCGGGAGCAGCACGTCGGCAGCGGCCGGGAAGGCCTGTTTGAAGAACAGCAGGAAGCGGGAGGCCAGCTGGTTGGGGGGCTCCACGCCGTCCAGGACACCGACGGAGGCACCGGGCAGGGGAGCCGTGGCGATGGCCAGCCCCAGGGCTGCCTCCCTCCCCGGCTCCGGGCTCAGAAAAACCGGGCAGGATGCCACCGGGTTTCCTTCCCCCATGGCCACCTGCAAAAAGCTGTTCAGCTGCCAGACAGAAGCCGCGTCCAGTCCCGCAAACAGCGGCACACCCAGATCGCACAGCACCAGGGGCAGATGGGCGGGAAGATGGATGGACAGGGCACTGTCCCAGCGGAGCTTCTCGATGGCCAGACCCATGACCGCAAAGCGCAGTGACAGGCTGTAGAGCAGCAGGGACTCCACAACGGCACCGGGGGCGTTTTGCCCGGCGGCCTTGATCCGATTGCGCAGCGCTCCGCCATGGCGGGCGATCAGAAGATCCAGCGTCTGCTGGAGATGCTCCATGTGGGAAGGATGCTCGGCTGACTGGACCGAAAAGTCGACAGCCTGCTGCATCAGCAGCTCAAAGCTGCTCCCTGCCTCTCCGACTGCCGGCGGGGAAAAGGCGTCGCGCAGCAAACCGGGACAGGCGGCACTGCAGCGCGCCAGCAGGGTCGTGACGCCGCCCGGCAGATCCCTGACCAGGGCAGGGCGCTCCATGCCCCGCAGCCAGATGGCCAGCCCGGAGGCCGCGCCGCCCAGATGCAGCATGGCAAAAGCCTGGTTGGGGTAAGGGATCCGCAGGAAACGCACGGCGCAGTTCAGCCGGCTCCCCGTGGGCAGCTTCAGCTGAATCGGCATGCCGGTCTCCCGGGAGAGGGAGGCAGCAATGCCGGCAAACTCCTCCGCCAGCCGCTGGGCGTCCATGGCCAGGAGGCTGTCGGGCAGCACCAGACGGGCGGTCAGATGATCGGCGTTCCGGAGGGCGGCGGCCAGGGACAGCAGGGTCAGGCACTCCTCCAGCATCAGCTTTCGGGCGCACCGGGAGGGCGTATCCTGGTGGTAGAGCAGCCTGGGAAGGGACTGGGGATCCTCCGCCAGACGGCCGTCCTGCCAGGGGAAGGGATCCTCACAGGGCTCCGTCATCAGCACCGAGGCAGGCAACTCCGGCCCGACGTCGAAGACGGGCAACGGTTCGCCCTCGTAGGTGGGCTGATTCCGCAGCAGCACCCGCCACAGGGACGCAAGGCTGAAGGGTTCGCCGGTGCCGTCGGCGCAGACCGCCAGATGAATCTCCGATCCGGTGGCGTCAATGGCCCCGGTCAGCTCGCCATCCGGCGTGTCCGTCACCGGCTCGGTGATGTTCAGCACGGCCCCGAGATGACGGCCATTCTTGCTGACGGACACCGCATAAGGACAGTGCTCGGCCCGAATCACCGCGGGACGCTCCCCGCCGGCCGGGGACTCGAAGGCCTCCCAGCTGCCCCGGCGGAGCAGGCGCAGGGTCACATCCCCTGTGACGCTCAGGCAGTAGAGATGCCAGTGGTCCGGATGGAAGGCACGGCAAGGCCAGAGGGATATGGAGGGCACTTCCTCCACCAGGAGCTGCTGATCAGGGCTGTATACCCGGGTGAAGCTGATGGTCTGCTGTCCCTTCAGGGCGAAGGCTACCTCCACGGCGCCGCCGGGGAGCAGGGAGACCCGGGAGAGCGCCGGCTGGAAACCATCCCCTGTACAGCCATGGCGCGCCACATACTCGGCGGCCCGGTCCGAGAGGGGAGGCAGGATGCTGCGGCTGCCGGCATCCGTGTGGAGGGCGAACACCGCGTCCAGCATGGTATCGCCCAGCAGGGAATGGGGGAACAGAGTCAGGGTATCGGAGAAGAGATGAAACGCCACCCGGGCCAGCTCATCTCCCAGCGCTTCCCGCAGGGATGCCTGCAGGGCGGGAGACATGGCGTCCAGGGGGCATGACAGCACGGGAAGCTCCCGGGGGAGGAGGCTGGTGTCCCGCCAGTCGGATGCCCAGGCGGACACAGCCTGCGCTGCCTCCTGCGTGAGACAGTCCCGGTGCGTGTCCTGCCAGGCGGACAGGCTGTCGGCGGCTCCGGCCGGGAAAGCCCTGGACAGACGCCGCAGCAGGTCCAGCTCCTCCTTGAGCTCCGCCAGGGCATCCTCTGTCTCCCGGGCGGCAACGGGCGGCTCCAGGCCGATGCTGCCGGAGGAGACGGCGATGGGCACACCACGCCACAGCCAGGTTCTGGCTTCCCCGGGCGCCTGCCGGGTTTCGGAAATGCCCAGCCCGTCCAACAGTGCATTTCTGCCGGGGATGAAGGGCCTGTCGGCAAAGGTCAGCGCATCGAATTCCGGGCGGCTGTGCAGGCAGATGACCGCCTCCATTCGGGTGCGCCAGGCGGACGCGTCGTCCCCCTCCAGGGCGCTGTGGACCAACGCCGCCTCCCGGGCGAGGAGCTCCTCCCGGAAAGCAGCAGCCTCCGGCGCGTCAAAAAAGCCGAGCCGCCGGATCAGCAGCGCCCGCTGCCGGCTGTCCAGAAAAGGAACGGGATCCCCGGGGACGCCGCCGTCCGCCCAGACCACCTCCCGGGGCAGCAGGCCGTTCAGTACAGGTTCCTGGGCGGCAGCCCGGATCACCCGGTGGGGATCGGCGATGCCCAGCACTGCGTCCTGCCCGTCCAAGCTCCACAAAACCAACTGCAGCTTCTGCGAACTGGTCTGTTCCAGGATGGCGTCCGCCAGTGGGGACACGCCGGCTGCGAAGGTATGCAGGGAGAGTTCACCGGGGCCGAGGGTGTCGGCGAGCAGCACAAAAGCCGCCAGACCCCGCCAGGCGGCGGTATCCGGCGCTGTTTCAGGTGTGCCGGCATCCCGGGACCGCACAGCGGCGGGAGCCCGGCGGGTGAATCCGGCAGGCAGGGGCGTTATGCCGGCCTCGTGTACCCGCTCTGTCAGGTCCTCAGGCTCCTGGGAAAGAAGAAGCAGATAATCGGTCATGGGAACCTCCGTCATACGGGGAGAACGGCTGAAACGGGATCACGGCGGGATGCGACGCTGAAAACGGCGTCAAGAAACGCAAGGGCCGCATCCGGGTGCGAACCGGGCTTTTCGTGCAGGATTTGCTCCTGAAGGGCTTTGACGGGCGACATGCCGGCAGGCCAGACGGACAGCAGCTCCTGGATCAACCGCTGTCTTGACCGGGTGTGCTCCTCCCCGATATCGCACAGAAGGGAGAGCCAGGCGTGCGGCCAGAACACGCTGGGCGGCGCCGCAGCGAGCTCCTCCAGGGCGGGGGGCGGCGTCAGGGGCTCCTGCAGGCTCAGGGCGTGATCCACCTGTGCCTGATGGGCCCTGCCCTCCAGATTCGCCACGCGGCGTTCCATGCGGCGCAGCCGGGCGCGGGCCTGGTCGATTTTCGCCATCTCCTCCGGGCGGGCAATCTGGGCCGCGGCCTCGATGCGCCGGTGGGCCTCCCGGGCCTGCTGCTGGAGATCCTGATAGGCTTCCCGGGTCCGTTGGTCAAAACCGGCCAGCATGGAGCGCACGATACGGGCACCCAGGACCCGGTTCAGGGTGTTCTGCGCGTCCTGGGCGCCCTTCAGGTCCTCCTCCAGCAGATCCTGCTCCTGGAGGGCCTGGTCCACGGCCGTGTCCTCCGCGCTGCCGCGGTGAACAAAGCTGGTGTCGTGCAGACTGGTCTGCTCATTGTCGTAGGATACCAGGGCATACTGGCCGGCCAGGGTCAGCAGGGTGTCGTAGTGTGCGGCCGCTGCCTTTTCCGCCGCTTTCAATTCCGGAATGGGGCAGAAGACATAGGGGAGGGAAGCCTGCACATCCCGCAGAAAACAGACGGCGGCATGGAAAAGACGCCTGGCGGCCTCCAACTGGCGCATGGCACGCTGCCGCTGCTCCGGATCAGGCTTCCTGCGCGTAAAGAAGGCATTGAACCAGGGGTTCAGACGGTCCCGCAGCAGGTTGGGCGCACTGAGGGAACGGTTGGCTTCCGGTGCATAAAAGCACTCCCAGAGGGCGGCTGTCAACAGCAGGCTGTTCAACTGCCGGCCCCAGACATCCCCGTTGGGAGAGAAGCAATCCCAGCCTGCCTTCTCCTGGGCGGCTGCCACCGTATAGATGCCTGTGCAGCCGTTCATGAAGGCGATCACAGAGCGGATGGCCAGCAGATGCAGCAAGTGCGGCGTGCCGGCATGGACGCGGCAGTCCGCGGGAAGCCCCAGCAGCCCGAGACAGCTCAGCTCGGGCATGTCAGCCAGGGCAGCGTTAGCGTCTTCCTCAGCGTCCTCCTGCCTGAAAGGCGTCAGGAAAACGGCCCCCACCGGCTGCGAACCAGCCGCGGCCAGGAGCGCCTTCACAAGGTGCGGCACAGCGCCGCCGCAGCAGGGCTCGGCGAGGGCGCCTGCCACCACCGTGGGCATCTCGCCTGCATCCTGCAGGAGATCGGCCAGCACCCCCTCCGGCTGGCGAAGGAGCATGCGCCAGGCGGTGGAAGCACTCTGCGCCGTGCCCGACATGGCGGGGCTGTGAGCCGCTTCCGCTGTACAGAAGGCTTGCAGCAGCCATTCGTCCCGGGGCTCGGTGACCATGCCGGCCAGGGAGGGGGAGCCTGTGAGGCTGCGGAGGGAAAGGATGGGCTGGAGTCCCGTGTGGCTGTCCAGCCCCCAGGCACCCCGCAGCCCTGCGTAGTCCGCATAGAGGGAATTCAGGCGGCGAAGGGCGGCCTCCGGCGGGTAGAGGAGCGTGACGCGGACCACATCCTCCCGGGAGACGATACCGCTCATGGCGCAGGTCAAAAGGCCCTCCGCCACCATGGCGCCCTCAGCGCCCAGGCACAGCAGGGATATCTTCAAGCGCTCGCCTCCCTCCCGCATCGGGATTTGCATGAAACAGAAAAACAGGGGAGCGCAAAAGCCTCCCCTGATACAGGTCAGGTGGTGTATCCGTTGGGGTTCATGCACTGCCAGCGCCAGGCGTCGCGGCACATATCCTCCAGCGTCTTTTTCGCTTCCCAGCCCAGCAGACGCTTGGCCTTGGCGGGGTCCGCAAAGCACGCGTCCACATCGCCTGGACGCCGGGGTCCGATGACATAGGGCACCTTGACGCCGTTGACCCGCTCAAAGGCCTGTACCATGTCCAGCACGCTGTAGCCCACGCCTGTGCCCAGGTTGATGATCTCGCAGCCGCTGTGTCCGGCGGCGTAGGCGCAGGCATCCACATGCCCGCGGGCCAGGTCTACCACGTGGATGTAGTCCCGGACGCCGGTGCCGTCATGGGTGTTGTAATCATCGCCGAAGACGTTCAGATGGGGGAGCTGCCCGGCGGCGACCTTGGTGATGAAGGGCATCAGGTTGTTGGGCAGGCCGTTGGGATTCTCGCCGATGCGGCCGCTCTCATGGGCACCCACCGGGTTGAAGTAGCGCAGCAGCACCACGGACCAGGAGGGGTCTGCCTGGGCGACGCCCATCAGGATCTTCTCGATCATGTACTTGGTCCACCCGTAGGGATTGGTGCAGCCCTTGCAGAACATGTCCTCCCGGAGTGGCACCTCGTCCGGCACGCCGTAGACGGTGGCAGAGGAGGAGAAAACCAGACGCTTCACCCCGTGGGCGGCCATGGTCTCGCACAGGGTCAGGGCGGAGTCCAGGTTGTTGCGGTAATAGCGCAGGGGCTGCGCCACGCTCTCGCCGACTGCCTTCAGACCCGCAAAGTGGATCACCGCATCAATGGCATGCTCGGAGAAGATGCGGTCCATGGCTGCCCGGTCGCACACGTCCGCCTCATAGTGGGGGATGGTGCGGCCGGTGAGCTCCTCCACCCGGCGGACGGCTTCCGGCTGACTGTTGACATAATTGTCCACAATGACGACATCGTGGCCGGCACTGATCAGTTCCACGCAGGTGTGGGTTGCGATGAATCCGGCGCCGCCCGTAAGCAGAATGTTCATGTGTTGATCACCTTTCCTGTCTGTATTTCCGGGATTGTGTTACAGCCTTTCGGGGTACTCGCCGCTGCGGTGCTTCTCGGCCAGGGCCGCCTGCACCAGAGGCTTGTCCTGGCGGTAGGTGACGCCGAACCATTTGGCGTGGGTGCGCAGGACGCGGACCGGCAGGCACTCCTCCCGCATGAGGGTATCGATGAGGGTAGGCAGCAGAAACTCACACTTCAGCGGGTCTGCGCCGGGAGCTTCCAGGAAGGCGCGGAACCGGGATTCCGCGGCGGAGAAGAACCAGGGAGTCAGCCCCCAGAAATTCATGGAGACCGGCGTGGCGGCATCCAGCGCAGGGCCGGCAGAATCCCCGGAGAAGTCCCGGATCAGCCCATGCTCATCCCGGCCCAGCTTGTAGGTCTCCACCACGCGCTCCAGCAGGCCCTCATCGCTGACCCGGCAGAGCCCCCGGGTCACGGTGCCGTTTTCGGAGAGCGTGTTGCCCAGGTCGTAGGCCACCATGCAGGCCTGGGCGCCTTCCATCTGATGAAGGGCTCCGGCGATGGTGACGAAGGCGTCCTTGCCATAGTAGTCATCAGCGTTTACCACCGCGAAGGGGCCGTCGATGGCGTCCCGGGCACACAGCACGGCGTGGACGGTCCCATAGGGCTTCACCCGCTCTGCCGGCGGAACGAAGCCCCCCGGCAGGCTGTCGTACTCCTGGAAGGCATAGACCACCTGACACTTGCGGCTGATGCGGTCGCCGATCAGCTGGTGGAAGCGCTCCTCCATCTGCCGGCGAATCACGAAGACCACCCGGTCAAAGCCGGCGTTCAGGGCGTCGTGGACCGTGTAGTCCACCAGAATCTCATTGTGCGGGCCCAGACCGTCCACCTGCTTGTCGCCGCCATAGCGGGAGCCCATGCCGGCGGCCATGATCAGGAGTGTGGTTGACACGCGTCATCCTTCCTTTCCTCTTGCTGCAGCGCATCCGTGGTGACGAAGGGTGCAGCGGAATCCTTTTTGAAAAACACCGTCAGCGTCCGGAAGAGCAGCCGGACGTCGTTCCACAGAGAGAAGCTCTCGATGTACATGAGGTCCAGCATCAGCTTGTCCTCCGGGTTGGTGTTGTAGCGTCCTTCAATCTGTGCATAGCCGGTGAGGCCGGCCTTCATTTTCTCCCGGTAGACAAACGTGGGCATGGCCGATTTGTAGCGCTGGATGTTGTCCAGCATCTCCGGCCGGGGCCCCACCAGGGTCATGTCGCCCACCAGAATGTTCCAGAACTGGGGCAGCTCATCCAACCGGGCGCGCCGGAGAAAACGTCCCAGGGGCGTGACCCGCGGATCCTGCTCCACCTCCGATTCCGCAGGGGCTGTGCCCTCCGGCGCAGCGCTGCGCATGGTGCGGAATTTCCTGATGGTAAAGCGGCGGCCGCCCACAGTCAGGCGCTCCTGGCGGAAGAAGACCGGCCTGCCGTCTGTCAGGAGAATGGCCAGGGCGATCAGCAGCATCAGGGGGGAGGCAATCACCAGCACCGCCAGGCTGACCAGGATGTCGCCCAGACGCTTGAGGATCCGCTGGCCCAGGGACATTTTGTGGTAGTCCATCTCCAGGAACAGCGAGTCGTCAATCACCAGGGGCTGGGCCGCGGAGAGCATAATGTCCTGCAGCTGGGCACGGGCCAGCACATCCCGGTGGAGGTCGTAGCAGATCTTCATCAGCCGCATCCGTTCCTGATCCGGGACATCCGCCAGAAACACGGCGTCAGCGCGCTCGATCCGGTCGGCCAGGCCGGGATCGGACCAGAGCGCCGTGTCCGAGACATGCCACTGCAGGCTGTAGCGGCTGATCTTCTCCGCCATGGCGTCCCTGTCGCTGCCGGCGTCCAGGATCAGCAGGCAGGCGCGGGGCTGCCGGATGCGGAAATAGATCCGGTTGCCCACCCGCACCATCAGAATCAGAAGGAGGGTCTGGAGCACCGCCGCCAGCATCAGCCACCAGAAATCCTCGCCGAACAGCGTCAGGTGGGCCCGGTTATCCGGGTTGACGTTCATGATCTGCAGCTGCAGATAGGTGACCAGGTCCACACACAGATTGGCCAGGGCCATGGAGGAGATGATGGGCTTGCTCTTTTTCTTTCCGATGTCGTAACCGCCGTAGACTGCAATCATGGTGACGGTCATCACCGTCCAGGTCAGCAGCGTGGTGGCCAGGGTCCGGTTGATATGCCGCAGCTGCCAGTTGGGAATGCCCAGCAGCCCGAAAAACAGCGCCATGAGTCCCAGATAGGTGAGGGCCCGCAGCAGGCCGACGGCGATCTCGGTGCGGTGTCTGCGGAGCGCCCCGGCGATTTTGCGCATGGCACGACACCCTCCTTTCCGCCGCCATGGCTGTATGCTCATCATAGCATGAACCCCATTTCAAGTCAAACGGAAAAAGGGCCGGAAGGCTGCCGGGGCCGCAGGCAGTTTGCCCGGCCGCCGGCGGAATTCTTCTTTTTTCGCGAAAAGGCTTTTCAAGAAGGAAAAGATATGTTACAATGCCTGCGGACAATCGTGCCCGGGACAACACGGGCCGGGACCGCAGATAAAGTTTGGAGGAATGCAACATGATCACTGCCGGCGATTTCAGAAAGGGTGTAACCATCGAGTGGGAAGGCGGCGTCTGGACCATCGTGGACTTCCAGCACGTCAAGCCCGGCAAGGGCGCTGCCTTTGTGCGCACCAAGCTGAAGAACGTGCTGACGGGCGCTGTGGTGGAGACCAGCTTCAACCCCACCTTCAAGACCAACCGCGCCATCATCGAGACCAAGGAGATGCAGTATTCCTACAGCGATGGGGATCTGTTCTACTTCATGGATCTGGAGACCTTTGACCAGCTGCCCCTGAACCGGGACCAGGTGGAGGGCGCCATCCAGTATGTGAAGGAAGGCACCAATGTGACCATCAAGTTCTTCAAGGGCAGCGCCTTCTCCGTGGAAGCGCCCAACTTCGTGACCCTGGAAGTCACCAACACCGAGCCCGGCTTTAAGGGTGACACGGCGTCCAACACCTACAAGCCCGCGACGCTGGAGACCGGCGTGACCCTGCAGGTTCCCCTGTTCATCAACACCGGCGACCTGATCCGCGTCGATACCCGCACCGGCGAGTACATGGAGCGCGCCTGATCCGGGCGTGCCGCAGGAGGTTTCGGCATGAGCAAACTGACGGACCGCGCCAACTACCTCAGAGGCCTGGCGGAGGGAATGAAGCTGAATCCCGAGAAGGACAGCAATCGGGTCATTCTGGAACTGCTGGACCTGGTGGCGGAGATGGCGTCTGAGCTGGAGGCGCTGGACGCTTCCCAGCAGCAGCTCTCCGATTTTGTGGATATGATGGACGATGACCTCTCCACCGTGGAGGAAATCCTCAGCGATGACGAGGAGGAGGACTGGGACGAGGACGGGGAAGCGGAGGACGCGGAGGACGACGACATCAGCGTCACCTACACCTGCCCCCATTGCGGTGAGGAGATCACCCTCTCCCTGGACGACCTGGACCTGGAGGACGACATGCCCTGCCCCGCGTGCGGAAAGCCCCTTTTCCCCGGCGCTGATGAGGAGGCGGAGGAAGAGGCGGAGGGCGAGGACAAGGCGGATACGCCGGCTGAGTCCGATGGCGCCAAGGAGGATCTGCCCTTCTGATCACCCTGATCTGAGAAATGCACCCGCTCGGGTGCATTTTTCGTTGCCCCGATGCGGGCAGCCGAACCGCTTTTCAGATCCTGAAGGTACAAAAAAGAGTGCCCTTGCGGACACTCTTTCATCCCGGACCATAAGCGCAGGATTACTGCTGGGCACGCATCTCCCGGTAGCACTCGCTGCAGTAGACAGGAGCGTCCCCCCGCGGGACGAAATTGACGTGGTCGACCTTTCCGCAGCGGGAGCAGACGATCTCCACGGGCTCACGGGAGCTGTCGGCGCGGCCGGCCTTGCGGGCGTTGCGGCATTCGCGGCAGCGCACAGGCGCATTCTGGAAGCCCTTGGAAGCGAAGAATTCCTGTTCTCCGGCCGTCCAGGTGAATTCCTTGCCACAGTCCCTGCACACGAGCACTTTGTCTTCGAACATGATCTGGAAACCCCCAATAGTTTATTCTGGCGATCCCGCGGCTGACCTGGTATTTGACCCCACACTCGCCGTCTGGAAGGTTGCTCAACGCATCTGCGCCCTCACGCACTTCTCTCGGGAATAATCCCGGACGGACTTACATCTAGACCGCACCATGCTCCCCGGGGCTTTGCCCGGATTACGTGGACCGCTTCGCCTGCGACTGGCATCGGCTTTCAACCACAGACCCGCGGAATCAACCGCCGCCATTATAACCCATTTTCAGAAAAAAGCAAGAGTTGGAAAAGAAAATATTCCCAGAGTGCGCACAAGCCCGGACCGTGCCGTCTCAGGCATCGAAGCCGGCCGCCATCAGCGCCAGATCCTGCAGCGCCCGCTCCGCCGCCGGGACTTGGGCACCCTCCGCCAGGAAGCAGAACACCACCGGATGCGCTGCGTAGATGATGCCGCAGTCGTGGGTGATGCCGTCGTCGTAGTCCTCGCCGGTCTTGTGGGCGCAGCGGATTTTCCGCGGGGCCAGGTGGAAGGGCATTTTACCGTTGAGCCGCTGGTCCCGGAGAATTTGCAGCATGGCGGCTGAGGCATCCCGACTGACCACCTCGCCCCGCTCCAGCTTCTCCAACAGGAGACCGATATCCCGGGCGGTGACATGGTTGGTGATGCCCCGGGCGGACAGTTCCGGCATGAAGAGCTTCCGGCGGCAGCGGGTCTTATCCGACAGGCCCAGCAACGTCATGAATCGGTTGATGGCATCGGTGCCCAGCCGGTCAATCAGCAGGTTGGTGGCGGTGTTGTCCGAGAGGATGATCATCAGCTCCACCAGGTCCTCCACCGTGACGGTGAGGCCGTCGTGGAGGTAGGTCAGGGCGCCGCAGGAGGGCTTTTTGTCCTCCGCCCGGATGGAGACCGGGGAGGAGAAATCCAGGGTGCCCTCCTCCCGGCGGCGGAATGCCTCTGCCATCACCGTCAGCTTGATGACGCTGGCGGCCACCACAGGCTCCTCTGCGTGGTGGGAGAGGGTCTCCCCGGTGGTAAGATCCCGGCAGTAAAAGCCGATATGACCGGTGAGTGAGGAGAGTATGTGCTCC
Organism: Clostridia bacterium; assembly: GCA_017519405.1. Classification (GTDB taxonomy): domain Bacteria; phylum Bacillota; class Clostridia; order Christensenellales; family Aristaeellaceae; genus RUG11272. Next base: position 60,306 of record JAFWSH010000003.1, read on the forward strand.
ATGGCTTCCGTATTCATCGACGGGTACCTCCGTTTTCTTTTTCAAATGCGGCGCAGGGGTCGTGCCAGCCTGTCCACCTGTCCCGGAAGGGCTGCAGGAGGGATGAATCCACCGTGTTGCCGGACAGCAGCGGCGAGCGGTTTGTGCATACGGCCGCTGCGTGGGGCGTGTAGACATGATACAGACCGTTGTTCATCATCCGCAGGCAGGCGTCCGGTACTGCGCAGGCACTGCCCATGGCGGGGTCCAGGGGCAGCCAGGCTTCCCGACGCACCATGAAGCAGGCGGCGCTGACGGCCGCAGTGTTGCGGCTTTGCCGGTTTCGCAGGAAGGGCCCGGGCGCCCGGGCGGGCAGGCCGGTGCCGGGGGTGGAGAGGGTGCCGTCCGGGTGCACGGTGAAGCCGGTGAACAGCACCTGTCCGTGACTGTCAGTCAGCAGGGGAGTCACCATGCCCACGTCATCCCGCTGGGCGTACATGGCCAGTTCCCGGACAAACCCCGGGGACAGCCGGGTGATGCCCGCGTCCAGCACCAGCAGCAGGTCCTCCCGGCTGGCCGCTACAGCGTCGTTGAGCGCCTCCGGGACGGATTGTCCCTCGGCGGGTACCACGAGGCGGACGGGGGTATCTTCCGGCAGCGCGCTCTGCAACGCCTGCTGACGGTCGTGGGCACCGCCGGCGTTGGGCATCAGGGCCAGCACGCCAAGTGAGCGTGGCAGCAGTGTATAGTGCAGGCGGAGGATGCCATCCTCCACGGTGACGGTTCCCGGGGTGCCCTGCCGGTCCATCTGCTCCTCCACGGCCCTGGCGGAGGCTGCAAGGCAGCGCTCCAGCTGCTGATGGCTCATGGATGCGCCTACCGTGCGCCAGTGATAGCCGATGATGGGCAGGTGGAGAATCCGCTTTGTGCGTTCACTCAGCCGCAGCATCAGGTCGTGATCCTGGGAGCCGTCGAAGGCAGGCCGCTCGCCGCCCACCGCCTCATAGAGACTCCGCCGAAGGGCCAGGAGATGGCAGACATAGTTTCCCGAGCGGAGGTTGTCCGGACAGAAGTCCGGCTTGAAATGGGGCGCGGAATGCCACCGGCCTTTTTCGTCAATCTTGTCCTCATCGGTATAGATCACGTCGGGCTGCTGCTGCACGATGGCATCCGCCACATGCCAGAGCACATCCGGCGGCAGCAGGTCGTCGTGGTCACAGAGGACGACCCAGCCGCCGCTGCAGGCCCGGAAGGCCGCGTTGGTGTTGCCGGAGATGCCCGCGTTTTCCGCATCCATGAAGCAATGAATCCGCGGATCCTTCTCTGCGGCGCGCCGGGCGGCTGCCCTGGTGTCCGCCCGGGTTCCCGTGACCTGGACGCAGGCCTCCCAGTGGGGATAGGTCTGGGCCATCAGCGCATCGAGCAGGGCTTCCAGAAACTCAGGCCGGGTATTATAGGCGGGAATCAGGACGGAGATCAGGCCGGCAGCCGGCAGGGATTTCCGCTGGTCTTCCAACGCTGCAGCGTCCGCCTGCTGCAGGCGCCACGCCTTGTCCCAGGGGTGGAACAGCCGGTCTGTCAGCTTCTCCCGGATTTTCATAAACGTGTAATCCGCGCCATAGGTCCGAAGATAGCGGATGCCGCGTGCCACCCATCCCATGCACTCACTCCCCTCTTTGCTGCGCCGGCTCTGTCCTGGGCAGGGTGAAGCACAGCGCGGCGCCTGTGCCTTCCGGCCGCTCCTCCGCCCAGATGCGCTCCCCGTGCATGGCCATGATCCGCTGGCAGATGGACAGCCCCAGGCCGGTGCCCTTTCCGGCGGTGTGGGCCCGGTCTGCGGTGAAGAAACGGTCGAAGATGCGGGGCATATCCGCCGGGCTAATGCCGATGCCGTCATCCTCCACGCGGCATGTGGCATGATTGCCGCTGCAGCTGACCCCCAGGACGATATGGCCGCCGGCGGGGGTGAATTTGATGGCGTTGTCCAGCAGGTTCACCGCCACCTGCTCGATCCGGTCCGGATCCGCCAGCACGGTGCACGTCTCCTGCTCCAGCTGGAAAGAAAGCGCAATGTGCTTGCCCTCCAGGTCGTTCATCCGGCGGATGGCCACCCGGCGGAGCATCTCGCACAGGTCAAAGGGGCGCTGCTGCAGCTCGGCGTCATCCCGCTCCAGCCGGGAGAGGGCCAGCAGATCGCTGATGAGCTTGGTCAGGCGCTGGCTCTCCTGGCGGATCAGGGCCAGATACTTCCCGTGGTCCTCCGGGGGAATGGTGCCGTCCTCCATGGCCTGGGCAAAGCCGGAGATGGTGGTGACCGGGCTGCGCAGCTCATGGGAGACATTGGCCACAAACTCCCGGCGGTGGGCCTCCGTGTCGGCCAGCTTCTGCGCCATGGAGTCAAAGGCGGAGGAGAGGGCTGAGACCTCGCCGGCGCCGGCCCTGGGGTCAACCCGGACGGAGAAATCCCCCTCGGACATGGCCCGGGCGGCAGCGGTGAGCTTCCGCAGCGGCCGCATCACACTGCGGATGTACAGGAACAGCACCACGCCGGAGAGCACCAGCGCGCCGGCGGCCAGCAAAATCAGCGGGAGGATCAGATCAGCCACGTTGTCCTCCACCTGCTGGGCGGGGGTCCGGATCAGCACCGCGCCCAGCACCCGGCCGCTGCGGACGAAGGGCACGCCCACCGTGAAGGTGGGGGCGCTGCTCCCGGAGGAGCGGAGGGCGATCTCCTCGCCGGAGAGCACCTTGTCCATCACGCTGCTGAGCTCGGTGCCGTCCAGGGAGGTGATGAAGTCCGGGTTCTCCTCCATGGCCAGGCTGAAGTTATCCATCACCCTGCCCTGGCGGTCCACCACCACGATGTAGGCGCCATAGCGCTGATAGACCTGCCGGGCTTTCTGGGTGAGGTAGTCGGTGGTGGAGAGGCCGGGGGAGCGATAAAAGTAGAAGAAACTGCTGCCGGTATTCTGGGCCGCCAGCCAGGCGATGTCCCGGGCTTCCACCGTCAGGGCGTCCAGCCGGGCACTGATGCGTTCCTGGCGTATGGCAAACAGGCCGATCACACCAAAGCTGACCGTCAGGATCAGGATCACCGCCAGCACGACGGACATGATACGGGCAAACACGGCGGCACCTCCTCAGATTCCGGAGATCCTCCCCGACAGCGCGGGGATTTCCCGCAGATCTGCGATTTCCATACAGCTGCGGGGAAGGGATTCGCACCGGGGCGGGGACTGTTCTGTGGCGATGTAGAGGCTGTCCATGCCCACCTGGGCCGCCCCCCGGCAGTCGCACCCATCGTCGTTGCCCACCATCAGAAAATCGGACGGATCCTCCCCGCCGGCCAGCAGCTGCCCGAAAAAAGCGGGGGAGGGCTTTCGCACGCCGAAGGAACTGGAGATCAGGATATGGTCGAAGGCCTTCAATAGCCCCAGGGATGCCAGCTCCGGCAGGGTGAAACTCTCCTGGGCGTTGGTCAGCAGCCAGACCCGGCAGCCCAGGCGGTGCAGGGTCTCCAGCGTGTCCGCTGCCCCGGGAAACAGGCGCAGTCTTATGGTGGTGCGGCACCGGAACCAGCGGGAGATCTCCCGGGCCTGCGTGTCCGTGATCTGTAGTCCGGCCAGGTCACCGAGGCTGCGCCAAACCGACAGCAGATCGATCTCCTCCGGGCCGGGTATGCCATGCGCCTGCAGACGGGCGGCGCAGCGGGCACTCTCCTCCCGGCAGAGGCGAAGGTAACATGCCCGCAGTGCATCAGGCGCATACGCCACGCCCATTCCGGCCAGAAACACGGCAAAATCTGACCAAAGCGACGGCTGCTCCTCGTCGGTATGGATGTCCACCAGGGTGCCATAGAGATCAAAGACGCAATTTCTGTAAGGGAAAGACAAGGCGTACCCTCCCGTTATGTCAGACTGACATGCATAAGTTCTCCATCGGGTGGCGAATCCCTGCCTGAAGGGCAAAAATGCGCCGGGCGGCTTGACAAACCAAATCCCGGCGCTTATCATAACAGGGTATCCGGAGATAGGGGAGGAATCACGATGGCGGAATTGACCATGGACAAACTCAAGGCACTGTGTCAGAACAGGGGCTTTATCTTTGCCGGCAGCGAGATCTACGGCGGCCTGGCCAACACCTGGGACTACGGTCCTCTGGGGGTGGCCTTCAAGAACAACGTCAAGCGGGCGTGGTGGCAGAAATTCGTCCAGGAGAGCAAGTACAACACCGGCCTGGACTGCGCCATCCTGATGAACCGCGAGGTGTGGGTGGCCTCCGGCCATGTGGGCGGCTTCAACGATCCCCTGATGGACTGCCGTGCCTGCAAGGCCCGCTTCCGGGCGGACAAGCTCATCGAGGACTTCACCAAGGGCGAGGAGACCGGCGACGGCTGGACCAACGATGAGCTGGAGAAGTTCATTGCCGAGCATGACATCCGCTGCCCTGTCTGCGGCAAGAAGGACTTCACCGGCATCCGGCAGTTCAACCTGATGTTCAAGACCTACGCGGGCGTCACCGAGGATGCGGCCAACGAGATCTATCTGCGGCCCGAGACCGCCCAGGGTATTTTCGTGAACTTCCAGAACGTGATGCGCACCACCCGCAAGAAGCTCCCTGCGGGCATCGCCCAGATCGGCAAGAGCTTCCGCAACGAGATCACCCCTGGCAACTTCATCTTCCGGGTCCGGGAGTTCGAGCAGATGGAGCTGGAGTTCTTCTGCAAGCCCGGCGAGGACCTGGAGTGGTTCAACTACTGGCGTTCCTTCTGCCGGGACTGGCTGCTGTCCCTGGGCATCCGGGAGGAGCGGCTGCGGCTCCGGGACCATGAGCCGGAGAAGCTGGCCTTCTACAGCAAAGCCACCACGGACTTCGAGTTCCTCTTCCCCTTCGGCTGGGGCGAGCTGTGGGGCATTGCGGACCGTACCGACTACGACCTGACCCAGCACCAGAACCATTCCGGCAAGTCCATGGAATACCTGGACCCCACCACGGGCGAGCGCTTCATCCCGTATTGCATTGAGCCCTCCCTGGGCGTGGACCGGGCTGTGCTGGCCTTCCTCTGCAACGCCTACGACGAGGAGGAGCTGGAGGGCGGCGACGTCCGCACGGTGCTGCACCTGCATCCCGCGCTGGCGCCCTTCAAGGCTGCGGTGCTGCCCCTGCAGAAGAACAAGCTGGGCGCACTGGCCAGCGAGATCCATGCGGAGCTGAGCAAGTATTTCGACGTGGACTACGACGAGACCGGCTCCATCGGCAAGCGCTACCGCCGCCAGGACGAGATCGGCACGCCCTATGCCATCTGCGTCGACTTTGATACCGAGACCACCGGCACCGTCACCATCCGCGACCGCGACACCATGCAGCAGGAGCGGGTGGCCGTGGCGGACCTCCGGAAGTGGATCGAGGAGAAGCTCCGCTTCTGATTCCGGGACAAACCGGGACTCCTCCCTGGGGAGGGGTCCCTTTTTCATCCGGACTGTTGCGCCGGATGGCGGCTTCATGGTATAATCCGGCATGTTGAAACAGGAGGGGATGCCGATGAAAATCGCGCTGGTGGGCCAGGAAATCCCGACGCTGCTGCCGTCACTGCTGGCGGACCTGCTTTTTGCGCAGAAGACGGACGCTGTTGTGTCCTTCGCCGAGAAAAACGATGCCATGCGGGACCTGATGCAGCGCTATGCGGAGGCGGTCTGCAGCAAGGCGGGGCGGGGCCGCGTGGAGGCATGCCGGGAAAGGCGGGAAGCTCTGGACCAGGCGGACGCGGTGATCTACGCCGGGGAGATGATGGCATCCAGCCGCTTCCATATGGACCAGGAGGCGCTCAGCGGCGTGGAGGAGGGGGATGAAGGCCTGTCGGACCAGGCCAGAACCCTGGGCGGCATCGGCGGCCTGATGCGGACCCTGCGGCAGGGGGAGCAGGTCTTTTCCCTGTGCGATGAGATGAAAGCCTGCTGTCCGGCCGCCCTGGTCATTACCCTGGGCCAGCCGGTGGCTCGGACGGTGGCCATGTTCCGCCAGCGGGGGTTCCGCTGCTGGGGACTGACCAACGGCTGGCGGAAAGGCCCCGGAGGGCTGGAGTGGCTCTGCAGGAAGCTCCGGATCGCCCCTGAGAAGGCGGCGTTCCGGGCGGCTGGTCTGCCCTCCTTCTGCTTCCTGACGGAGATGCGGGACGCCCGCAGCGGGAAAGATCTGCTGCCAGCAGTGCGGGCCATGGCGGAGGACGGCGCTTTGGGCCGCATGGCCCAGCGCTGGAACCGCACCCTGGATGCAGTGCCCGTCGGCTCCATCCCGGCCCATGCGGAGCTGATGGCCAGCCAGGAGGATTTCAGGCCCGATGAGGAGCCGGCACTGACGGAGTCTGTGGAGCGCAGGAAGGAGCGCATTCTCCGCATGAACACCGTGGCAGAGCGGGGCCTGGAGGACCGGGAAGCCCAGGCGAGCCAGCTGCTGCTCCTGGCCAGGGCGCCTGCAGCACGGCCCGTGGCGCTGGCGGTGGCCCTCCTGGAAGGGAAGGACCTGAAGATGGAGGCGGTCGTCCGGGTGAACGAGGGCCGGACCATTGTGAATCTGCCGTCGGCCGCTGTCATCGAGGCGCCTCTGAGCCTTTCCGGCGGGGAGGACAGGACGGCGGAGATTACGCTGCCCGCTCCCCTGGCGGAGCTCTGCATGGACATTGACGAGGCCGGCCGGCTGGCTGCCAAAGCGGCCGAGGGCGACCGGAGTGCCCTGCGGGAGAGCATTGAGACAGATCCGGCCCTCGGCGGCCTGGATCGCCTCTATGTATTGGAGGTGGTGGACCGGATGATCGCCATGCACGCCGACATCCTGACGCGCTGGGAGGACCGGGAGAGCGGGGAGGACGAAGACTGATGTTCCTGTGTGAGAAATGGCAGGATTATGAGGTGCTGGACACGGGGGACGGGGAGAAGCTGGAGCGGTGGGGGGACAAGATCCTGCGCCGACCGGATCCCCAGACCATCTGGCCCAAGCACGATCCCGCCCTGTGGACCCGGGCACAGGCGACCTATCACCGCTCCGAGCGGGGCGGCGGCACCTGGGAATTCCGGGAGACACTGCCCGAAAAGTGGAAGATCCGCTATGGGGAACTGACCTTCTGGGTGCGGCCCACCGGCTTCAAGCACACAGGGCTTTTTCCCGAGCAGGCCGCCAACTGGGATTGGATGGCGGAGCGGATCCGGCGCAGCGGCCGCAGGAATGTGCGGGTCCTCAACCTGTTCGGCTACACCGGGGGCGCCACCCTGGCCTGCGCCGCGGCGGGCGCCCATGTGACCCATGTGGATGCGGCCAAGGGCATGGTGCTCTGGGCCAAGGAAAACCGCGAACTCTCCGGCCTGCCGGAGGAACGGTTCCGCTTTATTGTGGAGGACGCCCTGCGCTTTGTACAGCGGGAGCTGAGACGGGGCAACCGCTACGACGGCATCCTGATGGATCCCCCCAGCTACGGCCGCGGCCCCTCCGGGGAGGTATGGAAGCTGGAGGATGCCTTTTTCCAGCTGGTGGACACCTGTGCGCAGGCGCTGTCGGAGCAGCCGGTGTTTTTCCTGGTGAACGGTTACACCACGGGCTTCCAGGCCAGCGTCCTGGGCAATCTGATTGACCGCTGTGTCACAGCTCGGCGGGGCGGACACACCACGGCGGAGGAACTCTGTCTGCCGGTGACAGCCGGCGGCGTACTGCCCTGCGGGTGCAGCGGAAGGTGGCAGCATGACTGAACTTCTGGAAAACCAGCCCCTGACGGTCTGGATGCGCATCCCGGTGCTGTATGAGGACAACCATGTGCTGGTGGCCTCCAAGCCGCCCAACTTGCTGTCCCAGGCAGACCGGACGGGGGACGGGGATATCCTCAGCGCCCTGAAGGAATACATCCGGGAGAAGTACCGCAAGCCCGGGGAGGTCTATCTGGGACTGGTGCACCGGCTGGACCGGCCGGTGGGCGGCCTGATGGTGTTTGCGCGGACCTCCAAGGCGGCAGCCCGGCTCTCCCGCCAGTTGCAGATTCATGATGTGGGCAGGGAATACCTGTGCCTGTGCGAGGGCGATGCGGCGGAGACCTTCACCCTGACGGACTGGCTGGTGAAGGACAAGCAGCTGAATCATGTCCGGACGGCGCCGGAGGGCACGCCCGGTGCCCAGAAGGCGGTGCTGCACGGCACCTGCCTGAGCCGGCACGATGGCCTGTCCCTGTGTGCCATTCGTCTGGAGACCGGCCGCAACCACCAGATCCGGGTACAGATGGCCCACGCCGGTCATCCCCTGTGGGGGGACAACCGCTATGGCAGCGGAAAGCCCGGCCAGCAGATCGCCCTGTGGGGCTACAGGCTGACCTTTGAACACCCGGTGAGCCGCCGGATGATGACATTTGTTGATCTGCCAAAGGGCGGAATCTGGGAAGGATTCCTCCATGACCTTAAAGGAGCATGACCATGAGCCAGCCTTTCTCCTATGAACTCCTCCATGTCTGCAAGCAGTCCGGGGCACGGCTGGGGGTTCTGCACACGCCTCACGGGGACATTCCCACCCCGATCTACATGCCGGTGGGCACTGCCGCCTGCGTGAAGGCCATGACGCCCCGGGAGATGGAGGAAATCGGCACGAAGATCCTCCTCTCCAACACCTACCATCTCCACCTGAGACCGGGGGAGGACCTGGTGCGGGAGGCCGGCGGCCTGCATAATTTCATGGACTGGCACGGACCGATCCTCACGGACAGCGGCGGATTCCAGGTGTTCTCCCTGGCAGGCATCCGGAAGATCAAGGAGGAGGGCGTCACCTTCCAGAGCCACCTGGACGGCTCCCGTCAGTTCATTGGGCCGGAGACCTCCATGGAGATCCAGGAAGCCCTGGGGGCGGACATTGCCATGGCATTCGACGTGTGCTCCCCCTATCCCTGCGACTGGAAAACCGCCAAGGAGGCCATGGAGCGCACCCATCGCTGGGCGGAGCGCTGCAAGGCCAGCCATACCCGGCCGGACCAGGCACTGTTCGGCATTGTCCAGGGCGCGTTTTACAAGGATCTCCGGGTGGAGAGCGCCAAGGCCCTGCGGGACATGGACTTCATCGGCTATGGCATCGGCGGCCTGTCGGTGGGGGAGCCGAAGCCGGTCATGTATGAGATGCTGGAGGAGATCATGCCCTGGATGCCCACGGAGAAGCCCCGGTATCTCATGGGGGTGGGCACGCCGGACTGCTTCCTGGAAGGGGTGCTCCGGGGGGTGGACATGTTCGACTGCGTGCTGGCCACGCGCATTGCCCGCAATGGCACGGTGCTCACCGGCAGCGGCAGGCTGGTGGTGAAAAACGCACAGTATGCCCGGGATTTCACCCCCCTGGACCCCCAGTGCGACTGCTATGCCTGCAAACACTTTACCCGGGCCTACATCCGTCACCTGCTGAAGGCGGGGGAGATCACCGGCGCCCGGCTGGCCTCCATCCACAACCTGCGCTTCCTGATCCACATGATGGAGGAGATTCGGGAGGCCATTGCGGAGGACCGCTTCCTGGACTATCGGGAGAGCTTCTATCAGCGCTATGATCTGAGCCGGAATTTCTGAGCGGAGGAGTGGGCAGGATGAGAAGGCTGGCAGCGGTTCTCCTGACCATCCTGGCGCTGAGCCTGCTGGTATGCGGCGCCATGGCGGAGTCGGTGCGGGTGCAGACCCCGGGCGGCGGCGTCAAGATGCGCAAAACGCCGGAGGCCAAGGGCAAGCTGGTGGATACGGTGCCCAACCACGCGCTGGTGGAGGCGGAGGAGACCGACGGGGAATGGACCAGGATCACTTACAAGAACAAGTCCGGCTATGTGAAGAATGAATTTCTCCTCCTGCCGGAAGCGTTGGTGGGGCAGACAGTTTACCCGGACAATGAAACAGCGGTCCTTCGCACAGACGCGGCAGAAGACGCTGCGGTGGCGGGGGTGTATAATGGCCACACAGCCCTGACGGTGCTGGAGACAGCGGAAGCCTGGGCCCGGGTGCATCCCCGGGAGGGCGGGGAAGGCTGGATGCCGCTCTCCGAACTGACCTGGCATTATGCCGAACCCTCGGCGGAGCTTGCCTGGATCCCCCAGCCCGGTACCACAACGGAGACGGTGGCCTGGACAGGCGCATCGCATGCACTGCCTGCCGGCGCGCCGGTGACGGTACTGTCCGTCTCCGATGTCAGCTGCCTGGTGAAGGCGGGGGAGGAGTACGGGGAGCTGCCTGTGGCGTTGATCGCCCTGGACGGCCCGGCGGAGAGCGGGGACAGCCTGCCCGGCCTCGCCCGGGAGGAGGCGGAGAACCGCGCCCGGGCGGTGTTCAAAAAGAAAAACAAGTCCGAAGAAGAGGACCTGTACTGCGTGACGGGCACGGATACAACGCTTCGGGGCATGGATCACCCGGTCTATCACTGCGGCTTCTTCGATGAGAACGACCGCTACGTCCGGGGTGTGCTGGTGGATCCGGACGATGGCACCATCCTTTTCTCCGGGGATTATCATGCCTTTGCCCTGAAGCCGGCGTTCCTTCCGCTGCCGGAAGGCGAGGTGGAGATCGCCCTCAGTGCGGAGGAAATTGCGTTGGGTGACGTGGTGGACATCCGGGTATCCGCTTGGAGCCGCCATGCCGTCACCTGGGCCATCGAGGGGGACAGCATCGCCTCCTTCCGGGGCGAGGAGGGCACCCACTTTCAGGCCGCCTATCGCCCCAGGCAGCCCGGACGCTATACGGTGACGGTCACGGTCAGGGATGAGCAGGACCGGACGGAGACGGCGTCTGCAGCCTTCGTGGTGACAGAACGGGCAGACGCGCTTCCCCTCAGCCCGGTCTACAGCCAGAAGGATGGCTGGTGGAAGGACAAGACCTACCGCACCAGCAATCTGGACCGTTCCGGCTGTGCCGTCTTCGCCCTGGCCCACGCGCTGTATCGCATGGGCTTTGACGGGGAAGACACCCGGCCGGAGGCCCTGGCGAAAAAGTATGCCCTTTGTCTGACACCGGACGGCACCAACAATGAGCGGCTGGTGCGGGAGGCTTCGCAGGTCTACGGCTATCGCACCCGCAGTGAGCCGCTGTCCGACCGGAAAAAGGTGATCGCTGCGCTGCGCGAGGGGGCCTTCTTCTCCTTCGGCGTGGTCCGCGGACACATCGCCCTGGTGGACGGCCTGTCGGAGGACGGAACCATGGTTCATGTGGTGGACTCGGCTCCGGGTGCCACCTGGGAGCGGAAGGGGAAGATGGAGGCCTTCCGGCAAAGTCGCGGTGGGCGGTTTTATCCGGCACAGACGCCGGAGGATCTCCCGGGAGCCCGATGGTATTTCGATCAGGAAGCCTATGGCGGGCTGGAATACTGGATACGCCTGGAGGATGTGCTGGACCGGAATCTGCGGCTGATACAGCCGTTGCAGGAGGAAGAATAAAACAGGGGGAAGACGGCTGCGGGACGGTCATCTTCCCCCTTCTGTATTGCGTCTGCAGGACAAAGAAAAAACGGTTCCGCCGCAACGGAATCCGTCTTTTCTGCCAGGAATCAGGCCTCAGCTTCCACAGCCTCATGGGTCTTGGGCAGCGCGCGCTGCACCTTCCCGCTGCGCAGGCAGCTGGTGCACACGTTCACCCGCTTCACAGCCCCATCCATCACGACCCGAACGCTCTGCACATTGGGCGCCCAGATCCTGTGGGTCTTGCGATTGGAGTGACTTACCAGGTTGCCGTTCAGCGTACCCTTGCCGCAGACTTGACAATAGCTTCCCATTGAAATCCACCTCTCTGTGAAGTCAAGGCACATCAAAGCGGTGGTATTGTAGCATATTTGCCGATGGAATGCAAGCGGTAAATTCAGTAATTTCAGATACTGAAAAATGCAGATTCAGATGGCGCAGGAATGGGAAATCCGTTTGATCAGACAGTGGCTCTGAATTACAGCTTCCCTGCCTGTCTCGCGGATCCCGGAAATGACCGCGTCACCCCTGTCCCAGCCACCCCGGGAGGGTATCCAGGGTTACGGCATAGGGGTGATGATACAGCCTCCGCAGGGCGTCGAAGCTGTTTTGCTCCTCCGTCAGGGCAAAGACGCCGCTCCAGGTCATGCTCCACAGCCAGGGCGCTTTTTCCCGGATCAGGGCATCCGGATCCGGGAGGATCCCCGTCTCGGCGATGGCCAGGCCCTTCTCCCCGGTCAGGGTCCGCAGCTCGTCGTACCGGTCCCGGAAGGCGCCGTGGGCGTGGGGCGGGGGATACTGGTCCCGGGAGAGAACATCGCAGAAATCATCCCCCACATAGCCCGCCGGGCTGGGGCTGTTCCACACCCAGATCAGGTTGTCCAGCCGATGGAGGCCGGTGTAGCGCCGGAACATGAGCCGGTACAGTCCACGGGCGGTCTCTGTCCCCCGGCTGCCCCACCAGAACCAGTCTCCCTCCGCCTCATGGAAGGGACGCCACAGCACCGGAATATGGGCCCGGCAGAAGGGCTGCAGCTGCTCCGCCATGGTGTCCATGTCCCGCAGCAGGGCCTCGTGCTCCGGCGTGCCCTCCTCCAGGGCGCGGCAGGGATCGAAGTCCGTGTTCCGGGCGTAGAAGGACTTGTCCCGGCCACCCAGGGGGGAGAACCAGTGCCAGGTGAAGGTGACGAGCCCGCCGCGCTTCCCCCAGGCCATGGCCAGGGGCAGAGTGTCCCTGTTGCGCTCCACCTCTGTGATGCAGGCCTCGGAGGCCCCTTCCGGGCGGATGTTGGGGGAGCAGGCCAACAGCTCAAAGCCGCACAGGGCAGGCAGTTTGCCCGTCTCCCGGCGGATCACGGCCAGCTCCTCCTGCTCCCGGGTCTGGGTGTGCTGGCCGGTGAGAATGGCCTTTCCCTCCATCCGGGCCAGGGCGGCCAGCAGCTCCCGGGCTTCGGACTGCAGACAGGGATTCGCGGGCTGGGGATTCATGGCGTCACATCCTTTCGCTGGGAGGCCTGGAGGGCTGGTGTCACGGCGGATGCGCCGGCTCGTGATGCTTGCGCTCATCAGCACGATATGCATGAACAGCGCGATCCGCTACATGTTGTTTTGCAGCCTTCTTTTGATTCGCTTTCGTCATCATCCAATCCGGGCATCCGTCAGGCTTGTATGCCATTATGCATTCACAGCCAAACGAATTATACCATAGCCAGACAAAAAGAAAAACCCTCCACCTTTCGGAAGAGGGGTGTCTTATCCCTGCTGTTCAGGGAAAAACAAAATCTCCCGGCTCCATAACAGGACCGGGAGATTTGATTCTCAGAATGCTTCTTATGGACGCTTCCTTCTTGCCTGGACGATAAAGCTTGAAAGTCCGAGGCGTTTCAATCCTGATAGGGAGTAGATTCTACGCCCCTTGCCTGGAGATGGTGTACAAGAAGGTTCAAAGGGACAAGACAAAGCTTTGCGAACCATCTTCTGTTTCCAAAGCGACGCACAAGCGAGGGACTTACCCGATAGTACAGGCGAATGAAGTTCGTCCGGCGCTGCTTGCTTTCAGTGAATGATCCCTGAAGCGCCGCAGGGTTCATACGCATACCTACAATCCTGCGGATGTAAAAACTGCCTCTGCGCCTTGTATGGCATCCCTGCAGGTGATAGAATAATGGTGTGTATCGCAAAGGAGGAAACTGCTTCATGAAACGGATCATGATCATCATGCTGGTCCTGCTTGCTTTGCTGTGCCTTGCCCCAGCCCTGGCGGACAGCGGCACCACATCGGATGGCTTCGAGTGGACGTCCGACGCCGGCGTGGTGACCATCACCAAATACACCGGCAGCGTAGCCAGCCTGACCATCCCCAACCGGATCAACGACATGGAGATCACGGTGATCGGGCCGGAAGCCTTCAAGGACAACACCACCCTGGTGAGCGTCGTCTTCCCGGATGCCCTGCAGGTCATCGGGGACGAGGCGTTTTCCGGCTGCACCAGCCTGGTGAGTGCGCCCCTGAAATACTGGGTGCAGACCGTGGGCAACGGGGCCTTTCTGAACTGCACCAGTCTGGACGATGATGCGGCCTACCTGCCGCCCAACGTAAAGACCGTGGGCAGCTACGCCTACGCGGCCTGCGCCTCGGACCGGTTCACCACGGTCACGATCCCGGACACGGTGGAGGAGATGGGGGCGCACGTTTTCGAGTACTGCATCTACCTGTCGGATGTAACGCTGCCCTCCTGGCTGCAGGTGATTCCGGAGGGAACATTCGCAAACTGCTGGGCGCTGACGGCCTATGCCGTTCCGGATGGGATACAGGTGATCATGCCGCTGGCGTTCAAGGGGTGTACTGCCCTTCAGAGCATCACCTTCCCCGAGGGGCTGCTGGGTGTAGGGCCTGAGGTCTTCCGGGGCTGCACTGCCCTGACCAGCGTGACCTTCCCTAACGGATTGCTGGTGGTGGGGGACGCCGCTTTCCGGGCCTGCACTGCCCTGACCTCGGCCGACCTTCCAGATAGCGTGCTTGTGCTGGGCAACGAGGCCTTTTGCAACTGCGAGAAGCTGACCAGTCTTCTGCTTCCTGCTCAGCTGGAGTCTATTGGAGAGAAGTGCTTCTATCAGTGCAGCCGTCTGCCGGGCATCATCTTTCCCCAAGGGCTGGTAGAAATTGGGGAGTATGCCTTCTACGGCTGTCCGGCCATAACACAGGTGATCCTGCCTGACTCGCTGGAAACGATCCCCGCTCACGCCTTCGAGAACTGCAGCGCACTCACTGAGGTGCAGCTCGGCACAAGCCTGAAGGAGATCGGTGACTATGCCTTCAGCAGCTCGCCTGTCACGTTCTTCAGCTTGCCGGAAGGTCTGGAGACAATTGGTGACCATGCGCTTGCCTACACGAAGATGACTTCCTTGCGCATCCCGGCTTCCACGGTCAATGTCGCTGCCCACGCCTTTACGGCCACACCGATCGAACAGGTGGAAATCCTGGCCCCCTGGACGGAGGTCCCGGAAGGCGCGTTCTACGGCTGCACGCACCTGACAGGGATTAACCTCCCCGCCACCGTGACGGACATAGGCAGAGAGGCGTTTGCCCACAGCGGGCTCTCCGGCCATTACATTATCCCCGACAGCATTACCAGAATCGGCATGAGCGCTTTTGCCTATTCCGCCTCGTTGACCGGCATCACCTTCCCGGCGGGGATTACCGTGATTCCCGCCTATGTACTGCAGTACTGCACATCGCTGAACGAGGTGGTTTTTCTCGGCCCGGTCACCTTCATCGATACCGCTGCGTTCAAGCCGAGCGGGTTGACAAACATGGTGCTGCCGGAGACGCTGGTGAGCATGGGTGCCGAAGTTTTTGCTGGCACGCCAATCGCCCAGATCACTTTTTCGCCGAATCTAACCGGCATTTCGACACAGGCCTTCAACGGCTGCAAGCAGCTGAAGACAGTGGAGTTTCCCCCGTCCCTCAAGACGATCGGCCATTATGCCTTCGCATACTCGGGGCTTGAGCACGTCACGATTCCCGGCACGGTGGAAAACATTGGGAGCTGCGCGTTCCAGAACTGTGCATCGTTGGAGGAGGTCTGGATCGCTGACGGTGTAGCCATCTCCGGACAGGCATTCTATTTCTGCAGCTCACTTAAGCGGATCCGCCTCCCTGAGACGATGACGTCCATTGACGGTTACTGCTTCAATGGTTGCGGTCTGGAGGAGATCGTCATTCCGGACAGCGTGACCTATATCGGCGGCTACAGCTTCGGATACTGCACGAAACTCCGTTACGTTTCACTGCCCGACAGCCTGCAAAAGATTGATACCTTTGCCTTTGTCAACTGTACTTCGCTGCATTCCCTAACCATTCCCTCGAACTGTGAACTCATCATGGACAAGCCGTTCCAGCTATGCGACGACATGACACTGACCTTCCTTGGAGACGGTACCGAGATTCGCGAGTTGGTGTTCGACTACTGTAAAAATCCCGCTATCCGCTGTCGTCCCGGCTCGACTGCCGATGCCTTTGCACAACAGCACGGCATTCCCGTCACCTACATCGGGAATGTATTCACACTGCCACGGAGCCTGAAACGGATTGAAAGCGGTGCTCTGCAGGGCATCCAAGCTCAGATCGTCAGGATCCCCGCCGGCGTCGTTCAGATCGCCGACGACGCCTTTGACGAAGGCACCGTGCTGCAGGTGGTCCCGGACAGCTATGCCGATCAGTGGGCCGTCAGTCACGACTGGCCCCACGAGAATTGAATCTGATCTCCTGTTGATGATACCATCGAGAAGGGAGCAATGAACATGAAGAAAAAACTGATGTCGCTGATCCTGGCTCTGTGCTTCCTGCTGGCCGCCCTCCCGGCGATGGCTGAGGACCCGCAAATCGGCTATGTAAACACAGAAACCAAAGTGTACATGGACGCCTCTGACAAGGCCATGGTGGACGGCACTGTTGAGCTTGGTACACAAGTACGGATCGAAGAAGAAACCCTCACCGACGGTGTGGGTTGGTACCGGGTGACCTTTCTGGCCAACAACAAGACGGGCTGGTTATTGGCGGATGACGTGGACCTGGTGATCGCAAAGAAGGCCATCACATCGATCCAGCCTTCAGCTGCAGCTACTGGCGTTACGCCCGTTGCTGACGAGTTCCCCTTCCCTGTACTGCGGGCCAGCGGCCTTGTGGACCCGGATACGCTTCCCGGCGCCCCGGACCCCTCCATGTACAGCTTGATTGAGGTGGGCGAAACCAGCGACATGGTGCCGCTCATCCGGGACAGGCTGCATGAATTGGGCTATTCCCTGAGTGCAAAGGGCAACAAGCTCACCAAGGAATACGCCGTGGCCATCAAGCAGTTCCAGGCGAAAAACGGCATGGAACAGGACGGCATCTGTTCGCCGGAGTTTCAGGCACGCCTTTTCTCCGCCAAAGCCCTCACAAAAGCAAAAGGCACTCCCTTGACCAAGGAGGACCCGATGGTCATCACCAAGGGTAATGTGAAGGCTTCCAGCAAGGGCGGCGGCACCATCACCTTCACCATCCGGAACAAGACCGGGGAAAAGGTAGACGCCTTCGACTTTGACATGCGGCTCTACAGCACCTATGGCGAGCGCTTCCTCCTGGGCAGTCTCAGCGACAAGGTAACCATCGCGGATGAAATAAAGGCTTTCAATCAGTCGGAGGAGCGCAAAACACTGAACAAGAACCAGGACATGACGCTCTCCATGAACATGGGCGACTACTACTTCGCCGGTTGTATGATCGCCATCACAGCCTATCATACGGTAAACGGGGATACCGTGCGGATCCCGGAGGACCAGCAGCACTGGTACGCCTTCGGTAAGGGCGTGACGGCTGGCTATCAGGATACACTGGTGACACCCCTGACACAGACGGAGCAGAAACTGGCGGATGCCTGGTCCCTGGGTGTCTCAGGCGTCTATGTGGACCCGGAGATCGGTAAATTCTACGGCGCCCGGGAGGGCTATATGATCGGCAATATGGAACCCGGAAGCCCGGCGGATCTGGCGGGGCTGAAGGCCGGGGATATCCTGCTGGCCATCGGGGACACGCGGATCTTCGGCGGTACCACCTTGGACCGGGCCAAGGCGGCCATGGCG